>FMVK01000005.1 GCA_900102065.1 Lachnospiraceae bacterium XPB1003 | reverse complement strand
TACGAGAGGACCGGGATGGACGGACCGCTGGTGTATCTGTTGGCAACCAATGCCATGGCAGAGTAGCCAAGTCCGGCAGGGATAAACGCTGAAGGCATCTAAGCGTGAAGCCCCCCTCAAGATGAGATATCCCTACCATAAGGTAATAAGACCCCTGAGAGACTATCAGGTAGATAGGGCCTAAGTGTAAGCGTAGTGATACGTTCAGCGGAAGGTTACTAATAGGTCGAAGGCTTGTCCTGAAGGTTTGAGATCTTGAGTTTAAGAAGAAGGAACTCGAAAGAGTCTGTGTTCAGTTTTGAATGTGCTTGGCCTAGTGGCTCAGTTGGTTAGAGCGCCGCCCTGTCACGGCGGAGGTCGTCGGTTCGAGTCCGATCTGGGTCGTTTCTCTTAAATCGTAAGGTTTGAGAGGCAGCAAATTTTATATGTTTACCTTTTCCTGGAAGTTTAGCTCAGCTGGGAGAGCATCTGCCTTACAAGCAGAGGGTCACAGGTTCGAGCCCTGTAACTTCCATTTGCTGTCTTTAGACGGCAATCATTTATCAGGGAAACTTGGTAAGATGGGCGGATTCCCGAGTGGCCAAAGGGAGCAGACTGTAAATCTGTTGGCACTGCCTTCAGTGGTTCGAATCCACTTCCGCCCACTAAAACAGATTAGACATTGGCTGATTTGTTTTCAGGCGCGAAACGCGCATACCGCGGGGTGGAGCAGTCTGGAAGCTCGTCGGGCTCATAACCCGAAGGTCACAGGTTCAAATCCTGTCCCCGCTATTTTAAAAAGCACCATATAATTTAACAAAGTTTTTAATATGCCCAGATAGCTCAGTTGGTAGAGCAGAGGACTGAAAATCCTCGTGTCGCTGGTTCGATTCCGGCTCTGGGCATTCACTTTTATCCGTAGATTTTTTCTCGGACTAAAGCGGATGGGCTACTAGCTCAGGTGGTAGAGCACTTGACTTTTAATCAAGTTGTCGCGGGTTCGAGTCCCGCGTGGCTCATTAATACTGACTGTATAACTCCCGTATATCGCGGATTCGCTGATAATGCGGGTTTTTTTTATTATATATCAATATGTTGTGGTTTAATTTTCTCACCGATATGATAAAATTATATGTGAGATTTTATTCAATAATCACAATTTTTCACTTATTTAGATTATAATTACGATTATGAAGTTTGGGCGTATTTCTAAAAATTTAATATTTAGATTTTTTACGTCTGTTATCGCTGCATTAGTAACGGTAACAGTTTTGTCATACTCGTTTTTTTCTTATGCCAATGATAACAGGATAGCCTATGATTATTCGGATGACGGATCCGAAGTAGATATCGCAGATACACCGCTTCTCAAGGCAACGAATGCAGGTGTTGTTGCAGGTGGGATAATCACCAATAATATTCATGGCAATGAATATACTTCAACAAGAAAAGTTGCGGATTCCGCTATAGTTAATAACAATAACGGCACATTCGGACGAGTTGAGAATATGGGAGATATCGTTCTTGTTGAGAGTTATTCCGCTGATTTTAAGCTCATTGGACAGATGTTTATTAATATGGAACTTCCCATATACGGTGGATGTTTTTCGGGAGCAGCTTACAATTACGTTCTTTTTGGACAGACTAATTATGAGCAGAACTCAGCTAAGGAAGTAGTTCGTGTTGTTAAATATACCAAGGACTGGATAAGAGTCGGGGCTGTTTCCATTTGCGGATGCAACACTGCGGAGCCTTTCTTTGGAAGTAACAGTGATCTTAGTGAATGGGGTAATAAAGTATTCGTGAGAATGGGGCATAAGACTTATTCCGGTTGTCAGGCATGCATGACATTTTCTTTTGACTCTTCTACTATGACATTTAAGGATGTAAGCTGTAATGATAAAGTAACGGAGACTTCATGCTATGCTAACAGCGCAGCGGTATTTATCGATGCAAGTGACGGAAGGATAACAGTAGCCGATCACAGTATGACTGATCCATATGCGGCAGTTGTTTCAAGATACTCTAATGTTGCTTCACAGGATAAGTTTAATTCATATACATATAAAGCTATGGCTTTGGAACCGGGGAAAGGTACGGTTTCATTGGGCGGACTTGAGTCTTCATCACAGTACTATTTACTGGTAGGTGCCGCTTCACCTCAGGATGGAAGCTCACCCAATAAAAATGTTTTTATTTCGGCTGTTCCCAAGGGAA
Organism: Lachnospiraceae bacterium XPB1003; assembly: GCA_900102065.1. Taxonomy (GTDB): domain Bacteria; phylum Bacillota; class Clostridia; order Lachnospirales; family Lachnospiraceae; genus NK4A136. The sequence goes on along the minus strand of FMVK01000005.1, from coordinate 162,939 downwards.
CCATAGTATCGGGAACTGATACGGCATATCTTACCGGATATGCTTATGGTGACGGTTATACGGTTACAACACCTTATATCGTTAAGGTAACGGATGACAGCTTTGTAGTTATCTGGGAGGCAAGAAAAGGATATTCCGATACCCAGGAAGTTAACTATGCGTATGTTGATGGTGCGGGAAATCTCAGAGGTGAAGTGAAGAAGATTTCCGGCTGTCTTTCTGACTGTCAGCCTATGAATATAGCGGGAAATATCTGTTGGTATACCACAGATGGTGCTACCATGAAGATTTATTCGATACCGGCTTACAGCGACGGAGCAAGGACAGCGGATGTTGCGGCAGCGCAGGTTTTCAACGGCGTTGATTATTCAATGGTTTATGATTATTCATTTTATATAGCTACATATCCTGATATGAGAGTTCTTTATCAGCATGATCCCGAAGGGGCTATAAGACATTTCGTGACAGTAGGAATGTATGAGGGCCGACAGGGATGCGATAACTTTAATATAAATGTTTACAGGTCAAACTATAAAGAGCTGAATAGTATGTATGGCAATAATCTGCCTATGTATTACTATCATTTTATGACTTGTGGCTATGCTGAGGGACGTAATGCCAGAAGATACTTCTGAGTGTTAACGACTTTTTCTATACTAAGGTGAAGCGGGGTAGTTCATAATGAATCAACAGAGCGGAACAATCGAAAGAGTTAAAAAGATGATAGCTCAGTCCGAGAATATTGTAGTACTTCTCGGAATCGGTGCAGTTATAGAAAGCGGCGGAGAAAACATATGGTCTTCGCGTGAGTGCTACAGACTCGAAGAGAAATATCACAAGTCTCCCGATGAGATGATGTCTGTAGAGTATTACAGTGCCAGAAGAGATAAGTTTTTCGAGTTCTATAAGAATGAGATCATTTCGGATGTTTTAAAGCCCGCCCCTCTTTATGAAGACCTGAAAAGACTTCAGAAGCTGGGCAAAGTAAAGAGATTCATAACTCAGAATTATTACAATCTTGAGCACAGTGCAGGGCTCGATGATGTTATCGAACTTCATGGAAATATTAAATTTAACATCTGTCCCAGATGTGGGAAAAAATTTGATGTTGATTATATCAAGAACTCAAAGGGCGTGCCTATCTGTGATGAATGCAGTGCTCCGATCCGTCCCGGCATACTTCTTTTCGGAGAGAAGATTTTGAACGGGCTTATGACAGACGCTGTAAATGCCTGTGAGGATGCGGATATGATAATGGTCCTCGGCACCAATATGTATGACAACATGGTTAAGTTCTGTACAGGTAATTACAACGGTGAGAGACTGGTTCTTATTACCAAAGAGGAACATTATACCGACAGATATGCTGATTTTGTTATTCATGATAAAGTCAGCAATGTCCTTCCGCTAATAGTGCCGGAGCTGCCGGTTAAACCTGCGGAAAAGAAGACTACTCAGAAAATCAAGAAATAAAAGATAACTATTTCTCACAAGACGGCGGATAGCGTCGCAGGAAGAAGGAGTTATGGAGGGGAAAGTAATCCCTGGAACAGCGCAGATAAGAAAGATAGGCGCATCTAAAACCGGAATGGAACTCCTGGAACTGTCAGGAGATCTGGCTGAAGGCGGATATGACAAGAAGCTCTTCAGCGTTCTTTCGCGTGTATATACGGAACACAAAGGTTTTGCACAAAAAAAAGAAGCGGGAATGAAGGAACATGTGGACAGGATAATCGCGTCCTCTGTTCCGTCCGAGCTTAAGATGCAGACGTTTACATCATTTGAACTTCCGTTATCATTTGCTCCGGATAAAGATACAATAAATAAGTGGATAGAGGAATGCGCACCTAAGAGAGCGAATATTGCTGCTTTCTTTCTTGCCGAATATGCAAAGCCCGAAGAATTCAGCAGTATCATTATCAAAGATAAAGAGATATTTAAGACGTATCTCAGTGCTGTTTCTCTTGCAAAGCTTCTTAAGCTTACTTCTGATGTAATTGAGAAGGAAGAGAAGGAAGCGATAACCGGATTTGTCAGAGCCGTGAGGGATGGAAAAAAGTATCTTTCATATCGAAATCCGGATGATAATGCTGTGATAAAGAAGCTTACCGCTGATGTATTTGCTTCGAAAAATGTTTTTTATACGACTAAACTGATCTTCTGTATGGCATACAATGTTCCGGGAGAATGTTTACCGCCTAACAGGGATCTCTATAAGATACTTCGGATTACGATCAATTATGATGAACGCACAAGCAAAGAGTTTGCTAAGAAGTATCATCTCGATTTCAATACTTCCGATGAAGCTGTATGCGGATATGTTCTCCGTAATCGCAAATCGGAGAAAGAGACTTCCCTTGTATCAAGATTCGCTACTCATGTTGTGAGGGTACAGGACGAAGGAGTAAAGAGAAAACTTCTGCATCAGGCCTTCAAGCGCGGCGGAATGTTCAGGCTCTACGCAGGCTGCATGCAGGATGGATATGTGAACGAAGAAAAGCAGAGGAAATTCCATTACTCGGAAGAGCAGATCAAATGGGTCGAGACTTTACCGGGACTTAAAGAATAAAAGTTACAGACATGGCTTCGGGAAAGTATCCGAAGCCATAAGTAATATATCAAGCAAATAAGAAAAGCAGAGGGACAAAATGGCAGTTACGGAAAAAGAAAAGATCATAGTAATTGATTTTGGCGGTCAGTATAACCAGCTGGTTGCAAGACGTGTACGTGAATGTAATGTGTACTGCGAGATCTATTCTTACAAGAAAGATCTGGCCGAGATCAAAGCGATGAATCCAAAGGGGATCATATTAACAGGCGGCCCCAACAGTGTATATGAAGAAGGCGCTCCTTCTGCAACGGAAGAATTATTTAATATCGGATGTCCGATACTTGGACTTTGCTACGGAGCACAGCTGATGACCTATGTTCTGGGAGGAAAAGTTGAAAGAGCGGATAACCGCGAATACGGAAAGACCAGAACACTTATAAATACAAAGACTGCACTTTTTGATGGTGTGGGATTTGATCTGAATTGCAATGAGGCATTTGGCGGTGCCATCACTGATGAAGAAAAGTCCTGCGGAAAATATCTGAAATACGATAACGTGACAGGTCCGATGTTTGCCGATGAAAATGCGAAGGTTACACAGGTCTGGATGAGTCATAATGATTATATTTCCAAGATGGCTCCCGGATTTACTTCCATTGCTTATACCGCTAACTGTCCTGTTGCGGCAGCTGAGAATACAGAGAGAAATCTCTATCTGATCCAGTTCCATCCTGAAGTTCTACATACTTTGGAAGGTACAAAAGTACTTCATAACTTTGTCCGCAATATCTGCGGATGCAGCGGAACCTGGAAGATGGATGCTTTTGTTGAGAACACTGTTAAGGCGATCAAGGAGAAGGTTGGAGACGGTAAGGTTCTCCTGGCTCTTTCCGGCGGTGTTGATTCTTCCGTGGCTGCAGGCCTTTTATCCAGGGCTATCGGTAAGCAGCTTACATGCGTTTTTGTTGATCACGGACTTCTGAGAAAAGACGAAGGCGATGAGGTGGAAGCTGTATTCGGACCGAAAGGAAAATTTGATCTTAACTTCATCCGTGTGAATGCGCAGGAAAGATATTATAACAAGCTTGCAGGCGTAACGGAGCCTGAGAAGAAGCGTAAGATAATCGGTGAAGAATTCATACGTGTATTCGAAGAAGAAGCAAAGAAGATAGGCAAGGTTGATTTCCTTGCGCAGGGAACAATATATCCGGACGTAGTTGAATCAGGTCTTGGCGGTGAGTCTGCCGTTATCAAGTCTCACCACAACGTGGGTGGACTTCCCGATTATGTGGATTTCAAGGAGATCATTGAACCTCTTCGTGATCTGTTCAAAGATGAGGTCCGTAAGGCAGGTCTTGAGCTTGGAATACCGGAGAATCTTGTATTCCGTCAGCCTTTCCCAGGCCCCGGACTCGGAATACGTATCATTGGTAAAGTAACTGCTGAGAAAGTTCGTATCGTACAGGAAGCGGACTTTATATATCGTGAAGAGATCGCCAAGGCAGCAGAAGAGTGGAAGAAAGAGCACATGGGAGAGAGGAAAGAATCGGGAAATACACCTGATGAGATCTTCGACCGTGCCCGCAATTTCAATCCGTCATGGATGCCGGATCAGTATTATGCAGCTCTTACAAACCTTCAGTCTGTCGGAGTTATGGGTGATGAAAGAACCTATGATTATGCGGTTGCCCTGCGCGCCGTTAAGACCATCGACTTTATGACTGCGGAAGCTTGTGATATTCCTTTCGCAGTTCTTCAGACAGTAATGAGCAGGATAATAAACGAAGTTCGTGGAGTTAACCGAGTATTCTACGATCTTACGAGTAAGCCCCCCGGAACGATAGAGCTGGAATAAAATATCGAGTGTGTTATGCTATTTGGCCCTAGAAGCGCATATATGCGGCTTCTAGGGCTTTGTTGTTATGCAGGCTGAAATTGTCAGAGGCTTATCTTTCAGGCATAATCGTATGGAGATCTATACGGTTAGAAATATCTTTACTTTTTTTCTTTGTTGTTATATATTGTCAGTTGTATTTTACGATAGTTCTATACAAAGTTCATTTTGAAATGGCTGTTCTTTCTGGGACAACTTGAAAATTCCTAAAAATATAGGCAAAAAAGGGTCAAAAATGACAGATTACGTGAGCAGTGGCTTTTTTGAGCTACTATTCGCGTAGTGATAAGCATGTTATTTATGACGTCTACGTGAGATATTGCACTCGATTATTGTAGGCCCCGTAGAAATAAATTAATTCGGGGGAAAAATACGTGAGAAGAGGTTTGCTAACAGAGATGTATCACGTAGAGTGCCAGAATAAAATTGCAATACTACGTGATAACAGTCAAAAGATAACGTGTAGTCACGTAAATCTGAATAAAGGAGTTTGGTGATGCAGAATTACAAGGAAGAATTGGAAAAACAAATACAGGAGATTGATGCTTTAATAGCCCAAATTGACAAGAATGCGTTAAAGGTAAAGAACCTGAGCAAATGCGGAATTGCAATAAGTAAGAGCAACGGGAAAGACCAGTATTACTGGGTAGATAAGCTCACACAAAAACGGAAGTATGCGAGAGTCGAAGAAATTGGCAAGCTAAAGAAAGTAGCACAGCGTGATTATGAAATGCTACTAAAAAAGAAACTTGTAAAAATCAGAAATGATATTTGGGGGTTTTTAAAGCTCTATGACATAAAAGCGCTTGAAAATGTGTATATAGGGATGGCAGACGCAAGGAAAAAACTTGTTACACCGGTTATTGAACCTCTGGAATTATATGTTGAAAATTGGAAGAAAGAAATCTACGAGCCGTTTGAATTTAATGAAAGCGTTACAGAGTTTTTTTCAAATGATGGAATAAGGGTAAGATCAAAATCTGAGCTGATAATAGCCAATATGCTGGAACAAAATGGCATTCCATACAGGTATGAATATCCGCTTATGCTAAAAGGCATGGGAACAGTAAGACCAGATTTTACATGCCTTAATATCCGGACTAGAAAGGAATATATCTGGGAACATTTCGGAATGATGGATAACATAGCTTATGCAAACAAGAATATAGTTAAGATAGAGTCATATGAGCAAAGCGGATATTATCTTGGAAAAAACATGATTATGACCTTTGAGACTTCTCAACATGCAATCAGTTCTAATATAATAAAGGCTATGATTGAAGAATATCTGGTTTAGCAGGTTGTGCTTCCAAAGAGGGAAAAAAGAATGGATAATAAGGCATTTGACTCTAAAAGGATAGCACATGGCTATGCCAAGAGACCTTGGCTTCATAAGTCTGTAATAGAGAAGATTAAGCAAGATTGCAGTCTTCCTAAGGATTATATTTTCAAAAATGGTCTTGATGTGGGGTGTGGAGCAGGGCTTTCAACCAAGGCCCTAAGACTTATATGTGAAAAGGTAACAGGAACAGATATAGCAGAATCAATGGTTGAAGTATGCGATGAGATTTATGGCACAGATCATTCTTACTCCTTTTATGCTGCTAAAGCGGAAGAAACAAGAATTCCGAATGAAAAATATGATATTGTAACTGCTGCAGGATGCATCAATTGGATGGATGAAAAGAAGTTCATGAATAATATGGCTGAAGTTCTGGATGATAATGGGCTTATAGTAATTTATGATTTTGGAATTACAGACAGAATGGTAGGAAATGATGATTATACAAGATGGTACCGGGATGAGTATCAAAGCAGATTTCCTAAGCCACCAAGAAAAGAGAACAAGTGGACTCAGGCTGATCTGGTCGATGGCTTTGTAATGGAAAAGCAGACGGAATATGACATGGAATACTCTTTTACCCTGGATAAGTTTGTTGATTTTATGCTTATCCAGTCCAATGTTAATGATCAGATAGAGAGCGGAAGTGCCAGTGCTGATGATATAAGGAAATGGATGATGGAATCATTGGCTCAGGTTTTCGATGGGGGCGAAAGGCAGCTTGTATTCTATGGATACAGTTGGTATATAAGGAAATAACTTGGATTAAGTAATTGCAAATGATCATGAGGAAGTGAGTCAAAAAAGTCGAGAATTGAGGATATCAGTTAGGATAGTATATGCTCACAAGGAGATGAGCAGATGGAAGAACAGAGAAAAGCGGTACGCCTCATGCAGGATTATATAAGTGAACATATCGATGAAGATATTTCAATTGAGGATCTTGCTAAGGTTGTATCATTTTCCACATCGTATTCAAGAAAGATTTTCTGCAAGCATCTTGGGATGACACCGGCAGTGTACATAAGGCGCCTTAAGCTGTCTGAGTCGGCCTTAAGATTGCGTGACGAAAAATGTCAGATTCTTGAAGTAGCTTACGATATGGGATTTGGAAGTGTAGACGGATATCAGCGCGCATTCAGACGTGAGTTCGGCTGTAATCCCAAGGAATACTCCACAAGCCCTATACCCATCTGGTTATTTACTCCTTCATTGATTACAGAATCAGAAAGGAATGTGAGCGATATGAGTGAGATCAGAAATGTATTTATTCAGGTAATTGAGAAACCTGCAAGAAAAGTGATCATCAAAAGAGGAATTAAAGCTACAGAGTATTTTTCTTACTGCGAAGAAGTCGGATGCGATGTTTGGGGCCTGTTAAGGAGTATCAAGTCCATAAGCGGTGAACCGGTATGTCTTTGGCTTCCGAAAGAGTTAAGAAAACCTGCTTCGAACGAGTATGTTCAGGGTGTAGAGGTGGAAGCTGATTACAATGGGCAGATCCCAGAGGGATTTGAGATCATTGATCTGCCATCTTCGACATATCTTCTCTTTAGAGGGGAACCGTTTAAGGATGAAGATTACGCCGTTGCGATCAATGAGATATGGGATGCGGAGAAAAAGTATAATCCCGAGTTTATAGGATTCGAGTGGGATGATAAGAATCCAAGGATCCAGTTGGAACCGGTCGGGAAAAGAGGATACATAGAACTGGTTCCCGTTAAGAAGAAATAATAAATAATAAACAAACCGCGCAGAAGTGCTTCGTTTGATAGTAGGAAGCACCGCTGCGCGGAATTTTTTATCTTATATTTAGAGTGTTTGGATTATCAGTTACCAAGATCGATAACGGGGATTACCGCACCGTTGTAGTTGTCTGCTATCCACTGCTGAGTTTCTTCTGAAAGAAGTGCATCAACGAGTGCCTTAACAGCAGGATCATCAAGATCTTCAGATCTGACTGCGATGATGTTTGCATAAGGGCTGTCCTTACCCTCACTGAACAGCTTGGTTGATGTGATGCCTGCTTCAAGAGCTTTATTGGTATTGGTGATGAAGAAATCGTAGTCGTCCTTTGAAGGGATAATCTGAGTTGAATCGATTTCTACGATCTCTAACTTTTTCTTGAATTCAGTGATGTCCTTAACGGATGCACTGAGTGAATCCTTGGCAGCGGGATCAAGAACGATGAATCCGTTCTCTTCAAGTATACGGAGTGCTCTGTATTCGTTCGTTCCGTCGTTAGGGATTGCCACTATAGCATTTTCGGGGAGTTCATCTACGGATGCATATTTGTCGGAATATGCTGTGATGGGTTCGATATGTATTCCGCCTGCGCTGACAAGATCGTATCCGTTTGCTTCATTCTCACTCTCGAGATAAGGGAGATGCTGGAAATAGTTGAAGTCGATCTCGCCGGCATTAAGTCTTTCATTTGTTGTCGGATCAGCTGCTGTTGCAACCAGCTCAATTGTGATCCCCTGTTCTTCGAGCTGAGGTTTAACATGCTCGATGATCTCTGAATGTGGTACCAGATCAACGATACCTTTGAGCACGATCTTCTCATCTGAGCTTGAGCTTTCTGTTGCGGATGAATTGTTCTCCTGTGATGAAAATGTTTCTGCAGAGGTTGAAGCGGGTGTTGCAGGATTTTCACCACATCCCGCAAGGTTGAGTGTCAAAGCGCTTAAAGCAATTGTTGCAATAATTCTTTTTAAGTTGATGTTTTTCATAGTTTTCTCCTTTTCTTTTTAAATAAGATTTCTTGTTTTTAATATTTGTTTGGACACCAGATTTCCGATGCCTTGGATCAGCTGGACAAGTATTATCAGTATATAAACGCAAGCAAACAACCTGTCGTGCTGAAATCTTTGATAACCATACCTTACAGCTATGTCTCCGATGCCACCCGCACCGAACATTCCTGCAAGGGCGGTCATGGAAAGAACTGTTATGACTGACACTGTGAATCCTCTAATAAGTGAGGGAAGTGTTTCCGGAAGCAATATTCTGAATATGATGGTTAAATTTGTGCTTCCCAGGGCTTTTGCAGCCTCGATCTTTCCTTTGTCAATTTCCAGTAGACTGCTTTCTACGATCCTCGCGTACATTGGAATACAGCTTGCCGCTATGGCGATTATGCATGCATTCGATCCATATGATTTTCCGAAAATCAGTCTTGCTACAGGGATCATCAGGATTATCATGATCATTTGAGGGAGTGATCTTAATGCATTGATCAACCATCCTGAAACCGTATATGATACCTTAAGCGGTACAAGACCATCCGGATTCGATATCGTAAGAAGGACCCCGATGACCAAACCCAACACAAGTGTGATCAGAGATGAAATTGATGTCATGTACAAGGTCTCACCGATCGGTCCCCAAAGTTCCTTCCATATATCCGGAGAGAAGGATGCGACGATCACATCCCATAGAGATGAATCCAATAAACTCATTTTTACCTCCTTAAATTCCACTGCCGTGGGTGAGATCTACGTTCTGCATTAGTTTGAATACCCTTGCAAAAAGCTCGCCTGTCTTACTTTCGGGATTCTCAAAAATATCTCTAACCAATCCGCTCTCTGTGATCTTCCCGTTTTCAAGTACTGCCATTCTGTTGCAGATATATCTGATTGCATCAAGCTCATGAGTGATCATGAGTATTGTGATTCCGGATTTGGCATTGATCTCTTTGAGAAGATCAAGGATCTGGATCGTTGTCTGCGGATCAAGGGCCGATGTAGCTTCATCTGAGATAAGAAAATCAGGATTGTTTACTATCGCTCTTGCTATTCCGACTCGTTGTTTCTGTCCGCCGGACAGTGCGCCCGGATGCGCATCAAGTTTATCTTTAAGTCCCACGAGTTCTGCTGTCTCCTGAACGCGTTCTTTTATCTTAGACTTAGGGAATAAAGATACCTTAAGAGGATATGCGATATTCTGATATACAGTCATAGAATCGAACAGATTAAAGTTTTGGAAGATCATTCCGATCTTGTGGCGCTCTTTCAAAAGTTCTTTTTTCGAGAGCTTAAGGATATCCGTGCCTCCCAGCTCTATGGAACCGGTATCGGAAGTCTCCAGTCTGTTAATACATCTTGCAAGTGTAGATTTACCTGCGCCGGAGAAACCTATGATCCCGAATATCTCTCCTTTTTCAACTTCGAGATTTATGCCATCCAAAACCTTCAGCTGCTGACCCTGAGGATAGAAGGACTTATGAAGATCTGTAATTTTTAGATATGTACTCATTTCATTTGATCGGGGCTGAATGTATCAGCTGTCCTTTCTTTCCTTTCTTAGTGCTTGGATCTCCGCAGAGACCGGTTTCTCTTCCGGCTGTGCACCGGTGTTTTCATGAACTGAATGATACACTTAATGAAATCCGAACGATAATACAGAAAAGCAATAGAGAGTTATAGTCTGATCTAATTAGTCCCAAAAAATAAAAGAATGATATGAAACATGGTTTGCGGCAACTACCCAGAATTAGACGCATACTTGACAAGCTATGAACAAAGAACTAATATGTTCATAGATAAAAGATCAGACAGATCAATAATACATCTTAACAGGAGCAAACCATGGGAAAGGCATTTAGCGAAGAGGAAAGACAGGAAGTTCAGGAAAAGCTCAGAAGAATAGGCTTGAGGCTGCTAGCCGAAGATGGAATAAAAAATATTTCCATCAGACAACTGACAAGAGAAGCAGGAATAGCTCAGGGTGGATTTTATACATTTTATCAAGATAAGGATGATTTCGTTGAAGATCTGTTTCTTCTTCGTATCAAAGAAAAAACGGATGCGATGTATAAAAAGAGAAAGAAGACACTTGATGATCCGAAAGGTTTTATCGCAGGTCTTATCTATAACGAAGGTATGCACCTTAAACAGAATAAGACATTTATTAACAGTGAAAGCGATACTGTACAGTTTTTCAAAAATAATAAAAATAAAAAAAGCGGAGACTTGTATCGTTCTTTTCTAAAGAAGATGATCGATTATTGGGAAGAGAACGGATATAAGGTCGAATGTGATATTGAAAAGATGCTGGGCGTGGGAAGAGCTGCGGGAATGATGTTTGTTAACTCAGAGATCATTGGAGAGGATCAATTTCCGGAGATATATAAAGTTTTTTGTGAAGCTGAAACGGATAAGTTCTTTAAGTGTAAAAAGACCGGGAAGAGACGAAATGACTAAATCAGATGAAGAAAAAAGATCTGAGAAATTAAGAAAACTGACAAGTGATCCTCTCTACCCGCTTCTTGTAAAAATGGCAGTACCTTCTATGGTAGGCATGATAGTAAGTACCGTCTATTCAATGACAGATACTTATTTCGTGGGAAAGCTTGATAATGTTGATCTTACCGCATCTGTCGGTATAGTTTTTTCATTTGTATCCGTGATCCAGGCTATAGGATTCTGGTTTGGATATGGAAGCGGAAATCATATATCAAGAAGCCTGGGGAAGAAAGATTACGAAACTGCCGAAAGATATGCTGCTGCGGGTGTGGCTCTTGCGATCATAACCGGTTTGGTCATACTGCTGTTGGGAATACCTTTACTGGATAGATTAAGTATCATTCTGGGAGCAGCAACAGGACCACTTCATGAGGCAACTGTCAGATATCTCAGGATCACGATATTCACTGTTCCCTTCATGCTAATATCAAATGTTCTTTATAACCAGTTGAGATTAGCAGGAGCGGGAAAAGACAGTATGGCGGGCTTGCTGCTTGGAATGTTATTAAATATGATCCTCGATCCAGTATTTATATTGGCGCTCAGGATGGATGTGGAGGGCGCCGCTATTGCCAGCATGATAGGTCAGATCTGCGGATGTTTGGTCCTTCTTTGGAGTACAGGCAGAAACGGAAACGTAAAGATTAAACTTCGAAGATCTGTTTTAAACAGAGATACTACAAAAAACATATTGTGGGGAGGTGCTCCCAATTTCTGCAGACAGGGAATAAGCAGTATATCTTCGGTTTTGCTGAACAATGTGGCTGCGGGATATGGAAACAGTGCGATCGCTGCTCTTACGATCTCGCTTCGGATATCATATATCGCCTATGCTCTTGTCATAGGATTCGGACAGGGTTTTCAACCTGTTTGCCTGGTTAATTACGGAGCAAAGAAGTATGACCGTATCCAAAATGCATTTGTTTATTCGCTTATTACAGTAAGTTTATTCCTTATAGTTGCAGTTGGTTTTCTGTATTTCAGATCAGCAGATCTTGTTTTGAGATTTTCAACGGACAGTAATGTGACAAAACTCGCGGCCCGTATGATAGTTGCACAATGTTATATCATGCCGTTCATGGGATTTTATATTTTATGCGGAATGTTCCTCCAGAATATTGGCAGATTCGGAAGGGCAACAATAGTAACCGTATCGGAAAGCGGAACATTTCTTATACCTGCGATGTTTATTATGCCGAAATTGTTGGGTATTGAAGGACTGATCTACTGCCGCCCGGCGGCAAGTCTTGCGGCGCTGTTTCTGTCACTGATCATTGGGATAGGTGCGTGGAATAGTTATTTGAAGGAAGCATAAGTGAGCAGAAGAATAATAATTACGGGAGGCCTAAATGTCAAAATACATATTAGCATTTGAGAAGATAAAGAAAGATGATATTCCTACGGCGGGAGGTAAGGGAGCAAATCTCGGTGAGATGACTGAAGCAGGGATTAATATCCCCAAGGGAGGCGTTCTTCTGGCTTCGGCTTATGATGCATATATGCAGATTAACAATATAGCTGTAGAGAATTTCGGATCGGGAGAAGAACTGAGACAGGCTATAGTTAATGGTGAAATTCCGGATGATATAAGAAAAGAGATTGAAGGATTCTATGAATCTATGGGAGATGATCCGAGGGTAGCCATAAGATCATCTGCAACGGCTGAAGACCTTGATGATGCAAGCTTTGCGGGACAGCAGGAAACATATTTGAATGTTATAGGAAAGGAAGATCTGCTGCTAAGGATAAAAATGTGTTATGCATCTCTCTGGGGAGACAGGGCGGTCAGTTACAGGAAGAATTCCGGTTACGACACCATGAGAGTGGCGCTTGCGGTCGTTATTCAGGAGATGGTTGAAAGCGAGTCGGCCGGAGTAATGTTCACATCGGATCCTGCCGGAGACAGAAAAAACATACATATTAATGCTGCGTATGGCCTTGGTGAATCCGTGGTATCAGGTATAGTGAGCCCTGATGAATATATATGTGATCGAGAAGGTAATGTATTAAAGGAGATGATCGGAACAAAGGAATACGAGATCATATACAGCAAAGAAAGGAACGGTACAGCTAAAGTTGAAGTTGAAGAGGACAGAAGAAAGAAGGCTGTGCTTTCCAAAGCGGAGATCTTTAAGCTCGCAGCTGAGGGTATCAGGATAGAAAAGCATTACGGACATCCAATGGATATAGAGTGGGCCGTAAGGGACGGTGAGATATACATATTGCAGGCCAGAAGCATTACCACACTGAAAGAAAGTGATAAGAAGGTGTTCACGGATGCTGACTTTGAGGGCTATCCAAAGATCAAGCCGGTTAAGGGATCAATGAGGGAGGATGTTCTTTTTAATCTTGAGAAGAATCCGACACCCTATTTCCCGCTGGATCATGATTTCGGAGGATTTGTCGGAGAACAAAAAAATATCCTGTTTAAAGAGATAGGAATAGAATTCAAAAGCGGAATAAATCCTATCGATAAGGATGGCGTATCCTATCAGTCAGGAAGTAAAGTCAGGCTTACAAAGAATGTTTTTGCTGTCCCGAAATATTTAAAATTATTGGGAGATACGGATAATAATATCAGCTGTGCAGATAAATCTCTTGAAGAATGCAGGCAGCTGTTTGATGATGAGAGGAATAAGAAATATTCAAACGCAAAGGATTACGGCGAGGCATTAAAGAGAATGCATGAGCTTATAGGAAAAACTGCTTATGACAGATTTCGTTATGCATTGTTTCCTAATGCCATCGAAAGCAGAAGTGTTAACGGTATATTAAAGAAAGTGGACAGTGGGCTTAATGCCTATGATATTCTTGAGGGATTAAGCTATGTGACAGCTGATATGAATCGAGCTATGAAGGATCTGTGTGTATATATAAACACAGATAATATGATGACAAAGACCGTAATGGAGAAAGGATATAAAGATATATGTTCAATATATCCGGAGCTTGCCGGGAAGTTTGCATCATTTCTTGAGAGTTATGGAAGCAAATCGGATTTCAATTGTTATTGTTTTGCAGCTGAAACCTGGCGTGAAAAACCTGACAGGTTTATCAATACTCTGAGACCTATGCTTAAGAGCGGTGGCGAGACTGTTTCATCCAAAGAAGAGGGTGAAAGACATTTTATAGAGCTTATGGGAAAAGTTAAAAAAACAGTTTCTCCCGCTAAATTTGCAAAGTTCAATAAACGTGTAAAAGCCCTCAGACATTACCATTATATAAGAGAGGCAACCCAGTATCTCTGGGAGTCGGAGTTTGAATACTGCAGAGCATTGTTAAAAGGTTTGGCGGATGTTTTGGATTCTACATGTGAGGATCTTGTATATTTGTTTGCCGATGAACTTTATGAGGTGTGTGAACAGGGAAGTCTCGGAGAAAAACAGCTGATCATAGAGGCAAGAAAAAATAAAAGAGACTTTGCTGTTGCCTATTGGGATAAATGTATGAAGGACGCACTGGCAGGTGATGATGATTCCGTTAAGGGCGTTGGTGCATCAAACGGGCAGGTTAAAGGAAGAGTATGTGTGGTAAAGTCTCCGGCTGAATTCTATAAGCTTGAGAAAAACGATATCCTGGTTTGTAAATATACGGATCCTGAGTGGACGCCGCTCTTTGCACTTGCGGCCGGAGTGGTTGTTGATACCGGCGGAACTCTTTCTCATGCGGCAATAGTGGCAAGAGAATATAACATTCCAGCTGTTCTCGCAACAGGCGATGCGACAGAGAAACTTAAGGACGGAGATATCGTACTTGTGAACGCAAGCGAAGGAAGAGTGGTTCTGCTCAAATAGAGACATATTTGTTTGGATCAATTGAATACCATAGTTCGTATTTGGATCGAATGTTGACATCTGATAAATAGGATGATAAAGTCGTTTTATGAATGAATATTCGTTCAGTCATAAGGAGACATAGAACATGCCAAAGACTGAGGAACAGTGTCGGGAGATTCGGGAAGAAACAAGAAACAGGATACTTAAGAGAGCATCTCTTTACTTTGCAAGAAACGGATTCGGAGACACGAAGATTAGCGATCTTGCCAGACATATCGGTATAGGTCAGGGAACCATTTATCTTTATTTCAGTTCAAAAGAAGAGCTCTTTGAAGAGATCCGAAAAAGCGCCGGGAACAGGGATGATATCAGGCGGTTAAAGACACTTTCCAAGCTTCCCATACCTGCGAAAGCAAAGATCGAAAAGCTATCACAGGAGATGGAGAAGAAACTTAAAACCGATGAGGAATACGTAGTAAGGATAACGATCCTGTCGCAGCTTCTTCTCGAAAAGAAAAAAGATTTCTATAAAAACGATCTGTATAAGATCCTTGCTGAGATAATAAAGCAGGGGCAGAAGGAAGGAAGCGTGGTTAAGGGTGATGCCATCTATCTGGCTGATCTTTTTTGGGGGACGGTCTATACGTATGCGCTTAAAAAACTGTTTGTCACTGACTGTAGGATGGTAACGAAGGACACTTTGTCCGGACTTTTGGTGAAAAGATGAAAAGAATAGCGATAATTACCGGCGCAACCGGCGGAATAGGAAGAGTATTTGTTAAGAAGATCAGTCAGATGGATGATATAGACGAAGTCTGGGCTGTGGGCAGGGACAAAGAGAAGCTGGATAAGCTCGCCGGTGAAGATCAAAAGGTTGTGCCAATAGAGGCAGATCTGGGTTCTGAGGGAGTAGGTTTGATCAGAGATCTTATAACTGCAAATGCTCCCGATATAAGGCTCCTTGTCAATAATGCAGGTACAGGGTATATGGGTCTCTTTGAGAAGATGGAACAAAGAGATGTGCTTGCTGCATGTAAGATCAATTGCAGCGTTCCTTCGGAGCTTATTTCGGTATCACTTCCATTTATGAATGAGGGTGCAAGGATATTAAATATTTCGTCGGCATCTTCATTTCAGCCGAATCCTTATCTTGCAATATATTCGGCGAGTAAGGTTTATCTGAAGAATTTCTCTCGTGCATTAAATTTTGAGCTTAAGTCCAGAAAGATAACCGTAACTGCTGTATGTCCCGGCTGGGTGGATACAGAGATGCTTCCAAGGACAAGGAATGGCATGTCGATCAGATATATCGGCATGATAGATCCTGAGACTGTTGTAAAAAAAGCTCTTAAGGACAGCGCGCGAGGTAAGGATATGTCTGTGCCCGGAGCCTTTGCGGCATATTTTAGACTTTATTCAAAGATAATGCCGACTAAAATTGTTATGAGGCAATGGGGAAGGAGTATAAAGCAATACTTATGAGATATAGGATAGATACGGAGAGGGTGGATCTCTTCGATGTGAATATAATTATAACCATGAAGGTTTCTCTTGATAAAGCAATAGATTTTGATGCTGCAAAAGTAGCATTTACCAAGGCGTGCAGCTTTCATGAAGTTCTGAATTCAAGAGTGGTGATAGAGGATTCGGGAGAAGCCTATTATGTTGATAATGATGATCCTCATAACAGCATAAATATGACAGATCTTGATCTTGAAGAACTGATCAATGAGAATGAAAGGAAGAGATTCAGGATAGAGGAAGGTGAGTTCATCAGAGTGTTTGTTTCTAAGGACGTAGTGATCTTTATGATGCATCACCTGGGCGGGGATGGTAAGTCTCTGATCTATTTTATAGAGACATTTATGAAGTGTCTTGCGGGACAGGAATGCGAGTCCGCTCCTTTCAGATCCATTGGTTTATACGATCTTCCTGCCGAAAGTAAGCTTCCTTTTTTCTATAAATTATTGGCGGATTCGTGGAATAAGAAGTGGAAGAAAGAGCGGAAGGTATTTGGCTTCGATGACATGGATAATGCTTATTCCGGATTTTGGAAAGACCGTAAGACAGAGATTGAGTTGAAACGTTATTCAAAAGAAGAGCTCGGCAATATGATAAGGACCGCAAAATCTTCCGGAGTATCGCTTACTGCCTGTTTTATAACAGACATGATAAAAGATTTAAACAGTACACAGGATGTGGGACTTGCGGTTGACGGAAGAACTGACGGAAACCGTTCCATGGGCAATCAGGCAACGGGGATATCGGTTAAATACAGATATGATAACCGTAAATCATTTGAAGATAATGCAAAGGCTGTCTTTAAGGCAATGCGCCGGAAACTCGACGACAGCAGGTCACGTTACCTGATACTCCGTTTTATGGGACTTTTGGATCCGACATTGAAGGATTCTCTGAATATGGTTTATGCGGGTTGCTTCCGTGGCAGAACGGCATGTAAAGTTGCCGCGTTATTGGGATATGGGGACAACGTAAAAGATATCAGTATTACAAACCTGACAAAAGTGGATATTCCGCTGGAATACGGGGAATTTCATATCAAGGAGATAGCCTTTGTGCCGCCTGTTGTCTCATATGCAAAGAATGTAATAGGAATAGTTACGGCAGGCGACGTTATGACCGTTGCCCGACATATTTATTGTTCTTAAGTATATGATCAGACGGATTTATCTTCTGTCAGGCGGTAGTACTGCCTATAGGTTGATAAGGTGGAAGTGACAGGGTGGAGAAAAAACTCCCCCTGTTTTTTTAGTTATAACGCGTTAGTTTAAAATCATACAATAGGTATTGACATAATACTCAAAAGATATATAATAAAGTCAACGTTAGGTATTAAGACAATACTCAGAAGGAAGGGGAAGGAAATAATTGAATAAAAAAAATAAGGATGGCTTAACCGAAAAAGAGTTTCTGGCAGGTTATAACGCCGGCGATTATAAAAGACCGTCAGTCACAGCTGATATTCTCATCTTAGGAATGAATGAAGATTATTCCTCATTAAAAATCCTTTTGATAAAAAGAGGTGATCATCCGTTTATAGGGTGCTGGGCATTACCGGGTGGATTCATTAAAGATAATGAGACAGCACATAAGGCTGCAGCGAGAACATTAAAGGAAGAGACGGGACTGTCGGGAATATATCTCGATCAGATATACACTTTTACGAAGCCCGGAAGAGATCCCAGAACCTGGGTTATGAGTATTGCTTACCTGGCGCTTGTTCCTGCTCTTGATGAAGTTAAGGGATATGATGACACTGATGATGCTGCATGGTTTGACTTAAGATTTACGGACAGTGCTATCGAGATCTCAAATGAAGAAAAGGACGTGCAGATCGTATATGACCTTAAGAAGGAAGAATTTGTAAACGGTGCCATCAGATATGAGAATTACGTTCCGAAACCCGTAAGTAAAGAGCGACTGGCATTTGATCATGTTGAAATATTGATCGAGGCGATCAAGAGACTGAGAGAACAGATATATTACAACGATCAGGCTTTTTGTCTGGTAGAGAAAACATTCACTCTCCCGGAGCTTCAAAGAGTATATGAAGCAGTCCTTGGAAAGCCTCTTTATAAGAAGAGCTTCAGAGATATGATAAGTGCAAAAGTTGAAGAAACGGGAAGTGAAAAAACTTCAAGGTTTAAAGGCGGGCGCAGGAGCACGGAGTATACATTCAGATCATAGGAGGGATTGTCATGAAGTGTAAAGAGATATTTGACAGAGGTATCAAGTTTCATCATTATTGCAATACAGCGTATCCCCTTCGTCCCACTTCTTTGGCTCAGTATGAGATCCATGATGACAGAGAGATCTATGAAGCGGTAAAGAGGAATATTGAATCTCAGGAAGAATTATGTCTGTATGTTCATATTCCTTTCTGTCAGGCCAGATGCAGATTCTGCGAATATGTTGTTCTTGATAAGCCGACGGAAAACGATCCGGATAACTATGTTGAGCATCTTTTGAAAGAGATAGAGATGTATCGAAAGATCATTGGTGACAAACCCATCGCCGGTTATGATCTGGGCGGTGGAACACCTTCTTATCTTACAACAGAGAATCTGACGAAGATCACGGATGCTATTAAGAGATTCAACCTTAAAGATAACATGTATTTAAGTGTAGAGACTACTCCGGTAATCGCAGCCAATGATATCGAGAAGATAAAAACACTCAGAAAACTTGGATATAATCGCATCTCTATGGGATTCCAGACGGTATCGGAGAAGCTCCTTGAGTCACTCGGCAGAGAAGGTTCCTCCTTTATCTATGAGAAGGCTGTAGCCAATGTGAGAGAAGCCGGCTTTGACAGATTAAACATTGACTTGATGTACGGATTTCTCAATCAGTCGGATGATGACTTTGCAAATACCATTAAGTATACTATTGCACTTAAACCGGAGTTCATCACCTTATATCGTAATCGATATAAGGGAACAAAGCTGGAAGCTGAGTCACAGGGAGTAACACTCTATAAAGTAAATCGTCAGTATGATATTGCGTATCGCCTTCTTAAGGAAGCAGGTTACATTGCAAACAACGGTAAGAATACTTTTAGTAAGATTCCTGACGATATGGGAACATCTTCATATCTCACCAAGCGTGTTATTGATGCAACATCATACGTAGGCTTTGGACTGGGTGCCCAATCATTTGTCGGGAACTATCTTGCCTATAATTTAGGATGCGCCGATCATAAGCTTGAAAAGTATTTTGAAGCTATAGATGCAGGAAAGCTCCCCATCAATGATATAGCTGATATGCCGATAGATGAGGTTCGTGCCAAGGCTATTTCGGTCATGTTCTATTTCGGTTTCATATCGATGAAAGCTTACAAGAGACGCTTTAATGAAGATTTCAAAGATGTATATAATGTGCAGATCAGATTCCTGGAAGAAAACAGTCTCATGGAATTTGTAGATGAAGACACCTTTATGCTGACTGACTATGGCGCCGCACATCTGTATGGCATTATTCCTCTTTTTTACAGTGAGAGAAGCATAAAAGAAATGTTTGCAATGTCGGATCGCTGGCTCAATGATAAAAAGGGAGAGGATATTTACCTTGAAAAGTATGACAGGAAGGCTTTTGATTCGCCGTCTGTTGCGGTAGATTTATTGGTATTCAATAAGGATAAGAGCAAGATCTTAATGATAAATCGGGCGGACCATCCGTATGTTAATAAACTGGCGCTTCCCGGAGGTTTTTATCAGCCGACTGATGTTACTACGGAGTATGCCGCTTCAAGGGAACTTCTGGAAGAAACATCTTTGTCTGTTAATATAACAGAAGACGATCTTGTTAAGGTCACATCAGCAAAAGACAGAGACCCTCGTGGCTGGATAATAAGCATTGCATATATGGTTACTATAGATGAGGCGCTGGTTAAACCTGTAGCAAATACTGATGCGCTTTACGCAAGCTGGGTTGAGGTGTCTTCGTTAGAAGCGGATGAGCTGGCTTTTGATCATTATGAGATAATAAAATATGCATTAAGAAAGGGTAAAAAAAGCAGCTATGGCATTTGAAGAAAACCAGGTGAAAAGAATATGCTGACAGTTTTATTAACCGACGGTGAATTCACCGGCATGATAAGGGGACTTCGGGATCACGGAAATGTCAGGATCGTTGGATTCGTTTTTTCCGAACAGGCCGCACATCGTACTTTCCTGGATGCCTCATATATTGCGCCGGATTGGGATGATTCGGGTTATATCCCATTTCTGGAAGATATCATAAGAAAAGAAAAAGTGGATTATGTATTCCCGGTAGTAACAAAGAGTCTTGAGATGATGGCTTCCGTGGCGGATCGGATAAGATCTCATACAGGTGCAACTGTCATCACATCTTCTGAAGAATTAATACATATCGCAAATAACAAGGACCTTCTTTTGGATCATCTTTCGGCAGCAGACACTCTGAAAGATATTATCCCCGTTCATTATGTAGCACACAATAACGGAGAGATTCTTGATGCGATCTGTGATATCGAAAAGCAGGGGATGACTTGTATCATGAAACCGGTCTGTGGTGAAAACAGAGACGGCTTTCTTAAGATCGTTTCCGATGAGGAATACAAGGATGCTTTTGCGAAAGGGGATATCTCACTCCTTACTACTAAAACGATAATCGAAACCATGGGGGATTCCCTTGATCTCTCTACGCCGATGCTTGTTATGCCGTATCTTCCGGGGCAGGAATGGGACGTGGATATCCTTGCTGATAAGGGAAGGATCCTTTCATGTACCATCCGTAAAAATTTAGGAATGATAGGAGGACTGTCTGCCTGTACCGAGACGTCTGACAGTCCTGTGATATTTGATATATGTGAGAAGATCCTTCATGAGCTTCCCTTATCCTATATCTTTTGTATAAGCCTTAAAGAGGATGAAGCAGGCAATCCAAAACTTCTTGAGATCAACCCGCGTGCCATGGGCAGCATATATGTTTCCACGCTTGCGGGCAACAGCCTTATCAGTTCTTTGTTTAAATTCTGTGAAGATCCCAAAGCTTTCACAGGAAAACCGGAGATCACACCGGCCGGAAAAACTGTTTCACTGTTTTTCGATGTTGTAAAAATGCCGGACAGATCCGAGTCGGAAGGATCTGTCGTATGGAAGCGCCTCACACCGGAATCGCGTGAAGAGTATCTCTGTTACTACAATATGACTGACACCAGGATAACGGATCTCACCTTCCATTGCCGTTACGCATGGGATCAGGTTTTTTCAATAGAGTACACGATACTGGAAGATTGTTTGATCCAGATCTCTGGCGGTGGAGGTTATACATCCCCGTTTATGCTGATGCCGCTCGGAGACCTGACTTCGGAAAAGCTTGTCCGTATCATAGAAAAGATCCGTCCGGAATTTGAAAAAAGGAACTGGCCATTCAGGATCTGTTCTATCGAGGAGAGTTATAAGGATATGTTTCTTTCACTTCCCTTTACGATACAAGGATGCACTTATGACAGGGATTCCTCGGACTATCTCTACGATGCTGAGTCTCTGCGGACTCTCAAGGGCAAGAAGTACGCAAAGAAAAGAAATCATCTCAAACATTTTCTGGCTGATTTTCCCGACTATGAGTACGTTACTCTGGAACCGTCTCTTTTCCCGGCTTGCCTGGAACTGGTAAGGGATTGGGCGGAGAAAAAAGGATTGGATCTCTACGATAATTCCGAAAGTGATTATCTCATGATCGAACGGATCTTCAGTGATTGGGAAAGGCTTGATCTGCGTGGCGGAGCGATACGTATAAACGGCAGGGTGGTGTCTTTCTCTATCGGAAGCATAGGTGCCGCAGATACCGGATATGTACATTTTGAGAAGGCCGATACGGACTATGACGGTCTTCCTGTTGCTCAATGTCATTTTTTCGCTGCCAATGCTTTTCCTGAAGTGAAATATATCGATCGTGAAGAAGATCTTGGCTTGCCCGGACTCAGGCAATCCAAAGAATCTTATTATCCTGTTGCCTTGGTCAATAAATACAAGATCAAATACTGACAGATGTGTTTACGCCTTTTCATGTTCTTGTGTGAAATAAAAAACATAGTACTATTATATAAGGAATGAAAAAAATCTGTTATGGATCGGATAAAGGAGCGGTGTTGATGAAGCTGTTTTTGCTTGAAGATGATGATGCTATCGGAATGGGACTTAAGTATTCTTTGGAAAAAGAAGGATACGAAGTCATCCATGTCAGGACTAATGCCGATGCATTGAAAGCATGGAAAACAAATTCTTTTGATATATGTATCCTGGATATCAATCTTCCGGATGGAAACGGTTATGATGTTTGCAGACATATCAAAGAAAAAGAAGATGTTCCGGTGATCTTTCTGACAGCAAGTGATGCCGAAGTCAATGTTGTAATGGGGCTTGAAATGGGCGCGGATGATTACGTTTGTAAGCCCTTCAGGATAAATGAGCTCATGGCCAGGATCAGAACAGTTCTGAGACGAAGCGGAAAGGGAAAAGATCAGGCAGGATCCGTGACGGATGGAGTGATCGAGATAAAGAATATCCGTATCCACACAAGCGAGGCAAAGGTCGGTGTGGTGGATGAGGCGACAGGGAAAGAGGAAATGGCCACACTGACAGCTTTGGAATACAGACTGCTTCTGACATTTTGTAATAACAGGGGGATTGTTATGTCCAGAAGTCAGCTCCTGGAAGATATGTGGGATGTAAGCGGTGACTTCTTAAACGACAATACGATCACTGTATATATAAAGAGACTTAGGAATAAGATTGAAAAGGATCCTGCGGATCCGCAGATAATCAAAACCGTCAGGGGAATCGGATATATACTTGAAAAGTAACCGGATAGAGGGCGTAATAAATGTTCAGGAATAAAGAATTTAAAAACATGATCATAGCGGCAGCTGTTTTAACAGCTGCGCTTTCTGTATGCGGGTATGTGATCGGCGGGATGTATGTTTTCGTGTTGCTGTTGATCCTCGGGATATGTATAACAGCGGGATTTGTGATCATCACAAAGAAAAGATATGACAACATTGATGCATTAAACGCATACCTTGTAAAGGTTCTTGCCGGGGATGAGACACCCGATGTCCTTGACCAGGAGGAAGGTGAGCTGTCTATTCTCAAGACAAATATCTATAAGGCCACATCCACATTAAAGCATCAAAAAGAACTGTTATCCAAAGATAAGGTGGCACTGTCAAATGCCATCGCTGATATCAGCCATCAGCTTAAAACTCCGCTTACATCAATGATAGTTATGAATGATCTCCTGAAAACGGAGGATGATAAGGAAAAGCGTACGGAGTTCCTGCAGACACAGTCTGATCAGCTGGATAAAATGGACTGGCTTATCCGGACTCTGTTAAAGCTATCGAAGATTGATGCAGGGACCATAACCATGAAGCCTGAAGATATCATGGCGGATGTCCTGATGGAGGAAGTAGTAAAACCGTTTGAAATCCAGATGGAATTAAAAGAGATAGCATATACAAGTAACATTTCGGATATTAAGCTCAGATGCGACAAAAACTGGACTGTTGAAGCTGTAAGGAATATTGTAAAAAACTGCATTGAACATATGGAAAGCGGAGACATGCTTTCCGTAAGTGCATCCGATACAAATATTTATACAGAGATCATCATAGAGGATACGGGTTGCGGGATCGCAGAGGAAGATCTTTCGCATATATTCGAAAGGTTTTATAAAGGGAAAAATGCCGAAAAAGACAGCGTGGGTATAGGTCTGGCTCTTTCGAAGACGATAATCTCCGGTCAGAAGGGTGACATCATTGTTGAAAGTACAGAAGGCGTTGGAACAAAGTTCTCCGTACGTTTTTATAAGACCATCATCTGATCATTACAATTCTGTAATAAAAAAGTCACTTGATTGTAAGATGAAAGGAATAACCTGTTCTCAGAACAGTAGAATAAAATGATTCTGAGAAAGGAAAAAAGTAATGAACATTTTGGAGATCAGAAACCTTTGTAAGGTATATGGAACGGGAGAGACGAGAGTAGATGCTCTTAAAGACGTTTCTTTTGATATAGAGCAGGGAGAGTTCGTGGCAATAGTGGGACCTTCCGGCTCCGGAAAATCAACTCTGCTTCATATACTCGGAGGAGTAGACGTACCTACATCCGGAAGTTGTAATATCGCCGGGACTGACATCGAGAAACTCGATGAAACAAAGCTTGCGATATTCCGCAGGAGGAATATCGGCCTTATCTATCAGTTCTATAATCTTATTCCTATTTTGAATGTGGAAGAGAATATGACACTTCCTATTTTGCTTGATGGGAAGAAGCCTGACAGGAAGCTACTTAACGATCTTGTTGATAAGCTGGGACTAAAGGAGAGATTATCTCATCTTCCCAATCAGCTTTCCGGAGGTCAGCAGCAGAGGGTATCTATAGGAAGAGCGCTTATGAATAATCCTGCGCTTCTTCTTGCCGATGAGCCGACGGGTAACCTTGATTCGGAAAACAGCAAAGAGATCATTGCACTGCTTCGGAAATTCAATAAAGATAATAATCAGACGGTGATAATCATTACTCACGATGACAAGATCGCTCTTTCCGCAGACAGAGTTATCACTATTGAGGACGGACAGATCACAAGAGATTCCGGGAAGATGTCAGCAAAGAAAGATCTTTCACAGATGATGAGAGAGGATATCTCAACGGAACGAAGTGCCGGACATTCGGGAAGGAAGGGGTGAAGATATCGTGAATATCGTATCAACACTTACCCTTAGACACCTTCTTGGGAACAAGAAAAGATCAGTTGTAACAATATTGGGGATTGCTGCATCGACTGCACTTATCAGTGCCATCGTTCTCGGAGTTTTTTCTTTTTTCAGATTCTTCGGAACTCTGTCCGTTAACACAGACGGGCATGCACATGCACAGTTTGATGAGATCACGCAGCAACAATATGCTTCGCTGATCGAGGATGACAGGATCGATTCCGTCGGTCTTCGTGAAGTGGAAGAAGAGCAAACCGGTGTAAGACTTTTTACAGACAAGGAAGACAGATTCAGAGTCGGCAATATTGATCATCTAGATAAAGCTTATCTGGAGATGAGAGTAGTCACTGATTATGATGGAGTGCTTCCCGAGAACTCTTCAGAGATAGCGGTAGAAGAACAGTTCCTTGTTGATAATGGCCTGGAAGGATTACAGATCGGAGATACGCTGAGTTTTGAACAGGGATACAGATATATTGATGATCCGCTGGAAGGCTTCATGTATCTGGGCGGAAATTACAGATCGGAAGAAGGGTTTGAAGCTTTGTCGGTTGAAAACTGTACGGTTACGGCAATCCTTCATGGGAACAAACCTACTGATGACTGGGATATACTGCGTGGCATGGATCACGGATATTTTCCAGATGCGGAAAAATCTCAGGTGATAATCACACTGAAAGACTGCGATCATACAGCCATCAGGCAGATACAGGATATTATTTCCGATTACGGTATAGAAAAGTGTGATTACAACACGGAGTATCTGCTCAGCGTATTTGCCTTTGAAGGAAGTGGAGGAACATACAGATCATTTTTTGTGATGATGGCTGTAGCGCTTGCAATAGTTATTTCTACATCCGTTATCCTTATCTTTAATTCCATAGGCATGTCTCTTACAGAGAGGATGCGGTATCTGGGGATGCTGTCAAGTGTCGGCGCTACCGCAAAGCAGAAGAGATCCTCTATATATTTCGAAGGATTTGTTCTTGGCCTGATAGGGATTCCTCTGGGATTGTTATTTGGTTATATCGGAACAAAGATCACGCTTGCATTCCTTGGCAGCAGGATACTTGCGGCAGACATGCTTGTTGGGGCTGAAGGAATGAGAGGCAGCATACCTGTTGTCTGTGAACCGGGAGTTGTAGTGGCAATTGTATTCTTCGCTGCGCTGACAATTCTTATCTCTACATTTGTTCCTGCGGTCAAGGCTGCAAGGGTCATGCCTGTCGATGCGCTTAGACAGAGTAATGTGATCAAGGTTAAGGCAAGGAGTCTTCGTGTGAATCCTCTTGTCAGAAAAATATTCGGATACGAAGGAGAACTTGCTTACAAGAACATAAAAAGAAACGGGGTAAAGGGAACTGTGATCACAGTTACTATAGCTATTTCGGTGATACTTTTTCTGACGATCAATTATTTCTGTAACGCGATTTCAAGAGCAAATAAGTTTGAACTGGATCTTCCTTATCAGGTAGTGGCATCCTGTCTTTATTCCGAAAGCGACAGACTTCGAGCTTCGATAGGTGAAATGGACAATGTTGATGAAGTTTACAGCACAAGTATGATCCAATTCATTTTTGAACAGAGCGAAGATCATGATCCTGAGCCGGCAAATAAAGATATTGCAGATCCGAAGTTTCTCATGCCGGATTTTGCGGATATGGATCTGGATGGGATCGATGTAGTGATTGTTGATGATGAGGATTTTGACAGGATACTTTCCGATAACGGACTGGATAAAAACGAATACTACGGAGATACATTGAAAGGTGTATTGTTGAATGATTATTTCCGTGAAAAGCAAAGCGGTGAAGTGTTTAATGATGGGATACTGGGACAGGTCCTTCACTACGATAATGCGGAAGGTAATCCTCCGGCCATCGAAGTGGCTGCATTTGTAAAATATGATGATGAGAACAAAATGCTTGATCTTACTCCGAAGACCAACATATCTGTGTATGTACCGCTGTCTATGTATTATAAAAAAGCTAAAGAAGTACTTCCTGAAGATAAGCTTACGATAGATCTTGGCGTCGAAACAGGGGAACATGAAGTGGTATATAGTGAGATATATAAGATCATGGAAAGAGATGGTTACCACAACTATTACTGTAGTGATCTCACAGATTCGATAAAGGTCATGGAAACAGTTACACTTTTGCTGAAGACAGCCATGTATGGTTTTACGATACTTCTTACTCTGATCACGATCGCTAATATCGTGAATACTATTTCAACAGGCGTGCTGCTTAGAAGAAAAGAGTTTGCCATGTATAAATCGGTTGGATTGGAAAACTGCGGATTTAAAAAGATGATAAGACTTGAAACTCTTCTTTACGGATTAAGAGCTCTTATATGGGGAATACCGATATCCCTTTTGCTGAGTTTCCTTATGTACAATACTTTTGAAGAAAACTTATATATCTTCAGCCCTGACTGGATCATGTATGCTGTCACGTTGCTCGCGGTATTTGGAGTACTGTGGATCAGTATGGCCCTTAGCGTAAATAAGATCAAAGACGATAGTATCATAGAGGCGCTCAAGGAAGACGCAGTATAATAATAAACAAATTTATAAAGAAACCCGGGATAGTCGATATCGTTCATTATCGGCACCGGGTTTTTTATTTGCGGAAACTTTACTATTTGACAAATAGAATGTATTACTGTACTATTCAAATAGTACAGTATAAAAATGAAAATCACAGAAATCTGTGAAGAAGCGAAAGGAGTAGAAAAGATGCCGTGGAATCTGGATTCTGACAGACCCATATTTATGCAGATAGTAGAGCGGATGGAGTCTGATATCGTTTCCGGTAAATATGCTCCGGGTGAAAAAATACCTTCCGTCAGAGAACTTGCGGTAGAAGCAGCCGTTAATCCCAATACGATGCAGAAAGCATGCGCGGAACTGGAACGGATAGGACTGGTATACAGCCAGCGGACTAACGGAAGATTTGTAACGGAAGACAGGAAACTGATAGATCGAACGAGAAAAGAACTGGCTAAAAGTACAGCGAAGGAATTCTTAAAGAAGATGAAAGAGCTGGGGATCGACAGGGATGAAGCAATCGAATTGTTATAAGGGGAGCAGGTTATGACTATGTTATTGGAATGTAAAGATCTGAATCATAAATACGGTAAAAAGACTGCGCTGGAAGATATTTCATTTTGCGTTGAGAGCGGAAAGATAATAGGGATATTCGGCCCCAATGGCTGCGGAAAGACAACATTGATAAAAAAGATAGTGGGACTGTTGCAAAATGAGAATGGCTCAATACTCATCGATGGAGAACCGGTGGGAGAGAAAACAAAAGCAATGGTTTCTTATTCTCCGGATCGCCCTGCGTTCAAAGGTGACAGAAAGGTATCGGATCTGCTGGACTTCTACGAACTCATGTATGACGATTTTGACAGAGTGTCGGCAGAGTCTGCATTCGCGGAGCTGGGGATCAAAACCGATGATCATATCGGAAAAATGTCTAAAGGAACCGGCGAAAAGGTTCAGATCATTCTGGTGATGTCCAGAAAGGCAAAACTCTATGTTCTGGATGAACCATTTTCGGGAATCGATCCGGTGGCAAGAGAGACTGTGATAAAGATCATGCTGAAGAATATGTCGGAGGATGCTTCGCTTATCCTATCCACTCATCATATTCAGGAGACGGAACAGATCCTGGACGAGGCTATATTCCTCAAAGACGGAAAGCTGATCTTTCATAAGAGTGTGGAAGAACTCAGAGAAGAAAGCAGTCACTCATTGAATGAAGCATATTTGGAGGTGTTTCGATGAAGAATAAACTGATGAAACAGGAAATAAGGGAAACCCGAAAGCTTATTGTTTATATCCTGGCATATATGGCTGTGCTGTCTGCTTTAACTATGTTAACGGCGGGCGTTGCGGAAAGCAGGCATTCTACCACCGCCTCTGATCTGACTGTGATCTTTATGCTCTGCTCTGTCATGGGGGTAGTGGTCATTGCGATCGTCATGGCGGGAAGATTTTACAGCCTGCTTTTTACGGATGAAGGGCTGATAAGACTTACCCTACCCGTAAAAAACAGAGCGCATTTGCAGACTAATGTGATACTGGGGATCTCAGTCTTGTATCTGGCAGCGATCTTATTGTGTGCGATGTTCGGGATAATGGAAAGAGATGATACGTTTTTTGGTTTGTTTGGATCCTATTATGAGATCTACAAAGAATATTACAGCGGAATAATGTTTGAACATGTAGGACTGAAAGCATTTTTAACTGCTTTTGGAATTACGATCTCTGTGGCGACTGTGATCGCGAATTACTATATTACGTTCGTTTTTGCATTGACACTTTCCCGTCGTATCATTTCGAAACGCGGCATCATGCAAAAGCAGGGAGTTATATTTATTGTGGGAATTCTGCTGTTCAATTTCCAGTTGTTAGCGTTGTGGGCAGTTACCGGTCTTGCAGACAGGATAGAAAGGGCTCTTGATGTGGATCTGCCGGGAGTGGTATCGGTGGAGTCGTTTTCGTTTATCGATATGCTTCGATATGATCCTGAAGCGTACTGGTTAAAAGATATCTTCTTCTCCCTGCTATTTATCGCGGTATACGGGATCACCGCTATCTTAATGTATCGCTTTAGCAGGAATATCATGGACAGGAAACTTGAGGTGTGATAGGGGGCTGTTGTCGATAATATGGTATCGTTAGGATTTATGTAAAGTAAAGTGATATTTCTTACCATTATTTTTCATTCAAATAGTGAAAAATCCGATTTTAATGATAGAATATAAAAGTAGGCTGCAATTTTTGCAAGCAAGGGGAATGGAGGGGTTACATGTTCTGTCAATTATTCGGGAAGTATCTATTAGAGAAGAATGCTATCAATGAATTCGATTACAGAACTCTGATCGATGAACAGATGGGAGTGCGGGTTCGACTGGGAACCATTGCGGTGGCTGATGGGCTTTTGACCGAAGAACAGGTCGATAAGATCAACAGACTTCAGATGACCCAGGATAAGCGTTTTGGCGATATAGCCGTTGAACAGGGACTTATTACCGATGAGCAGCTTGGCGCGCTATTAAAAAAGCAGGGTGATCCTTATCTTCAGTTTGTTCAGCTTCTGACTGATCTGACAGATATAAGTGTTGCGGAACTTGATGAGTATATCGATGATTTTCGTAAGACCAGAGGCTTTAACGAGAAAGAGATGGAAGCCCTTAAAAAGGATGATATAGACGGGATCCTTGATCTTTTCGTAGTATCATCCAAGCCTTATGTCAGCAATATAACGGGAATGTTCTTAAGAAATCTGACCCGTTTTGTCTCCAGAGATTATTATATAGAAAAAGCCTACAGGGCTAAAGAATATGAATATAAGCACTTAAGCTGTCAGGAGCTTTCCGGGGATGCTTCCATACTTGTGGGTGTTGCGGAATCTCAGGATAGCGGTGCTTTTCTTCAGGTTGCTACAGGTTTTTCGGGACATGAGATGGATTCTGTATCCGAGGATACTTATGATTCCGTGGGTGAGTTCATAAATGTCAGCTGCGGCCTTTTTGCATCTGAGATGAGCTGCAAAGAAATGAATGTTGATATGGAACCCCCTCTTGCTTTTTCAGGTCAGATGGCAAAGGGTGATTTCTATGTGGTACCGGTGGTGCTTGGTGATCACCGTATGGAACTGGTGATAGCCGTAAACAGCGATTTTGAACCGGGTGAAAATCCGATCAAAACCGGATCTGCTATTCATAGTTTTGTATCATCAGCTGAGGAAGACGAGGGAAAGAGGATTCTCATCGTTGATGATTCAAGAATGTCCAGACAGATGCTCCGCAACATACTTGAGAAAGCAGGTTTCAAGATCGTGGCGGAAGCCGAGAACGGAAGACTCGGAGTGGAGGCTTACAGGAAATGCAAACCGGATGCCGTAACTCTTGATATAACCATGCCTGAAATGGACGGCATTGAAGCACTCGAGAATATAATCAAGGATGATCCCGATGCAAATGCGGTTATGATAACCGCTGCAGGGCAGCAGGACAAACTGATAAAGGCTCTCCGTATAGGCGCAAAGCGCTTCATCAGCAAGCCTTTTAATGAAGAAGAGATCATCAAGAGTATACATGAAGTGGTGGGCTGAGGGTCGGATATACGGGATGCTCTGTTTGCCCTGATAAAAGCGATAATTATGGTATAACAAGGATGTTTTGTCGTAATCACGAAGGAACAGAGAGGCAAGGATGCCGAACGCTGAGTGATTATGGTATAATTTAACAGTACTGCTGTTTGATTTGGGGGGAAGGGGGTAACTTCGTTGGATTACAATGATGTTGCTTGCAAGCAGAAAAGGATAGCAGCTGTCTTATCGGTTCGTATCGAGCCTGACGGGGGCCGCGGTGAAATATGTCTGGAAGCGGCCAATGATATCTATCTGGAATCCATAAATGTCAAAAGAGAAGATTTTGTTCCGGGTAAGCCGTATTACAATTACGTTCCCAAGGACCGCAACTATGAAGAGATGAGCTATAGCTGTGTCAGGGAATGCAGGATAGTTCATGCTTATGTTGATGCGGAATTTTATCATTCATGGATGGAAGTGGTGATGATGCCGCTTTTGTCGGATGAACCGGACAAAGAGTATTATCTCTTCTCGTATGACATGCATGCCAAGGTGGATGCATCCAGACTGTCTGATATATCACCTGATATTGCGGTCAATGTCATAAGGACGAGCCTGAGGCTTAAGGAAGCCGGGGATTTCCATATGGCAATGGATTCCATAATACGGGATATCAGAGAACTGTGTGATGCAAAGAGGAGCTGCATAATCCTTACGGATTTTAAGAACCGCACATGTTCAATGCTTTGCGAAAGCGTGGCTGAAACAGAAGTTATCGATCCGAAGGAAGTCTTCTTAAGTGATGGATTTTTTGAGATCGTAGAAGTCTGGGATAAGCTGATAGCGGGCAGTAACTGCTACATCATACATGATGAAAAAGAGCTGGAACTGGTTAAGTCTGTTGATGAGGATTGGTATAATTCACTTAAGAATGATAATGTCTACAGCGTAGTGCTATTCCCTTTGAGATCCAACGACGAGACCATAGGCTATATAATGTCCATCAATTTCGATCGCGAGAGATCCGAGCATATTAAGACTCTTCTCGGGGTAACGTCATTTATCCTTGCTTCGGAGATCTCCAATCATCAGCTCTTTAACCGCATGAAATTCCTAAGCGATACGGATCTTCTCACAGGCATGTATAACCGTAATGCCATGAATAACAGAGTTGCCGATATCGTGAATGGTATCACTCCTATCAGGGATAGCTTTGGCGTTATATTTGTTGATCTAAACGGTTTAAAGGTTGTTAATGATAACGAGGGTCATGCAGCCGGTGACAGGCTTTTGAAGAGAGCGGCCTGCGTTCTGAAAGATATGTTCCCCCGTGCGGAGATATACAGAGTTGGTGGCGATGAGTTCCTTATCTTCCTTACATCGGAAAATGAGGAGGCATTTAACCGTGCCGTAAAAGATCTCAAAGATAGGGTCGAACAGCCTGGTGAGGTCAGTATGGCTGTAGGAGCCTGCTTTGGCCTTGGCGATATGGACATCAGAGATGCCATGCATATTGCTGATGAAGCCATGTACGAGGATAAGAAAGAATACTACAGGCGTAATAATATCAAGAACGTCCGAAGCTGAAAGCATTCAGTTTTTTAACTCCATAGATTTTCTTATATGTTCTATAAATCGTTTTGCCAGGACTCCGGGAGTACGCTTTTTATCCCATGATAAAAGGTATGTTACTTTAACTTCCGGAGTTATTTTTTTGATGACAACATTTGATTCCGAGGAGATATTTTTGGCAACGGAAGCAGGGAATATCGCGATCCCTATACCTCTTGTGACAAGATGAACGGCATTGGATGAATGGGCGATCTGCACAGTTATACGGGGCTTTTTTCCTGCTTTCTTAAACCAGCCGGTGATCTCTTCTCTTCTTGATCTTCTTGATGAGATTATAAGATCGCTACCTGCCAGTTCTTTGATATCTACGGTCTTTTTCCGACCATGGGCGAGAGGGTGATCCTTGGGGATCATCGCAACCCAGCTTTCGTCGAATACGGGAACACCGTCCAGGAGTTCGCTGTTTAACGGGGTCATTGTAATAGCCAGATCAAGGATCCCGGATTCCAGTCTGTCAGTAAGATCGTCAACGGTTCCACACCAGAGATTATATGTAACATTGGGATATTCCTTCTGAAAGCTCTGGATCCATTCGGATGCGAGGCTGGGACCGTTACTGTCCACGTGGCCGAGATATAAAGTTCCGCTTATACCTTTACCCATATCGGAGATCTCGTTTTTAGTCATATCCATAAGGGATAACATCTGCTCTCCTCTTCTCCTGAGGGCCAGTCCTTCCGGTGTCAGAGTGATCTGTCTTTTTCCCCTTATCATCAGCTGACATCCCAGTTCTTCTTCCAGATCCATAAGTGCACGGCTTAAGGGAGGCTGTGATAGATTAAGCTTTTGAGCTGCTTTAGTGATGTTCATTTCCTCAGCTACCGTCAGGAAGTAGCGTATCTGTCGTATATCCATAAAAACTCCTTAAAATCTGAATTATGCAAAAAAAGTATGATAACACAATAATTATAAGTATTTTATTTATCCCTTGCAATAGAGTATATTTCATCCTTGTAAAGGATAACCGGTGATCCTAAAAATACTGCAAGGAGGAATGGCTTATGAGTCAGGAAATAATGGATTTTGTAGACGGAAAAGTTTTTGGGATATGGTTCCTTTTGGGAGCAGCTTTGGTATTTTGGATGCAGGCAGGCTTCGCAATGGTTGAAGCTGGATTTGCAAGGGCGAAGAACGCCGGCAATATCCTTATGAAGAATCTTATGGATTTCTGCATCGGCTGTGTGATGTTCATTCTGATAGGTTTTGGTTTATTCCTTGGCGAGGATCTGGTGGGATTCATCGGAAAGCCGGGATTTGATATTTTCACGGATTATGCAAATTTTGACTGGTCCAATTTCGTATTCAACCTCGTATTCTGCGCAACCACGGCAACGATAGTAAGTGGTGCGATGGCAGAGAGAACAAAGTTCTTAAGCTACTGCGTATACTCAGCGATCATTTCAGCTGTCATCTACCCGATAGAGGCACACTGGACATGGGGCGGCGGATTTCTTGCACAGATGGGATTTCATGATTTCGCAGGATCCAACTGCATTCACATGGTAGGTGGTATATGCGCCCTCATAGGTGCTGCAATGGTAGGACCCAGGATCGGTAAGTTTACTAAAGATAAAGAAGGAAAGATAACAAAGGTTAACGCATTCCCCGGCCACAACCTTCCTATCGGTGCTCTCGGAGTATTCATCTTATGGTTAGGCTGGTATGGATTCAACGGTGCGGCATGTACTTCAGTTGAACAGCTCGGTTCAGTATTTGTAACAACAACGATCGCACCTTCAATAGCAACAGTAGTATGTATGATCTTTACCTGGATCAAGTACGGCAAGCCGGATGTTTCCATGGCATTAAATGCCTCGCTTGCAGGTCTTGTAGCGATCACAGCGCCCTGTGATACAACAGATGCTTTCGGTGCTATAGTGATCGGTTTTGTATCAGGTTTACTCGTAGTATTCGGTGTATGGTTCTTAGATGAGAAGCTCAGAGTTGACGATCCTGTCGGTGCGGTTGCGGTACATATGTTAAACGGTATCTGGGGAACGATCGCTGTAGGACTTTTCTCCACAACATCAGCTCCCGGAAATGACAGTGTTGTAGGTCTCTTCTACGGCGGCGGATTTAATCAGCTTGGAATTCAGCTCGTAGGAATGCTTGCGACGGCGGCATGGACAGCAGCTACAGTAACTATCACATTTGCAGTTATAAAGATGATATTCGGACTTAGAGTTTCGGAAGAAGAAGAGATCGAAGGTCTCGATTCCACAGAGCACGGACTTGCTTCTGCTTACGCAGGATTCAGTACAATCGATATCTCCAACTCCATGACAATGGATATCAATGAGAATACCAATCTCGGTGTTGAAGATTACGACGCTGCCAGCGAGGCGGTCAAGAATGCTTCGGTTTCTGTTGTTAAGGCTCCTGATGTTGATGCTGATACAGGAATCCACAAAGTTGTTATCATTACAAAGCTTTCCCGTTACGACAAGATCAAGAAAGCGCTTAATGCTCTCGGTGTAACAGGTATGACAGTGACTCAGGTTTCCGGATGTGGTATCCAAAAGGGTGCCGGCCAGATGTACCGTGGAGTTGAAATGGATGCAACGCTCCTTCCTAAGATCAAGGTTGAGGTTGTTGTAAGCCAGATCCCTGTAGATAAGGTCATTGAAACAGCCAAGAAGACACTGTTCACCGGTAAGATCGGAGACGGAAAGATCTTCGTATATAACGTATCAAGAGTTGTTAAGGTAAGAACAGGTGAAGAAGGATTTGATGCTCTTCAGGATGTTGAATAATAAAAAGTAAATTATATTAAGAATGGAGGATAAAAATGGATAAGGTATCGGAAATATATGGAAGTCTCGTATTTGATGACAGAGTAATGAAAGATCGTCTGCCGAAGAATGTTTACAAGGCAGTGCATGATACCAGAACAAAAGGCACACATTTACAGCTCGATGTAGCCAATGTTGTTGCGGCTGCAATGAAGGAATGGGCTATTGAAAAAGGTGCAACCCACTATACTCACTGGTTCCAGCCTATGACAGGTCTTACGGCAGAGAAGCATGACAGCTTCCTTTCACCCCAGGCTGACGGATCGGTCCTTATGGAATTCTCCGGCAAGGAACTTGTAAAGGGTGAACCTGATGCATCTTCATT
Source organism: Lachnospiraceae bacterium XPB1003 (assembly GCA_900102065.1). Classification (GTDB taxonomy): domain Bacteria; phylum Bacillota; class Clostridia; order Lachnospirales; family Lachnospiraceae; genus NK4A136. The sequence goes on along the minus strand of FMVK01000005.1, from coordinate 127,013 downwards.
CCCTTCGGGCGGACTCAGAGCAACATTTGAGGCAAGAGGATATACAGCATGGGATCCTTCATCACCTGCATTCATTAAGGATGGAACATTATATATTCCCACAGCATTCTGTTCATACCACGGAGAAGCTCTTGATAAGAAGACACCGCTCCTTCGTTCCATGGATGCCGTTTCCAAGTCTGCAGTAAGAGTGTTGAAACTCCTCGGAAGAGATGACGTGACACATGTTGATACAACTGTTGGATGCGAGCAGGAATACTTCCTTATAGATAAGGAAATGTATAAGAAGAGAAAGGATCTTCTCTTATGCGGTCGTACACTTCTCGGTGCATCAGCTCCTAAGGGACAGGAAATGGAAGATCATTACTTCGGAGTATTAAAGCCGAAGGTTGCGGAATTCATGCACGAGCTTGATACCGAGTTATGGAAGCTGGGTGTACCCGCCAAGACAAAGCATAACGAAGTAGCACCTGCACAGCACGAGATGGCGCCCATATTCGAGACTGCAAATATCGCAGTAGATCATAACCAGCTTACTATGGAAGTAATGAAGAAGGTGGCAGACAAGTTCGGATATGCATGTCTCCTTCATGAGAAGCCTTTTGCGGGAGTTAACGGTTCAGGCAAGCATGATAACTGGTCGATCTCAACCAATACAGGAGAAAACCTCCTTGACCCGGGTAAGACACCTGCGGAGAATAAGCAGTTCCTTATCTTCCTGTTATCTGTCATCGCTGCAGTAGATGATTATCAGGAGCTCCTCAGACTCTCTGTTGCTACTGCAGGTAACGATCACAGACTTGGTGCAAACGAAGCGCCTCCCGCAGTTATCTCCGTATTCATCGGTGACGAGCTGGCAGCAGTACTTAAGTCTATTGAAGACGGTGAGGCATACAACAGTGAAGGCGCTAAGCAGGTAAGCTGGGCACATGTTCTTCCTCACATCACAATGGATACGACAGACAGAAACAGAACATCACCTTTTGCATTTACCGGTAACAAGTTCGAGTTCCGTATGCCCGGATCCGCACTTTCCATGGCTCAGCCTAACCTGGCACTGAATGTGGCTGTTGCAGAAGAGCTTGATAAGGTTTACGAAGAACTTTCAAGTGTACCTTCAGATAAGCTTGATTCCGCTATCGATGAACTGCTTCGCAAGATGCTCAAAGAGCATAAGCGCATCATCTTCAACGGAAACGGATATACAGACGAGTGGATCGAAGAGGCAGAGAAGAGAGGATTAAAGAACCTCAAGTCTGTTCCCGATGCAGTACCTTTCCTGGTATCCGAGAAGGTTGTAGATCTTATGACAAAGCATAAGATCCTTACCAAGGAAGAGCTTGAATCCAGATGTGAGATATTCCTTGAGAATTACAATAAGAAGCTTCACATAGAAGCTCTTACGATGACAGAGATGACAAAGAAGGATGTTACATCTTCCATCATCGCATACAGCAATGCAGTTGCTGAAGAAGCAGGAAGAAAGCTGGCTGTAGACGGTGGCGCGGGCAAGTATGAGAAGAAGATCCTCAAGGCTCTGGATGAGAAGGAAGAAGCTATCAGCGAGAAGTTGAGCAAGCTTGAGGAAGATACCAGAAAAGCAGAAGGAATGAGTGATGTACTTGAGGCTGCTAAGTTCTATCATGAGACTATCTTAAGTGATATGGAAGACTTAAGAAAAGATGTTGATGAAGCTGAAAAGCTTGTTCCGGAAGAATATCTTGCATATCCTACATACGGACAGATGTTATTTTCATTAAGATAAATAAAAGAAGGACAGATAAAGATCATGTTGAAGAATATTTACGAAGAAACCTATAAACAGCTCAGAAATGAGCATGATGCCTGCGGAATCGGAGCAATAGCCAGCATTGATGGCGAAAAATCTTATGAGATCATGTCAGATGCGCTTTCCATCGTGGAAAAGCTTGAGCATAGGGCAGGAAAGGATGCGAGCGGCAAGGTAGGTGACGGAGTAGGTATTCTTCTTCAGATCAGTCACAGCTTTTTCAAGAATGTTGCCAAAGATCTTGGGATAAGTATTGGCAGCGCAGGTGAGTATGGCGTAGGTATGTTTTTCTTCCCTAAGGATCAGATGAAACGTACCTTTGCTATGCGTCTTTTTTCAGTGATCGCGAAAAAGGAAAATATGGAGATACTTGCATGGAGAGAAGTTCCGGTATGTCCTGAAATACTCGGAGATCTTGCAAGAGACTCACAGCCTGCGATCTACCAGTGCTTTATAAAGAAGCCTGATGATCTTGATGTGGGAATAGAGTTTGACAGAAGACTCTATGTTGTCAGAAGAGAGTTCGAGCAGAGCTCTGATGATACTTATATCTGCTCTCTTTCTTCACGTACTATAGTTTATAAAGGAATGTTCCTTGTATCGCAGCTTCGTAAGTTCTACCCTGATCTTCAGAGCAAAAATTACAAGACTGCAATTGCAGTTGTCCATTCCAGATTTTCAACCAATACAAATCCTTCATGGGAGAAGGCACATCCTTACAGGATGATCGCTCATAACGGTGAGATCAATACCATAAGAGGTAATATCGACCGTATGCTTGCCAGAGAAGAGACTATGATCAGCAAAGTATTCGAGAAGGATCTGGATAAGATCTATCCCGTTGTGCGTGCCGGCGGTTCCGATTCCGCAATGCTGGATAATACTCTCGAATTCATGTACATGAACGGCATGGATCTTCCTCTTGCGATGATGATCACTATCCCCGAGCCCTGGAAGCATGACGAATATATGGACAGGAGCAAGAAGGATTTCTACCATTACTATTCAACAATGATGGAGCCCTGGGACGGTCCTGCGGCTATCCTTTATTCGGACGGAGATATCCTTGGAGCAACCCTCGACAGAAACGGACTTCGTCCTTCCAGATATTATGTGACGGACGATAAAAGGCTGATACTTGCTTCGGAGGTTGGCGTCCTTGATATCGATCCCGCACATATTGTTAAGAAATCAAGACTTGAGCCCGGAAAGATGCTTCTCGTTGATACAAAAGAAAAGAGGATCATCTCAGACGAAGAGCTCAAGAAGACATATTCGGAGAGCAAGCCTTACGGTGAATGGCTCAACCAGTATCTGATCCCGCTTTCGGGACTCAAGATACCCAACAAGAAGATAGAGACACATACACAGGAAGAAAGAAACCGTCTCTACAAAGTATTCGGTTATACATATGAAGACGTTAATAAAGGTATCATCCCCATGGCAGAGAACGGTGTTGAACCCACTGTTTCCATGGGTCATGATGTTCCTTTAGCTGTGCTTTCAAAGAAGCACCAGCCTCTTTTTAATTACTTCAAACAGCTTTTTGCACAGGTAACAAATCCGCCTATCGATTCACTCAGAGAAAAGATAGTTACCGATACTTCCGTATATATCGGATCCGACGGTAACCTTTTGGAGGAAAAGGCAGAAAACTGTCATATGCTTGAGATCAATCATCCCATCCTTACCGGAGTTGATATGATCAAGCTTAAGCATCTTGATCAGGAAGGACTTCGCAGTGAGACCATATCCCTTCTCTTCTATAAAAATACTTCACTTGAGAAGGCACTCTCTGCACTTAATGTTTCTATCGACAGAGCTATATCTTCCGGTAAGAACATTCTGATCCTTTCAGACAGAGGTGTGGATGAAAACCATGTTGCTATTCCCTCACTTCTTGCTGTTTCATCCGTAGAGCAGCATCTGGTTCATACCAAGAAGAGAACGAAGATATCAATAATTGTAGAATCTGCAGAACCCAGAGATGTAGCTTCCATGGCGCTTCTCCTCGGATTCGGTGCACGTGCGGTCAATCCTTATCTCGCACATGAGTGCATTGCAGAGATGATAGATAAGGGCGTTCTTGATAAGGACTATCATACCGCCATCGAAGACTATAACTCGGCTGTACTTAACGGTATCGTTAAGATCGCTGCAAAGATGGGTATCTCCACGATACAGTCTTATCAGTCGGCAAGGATCTTTGAAGTAGTAGGATTGAGCAAAGAAGTCATGGACGCTTACTTTACAGGCGTTGTAAGCCGTGTAGGCGGTATAGGAATCAAGACCATAGAGGAAGGTATACTTTACAGACATAATCATGCTTTCGATCCTCTTTCACTGGGCGTGGATACAAGCCTTGATTCCAATGGTTTCCACGGACTCAGAAGCGGCAGGGATGCTGAGGATCATCTCTATGATCCCAAGACCATCGTTACACTTCAGCGTTCCGTAAGAGAAGGTGATTACAACAGATACAAAGAGTACTCCAATATGGTGGATGCTCAGGACAGACCTCACACACTCCGCGGACTGCTTGATTTTGCACCTGCAGGAGATCCTATCGATATCAGTGAAGTTGAATCGGTTGATTCCATAGTAAAGAGATTCAAGACAGGTGCTATGAGTTACGGTTCACTTTCACAGGAAGCACATGAGACACTTGCCATCGCAATGAACCGTCTCGGCGGAAGATCCAATACCGGTGAAGGCGGTGAGAAGAGAGATCGTTTCGGTACGGAAAAGAACAGTGCTATCAAGCAGGTGGCATCCGGAAGATTCGGCGTTACAGGCGAGTATCTTGTAAGCGCAAAAGAGATACAGATCAAGATGGCGCAGGGAGCAAAGCCCGGTGAAGGCGGACATCTTCCCGGCAAGAAAGTTTATCCCTGGGTTGCGGATACAAGATTCTCAACTCCGGGTATAGCTCTTATCTCACCTCCGCCTCATCATGATATTTACTCCATCGAGGATCTGGCACAGCTTATCTATGATCTTAAGAATGCCAATAGAGATGCAAGGATCAATGTTAAGCTTGTTTCGGAATCAGGCGTAGGAACCATCGCTTCCGGTGTTGCCAAGGCCGGTGCACAGGTAATCCTTATCTCCGGATATGACGGAGGAACAGGTGCGGCTCCCGCAAGCAGTGTTCATCATGCGGGACTTCCCTGGGAGCTCGGTGTGGTTGAAGCGCACAGATCTCTTATAAGCAATGGCCTCAGAAACCGTGTGGCTATAGAGACTGACGGTAAGCTGATGACAGGAAGAGATGTTGCCATCGCAGCACTTCTCGGAGCAGAGGAATTCGGATTCGCCACAGCTCCTCTCGTATGTATGGGCTGCATGATGATGAGAGTATGTTCCAAGGATACATGTCCTGCAGGTATTGCTACACAGAATAAGGAACTCAGAAAGAGATTTGCAGGTAAGCCTGAGCATGTAATGAATTTCATGAAGTTCGTTGCCGAAGAACTCAGAGAGATCATGGCAAGCCTCGGAATCAGAACAGTTGAAGAGATGGTTGGAAGAAGCGACCTACTCATCAAGAGAAAGAACATGATCACGGATCGTGCCGATATGGTTGATCTAAACTATATCTTAAACAGCGAATTTGCAGGCGCTTCCGACAGTCATTTTGATCCGGAGCATCTCTACGACTTCAGATTAAAAGAAACTCCGGATATGAAGAAACTTCTTCCTTACTTTGAAAAAGCAATCAGTAAGAAGAGCGCCGTTAAGGATGCTATATCCATCGAGGTATCAAGTACCGACCGATCTTTCGGAACGATACTCGGTTCCGAGATCACCAAGAGATTCAAGGGTAATGAGATCAATGATCTTAAGGATGATATGTACAAGGTGGAAGCATACGGCGGAGGCGGACAGTCCTTCGGTGCTTTCATACCCAAGGGACTTACGATAAAGCTTTTCGGTGATGCCAATGACGGACTCGGAAAGGGATTATCCGGCGGAAAGATAGTAGTTGTTCCTCCCAAGGGAGCCAAGTACGAAGCGGATAAGAATATCATAGTAGGTAACGTTGCTCTTTACGGTGCCACATCCGGAACCGCATACATCTGCGGTATAGCGGGTGAGAGATTCCTGGTAAGGAATTCCGGAGCAACGGCAGTATCAGAAGGATGCGGTGACCACGGTCTCGAGTATATGACCGGAGGAAAAGCGGTAATCCTCGGATCCACAGGTAAGAACTTCGCGGCAGGTATGAGTGGTGGTGTTGCATATGTTCTTGATGAAGATCACAGCCTTTACAAGAATATCAATAAGGAAATGGTAAGCTATGCTGCAGTTACGGATAAATACGATATCGCAGAATTAAAGGAGCTTATCAGTGATTATAAAGAAGCTACATCATCCGCAAAAGCTGCTTACATCCTGGAACACTTCGATGAGATGATCAAAGATTTCAAGAAGGTTATTCCTAACGGATACAGCAAGATGCTCAGACTGATCTCCAAGTATGAAGCACAGGGGATCGAATATGATCTTGCGGTACAGGAAGCATTTGAAGATATGTCAGCAGATCAGTGAGAATAAATACCTTAACGAAGGAGGCTTAAGCCGTGGGCAAGGCAACAGGTTTTATGGAATATGAGAGAAAGGAAAATCTTCGTATTCCTCCGAAAGAAAGAATAAATAATTTCAGAGAATTCTATAAAGATATACCCGTAGAGGAGAGAAGAAGACAGGGAGCAAGGTGCATGGATTGCGGTGTGCCTTTCTGCCAGTCTGCAATGGCGCTTGACGGTATGGTTACAGGCTGCCCGTTGCACAATCTTATCCCTGAGTGGAACGAACAGATCTACAAGGAAAACGACAGACAGGCTTTCATGAGACTGAACAAGACCAGCAATTTCCCGGAATTTACGGGAAGAGTATGTCCTGCATTGTGCGAGAAGGCCTGTATCAACGGAGAACACGGCAATCCCGTTACTATCCATGATAATGAGAGATATATCATCGAGCAGGCTTACGCAAAGGGATACATCAAGCCGGTGGTTCCTCAGGTAAGGAGCGGCAAGAGAGTTGCTGTCATCGGAAGCGGTCCTTCCGGACTTGCGGTTGCCGATACACTCAATCATAGAGGCCACAATGTGGAAGTCTATGAGAGGGAAGACAGGATAGGCGGACTTCTCATGTACGGTATCCCCAACATGAAGCTTGATAAATCTGTTATCGCAAGAAGACAGAAGCTCATGGAAGAAGAGGGTGTAGTATTCCATACCGGAGTAAATGTAGGTGTTGATGTTACCGCGCCTGATCTGTTGAAGAAATTCGATGCGGTCGTATTATGCTGCGGTGCAAAGAATGCAAGAGGATTGAACGGCCTTGAAGCCAAGGGCGATAACGGTATCTGGTTTGCGGTTGATTTCTTAAAATCAACCACGAAGGCTCTTCTTAACGGTCCCTTTGATGAAAAGAGTGTTGAAGAGCTGGAAAAGAACGGCGGATTTGTTTCTGCCAAGGGTAAGCACGTTGTTATCGTAGGAGGAGGTGATACGGGTAATGACTGTATCGGTACCTGTGTAAGACACGGTGCCGCTTCAGTTACCGCACTTGAGATGATGCCGCAACCTCCGAAGGAAAGAAAAGCTTCCAACCCGTGGCCGCAGTGGCCCAAAGTCCTGAAAACGGACTATGGCCACGAGGAAGCTGCATATGTTTACGGAAGCGATCCCAGAATATTTGAGACAACTGTAAAGGAAGGTCATTATGATAAGGCCGGCCATCTTAAAGAGATCGTTATATCCAAAGTGGCATTCAAGGACGGAAAGCTTGAACTCGTAGAGGGAAGCGAACAGACACTTCCCTGCGAACTGCTCCTGATAGCAGCGGGATTTGTAGGATGTGAGAAGTATGTTCCGGATAATTTCGGAGTCAACTTATCCAACAGAAATACCGTTTTGACCGAGGCAGATCACTTTGCTACTTCCGTAAAGGGAGTATTTACCGCAGGTGATATGCACAGAGGCCAGTCTCTTGTGGTATGGGGTGTTGCCGAAGGCAGAGCCTGTGCAAGAGAAGTTGACGAATATCTCATGGGATATTCAAACCTTTGAGTGCATGCTGTGTATAAATGTTGCGGCATATACCTAAACATATGTACGGTGTGAAAATCAGCTTATGAAATGATAGCGGAAAAAGTGGCAGAACCCTTGCGTCTGTCGCTTTTTTGCTTGGCTGTGTGATTGATTTGAACACGTCTATATGCTAAACTTTAAAGCACTTGATAAACGCATTGGAAAGGGGGCTATGATGGTTTATAAGAGGGGGTTGACAGCAGTTTTACTGGCTGTGATATTGTTTATGGCTGTACCGTTTGAAGGGGGGGAAGTTCAGGCGGCTGATATTTCATGTATATTCAATGCGGCATATTATGCGGCATATAATCCTGATCTGGTTGCGGTATACGGCAACGATGAGAGGGCTCTGTTAAGCCATTTTGAAAACTTCGGAATGGCTGAAGGAAGAAGGGGAAGTGCCGAATTTGACGTTGTATTCTATATAAATACCAATCCTGACCTTGTGGCTGTTTTCGGAGCGGATCTTAAGAGCTACTATCTTCATTATATGAACAGTGGAAAGGCAGAAGGTCGCAGAGGCTGTGCGGAAGCAGGAATTAATCCGATGGTGGATCTCACCAATGCCGATTCTGTAACGCTTACCATGGAGACCAGGGGATATCAGCAATATCTGCCTCACAGGATAGGATATGTAAATTACTATCCCAACGTATTTAATGATTATCCCGAATACGTACCTGCATACTACGGACCGGGAACGCAATACGGTATCGGAATGGGCGTATGGGGAGACTTCATCCAGCCGACGAAGATCGTTAACGGTTGGGCCGCAGTTTCGATAAAAGGGGAAACCTACTATATTAACGAGAATGACCTGGATCAGAATTACAGGCAGACAGCTTCACTTGCGATGCAGGTACTTCCCGGGATCGTAGGCAATAAGATCACCGATAAGGAAAAGATCACTGCAGTACATGACTGGATGTGTAACAATTACACTTATGATTATTCACTGAACAGCGACAACGCTTATGAGATACTTGTTACGGGAACAGGAACCTGTGAAGCATATGCGGAAGCTTTCGATCTCTTCATGGGACTGCTGGGAATCCCCTGCGTACTCGTCAGAGGTGACGGAAACGGAGGATATCACGCCTGGAACAGAGTTGTGGCAGACGGTGAAGTACTTGAAGTAGACGTTACATGGGATGATCAGCAGAACTGGATATCAAGAGACTGGTTTCTCAAGCCCACTCTCAGCGGTCATACCGAGGAAGATTACAGATAAGAAAAGATGAACATTGAAAGACAGCAGCGTGCGCCGGTTTGCGAGGCGCTTGAACGTTTCAGAAAAAAGAGAGTAGTTCCGTTTGACGTTCCGGGACATAAGAGAGGACGCGGTAATCCCGAGTTAACAGCTATGCTGGGGCAGCAGTGTGTAGGCATTGATGTCAACAGTATGAAGCCTCTGGATAACCTGTGTAATCCCGTGTCGGTAATAGCGGAAGCGGAAGATCTGATGGCAGATGCTTTCGGAGCTGCTCATGCTTTTTTGATGGTAGGAGGAACCACCAGTGCCGTTCAGGCAATGGTTCTTTCCGTATGCAAAGCGGGAGACAAGATAATAGTTCCCAGAAACGTTCACAAGAGCGTGATCAATGCACTGATCCTTTGCGGAGCAGTGCCTGTTTACGTTAAGCTCAAGATCCATCCGGTTATCGGAGTGGCTCTCGGTATGGAGGTTGATGCGCTTAAAGAAGCCATCGAAGAAAATCCGGATGCCAAGGCTGTTCTTATCAATAATCCTACATATTACGGAATATGTTCCAATCTCACGGAGCTTACGAAGATAGCTCACGAGCATGGACTTAAGGTGTTATGTGACGAAGCTCACGGAACACAGCTTTACTTCGCGGAAGGACTGCCTGTTGCAGGCATGAAAGCCGGCGCAGATATGGCGGCTATCTCCATGCATAAGTCGGGAGGAAGCCTTACACAGAGTTCTGTCCTTCTCCTTGGTGAAAATATGGACCGTGCTTATGTAAGACAGATAATAAATCTGATCCAGACCACGTCCGCAAGCTATCTTCTTGTATCAAGTCTGGATATAAGCCGCAGGAATCTTGCGCTCAGAGGCAGAGCTTCCTTTGGTAAAGTCATTGAGATGAGTGAGTATGCAAGAGAAGAGATCAATGCCATCGGAGATTATTATGCATACGGCAAGGAGCTGATAGACGGCGACAGCGTATATGATTTCGATGTGACCAAGCTCTGCATTTTTACAAAGCCCATCGGACTTACGGGTATAGAAGTATATGACCTGCTCCGTGATGAATATGACATACAGATGGAATTCGGTGATATCGGAACCATCATGGCATATATATCTATAGGAGACAGGATGCAGGATATAGAGAGACTGGTAGGTGCTCTCACGGATATCCGCAGGCTTTATAAGCGTGACAAAGAAGAACTGAACTATGTTGATTCGGTGATACCGAAGGTTGTATGTTCGCCGCAGGAGTCGTTCTATGCGCCAAAGGAAACACTTCCTATCCGCGAGACGGCGGGACGTGTATGCGGAGAGTCGGTTATGTGTTATCCTCCGGGAATACCTATTCTCACGCCGGGAGAACAGATCACGGATGAGATCATCGGACATATTCTTTATGCAAGAGAAAAAGGATGCAGCCTGCAGGGTATGGCAGATCCCAATGCGGATCATCTGCAGGTACTGGAAGGTATCAAGAGCTGAGGTACGGAGGTATATAGATGAAAAACAATTCAGAGATATGGTTTTCCGATTCACAGACAGATTCGGTATGTCTCAATATCCGTGTTACCAATCAGCTTTATCACGGTATCAGTGAATTTCAGGAGATAGATGTATTCCAGTCCGAGTCCTTCGGAAAATTCCTCGTCCTTGACGGAGAGGTGATTTTTTCCGAGGCGGACGAATTCATATACAACGAGATGGTAGCTCATGTTCCCATGGCTGTTCATCCGAATGTTAAGAAAGTCCTTATCATCGGTGGCGGTGACGGAGGCGTTGCCAGAGAGTTCACGGCATATCCCGAGATCGAAAGGATAGATGTTGTGGAGCCCGATGAACAGATGGTAGATGTCTGCAAGAGATTCTTCCCGGATACTACCAAAGGCTTTGAGGATGAAAGAGTTCAGGTGACATTCCAGGACGGACTCAGATTCGTGAGGAGCAGAGAGGATGAGTACGACATAATCATCAATGATGCAACGGATCCGTTCGGACATGCGGAAGGGCTTTTCACAAAAGAGTTCTACGGCAGCTGCTACAAAGCTCTTAAGTCTGACGGGATAATGGTTTACCAGCACGGAAGTCCCTTCTTCGATGATGAAGAATCCACATTCAGATCCATGCACAGGAAAGTCTTCAGGACATTCCCCATAAGTCGTGTATATCAGGCTCATGTTCCCACATGTTCTTCGGGTTACTGGACTTTTGGATTTGCAAGTAAGAGATACCATCCTATCCAGGATATTGATGCGGAAAGATGGGATGCGCGCGGTATCAAGACATGGTACTACACCACGCAGCTTCATAAGGCGGCATTTATGCTTCCTAACTACGTGGTTGATATACTTAGAGAAGAAGAAAAACTCTGATAAGGGAGGGTAAAGGAATGGCTAGATTACTTATCATTGGATGCGGCGGTGTTGCAAGTGTTGCCATCGCAAAGTGTTGTCAGAATTCTGACGTATTTGAAGAGATCTGCATTGCGAGCAGGACCAAGTCAAAGTGTGATGCGGTTGCAGATAAATGGCGCCCCACAACAAAGACTCAGATCACAACAGCGCAGATCGATGCGGAAGATGTACCCGCTCTTACAAAACTCATAAATGATTACAAGCCTGATGCAGTGCTCAATGTGGCTCTTCCCTATCAGGATCTTACTATCATGGATGCGTGCTTAAATGCCGGCGTTCATTATATCGATACGGCAAACTATGAGCCGGAAGATACTGATGATCCCGAGTGGAGAAAGATTTACGAGAAGAGATGTAAAGAACTCGGCTTCTCTGCATATTTCGATTACAGCTGGCAGTGGGCATATGAAGAGAAGTTCAAGAAGGCAGGTCTTACTGCTCTTCTCGGAACCGGATTTGATCCCGGTGTAACAAGCGTATTTGCCGCATATGCTAAGAAGCATTACTTCGATACTATCGATACCATAGATATTCTTGACTGCAACGGCGGTGATCACGGTTACGCTTTCGCCACCAACTTCAATCCGGAGATCAATCTTCGCGAAGTAAGCGCTCCGGGAAGCTATATGGAGAACGGCAAGTGGGTAGAAGTACCTGCGATGAGCATCAAGCGCGAATATGATTTTGATAAAGTAGGTAAGAAGGATATGTATCTCCTTCATCACGAAGAGATCGAAGCTCTCGGAAGAAACATGCCTGAGGTAAAGCGTATCCGCTTCTTCATGACATTCGGGCAGAGCTACCTTGATCACATGAGATGCCTTGAAGATGTGGGAATGCTCTCAACAACACCTATCAACTTCGAAGGAAAAGAGATAGTTCCCATCCAGTTCTTAAAGGCACTGCTTCCCGATCCCGCATCCCTCGGACCCCGCACAAAGGGTAAGACCAATATCGGATGCATCTTTACCGGTAAGAAGGACGGCAAAGAAAAGAAGATATATATCTATAATGTATGTGACCACGAGGAAAGCTACAAGGAAGTGGGATCACAGGCTATCAGCTATACGACAGGTGTTCCTGCGATGATCGGTGCCATGATGGTGGTAACCGGCAAGTGGCAGAAGCCCGGCGTATTCACAACGGATGAGTTTGATCCCGATCCTTATATGGAAGCTCTTAATAAATGGGGACTTCCCTGGGTAGTGGATGAGAATCCGGTACTTGTAGACTGATATATAACTATATATGACACACTGGCAGGCGGGGTAACTCCCGCCTGCTTTCAAAGAGTCGGGAAGTATCCTGACTTATGGAGAGACAGAATTGAGATTATCGGAAATAAAAACACCTGCATATGTGATCGATGAGAAAAAGCTTGAGGACAATCTGAAGATCCTGGCAGATGTTGAACAGAAGGCGGGATGCAAGATACTTCTTGCGCAGAAAGCATTCTCCGCATTTGCGGAATATCCTCTTATCGCGAAATACGTATCGGGAACAACGGCCAGCGGTCTTTATGAAGCTAAGCTTGGCGCAGAGGAGATGGGAAAAGAGAATCATATCTTTTGCCCGGGTTACAGAAAAGAAGAGATGGATGAGATCACGGATATCTGTGATCATATTATCTTTAATTCTTTCGCACAGCTTTCGGCATACGGAAGTATTGCAGCAGAGAAGAAGAGAGGCATAGGTCTTCGCCTGAATCCCGAATGCTCCACTCAGGAAGAAGCAATATACGATCCCTGCGCACCCGGCTCAAGACTTGGTGTTACTTTAGAGAATTTTGAAAAAGGATTAAAGGATCATCCGGATGCTTTCTCAATGGTAGAAGGATTCCATATCCATACACTTTGCGAGCAGAATTCCGATGCGCTTGAGACTACTCTTGCTGCGACAAAAGAAAAGTTTGGAAAGTATTTTGCGCTTCCTCAGATCAGGTGGATCAATCTCGGAGGCGGACATCATATAACAAGAGCCAATTATGACAGAGAAAGACTTATACGTCTTGTAAAAGAAATCAAGGAAGAATACAGCGTGTCCGTATATCTGGAACCCGGTGAAGCTGTTGCGCTTAATGCGGGCTATCTTGTTACCGAAGTCGTAGACATAGTGGATAACGGTATAAAGATACTGATACTGGATGCATCTGCGGCCTGTCATATGCCTGATGTGCTTGAGATGCCTTACAGACCGCCTTTGAAAGATTCCGGCAAGGCTGATGAAAAAGCTTATACATACAGACTTTCTTCCTGTACATGTCTTGCAGGCGATGTGATCGGTGATTATTCGTTTGATAATGAGGTCCACATCGGAGACAGACTGGTCTTTGAAGACATGGCGATCTATTCCATGGTAAAGAATAATACCTTTAACGGCATGGCACTGCCTTCAATCTGGGCAATGGATGAGAATGAAGATTGCCGCCTGATAAAAGAATTCGGATATGAAGATTTTAAGATGAGGCTTTCGTAGATGATGAGACTAAATTCAACTCCAACAAGTGACGGATATCATATGCCGGCGGAATATGCTCCTCACGAAGGTACGATAATGATATGGCCGGTGCGGCCCGGTTCATGGCCTCACGGAGCTGTGGAGGCACAGGAGACGTTTGCGGAGATAGCAGCAGAGATCTCTCTTCATGAGAAGATGTATATGCTTGCAGATGAAGCTCACGCACTTCAGGCAGAGAAACTGATACTGAAGAAGGGCGGGAATAAAGATAATCTTAAAGTTCTTACCATACCTACGGATGATGCATGGGCAAGAGATGTGGGTCCTACATTTGTAGTGCCTGATAAGAGCGCATGCGACGGGAAAGATATTCGCGGCATCGACTGGAGATTCAACGCATGGGGAGGAGACTTTGACGGCCTCTATCCCGATTACGAGAAAGATAATGCTGCTGCTTCTTCAATATGTGGGCAGTTAGGACGGGATGTATATGACGCGCAGGACTTTGTCCTTGAAGGTGGATCCATACACTGCGACGGAGAAGGTACAGTGCTTGTTACAGAGAGCTGTCTTCTCAGTAAGGGACGCAACCCGCAGATGTCAAAGAGCGAGATAGAAGCTAAGCTCCTTGAGATGCTGGGTGCGAAGAAAGTGATCTGGATTCCTTTTGGAATATATAATGATGAGACCAACGAGCATGTGGATAATGTCTGCGCTTTCACGGGACCGGGAGAAGTAGTCCTTGCATGGACCGATGACAAAGACGATCCTCAGTATGAGATGAGTATGGCGGATCTGAAAGTCCTGGAGGGAGAGTCGGACGCTGCAGGCAGGAAGATCAAAGTGCACAAGCTTCTTATCCCTGATAAACCCGTATGCATCACGAAGGAAGAACTGGAAGGTTTTGAATTCGTGGAAGGCGAAGATGTTCGTGAAGCGGGAGAGCGACTTGCGGCCAGCTATGTGAATTTTTATATCTGTAATGATGCGGTGCTGGTTCCTCAGTTTAATGACGAGAATGATGAGAAGGCTGTGGAAGTATTGGGCGAATGTTTTCCTGACAGGAAGATAGTTCCGATATATGCAAGGCCTGTTATTGTGGGCGGTGGGAACATTCACTGCATTACTCAGCAGATACCGGAGATATAGAGCTGCTTTGAACAGGGTGTTTTGATGGATACCAAACATAATGCTTTGTACTTAGTGTAATTATAAAAATGTTTGATCAGAGTGATGCGATAAGGGAGACTGAAATGATAAGAGTGGTGGCAATAAGAGAGGGGGATTACGGCTGCGAGGAAAGACCGGAGGGAGCACCTCTCATGTGCAATGTCGAGATCGAGAAGGACGGCGAGAAGCTATATTTCAATATACCGGATAAGATGGCTGATGAACTTGGACTGGAAGAGAAGGCGGAGATAACATCTGCAAATTTTTCTAAGATAGAGGATGTTGTAAGAGAAAGAAGACATATCTGAGAAATCAGAGTTTTGATTTTTACAACAGCAACATTCAAGATCAGGTCGCACGATAAGATGATCAGGATGAAATAAATTTGCCAGAGCTTATTATAAATAAATGGATAATAAAGAAAGATTGAAAAGGGATCTCATCAATATCATAAAAGATCTTGGCTTTGACAGCTCTCTGGGAGAGGCGGTGGCGCTTAATCTGGGCTCGGAGAAGACAATGTCGCGAATGATAGGTTATCTGTTAAATGTCAGACCCAAAAGCGAAGAACTGATAGTTGATGAGATGCTTGCGATAATGGAAGACAGAAAAAGGTGGATTGCGAAGAAGGAAGCCGAATATTCCAACGCGAAATATAACGAACTGTTGGAACGTGGGCTTCCGGAATATGAAGATGGAGACGAGGAGGAATAAGTATAAATGAGAAATGTTACGATCGGTGTCTGCCAGATGCAGATGACAAAGAGTGTGGATGAAAATATACAGAAAGCTGACAGCCTTGTAAAAGAAGCGGCAGACAAGGGTGCAAACGTGATACTGCTTCCCGAGCTTTTCGAACGCCCGTACTTCTGTCAGGAACGCAGATATGATTATTACGATTATGCTCTTCCTGTGGAAGAAAATCCTGCTGTGCAGCATTTCAGAAAAGTTGTGAAAGAGAAGCATGTGGTAATGCCTATCAGCATTTATGAGAAGGCGGGTACAGTACTTTACAACAGTATCGCAATGATAGATACGGACGGTGAAGTGATGGGAGTATATCGCAAGACACATATTCCCGATGATCATTTCTATCAGGAAAAATTCTACTTTACACCGGGAGATACAGGATTCAAAGTATGGGATACGGAATTCGGAAAAGTAGGTGTAGGAATATGCTGGGATCAGTGGTTTCCTGAGGCTGCACGCAGCATGGCTTTACTCGGCGCAGAGATGATACTTTATCCTACAGCTATAGGTTCGGAACCTATACTTGAAAGCGATTCAATGCCGCACTGGCGCAGATGCATGCAGGGACATGCAGGATCAAATCTGACACCGGTGGCAGCAGCCAACCGTATCGGTATTGAAGAAGTAGAACCCTGCAAGGAGAATAATTTCCAGAAGTCTGCACTGAAGTTCTACGGCTCATCCTTTATTGCCGATGAGACCGGCGCTATCGTTGAAGATGGAAGCCGTGACAAGGAAGAAGTTCTGCTCCATACATTCGATCTTGATGAGGTGCGTGAGATGCGCATGAGCTGGGGCGTATTCCGTGACCGCAGACCTGAGATGTATAAGCTTATATAAATCATGTAAGCAGTAGTGTAAGCAGTAGTAGTTAAAATATTTATTGAATGAAGTATTAGGATGTGATATATTTTCTCTCGTACGACTTGACAGTCTCGGGGGGAGACACATAATGCTTACAGAACAGAACAGAACAGAACAGAACAGTAATAGTTTTATAATATTTTGTTGATCAAATATCGGGAAGATAAGGATATTCTTATCTTTCCGGTATTTTTTTGTTTTCACGAAGACACGAACATGCTTGCATGTTTGACATATTACTAAATGGATACTTTCATCTCTGAATTGATACTTGGCCTTCCTATATACATGCGAGAGGCTTTAGTACGAACAGCGTAAGGTATTATTTTAGCTGAAATATTGAATTTTCAAGGAGCAATCCCCATTTTAATGTGGGAAGTTTTAGTTATTAATAAAAGAATGTGTAAAAATCATATTCATCCGTCTGCCAGCCATTGGCTTTATAAAATGCTTTTGCATTGACATTTGTCTTCTCAGTTATGAGCGTAAAACCCTTTGCTCTCCCCTTAAAGTATTCTTTGGCAGACTCCATCAGTTCTGAAGCATATCCCTTTCTCCTATATTCTTCTTTAACAAACAGATCATTCAGATGCCATTGACGCTTTAATGATACTGTTGAAAACGAAGGATATAGCTGAATAAAACCTACCGCCTCCCCTTCATGAAAGGTAACGAAAACAATACTTTCACTTTTGGATAACCTTTCATGAAGAAATCTTTCCGCCTCATCTACGTCCTGTGTTTTCACCCCATAAAAGGTCCTATAATCCATTAGTAGCGGTAATATCTTTGGAATATCATTCACATCAGCCAGTCTTGTCATTTTATTATTCCTCCTGTAGTTTATTGATTTATTCCCTTTACAGTGTATAATTATAAATTGGATTGGTTCTGTTTGTAGTACCAATATCAACATTTTGCAAGGTACCAATTATTATGATCTATATAGACAGAAATAAACCTATTTATGAGCAGATCTATCAGCAGTTAAAAGCTCAGATATTATCCGGAGAAACTAAACCGGGCACAAGACTTTCTGCCAGCAGAGCTCTCGCTAAGGAATATGGCATCAGCAGGAATTCTGTTCTGGCAGCATATGACCAGTTGCTGGTAGAAGGATATATCACTTCGCGTGGTGGTTCCGGATACTACGTAGAAGCACTTGATATTCCTTTAGTGAAAACAGTCGGAAAAACAAATATAAAACTATTCTCGGAACCCAATCCTGTTCTCCCCAAATACAATTTCCGATATGGGAATCTGGAGTACAATTGCTACCAAAGCAAAAAATGGCGTAAATGTATCATCGATGCCACAGACGAGCTCTCTATGAACTCTACTGTGAATTATGTTGGCCCGGAAGGAATTCCCGAATTGAGAGAAGAGCTTGCCGAATACCTCTTGCGCTCCCGCGGTGTACAATGCGATGCCAATCAGATCATTATCACTAACGGCCACCAAGCCGCGTTGGATATCCTGTGTTCCATATTCAATTCTAATGAATGGGGATTTGCGCTGGAAGATCCGGGCTATGACGGGTGCCGGGTAGTCTTTGAACGAAGAGGTTTTCATCCTAAACCCATACCTGTAGAATCCGACGGGATAAGCATCTCAGGTCTTAATTCCCCAAAACACACACTGCTGTATGTAACTCCGTCTCACCAATTTCCTATGGGCTGCATTCTTCCTGTGAATAAACGGCTCGGATTAATCGATTGGGCTATTAAGAATAATTGCTACATCATCGAAGACGATTACGACAGTGAATTAAGATATAATACACATCCTATTCCATCTCTCCAGTCTCTGGATGGTGGAAGACGTGTTATTTATCTTGGTACCTTTTCTAAGTCCCTGTCGCCTGATCTTCGCGTTGCTTATCTGGTTCTTCCAAAAGAGCTTATGTCAAAATATCACGATATATACTTAATTTCCAATTCCGTGGTTCCATCTCTGATTCAAAAAGCTCTTTATAACTATCTGAGATCAGGAGAATATGAAAACAACGTACGCAGCATTCGGACGTTCTACAAGAAGAAACACGATACTATTCTTTCTCTGCTGGATATGAAAAACATCAATTTATCCGGGACAGATGCCGGACTACACTTCATTATGACAATAGATACGACCTTGTCCCAAAAAGAAATCATCCAAAAAATGTTAAAACAGGATATTGGTGTATATCCTACTGAGCGATATTGGATTAGGAAACAGGACTGCCCCTCCAACCAGATATTGATCGGTTTCAGTTCTATCCCGTGTGATATTATTGAAGCAGCAATTCAGAAAATGAACAGAATAATAAATGAAATCGCCGGATAATATTCCCACTTGATGAATTTATGAATAAAATCTACAATACCCCGGAGAAAAAAGTATAACCCTATAAATCTGCTTGTTGAGCGTCTTAGAAAACATAAGACGCTCAACATAAAAAAGGTGCGAACCTCACCGATCCGCACCTATATATTCCGATTTAATCGTACAGCGCAATACAAAACCGTCCAAATCTCATATATTACCAGGAGTTTTGGACGGTTGAGATGAGATATCAGCAAAACAAATCATCCAACACAACTTGATTTCCAACAATATTACTATATTTATTCTTCTTGACTCCATATGTGGTTATCATAGTGAGCTGTATTGACTTTCTGCAATTATTCAAATCTCTAAATCTCTTAATCTTATTGCGCAGATCGCCATCATAGGATTTGTCTATTTCATACTCATCGGATGAATACTTCATCTCGCAGATATTAATTACTTTATCACGTCTGTCAATCAGTAAATCTATCTGCGCCCCTTGCTGTACAGTTTCATTTTCATCTATACCACCTTTGGCGTACCATATAGATTCCGAAGATAATACACCCGATATACCTAAAGCCCGCTTGGAGTCAATGGGTGGAGTCAATGGGGACGGTTCCCATTGACTTATATTATTCAAAAAAAGCAGGATAGTAAAAGAAGTCAACGAGAACCGTCCCTATTGACTTCGCGGCAGCCCAAGAATAAAGACAAGTATGGAAAATAAAATGCCGCTGGCTATGGAATCTTAAATGCCGCGGATTCGGGAAAATTAAATGCCAAAATTTCGGGAAAAGTACTTGCCGGTTACAACTAAAGATATGGCAGTTAATTTTGATTCATTATTTGCACTAAATAAGTCATCAGCAGGTCTAATTTCTAAATGCTCGTATGACGGATCAAAATATACGATTGAAATGGATTATTACATATGGGATTGGTATGACTTTCCTCCAGACAAAACAGCGGAGCTTTATTCTTTTAATACATTTAACTATGCGCGGAGCTTCGAGGTTGTCGGAAAAATTAGAATTAACTATACTTGGGAATAAACAGAGGTTTACTAATGAAGAAAAAAGTTTTTTTATTTTGGGGAATAATTGTTATCCTAATTGTTATTCTAATAACTGTGTTTTGCGTTCATAGAAGACAACAATTAGTTGAGGGTAACTGGTATCAAAATATCAAAGTAGAAGGTCAAAAAGAATACTCACATGTTGTTCATTACAATGGGAATGAATACTATCCGATCGCTAAAGAAGATATACCGATTGATTCGGGTGATCAGGATTGGGAATATACACATGATGTTCTTATGTTAGATTCTCATATTAATATTATAGATTATATTCCTTTATTCGATTATGTTAAACCAAGCGTATCCGTATTAAAGAATGAAAAAATTGGAAACGATTATGTTTACATTAGTGTTTTAATTGGAGAGACCAGAGATTATTTCAAGCTATCTGAAGAAGAAAGCCAATAGTCTCATACTTTGAAAACACGATATTACTGATCCACGCAAAGGCACCGCATTACGAGGTGCTTTTGTAATATCAGCGCTAATCCCATCCAAAGATGCCCTTGCACCCCGTATATGTTATAATGTCTGATTGAATGAGGTGATCTGACTTATGAAAATCGTTATAGCAGGTTGCGGCAAACTTGGCTTTGATCTTGCCAAACAGCTTTCGGAAGAAAAACATGATGTTACGGTTATAGATACCAATCCGGCAAAGCTTGAAAAAGCTCTTGCTGCTCTTGATGTACAGGGAGTTGAAGGAAACGGTACATCTTTCCGCACACAGATGGAAGCGGATGTAGGATCCAGCGATCTGATGATCGCGGTGACGGGTGCCGACGAAGTCAATCTCCTCTGCTGTCTCATTGCAAAGCGTGCAGGTGTAAAACGTACTGCCGCCAGAGTAAGGAATCCCATTTACAACGAAGAGGTACAGTTCTTTTCCGGACAGCTTGGTCTTTCCATGACCATCAATCCGGAGCTTGCCTGTGCCCAGAATATAGCGAGACTCTTAGAAGTTCCAGGTGCTCTTGAGATCACTTCCTTCGCAAAGGGAAGAGTGGATCTCATACAGGTACCTGTTCCAGAGGGCTCGGTGCTTGATGGAATGAGTATCATAGAGTTTGCCTCCAAGATCATGAAGGGAACTCTTATCTGTGCCATACGAAGAGATAAGGACGTCATTATCCCCGACGGACGCACTATACTCCGCACGGGAGATGATATGTATGTTATCATCCCTCCTTCACAGATCCATAAGCTCTTAAACAGGATAGGCGTAAAGGAGAAGCCAATCCGCAATGTTATCATCGCAGGCGGTGGTACCACCGCATACTATCTTGCAAAGCGTCTTGAGAAAGATGCCATGGATGTCAAGATAATAGAGCGTGACAAGGCAAGAGCCGAGTACCTTAGTACCTTGCTTCCAAACACGATGATAATCAACGGAGATGCATCCGACCGTGCGCTTCTAATGGAAGAGGGTATAGCGGACAGAGACGGTTTTGTCACTCTTACAAATATGGATGAAGAGAACATGGTACTCAGCATGTTTGCGCATAAAGTTGGACATGCCAAGACCATTACCAAGCTCAACTATGTTTCTTTTGAGGAAGTGGTAGATGATCTTCCGATAGGTTCTATTGTCAGTCCCAAGGCATCTACTGCGAAGCTTATCCTTCAGTATGTCCGTGCCATGGAGAATTCCTACGGAAGTAATGTGGAAACTCTCACACGTATCCTGGACGGAAGAGTAGAGGTACTTGAGTTTGCGATAAAGAATGAGTCGGATGTTACGGGCAAGCCCATCATGGAGCTTTCCTTAAAGAACGGACTCCTCGTGTGTGCGATACTGCGTGAAGGCAAGATCATAACACCCGGCGGACATGATGATATCCGTGTCGGTGATAATGTAATGATAGTTACTACCAACAAGGGACTTAAGGATATCAGGGATATATTACAATAACGGTGTCGGTATGAACTTTGCAATGATCTTTTATCTTCTCGGAAGAGTTATACAGGTGGTGGGAGCCATGATGGCGGCGCCTTGTGTTGTAGCTCTTATCTACAGAGAACGTTCCGGAATATTTTTTCTCTTCTGCGGCATAGCGATGTTCGCAGTCGGTACTCTTTTTACGATTAAAAAACCCGCAAATAAAAAATTCTATTCACGTGAAGGTTTCGTGATGACTGCTCTCAGCTGGATCGTTTTATCGGCAACGGGAGCGATCCCTTTTTGGCTCTCCGGAGAGATCCCTTCATATACGGATGCGCTATTTGAGTGTATATCGGGATTTACCACCACAGGTGCGTCCATAGTACCTGCCGTAGAGGATCTTTCACACTGTGTTAATTTCTGGAGATGCTTTATCCAGCTCATCGGTGGAATGGGGGTACTTGTATTCCTCCTGGCGCTTCTTCCCGTTACCGGAGGTCAGGATCTTTATATCATGAAGGCGGAAAGCCCGGGACCCAATGTGGGAAAGCTTGTTCCGAAGGTCAGGCAGACGGCATATTATCTTTATGTGATCTATTTTCTCCTGACAGGAGCGCTCATCATTTCTCTTATCATCGCGGGAATGCCTGTTTTTGACAGTATCTGTACTGCTTTTGCAACGACCAGCACCGGCGGCTTCGGTGTGAGGAATGATTCCATAAGCAGTTACGCACCTCAGGTTCAGTATGTCATTGCGGCATTTCTGTTTCTTTCGGGATTCAATTATAATTTCTATTTCTATTTCAAATCCGGTCATTGGAAGGATGCTTTTAAGATCGAGGAAGTCAGGCTCTATGCCGGGATCTTTATATTTATCCTCCTCGTGATAGCGGGGGCATTGATCTTTATAAGCGGTATGGATACCGAGAGCGCCTTCAGGCACTCCTTCTTCCAGGTGGGATCCATAATGACAACGGCAGGATTCTCTTCGGCGGATTTTGATATGTGGCCCGCTGTATGCAGAGAGCTGCTGATACTGCTCATGTTCATAGGCGGATGTGCGGGAAGCACCTGTGGCGGTATCAAGGTCAGCCGCGTATTGCTGTATATCAAGATGATAAAGAGAGAGGTGTCGGGGCTTTGCCATCCCAAGTCAGTCAGCGTCATCAAGATGGACGGGAAGAAAGTGGACGGAGCCATACTTAAATCCGCCATGGTATTTCTTTCTGCATATGCCATTATATTTGTGGTATCCATACTTCTCATCAGTCTTGACGGATTTGATTTCACAACGGACTTTACGGCCGTGGCATCGGCGCTTGGAAATATCGGCCCCGGTTTTTCCGGAGTAGGCCCTACGAAGAATTTCACGGCATTTTCAGACTTTTCAAAATACGTTCTTATGTTTGATATGCTTGCGGGACGTCTTGAGCTCTTCCCTATGCTGGTTCTCCTTACACCGGCCACTTGGAAGAGGCGTTAGTATTTTGCAAAAGTCCCAAAAAAATCTCGAAAAAAACCTTAATCTATGATAAAATTAACAAGTAGTTTTACAGTTCCAAAGAAAAAGGAATGGGGGAAAGTTCATGTTAGCTGCACTCATACCGCTGTTTGACCACAATACAAATGTATGCGCGTATTCGATCTTTGCGCAGAAGGAGAATTTCCTTCTCAATCCGCGCATGCTTGGTGTTGGAAGATATGACGGAGCATCGAACATCGAAGGAATGGAGATAGTAGAGAGCATGGGACTTAACACAGTCTCAGGCGACAATATGGTATTCATTGAGATGAATAACATATCTCTTTTTTCGGATATTTCGGGACAGTGTGATGCACCTCATGACAAGCTGGTACTCCTTATCGACAAGGATCTTCCGGCGGAGGAGAGATATATAGAACGCATAAAGGAGCTTCGCGCAGAAAATTATAAGTTTGCGATCCGTAAGCTTCCGGTTAATCAGTTTGAAGCGTATCGCGAAGTCCTGTCAATGATGGATTTCGTATTCCTGAATCACAAGAAGATCGATATCACCAAGGCCAAGCTTTATTTTTCGAGAATGTATCCGAATGTGAAGCTGGTTGCAGTTAATGTTAATTCCAAAGAAGATTTCGATGTGCTGCGTGAAGGCGGCGGATATGATCTCTATGAAGGTGAATTCTTCCGTACTCCCGTTAAACACGGCGCAGAGGAAATAGCACCTCTCAAGGTCAACTATCTGGAACTCCTGAATATCGTTAATGATATTGATTTTGATCTGACTGATGCGGCAGATGTTATCGGGCGTGATCCCGCTCTTGTTATCTCGCTTCTTGAGATGGTCAACAGGATGACGGTCAACTCCGGCATCACATCCGTAAGACATGCGGCAGCAATGCTGGGTCAGAGAGAATTAAAAAAGTGGATCAATACGGCCGTTACCAGAGAGCTTTGTACAGATAAGCCCAGTGAGATCCTCAGGATCTCTCTCATCAGAGCAAGATTTGCAGAGAACCTTGCACCGGTATACGAAATGGCCGGTCTTTCTTCCGAGCTTTTCCTTATGGGTCTGTTCTCGGTACTTGATATCATTTTGGAGCAGCCTATGCAGGAAGCCCTCGAGATGGTAAAGGTATCCAAGGAGATCAAGGAAGCACTGGTAGACAGGTCAGGTCCTTTTGCGGCGGTATATGACTTTATCATTCAGTATGAATCAGCATCCTGGCAGGAAGTATCCAGACAGATGGTTCTTGCGAACATAGAAGAGGATACGATCTATAAAGCATACGTCGATGCTCTCCGCTGGTTCAAAGAACTTTTTGAAATAGGAAGATAACAGAAGGCCGGCGAATACGCCGGCTTTTTTACTTTACGGAAAACACATGAAAAAGAGACTGGCATGGGGACGTTATGCGGCCCGAAGGATACTTGATAAAAAATTCCATATAAAGCCCCGGGACGGAAGATATGCCGGAAGGCAGATGTCCGATGTCGATACGGCGTCGGATAAGATAAAAGAATATCTGAAAAGCGGTAAACCGTTTATGGCCGGCAGGCTCGGGCTTTTTGAGACTGCAGTCATGCGCATGTATGAATTCGAGATAAAGAAAAAATATGCGCTTACGATGGAGAATCTTTATAACTGCGCGGGATTTTTTCCAAATGATATAACTCTGGGGAACAGATTCAATGAAGTCATGCAGGACGCGCTGTCACAGACAGATGTATATGCAAGAAACGAGCAGTTTCTGGAAGATTATTTTATTTCGAAGTGCCTGCCTGAGGAGAGCTGCATCGGCAGGACCTTCGGCGTGTTTGACGTATTTGATCTGAAAGATTCCTGGAGCAGTGCTCTTGCGGGCAAAAAGGTTTTGGTGGTGAGTCCTTTTACCGAAAGCATAAGCTCACAATATGAGAAGAGAGAGAAACTTTTTGCGGGAACGGATATACTTCCTGCTTTTGAATTAAAAACCTATAAGAGTCTTCTTACTGTAGGAGACTTAAAGGATGACAGGTTCGATAACTGGTTTGAAGCCCTTGATCATATGAAGCGGGAGATACTTGCTATCGATTTTGATGTGGCGCTTTTGGGATGCGGAGCATACGGATTCCCTCTTGCGGCTGAGATCAAGAAGGCGGGACGACAGGCCATACATATGGGCGGCGTACTTCAGATACTCTTTGGCGTCATGGGAAGAAGATGGGACGGATCCAGATTCGGCGGGCTTGATAAGATGCCCGAAGGATTGAAGAAGTATTATAACGATGCATGGATCTACCCCTTGGAGGGCAAACCAAAGGAAGCCGGCAAGGTTGAATACGGACCGTACTGGAATTAGAGGAGCGTACAGCGACATTGAAGAAGAAAAATAATAAACATCATATACCGGGGGCCTGGAAAAACGAAAGCGAGAAGATGGTAAAGTTTCGTAAGGCCGTATTCCACGCGGTGGATGTGGGATATACCGAAGATATACAGGGAAGAGCTTACGATTTTCTCAATCTGATCGTGATCCTGATCAACCTTGTGGTTACCGTGATGATGACCTTCAAAGAGATGATGGAGGCTTACGGCGGTATACTGCAGACTATAGAAGCTGTGACGGTATTCTTTTTTGCCTTAGATTATCTTTTGAGATTATATACATCATCATTTCTTTTTCCTGCAAAGAAGCCCTGGTCGGCGCTGTGGCATTATATTATTTCTTTTAACGGTATAGTTGATCTGTTATCGTTTTTACCTTATTATCTGCCGTTTTTCTTCCCGTCGGGTGCTGTGGCATTCAGAATGTTCCGCGTGATGAGGATATTCAGGCTCTTTAGGATAAATGCTTACTATGATTCGCTGAATGTCATAACGGAGGTCTTAAAGAGCAAGGCCAAGCAGCTTATCTCCTCGGTGTTTATCCTGCTTTTGTTAATGCTTGCGGCGAGTCTGTGCATGTACAGTGTGGAAAATCCCGCGCAGCCGGAAGTATTTGATAATGCATTGTCCGGTATATGGTGGGCTTCCGCAACGCTAATGACTGTAGGCTACGGAGATATATATCCCATTACGGCAACGGGAAAGATACTGGGAACCATAATCACATTTTTGGGCGTGGGAGTGGCCGCCATACCTACCGGTATCATTTCCGCAGGTTTTGTGGAGCAGTACAGCAGACTTCAACAGGTGGGAAAACTTGTATCGGGCACGTCAATGCAGTTTATCCGGGTAGCCCTAGATCCGAATGACAACTGGATCGGGAAGACAATAAAGGAACTGGATCTCCCCGATGAAGTGATAATCACTGCAGTTACGAGGAACGGCGAAGTGATAATTCCGAGAGGAGATCTGGAGCTGGAAGAGGAAGATGTGCTGGTATTCGGTGCGGAACCCTTTACGGACGGGATGAATATAGCTCTTAAGGAGATAAAGCTCACTTCGGATCATGAGTGGAAGAATAAGATGATAAAGGAGCTGGATATTTCCAGACAGACCTTTATCGTATCTGTTAAGCGCAAAGGCAAAACCATGATCCCCAACGGGTCATTAAAGCTTGCAGAGGGCGATGTGATCATACTTTACAGCAAGGGATGAGCTTCTGTAGGAAAAAAACTATATTTAGTAATACAAAAAACAGTGCCGCGGCACTGTTTTTTAGGTTAACGTAATTCAAAAAGTACTACCGGATGTGTCAAAAATTATAAATTGATACAAAATCTATGAAAACAACTACCATTATTCAGAAAAAAGTGTATAATTATGAACGTGGCATGTAAAAAATAAGACACAACATGTAGTTACAACTGTGTCTGAGTTTTAGCTTTAAGCAGCGGTAATACCGGCTGAATAAAAGCGGGGGAAGTTCTGTGAGAAACAGAGGTTATCGATTTATCATCAGAGATCTTGGCTTTGGCCATGGATGCGCTGTGATGTGTATCAATGCAGCTTGTATCAATGCTCTTCTTAAGGAATTTGGCATAGATCCTGTGATCTTCAGAAAGCTGACATGGGAAGATCTTGCGGAGGGGCTTTCATCTGACAGAGGTCGTGTGATACTTGAAGAGATGCGTCCCAGAAATTTCTGGCAGATGTGTGATGCAATATCACTTCTTTATACCAGATATTATTCGGCCGAGCCCGGCATGGCATACAAGGAGAGGTGGTTTAGAAAGTATCCAATCCTTGTTGAAGAAGATATTTACGAATTCATGCTTGAGGAAGGCTTCAGTCAGGACGAGGCACTGGAATTCACTGAGTTCTGCAAGGATCATATTCAGGATACCGACAAGAGGGATCTGAGAGATATGATAGAGCTTTACGATCTGCCCGATGAGATGGCGGAAGTCCTTATGGATATAAAGCTTCTGCCGACCAGACAGAGGATGATAGAAGAGCTTATGGCGGTGATCGTCAGAGCGGTAAGCATCACCCGCAGAGAAGTGAATATAAGGGAATCGAGAGAAGTATATTGATAAGATTTCCGGATAAGTCCGTTGCTATCGCAAGCTGTGACGGGACAAAAGGGATTATTTCAGAGAAACTTAAAAGGATGTCGCTTAAAGCGGCATCCTTCTTTTATTTTTTTAGAGTTCATATTTAATCTGACCGGATCACATTCCTTATCCTACAGCTTCGGCGGGTCTGTCATCAGAGATCCCATGAGTATCACCGGAAGCTTTATGAAGAGTTGCAGATAAGGTTCCGACAGGTTCCATCCTGTTATCTCCCATGAAAAATATTGCTATAGTCCCGGGACCTACATGTGAACCTGTACAGAGATCATAATAACGAACGATCACATCTTCAACCGGAAGTTCTTCTTTTAATCTGGATGCGATATACTCCGATTCCTGCGGAGCATCACAATGGCAGATGGCTATCATCTGGCGCTCCGGGTGAACGATCCGCTCCTTTGTCATATTGATCAGATATTCCAACGCCTTCTTGCGAAGTCTTATCTTGTCGTGAAGAACGATCTTGCCGTTGTCATCAGCCTTAAGTATGGGCTTTATGGAAAGCAGATTACCGATAGCAGCTTCGGCAGCAGAGATACGGCCGCCTTTCTTCAGATATTTTAAGTCGCCCACGGTGAAGATGTGATTCATCTTCATCTTATGCTCTTCATAAAATCTTACAGCTTCATCGATGGTGGCTCCTGACGCACGAAGACGGGACATCTTCATTACCATGAGACCTTCGCCCAGAGAAGCCGATCTGGAATCAATGCATCTTATCACGCGATCGGGATATTCTTCCATCAGATCATCGGCAGCTATACATGCAGCCTGGATGGTACCTGAGAGCCCACCGGATATGGCGATGAACAGGATATCTTTTCCATCCCGGACTATAGGTTCGAAGAAATCCCTGAATGCACCCATATTAATGAGAGACGTATGTACATCCGCACCGTTACGCATGGCATCGTAGAATTCTTTTCCGCTTTTTTCGTAATCACGTCCGCGCTCATGGCAGATATATTCTTCTCCGTCGATGGTGTTGACGTAGCTTATCATGCGGATATTGTATTCGTCGAGAAGATCATCTGTAAGATTGCTGGCCGAATCGGTTATTATCTCAAAATCGGATGTGTTCATGGTCATTGCTACCTCAAATCACGACATAAAATACTGAGGTCATGATATATAGTTTTAAAAACTATGTCAAGCGGTATCAATAACTTGCGGTTGCATGGCAGATTTAATTGGTTTATAGTGTCTCCATACGTGTAATTTTGGATTTTTTGATATTTAGATGTTATCTGACTCGATTTTAGGTCAGTTTCTATATTATTGATTGGTTTTTTTATATGGTTTTTTCCGGATTTGACTTTTTATTCGGCTTTTTGCCGGTTTTTTTGTTTTTTTATCTTTTGATACCGGGACAAAAGACTTGGACGGTTCAGATCAAGAACCTGTGTCTTTTAGTCTTCAGTCTGTTTTTCTATGCCTACGGTGAGCCTGTATACGTCTGGCTTATGGTGGCTTCCATAAGCGTAAATTATCTCCTTTCCCTGGGAATGTCGGGAATGGGGAAGACTGTGAAGAAGAGCGAGACCGTAAAGAGAAAGATCTGTCTTGTAATTTCATGTATCTTCAATCTTTTTATACTCGTATTTTTCAAATATGCTCCCTTTGTGGTTGAGAATATCAATCTGCTGACCGACACTCTTAAGGCGGCGGATATCATTTCTCTTCCGCATCTTAAGGTTCCTGTCCTTGAGAATCCGGTGGGCATAAGTTTCTATACGTTCCAGATACTCTCATATATAATCGATATCTATAAGAGACGATACCCTGCGGAGCGGAATTTTCTTAATGTGGCAACCTACATTGCCATGTTCCCACAGCTTATTGCAGGTCCCATAGTCAAATTTCCGGAAGTTAAGAAGAAACTTGGAAAAAGACATGTTACGGCGCTGGCTTTTGACAGGGGAGTAAAGTATTTCATCATTGGTCTCGCTGCGAAAGTCGTACTGGCAAATCGTGTCGGTAATCTGATGTACGACATTGACAGGATAGGGAGTGACAGTATCTCCACGGGACTGGCGTGGATGGGTGCGGCAGCATACAGTTTTCAGATATATTTTGATTTCTACGGTTATTCTCTTATGGCTGTGGGCTTGGGAAAGATGCTCGGTTTCAGATTCCCCGAGAATTTCAGGGATCCTTATGCAGCCCGATCCATGACGGAATTCTGGAGAAGATGGCACATTACACTGGGACGCTGGTTTAGAGAGTATGTATATATTCCTTTGGGCGGAAACAGGAACGGAAAGATAAAGACGGTCAGGAATATTTTTCTTGTATGGCTTCTTACAGGTATATGGCACGGTGCCGGCTGGAATTTTATATTGTGGGGCATGATGCTTTTTGTGATATTGATAACGGAAAAATTATTCACGGGTAGTTTTTTATCAAAGCATAAAATCATCTCATATATATATATGTTTATTCTCATTCCGTGCTCCTGGGTTTTCTTTTTTACAGACAACACTGAGGAGATGACAATATGGTTTACAAGAATGTTCGGACTGATATCGGTAGATGAGATGAAACATATCAGTACATCCGACGTGATAGTGTACGGAAAACCTTATATTCCGGTCCTGATAACGGCGATCATTTTTTGCATACCGCGTGTCAGAAAATATGTATTTGTATTGCTTAGGAAGAAGATAGTGGGAACAGTGATGTGTGTTATTCTCTTTTTCCTGTCGGTATTTTATCTGGCATCGGGGCTGGAGAATCCGTTTTTGTATTTCAGGTTTTAATGTTTATGAAAAAGAATATTTGTTTCATTTTAATAATAATAATATCGCTGTTGCTTGAGTCCTATGGGTTATTCCTGTCTCAGGCGGGATATCATGCTTCCGATGACGGGAAAGTCTCTGTGGGCAAGGGGATTGCACGTGCGTTTAATTCTCCCAATGACGGCATCTACCCCTGGAATCTGGATGAAATGCTGTCTGAGTACAACGAGATGACCGCAGGTATAGAGGACGATCATATGGAGGATGTCATATTTGAAGAGGAAGACTCTGTATTATACGATGACTACGATATGATCGATGATATTTCCGGCGGTGTCGGCGGATGGGAAAATGAAAATGCGGCGACGGTATTTGATCTGCTGACGGCTACCCGGTCGGATGACGGCGACAGCGGGGCAGCAGTTGATGGTATCGGAGAAAAGATCGTCGGAAAAGGTGAGAAAGAATATGATATTTCCGCCGCAGATCCTTCCGAATATTACTGGCCACAGCCTTGGGAATTCTGCGAGGTTGATGATTCATATTTTGACGATGCTGTTTTCATTGGCGATTCCAGAATGGTAGGACTCTATACTTACGGCGGAATGGATAATGCGACATTTTATGCCGCCACATCATCGACTGTTTATAATATAATGAAAAAGCGTGTGAAGACGGGCTATAGCGGTACGGTGAGAGACGGACTGACAGAGAACAGCTTCGGAAAGATATATATAATGCTGGGTGTAAATGAGCTGGGTATCGCAGGTACCGATTATTACATTGATCATTACAGGACATTGATAGATGAGATAAAAGAACTGCAGCCGGATGCGCTTATATATATACATGCCATAGGTCATGTGAGGGGAGTGCCGGTTCCGAAGAATCGCGCCATCAACAACAGCAACATCAATGAGAAGAATCTGGCTCTGTATAAGCTGGCAATGGAGGAAGGTGCGGTATTCCTTGATATTAATTCGGTATACGATGACAGTACCGGTAACCTGAAGGATGAGGCTACGGGAGACGGTGTTCATGTTAACGCGAAGCATACGGCAGAGTGGCATGAATTCTATAATTCCCATGCAGTAACAGGAAGATGAGTGCTTCGATATGGAGGATTAAAATGAAAAAGAAAATGATAAATTCAAAATTAAAATATATTACGGCTGCGATGTGTACCGCAATGTTGCTTTGTGCATGCTCCGGAAAAACGAAGACTCCTGTGGTAACCACATCCGGGAATGAAGTATCACTTAATGCAGTAAGTGTGTCCATCAATAATGTGAGATATACGGATATTGAATTCGAGGTGCCGGAGAAATTCGTGCCTTCCGAAGATAATTCGGAGGTCAGTGCGATGTATGCAAGCCCTCTTTCAACGGATCATTCGTATATATCATACAACAGGAAGATCGTTTCCCCCGATGATGATTACAGTATCTTCACGACGGAGGATATGCAGGAAGCATTAAAAAGTCTCAGTGCAAATACTGCAGTATCTGATTTTTCCAATGAGTATTATGAAGGAGATGAATACAGGCGGATAAAGGCGGAAGTGGTGATCAGACCTGAGTCCGGAGAGTATCATATGACAGAATATATATATATTACGGATAATTTTGTTTTTACTCTTATATATATGCTTGATACAGGCGCCGAAGAGGGGTGGAGCGCCGAATTCGAAAAAAGCATGGAAGGAATAGAATTAAAGTAAAGAAAATGGTATGATTAGCACTGTAAAAACGATTTCATAAAGGTCAGGAGGACTGTTATGAGCATAAAACCTACATTGGTGATACTTGCTGCGGGAATGGGCAGCAGATACGGCGGACTTAAGCAGATAGATCCCATTGATGAAGAGGGACATAAGATCATAGACTTCTCAATATATGATGCTATCCGTGCCGGATTCGGAAAAGTAGTATTTATCATTAAGAAGGAGCATGAGCAGGATTTCAGAAAAGTGATCGGAGATCAGGTAAGCTCAAAAGTGCCTGTGGAATATGTATTCCAGACACTTGATGATGTTCCGGAAGGATTTAAGATACCGGAAGGCAGAGAGAAGCCATGGGGAACGGCGCATGCCATATACTCCTGCCGTGATGTTGTAAAGGAGCCTTTTGCGGTTATCAACTCGGATGATTATTACGGAGTCAGCGCATTTAAGACTCTTGCGGATTTCCTTGCCGCACCTGTTGCCGAGAAGGAAGGGCTTCTTCCTTTCTGCATGGTAGGATATTATCTCAAGAATACAATGACAGATAACGGATACGTATCCCGCGGATGCTGCAGGATGAACGAAGCAGGATATCTTACACATATCGAAGAGCTTACTCATATTGAGAAGACCGCAACCGGTGCCAGATATACACAGGATGACGGAGCAACATACAAGGACATCGATGTAGAGTCTCTTGTGTCAATGAATATGTGGGGATTCGGTCCCGAGATATTCGGAGAGCTCAAGAAGTCACTTGATCATTTCTTCAATGACGGAATAGCACTTCAGTCTCTTAAGAGCGAATGTTTTATTCCTATCGAAGTGGGCAACATGGTCAACAATAATGTTGCTTCCGTTAAGGTTCTTTCATCTGCGGATAAGTGGTTTGGAGTAACCTATAAGGAAGATAAGCCCATGGTAATGGCTTCCATCAAGGCACTTAAGGATCAGGGCGTATATCCGGAAAAGCTCTGGACTGTATGATCCTCTAAGGTTTTTGCAAAATTTGATCAGGCTGCAGAAAAGAAAAATCTTTTCTGCAGCTTTTTTTTATGAATACGGAATAATATGTAACGAATTACACTTGAACGCAGGAAAGATTATCTCTAAAATTTGAGATAGTTTGCCATAGGGGAAAACGCTTTTATGCGATATGGCGGCTGAAAAGAAATACTGGTTTTGAATGCTAGTTATTAATTACAGGAGGTAGGGAAATGAAGAAAGTAACTGTCAACTTGTTGTCGGCGGCACTGTGTACCGTCGTGGCATTCTCCTGCATCGTAGGAAATGCTGACAACGCATTAGCAAAGAAAAAGAAGACTGAAGTAAAGGTTGAGACCCATTCTGCGACCGGTACGATTTCTATCGGTAATAAGCAGTATGATACCATCGAAGATGCTATCAAGGCTGCAAAGCCCGGAGATACGGTTCTTCTTGAGTCCGGTGCAACTTATAAGGGGAAGATCATCCTTGACTCTGTTCACGGAGCACAGGGGAAACCTATAACCGTTACCACAACAGGATCGGGTATGGCTGTTATCACCGGCCATGAAAACGTAGAGGTCAGTGAGAGTCTGATAGGAATAGAAGATTCGTCATATCTTGTTTTCAATAATCTTGATATTAAAGATTATGTAACAAATAAAAATAAGAAAAGTGTAAAAGGTATTGAGATCGAAGGTGCATCATCCGATATCATGATCATTGGATGCAAGTTTGAGAATATCGGTCACAATTACGAAGGTACTAATGATAAAAAGGCTAATGCCCATGCCATTATTGCAAAGAGTAACAGTGAGAGTAAGCAGATCTCAAATATCCGTGTACTTTACAACGAGGTTACAGGCTGCAGGCTCGGACAGAGTGAAGCTGTTGTATTCAACGGAAATGTAACGGATTCATGCATCAACTTCAACTATATTCATGACAACGATAATATAGGTATCGATTTCATTGGATATGAAGAAGACGTTTATGAAGAGTTCAACAGGGCAAGATACTGTGAATGCATCGGCAACTGTGTAAGCAATATCACCAGCTATGATAATCCGGCTTACGGTTACCACGAAAGAGGAGCTGACGGTATCTATGTTGATGGCGGTAATCATATCGTTATCGCAGATAACCTTGTTCAGTCCTGTGATATAGGTATCGAGGTTGCCAGTGAGTGGGATGGATACAAGGCAGATAATGTTGATGTATTTAACAATTATATTGCGGACAGCTATTATGCAGCTATTTCCATCGGCGGTTGCGAAGAAGATGAAGATGGAAGTACAAACGAATGTCACTTCCATCACAACACACTTGTTGGAAAAGGCGGCGATTTTGAGATCCAGAGCATAGAGCCCGGTGACAGCAACGATTATGCTTCAAGTAACATCAAAGCTTCAAAGGCTTCAGAGATAAAAGCAAAGAATGGTAAAGGTTTTAACGAGTCTGTAAGATATACGGGCGACGAGAGCAACAATGCAAGTGTTAATATGTCAAAAGTCTACTACGGAATGTGGGGACGTGATAACTTAAACGACAGCGTTTATGCTGCAGAGCTTGATTCGTTTAACAACAGAAAGATGCTTAAGGATGGCGCAGATACGTATACCGCATCTCACGCAATACCTACTGAAGAAGTTGAGCCTACAGAAGCGCCCACAGAAGAGGTTGAGCCTACAGAAGCGCCCACAGAAGAGGTTGAACCCACAGAGGCACCTACAGAAGAAGTAAAGCCCACAGAGGCGCCTACAGAAGAGGTTAAACCCACGGAAGCACCTACGGAAGAAGCTAAGCCCACAGAGGCACCTACGGAAGAAGCTAAGCCCACAGAGGCACCTACAGAGGAAGTAAAGCCAACGGAAGCACCTACGGAAGAGGTTAAACCCACAGAAGCACCGGTAGAAGAGAATAATACTTCGGAAGATGGGATCGTGATCGACGGAAATGCAGCTGACTGGGAAGAGTATGATTACTATTCCAACGGTTCGATGAGCATCTGGACAGACAGTGATGATCATTATTTCTACTTCTGTGTAAAGGCAAGTGATATCAATAAGTATCAGCTTATGATCAATTCCGACAATAAGTCTTCAACAGGTTATAAATCAAATTCCTGCGGAGTTGAGGGTGTTGATTATCTCATCGAGAACGGAAAGCTCTATAAGAGCCGCAGCAGAAAGTGGGATTTTGAAAAGGTATCAAACGTTTCGGAGATCGTTAAGAACGGAGATGTGATCGAGATCAGGATCTGCATAGATAGTCTTTCGAATATCGGAAACGATTACAGCTATTCATTTATCAAGCTTGATGACAACTATAACGTACTTGATTATGTATATGGAACTACAGACTGAGATCTGATCAGTCACTGATACGTTCAAGTGCACCGGCAGCAGAGGCGATTCCCGCTTCTGCTGCTTTTTTATACCAGTTGACGGCTTCGACCATATTTACATCTGTTCCGATACCGCTCTCGTATAAATATGCAAGGTTGTACATGCCATATGGCTCACCGGCCTCGGCGGAGCGTTTGAACCATTCGAATGCTTTTTCGGGATCATCCGTCTCACCGTCACCGTTAAGATAGATAAGTCCCAGTTCGTTCATTGCGTAGCCGTTTCCGTATTCTCCGGCTATATTAAACCAGAACAGTGAAGATTCAGGCTCATCGATATTACGGAATGCTTTTCCAAAGCGACAGGCAGAATCGGCATATAAGTGCTCGCACCCGGGATAAAGCTTTGCTGCTTTGTCTGCGGAGTTTTTAACCTTTGACGTGCTTGAATTAACTTCCTCGCTGTCTATCAGGCTTATGCCGGATAATGCGGCAATCTGCCAGTCGTCGTCACCTTCCGCAGCAGCTTTTTCAAAATACTCTTTTGCAAGTTCCGGATCATGATCATTGCTGTTTTCATCCGCATAATAAGCGCCTATGAGATAGTTGCCTTCCGGACATTCCGCAAGAACTGCTTCTTCTCCGAGAGCCTTGGCTTCTTCCGGATTTTCGGACATGGCACCTAAAGCAACTTTTGCAAGAGGATTACCTTCTTCCATGGATCTGGTGAAATATTCTTCTGCCATGTCGACGTTGCCGTTATCCCATTCGAGACAGCCCAGATAATAATATGCATCCGGATTTCCTTTTTCCGCAAGCTTTTCGAATATCTCAAAAGCGGCGGCATGATCCTTTTTGGTATCTGCTTCTCCATAGTACAGAGAAACGGCTTTGGATAGCTGTTGGGCAGAATGTTTTTTCCCGAGAGTTCCGGCGTACAGGGTGCCGGGAAGGATGATCAGCACTGCCACAGTGATTGCAGCGATCAAAGCGGTGGGTCTGCTCCAAAAAGATTTTTCCGTATAAGAACCTTTATGAACCCGGGAAACGGTATGGGAAGACGGATCGCCGTCTTTCATAAGTTTATCTATATATGTCCCCAGGTCATCAAGGATATCTTCCCTATAGGGATAGCGTGTTGCATCGAACCAGTGAACCCTTGTCAGATAGTATTCGAGTTCGGGATTCATTGGGATCTCGTTACATTTGAAGGGGACGATGATCTTGCCTGCATTGAAAGCCAGGGCTACTTCGTTGGCAACCTGTCTTGAATCATTGGATTTGTCGGTGAAGATGAGAAGAAATATCCGGGAAGAATTGATAGCCGTGTTTATGGCTGAGACCCAGCGCGTCCCGGGCAGGATGTCCCTGGGAGCATACCAACAACGATGCCCCTGTTTCTCGAGATAAGAGACGATATTATCGGCAATGTTTTTATTTGCGCTGGAATAGCTGATGAATATATCCGGATCGTTATCTCGGAGATTAACCTGCATACGAGTTCCCCCTTATGGGAACATCATAGCATAATTCAGTCGAAGATTTTATCGGAATGAGGCTTGAGGGCGAAAAGCGGATATTGTTCCGCGGAAAGAACACTTTTCCGGGGCTGTATTGAAAAATCGGCTGATAAAGCTATAATGTACAAGGCATTGCCCAATAAGCAATAATAATTGAGGGAAGACGGAAACTATGTACGAGGTTGATTTTAAGAAACCCATATGGGTTCATTTCATGGGTATCGGCGGCATAAGCATGAGCGGGCTTGCCGAGATACTTTTATCGGAAGGCTTTGAAGTGTCCGGATCTGATGTAAAGGCATCGCCGCTTACCGAGAAGTTAACGGAGCTTGGCGCCAAGATAGCTATCGGACAGCGAGCAGAGAATATCAAGGACGGGATGCAGCTTTTGGTATATACGGCTGCAATTTCTCCGGATAATGCGGAGTTTCAGGAAGCGCAGAAAAAGGGTATCCCCATGCTCAAGCGTGCGGAGCTTCTTGGACAGATAATGAAGAATTACCGTATGCCCATAGCTGTAAGCGGAACACACGGCAAGACTACTACAACTTCCATGATATCGGAGATCCTGCTTGGAGCAGATAAGGATCCTACAATAACTGTCGGCGGTATGCTCAAGGATATCAACGGAAACTTAAAGATCGGAGGTCCCGATTTCTTCGTGGCGGAAGCCTGCGAGTATACCAACAGCTTTCATTCGTTTTTCCCTAAGGTTGCGGTGATACTCAACATAGAAGAGGATCATCTGGACTTCTTCAAGGATATAAATGACATAAGGGCTTCTTTCAGACATTTTGCGGAGCTCCTTCCGGAGGACGGAACCCTTATCATCAACGCGGATATAGATGATTACCGTGAGATCACCGAGGGGCTTAAGTGCTCGGTCATAACTTACGGAAGTGACGAAAGCGCGGATTATTATCCCTCGGATATCACATATGATGAATTCGGCCACGGGTGCTATACCCTTCACAGCAAGGCGGGAGATGAAAAGATATCTCTTTCGGTTGTGGGCCTGCATAATGTTTACAATTCTATGGCGGCTATGGCGGTATCGGATCTTGCGGGCGTCGAAAGGAACTGTGCTGTTGAGGCACTGGGAAAATTTACCGGTACGGACAGACGTTTTGAGAAAAAGGGAGAGATAGGCGGAGTGACGATCATCGACGATTACGCTCATCATCCCACTGAGATCAAGGCTACGCTTGCGGCTGCAAAGAACTATCCGCATAAGAAGCTCATAGTTGTTTTTCAGCCTCATACATATACGCGAACAAAAGCTTTCCTGGATGAATTCGCGGATGCGCTCTCCGCAGCGGATATCGTGGTTCTTACGGATATCTATGCAGCGAGAGAGAAGAATACCATAGGCATCTCTTCCAAGGATCTTCTGGCCAAGATAGAAGAGAAGGGGAAGACGGCATATTATTTCAGCTATTTCGATGATGCAGAGAATTTCATCCTGCTTCATTCCGATCCCGGTGATCTGCTCCTTACTGTCGGAGCCGGAGATGTATATCAGATCGGAGAACATCTTCTCGGAAAATGATCAAGCAAAATAACGGTAACCTGAAAAAGCCTGTATCTGCGGGCTTTTTTCAGTCAAGTTGGAATTTGGAACAAATTTAACAAAGATTTTGGGCTGAATATTAGAGATATTTTTTTAACAAAAATAATGTGAAGAAATAATCGCGAAAATACGCGTTTTT
Organism: Lachnospiraceae bacterium XPB1003; assembly: GCA_900102065.1. Taxonomy (GTDB): domain Bacteria; phylum Bacillota; class Clostridia; order Lachnospirales; family Lachnospiraceae; genus NK4A136. The sequence continues at coordinate 87,981 of FMVK01000005.1, read as the reverse complement.
TCATATTTATCCACCTTATCCACAAAGTCCACAATCCCGCAAAGCCTTATTTTATATAGGGTTGTGGACATTGGCAAAGTTGATTTTGATGCTCTCCGTGTTATACTTGCTCTTGCAAATAAATGTTTTTGAAGGGGCATCTTTAGGTTATGGCATCGATCAGTCTTACTGCTGATGAAAGATCAGGATTTACACAATTACCCGATATTTTTATTGACGAATATATGAATGACGCCAATGAGGTTCAGCTGAAGCTCTATCTCTATCTTCTCAGACGTCTTGAGGGTAATGAAGGGGTGGATCTTTCCGAAGCGGCGGATTTTCTTAATTTCCCGGAGAAGGAGATCCTGCGTGCGTTAAGATTCTGGGAGAGAAAGCATGTTCTGAGCATATGTCTTGAAGACGGCTTGGATATTGCTGACGGATTTGATGCGGACAGCATCTGTGGCCTGCGTATGGAGAATATCATGGCTTCCGGTGCGGGTCGCAGTAAGAAGACAGGAGAAGTTTCCGCGGTTATGGATAACAGGAAGACGGAGCAGGACAGGGCACATAACAGAGCAGAGGACAGGAAGTCCGCAGCGGATATCAAGAATTCATATACACCGGAGGATATTGCGAAGTTTGCTGAAGACGGCAGATCAAAGATACTTATCACCGCTGCCCAGCTTTACTATGGAAGAACTCTGGGAACAACAGAGATACAGTCATTGATGTATCTCTCATATTCACTGGAACTGTCGGTGGATCTTATAGATTATCTGATGCAGTATTGCGTCGAGATGAATAAGAAGAGCTTCTATGAGGTAGAGAAGACAGCCGGTATCTGGAAGGACACAGGGATAGATACTGTAGAGAAGGCCAAGCAGTTTGTTAAGGGAGAGAATAACGATCCCGACGCAAGAGAGAAGAATATTCTTGCCATGATAGGCAGGACGGGAAATATCTCTCCGGCTGAGCTTGATGCCGTCAGACAGTGGACGGGGACCTACGGATTTTCCGATGAAGTGATCAGAGAAGCCTGCGGAAGAGCTGCCATGAGAGTTCAGGATATAGCCCATGCTTATTCCTATGCAGATAAGATATTAAAGGACTGGTTCTACAGAGGTGTGAGAGAGCTCAAGGATATAGAGCCTCTCGATGCGGAGCATAACGACAGGAAAGAAAAGCCCGCAAGATCTTCAGGCAGCCGTGCGTCCGGTAAGAGCAAAGGTGCGTTCGATAACCTCATGGAAAGTGATACCGATTACGCCGAGCTTGACAGAATGATCGATAAGAAACTTTTTTCATAGGAAATATTTCGTAGGAAAGGGCAGATAGGAATGGCTTTGAACGGAAGTCAGTATGCGGATATCCAGTCGGCTTACAGTGAACGCAGGAGAAAGCGCTCATATCTTGTGATGCAGCGCAAAGCTGAGATATATGATAAGATCCCCGAATTTAAGGAGCTTGATGCCAGAGTTGCCAATCTTTCGGTAGAATGCACCAGAAAGATGATACTGGCTGCTTCGGGTAATGACACAGATTCGGAGACGAGGAAGAAAGAGTATCTGGACAGCCTTCACAAAGAGATAGAAAAGATCACTGCCCGCAAGTCTGAGCTTCTTGATATGGCAGGTATCCCCGCGGATTATCTGGATCCGCCCTATGAGTGCGATAAATGCAAGGATACGGGATATGTGGGAGATGAGAAGTGTACCTGTCTGAAGCAGATGGAAGTCAGCTTTCTCTATGAATACTCCAATATGAAGTCCTGGCTTGAGGACAATAATTATTCAAAACTGTCTGACGAATATTATGTTGATGAGGAGCTCACGGGATTTAGAAATGCCGTGGCTAATTGTCGTGAATTTATCGAGAACTTCGGGAATGATCCCAGAGGTTTGTTTTTTTACGGGACACCCGGAACAGGTAAGAGCTTTTTAAGCGGATGCGTTGCCAAAGTTCTTCTGGACAGAGGATATGTGGTAATATACTTCAGCGCCAAGCGTCTCTTTGACCTGATCTCGGATGCGGTTTATGACAATGACAGGTCAGGCAGACGTGATCTTATGGAGACTCTCTATGACTGTGATCTGCTGATAATAGATGATCTGGGCACGGAAGGTGTAAATGATTTTTCCAAGAACATCCTTTTTGATCTTCTCAATGAGCGCATGATCAGGAAGAATCCCGTCATAATTTCGACAAACATGAGTCTTGATATCCTCAATACAACATACAGAGAGAGGATATCCTCAAGGATACTGTCTTCGAACAGAATATGTAAACTAAAATGCAAAGATATACGTATCCAAAAGGCGAATTGTATAGAAAATAGACAAAAAAAGTAAAAATATAATAAATTTGGATGATTGAATTAAGTAATTTTTTGCTGTATATAATACAGTGCAACTTAAAAGTTAAGATCTCATTCAATGAGAGGAAGGATCAACATGTCACCCATTAAAGACGAAATCAGAAATCTGAACACAATCCCCGTAGGTTCTCTCGGGATCATCCCCTTGGAAGGATGCAGACATCTCGGAGAAAAAGTTGACCAGTATCTGGTCAAATGGCGCGAGGAGCGTGAGAACGAGCATGCAGATACGCTGGCTTTTTCCGGATATGAGCGTGACACTTACCTCCTTAAGGCTGCTACACCCCGTTTCGGATCGGGAGAAGGCAAGGGCGTTATCAAGGAATCCGTAAGAGGAACCGATCTCTATATTCTCATCGATGTTTGTAATTACAGTCTTACATACAAGCTTTTCGGACAGATCAATCACTACTCACCCGATGATCACTACTCTGATCTGAAGAGGATCATCGCTGCGGTAGGAGGCAAGGCAAGACGTATCACCGTTATCATGCCTTTCTTATATGAGAGCAGACAGCATAAGCGTACTTCACGTGAGTCTCTTGACTGTGCATATGCACTTCAGGAAATGACAGCGATGGGCGTCGACAACATCATCACTTTCGATGCTCATGATCCCAGAGTACAGAATGCTATCCCTCTTAACGGATTTGAGACGGTTCAGCCTGCTTATCAGTTCATAAAGGCTATGTGCGGCAAGTTCAAGGACCTCAAGTTCGATGATGATCACATGATGGTCATCAGCCCGGATGAAGGTGCAATGAGCCGAGCTATATATATGGCTAACGTACTTGGTCTTGATGTCGGAATGTTCTATAAGAGACGTGACTATACCAAGGTTGTTGACGGCCGTAATCCTATCGTTGCTCACGAATTCCTTGGTAAGGATGTTGAAGGCAGAGACCTCATCGTTGTGGATGATATGATCTCATCGGGTGAGAGTATGCTGGAAGTTGCTTGTGAGCTTAAGAAGCGTAAGGCCGGCAGGATCTTCTGCTGCTCTACTTTCGGTCTCTTCACAAGCGGACTTGATAAGTTCGATGAGGCTTATAAGAACGGCGATATCAGCGGCGTATTCACAACAAACCTTGTATATCAGACACCTGAGCTTCTTGAACGTGAGTGGTATATCAACTGCGATATGAGTAAGTATATCGCTTATATCATCGATACCCTCAACCATGATGCTTCCATCAGCGATCTTCTCGATCCAAGTGAGCGTATCCAGAAGCTGATGAACAAGTATCGCGCAGGTACATTCTGATAAATAGCTGATATTTTTGTTATCAAAAGCTCCCGGAGTCTTTCCGGGAGCTTTTTGCGTGATATGGCATTTTTTGATGGCTTACGCAACAATCTGACCATAATTATTCCTTTATCCCCTACCTCAATTTGTTGATTTTTTTAATCAATATAATCTATATCTTGCATTATTTGTGAAAAGATACCACAAAAAGCGGGCAAATACAAAACATTTTTGTGTAAATCATTCACTTTTTCAATGCTTTATGCTATAATTCACTCATTAAGTTGCTTGATTTTATTTTACAGCTAGAGGTGATGACATGGTAAAGAAAGAGATGATAGCGATGCTTCTGGCGGGGGGCCAGGGAAGCAGATTGGGCGTGCTTACCAGAAAGGTGGCAAAGCCTGCGGTTTCTTTTGGCGGAAAATACAGGATCATCGATTTTCCGTTGAGTAACTGCATCGATTCGGGAATCGATACCGTGGGCGTTCTTACACAGTATCAGCCCCTCAGGCTGAACACGCATATCGGCATAGGTATCCCCTGGGATCTTGACCGCAATGTCGGTGGTGTGACTGTACTTCCTCCTTACGAGAAGAGCATAAACAGTGAATGGTATACGGGTACGGCAAATGCCATATATCAGAATCTTGATTATATGGAAAGCTTTAATCCCGAGTATGTCCTGATACTTTCGGGAGACCATATCTATAAGATGGACTACGAAGTCATGCTTGACTTCCATAAGAAGAACAAGGCTGAGGTGACCATCGCTGTTATGCCTGTTCCCATCGAAGAGGCTAAGCGTTTCGGTATCGTCATCACGGATGAAAACCGCAAGATCACAGAGTTTGAGGAAAAGCCGGAGAATCCGCATTCCAATCTTGCTTCCATGGGAATATACATTTTCAACTGGAAGACACTGAAGGAAGCGCTCATTGCTCAGGCGGAACAGCCCGCACTCGACTTCGGTAAACATGTTATACCGTATTGTCACGGTAATAACGCACCTATATATGCATATGAATTTAACGGTTACTGGAAGGATGTAGGAACCCTTCACTCATATTGGGAAGCCAATATGGAGCTCATCGATATCATTCCGGAATTCAACCTCTACGAGGAATACTGGAAGATCTATACCAAGTCCGATGCGCTTACACCGCAGTATATATCCGCTGAGAGTAAGGTGGAGAGGACCATCATCGGTGAAGGTGCGGAGATTTACGGAGAAGTATACAGCTCCATCATAGGATGTAATGTAACCATAGGTAAGGGCACCGTTGTGCGTGATTCCATTATCATGAACGATACGGTGATCGGAGACGGAGCTAAGATCAATAAGACTATCATCGCCGAGAATGCATGCGTCGGAAACGGAGTAGTGACGGGTGTCGGCGAAGAAGTCGATAATGAGACAGACCCCAATATCTACAACCACGGTCTGGTCTGCATAGGAGAGAAGACAACGGTTCCCAATAATGTTTCGATAGGCAAGAATTCCGTGATCTACGGTAAGACTGAGCCTTCAGATTATCAGGGAGGGAAGCTTGCAAGCGGCAGAACACTGATCAAGGAGGGCGAGAAGGCATGAGAGCAATGGGGATCATCCTCGCCGGTGGCGGGATGAAAAACAGCAGGATGGGGGAACTCGCGGCGAAACGTGCTGTGGCAGCCATGCCGGTTGCCGGAAGCTATCGCAGTATAGATTTTGCGCTCAGTAACATGAGTAATTCTCATATCCAGAAGGTCGCCGTACTTACACAGGATAATGCAAGAAGTTTAAATGAGCATTTAAGCTCTTCAAAATGGTGGGACTTCGGTCGTAAGCAGGGTGGAATGTATGTTTTCACTCCCACCAGAACCCTTGATAATACCGACTGGTATCGCGGAACCGCAGATTCCATAGCGCAGAACATTGAGTTCATAAGAGACAGTCATGAGCCGTATGTTGTTATCGCATCCGGTGACTGTGTTTATAAGATGGATTACAGCGAGGTTCTGGAAGCGCATATCGACAAGAAAGCCGATATAACAGTCGTATGCAAGGAAATGCCGGAAGATGTGAATGTAGAGCGCTACGGATGCGTTAAGACCGACAGCGACGGCCGCATCACCGAGTTTGAAGAGAAGCCGGTAAAAGCAACTTCCAATCTCATCTCCTGCGGAATATACATAATCAGGAGAAGACAGCTTGTTGAGATGATAGAGAAGGCTGCTCTTGAGAACAGATATGATTTCGTAAAGGATATCCTTATCCGGTACAAAGATATCAAGAGGATATTTGCTTATCGGATGAAAGATTACTGGAGAAATATCTCTACCATCAGGGATTATTACGAGACAAACATGGATTTCCTTAATCCGGATATCCGCAGATACTTCTTCAGGAATTACCCGGATATCTATTCCAAAGTGGATGATCTCCCGCCGGCTAAGTACAATGTTGGAGTTAATGTTAAGAACTGTCTTATTGCCAGCGGCAGTATCATAAATGGGACGATCGAGAATTCGGTTATATTCAAGAAAGCCTTTATCGGTAACAACTGTACGATAAAGAATTCGATCATCCTCAACGACGTCTATATAGGCGACAACTCTTATATCGAGAACTGCATAGTTGAAAGCCGTTCTACGATACGCGCGAATTCTGTACAGAAGGGAGATGAAGGCATAAAGATAGTTGTTGAAAAGAATGAACGTTATGTAATTTAAATGTAATAAATACAACACAGGTTATATTTTCAGAGAAGCTAAAAATTTGGATTACAGGGGGTTTGGAGACATGAACGTTACAGACGTACGTATTCGCAAAATGGACAAGGATGGCAAGCTTAAAGCTGTCGCTTCTATCACTATCGATGATTGTTTCGTGATCCATGACATTAAGATCATCGAAGGCGATCAGGGATTGTTTATCGCAATGCCCAGTCGTAAGGCGCAGGATGGGACTTACAAGGATATCGCGCATCCTATCAATTCCCAGACCAGAACAGATTTACAGAACCTTATCCTTGAAAGATTAAAGAGTCTTCCGGAAGCAACGGAGGCTTGATAACAGGGGAGCATAACGGTTTGTGAAATAATTAAAAAGGGACTGTTACACTGATCAGTGCGGCAGTCCCTTTATCTGTTCAGATTGTTTTTTAAATGAATTTCTTGTGCTTCAGATAGGCTTTTAAAAATTTTGTTTATACATGGTTGGAAGGTATGGACAAAAAGCAGAACACAGTTTTTTGATCCCTTAACTATAAAGATAAGTCCGTGTTTGCAAGCATTTTGCATAGCGGTTATAATGTCATTTGTTTGAATGGGTAAAAAGGCGGAATGAATAAATGTACATGATAGCCGGACTCGGTAATCCGGGGAAAAAATATGATAATACGAGGCATAATTGCGGATTTGAGACTCTTGACCTCCTTATGAAGGAATATAATGTGACTCTTACCGAAGACAGATGCAAAGCATTTTACGGTAAGTGCAGCATTGAAGGTATCAAATGTATTCTGGTAAAGCCTCAGACTTATATGAATCTGAGCGGAGATGCCCTCAGAGGTCTTGCGGATTATTACAAGATAGAGCCGCAGAATATTATAGTTATATGTGATGATATCAGTCTGGCACCCGGGCTCATAAGGGTTCGTCCCAAAGGATCCGCAGGCGGTCATAACGGATTGAAGGATATAATAGCCAAGCTCGGGACGGAAGAATTTATCCGCATCAGAGTAGGCGTCGGTGAAAAGCCGCAGGGATGGGATCTTGCGGATCATGTTCTCGGACATTTCTCCGCTGAAGAGGAGAAGCTTATGGAAGAGAGCAGGAAGAACGCAGCCAATGCGATCAAAATGATTGTCGGGGGTGAAAGCATTGATAAGGTAATGAGCAGGTTCAATACCAAACAGCATACACAACCTGCATGAAATAGATGAATATTATTGATTCACCGCTGCATGAACTTCCATGGTTTGATACGGCTGCAGCAGACATTGCGGGCGGCAGATCAAAGCTCTCGTTAACAGGAGCAGCGGACTCAGGAAAACTTCATATCATAAGTGCGTTGAGCGGGCAGACCGATGTCACGCTCATTTTGACGTACTCGGATATCGTTGCTTCACAGATAGCTGATGAATACAGATTTTTTGACAGGAATACCTGCTACTATCCCGCTAAGGATCTGATCTTTTATCAGGCGGACATCAACGGAAGAGAGACTTTAAAAGAGAGACTTAAGGTTTTAAGGACGCTTCTTACCTGTAAGAAGATGACCATAGTAACTACCTTCAATGCACTGATGGAGACCTGCCTTCCTCTTGAAGTCATAAAGGATCATATATTCGAGATAGAAAAAGGCGCTACTCTTGAAGAGGAAGCGGCAGCAGTATTGCTTACTTCCATGGGATATGAAAGAACCGGATATCAGGTTCAGAATCCCGGAGAATTCTCTATCCGCGGCGGTATAATCGATATCTTTGATATGACAGGCGAGAATCCGGTGCGCGTGGAATTATGGGGGGATACGGTTGAGTCATTACGATCTTTTGATGCCGACAGCCAGCGTTCCATAGAAGAACTTGAGAAAGTTACCATATTCCCTGCCGACGAGATGCTCCTTTCAAAAGAAGAGAAGCTTGAAGGATTCAGGAAGATCAAGGAAGAATCCGAAACGCAGGAGAAGATATTAAGGGAGAAGTTCAGCACGGAAGAGGCTCACCGTCTGAGTGTGAGACTTGAGGAGCTTGAAAATGCTCTTGTTTACGGGACGGGCGATATAAGCCTGGACAGCTATATCCATTACTTCTACCCTTCTACCATAAGCCTGCTTGACCTTATCGAAGGGAAAAAGTACTGTGTGTTTCTTGATGAACCTTCAAGGATAATGGAATTTGCACACGGCATAGAGATGGAATTTGCGGAAAGCATGAAGAACCGTCTTGAAGGAGGATATGTTCTTCCGGGACAGACGGACATACTTACAAGTGCCGATTCCATACGGTCAAGACTGTCGAGAGAGAATACGGTTCAGATACAGAGCTTTGAACCGGCTGAGGATTTCTTTGAAAATGAGAAGCGTGTTGCCGTCAACATGCGCACGCTGTCATCCTATAACGGCAAGTTCGAAGTGCTTACCGACAATCTCGGAAAGCTTGCCGCAGAAGGCTACAGGATCGTCATCCTCTCCGGATCCAGATCGAGAGCAAAGCGTCTGGCTGATGATATAAGTGAAGAAGGACTTGCCGCATATTATACAGATAATGAAGGGAATACTCTTGTTCCGAGACAGATAGCTACTTTTTACGGACGTGTTAAAAAAGGATTTACCTATCCGGATCTTAAATTCACTGTCATTTCAGAGACGGATATCTTCGGAGCTGACAGGTTAAAGAAGAAAAAGAAAAAGCCCAAATATGCTCCGGGCAAGAAGATACGTAATCTCACCGATCTCCATGCGGGAGACTATGTTATCAATGAAGACTGCGGTGTAGGTATTTATCGCGGTATAGAAGAAGTAGAAGTTGATCATATCCGCAAGGATTATATGAAGATCGAATACAGGGGAGGTTCGTTCCTGTATGTAGCGGCAACCGCTTTTGATAAGGTTTCCTTATATGCGGATAAAGAAGCCAGACCGCCAAAGCTCAATAAGCTTGGTACCGATGAATGGAATCATGCCAAAGCAAAAGCTAAGAAAGCGGTAGATGATATCGCCCAGGATCTGGTAGATCTCTATGCAGTAAGGATGCAGAAGACGGGATACAGATACGGCGCAGATACCATATGGCAGAAGGAATTCGAAGAGATGTTTCCTTATCAGGAGACAGATGATCAGATAAGTGCGATAGACGCCGTAAAGGAAGATATGGAAAGTACGAAGATCATGGACCGCCTTGTTTGCGGTGACGTGGGCTTCGGCAAGACTGAAGTTGCGATAAGAGCTGCTTTTAAAGCGGTTCAGGAAAATAAGCAGGTTGCATATCTGGTTCCTACTACCATACTTGCGGAACAGCACTTCAACACCTTCAGTGAAAGAATGCGTGACTATCCGGTGAGCGTGGAGATGATCTCCCGTTTCAGGACACCGGCTCAGATAAAGGATGTTATAAAGCGTCTCAGGGAAGGTACGGTTGATATAGTGATCGGAACCCACAGACTGCTTTCCAAGGATGTGCAGTTCAGGGATCTGGGATTACTTGTTATCGATGAGGAGCAGCGCTTCGGTGTTGCTCATAAGGAAAAGATAAAGCAGCTTAAGCAGAATGTGGATGTACTCACACTTACTGCTACTCCCATACCACGTACGCTGCACATGAGTCTTGCCGGAATAAGGGACATGAGTCTGCTTGAGGAACCGCCTCGCAACAGACAGCCAATACAGACTTTTATATGTGAATATAATGATGAGATGGTCCGCGAAGCCATCAACAGAGAGATGTCCAGAGGCGGACAGGTTTATTACGTTCACAACCGTATAAACAATATAGATGAGATCACGAGAGAGATTTCGGAACTTGTACCGTCCGCAAGAGTTGCTTTTGCTCACGGAAGGATGGGAGAAAAAGAGCTCGAGGATATCATGATGAGCTTTATCCGCAAGGAGATAGATGTACTTGTTTCCACTACGATAATAGAGACAGGTCTCGATATTCCGAATGTTAATACAATGATCATCAGGGATTCCGACAGGATGGGTCTTGCTCAGCTGTATCAGCTCAGAGGCCGTGTCGGAAGAGAAGAACGTACCGCATATGCTTTCCTTATGTATGACAGAAATAAGATCCTCAGAGAGACTGCGGAGAAGAGACTGTCAGCGATAAAACAGTATACCGAACTCGGAAGCGGCTTCAAGATAGCCATGAGCGATCTTGAGATAAGAGGCGCCGGCAATGTACTTGGAAAGCAGCAGCACGGACAGGTTGAAGCGATAGGTTATGATCTGTATTGCAGGATGCTTGAAAGCGCCATAAAGGAAAAGCGCGGTATCAAAGTCGCAGAAGATACATCCTGCGAGATTGATATGAGTATAGATGCTTTTATACCCGCGGAATTCATCATGAATGAGACGCAGAAGCTTGATATATATAAACGTATCGCGGAGATCAAGAATGATGAAGATGCAGATGAGATGCGTGACGAACTTAAGGACAGATTCGGAAGTATCCCGCAGGAAGCGGAAAATCTGCTTAAGATAGCGTTGCTTAAAGCGAAAGCGGGTAAGTATCATATAACATCCATACACGGTAAAGACGGAGTACTTAACTTCAAAATGGACAGAAAGGCTCCGGCAGAAGTGACGGAGATCCCTGTGCTGCTTAATAGCTACGGCGGAGATATGAGATTAAAGACTGTCGGGGACCCTGTTTTTTCTCTGAGTCTCAGAGAAAGCGGCGGGCTGTACGGAAGCGCACTGATGCTTAAGAAAGCAGATGAAACATTGGACAGTTTTGGAATATTGTTTCCCGAGAGATCGGATTCATGATTTCTCTTCATTAGGATGGAGGTATAGGAATGAGTGAAATTGAAGGAAGGCAGAATAGTAACGATAACGGTACGGCAGGTGCCGGTTTTTCGTGGGATTCCCAGTCTTATATGAATCAGCCGGGGGCACAGCCACAGCCCGGAACGCAGTACGGTAACCAGCCGGGTCAGCCTCCTGTTGAAAAAAAGAAGAGTATCCTTCCGCTGATTATTGCATTGTCAGTAGTTGCTGTTGTTATTATCGGCGGGGCAGTGGCAGCGGCATTGTTCATTTTCAAGAATACCTCGAGCGGGATCTTCGGCGTAAAGGAACAGAGCCTGGAACTTTCCGAGACCTCTGTTGTCACTCTTACGGAAGGTGAAGAGTATACTCTTACCATTGAGAATTTCGACGAACTTGATAAGGGACAGAAGATCAAATGGGAATCTGCCGACGATAAAGTGATCACCGTAAAGGATAAAGGAGACGGAACCGCAGAGGTTACTGCTGTTGCCGAGGGTAAGAGTGCGGTATTTATAACAGGCGAGAATCTGGATAAGAAAAAAGGATATGTTGTAAAGTTCGACGTTGAGAAAGAACCGTTTGAATATGTAGGCAAGGCATGGGAAACATCGGAGTGCGTGTATTACTTCCCTGATGAGGATTCGTTATGTGATTTTTCGGATTATAGTGACAGGTATTCGTATGGACCGTTTACATTAACGGAAACGGATGCGAATGAAGCACCCTGGAGGATAACGGATTACGTGCCTTCCAACGGAAGATTTTTCTGTATTGATTATACTCCGGAGAGAGAGATCGAATACGGAAAGGAGAATACTTTCTGTGATGAATATGAGATATGGTTTGGACTCTCTAAAAAAGGAAATCTGTATATTTATGATGAATCTACGGGATATACATCTGAAGCAAGTGAGATAGATATAAAGGACTATGACAAGTCACTTTCCGATGAGGCATCTATTGAAGCATTTCTTGATGATCATACCATGGGAATGTTTAATTATACTTTCGGATACATGAATCTCTATGGCTCGAAATTTGATACGAATGATGCATTCCATGACAATACACGTCTGCTCCAATGCGGAGATACGATCTATACGATCTGTGATGACGGTATTTATTCACTGCCTGTATCATCGTTAGGAACGGGTAGCGGGAAACCTACCAAACTAAATCTTACGGATAATAATGTTTCATATTTTGCAACAGATGGAGAATATATCATATATGCTGCGGGAAACAGCAAGTCGGATGTGGATCTGTATATATATGATCCGGCTGCGGATGCTGACTCTCTGTTGCTGAAGGATATTTCCTGCATGCATATTGCATTCTGCGATGAAAAGATCTATTACACCGAATTCTGGGATGGCATTGAATGCTATGATCTGGCGACGGGCAATACGGAAACTATATGGCAGGATACGGTAGGAGCCTTTTGGGCAGACTGGAATTATGTATATATATATGACGGATGCAACTGGCTGATGCTTGATATCTCAGCCGGATATGTTAATAACGGATATCTGTGCAGAGGAAGAAGCTATGAATGTGACAGGATATATGCTCTTGAAGACAATATCCTTACTGTCGGATATGATTCTTCCAATCAGAGTATAGCGCTTCATGGTGTGGATTTTGCAGGTAATGAAGTCAATCTGAGCGGCGAATATTACGGTGATTCATCGGATACATATTGCCTCGCATGCTGCGGAACATATGCATATTTCCTTGCTTATGAAGGAGAGTCGGTGGTAGCTGTGGATGTGACCAGAGGAAGCAGCGCAGATGTTTATCTTTCCGACTACGGTTTGTGGTATGCAAATGAAATGTCTGTTGTCGATAACAGAGTGATACTTCATGTTTATGACTCAAGCGGTGATGACGGATATGTGGAAGTGGATGAGTATTTAAATATCAAAGGAATCCCTGAACTTCCTCATTCCATCGATCCAAACGGCGGAAGCGAGGCGGCGTACCTGTTCTGAGATCCGCACCGGAAGGAGGCCCGGCATGAGCAAACAGATAATGAGGATAGATTCCTGTAACGGGACAGACAGCCTGTATACTGTATTATGGAAGCCTGCGGGGAAGCCGAGGGCAGTGTTACAGATAGTACATGGTATGATAGAGCATATTGAAAGATATGCGGAACTTGCAAAAGTGCTTTGCGGGAGAGGGATCCTGGTTGTAGGTAATGATCATATCGGACACGGAAGAAGTGTTAAGGATCCTGCAGAATACGGATATTTCAAGGCGGCTTCGGGAAAGGGACCTGCTGATACGGTTCTTGAAGATATCCACCGGGTAACGGAGACTGTCAGGCAGATGTATCCCGATGTTCCATATTTTTTAATGGGGCACAGCATGGGTTCGTTTTTTGCCAGAGCATATATAGATGCCTACGGAAATGAACTGGACGGTGCCATGATAATGGGAACGGGAAATTTCCCGGAGGTGCCGCTCATGGCAGGAAGATGTCTGATAAAGACGGTATCGCTTATCAAGGGAGAACATGCTCACTGGTCATTCCTGGATGAAGCTTTTGCAGGATCCAATAACCGTGGGATAAAGGATCCAAAGACCCCGTCCGACTGGCTTTCTCATGATGAGACCAGAGTGGAAATGTACAGAAATGATCCTTTAACGGATTATACGTTTACATTAAACGGATATGATACACTGATCGATATCCTTCTCGATATGGATAAGAGGGAAAAGACTCAGGTCATGACCGTGAGGGAAAGAAAAAAGAAAGGCATGAATACAGTGGTAGATATGCCTGTAGCTTTTCTCTCGGGAGCCGAAGATCCTATAGGTAATTTCGGAAAGGATCCAAAAACTGTGGCCCGTCGCTATAAGAGGATGGGATACAGACATGTATCGCTTAAGATATATAAGGATGACAGGCATGAACTGCTTCACGAACTCGACAGGGAAAAGGTCATGCAGGATATAGCCGGAGTCCTGGATAAATGGATCGCACGTCTGTGATAAATTAAACATGGCAAAATCAATGCCTGTATGTATAATAACAATGCAATGAAGGAGAAATAAGATATGGCTTTGCTTGAAATTAAAAATTTAACCGCCGGGATCGAAGAAGGTGAGATCCTTCACGGCGTGGATCTTAGTGTGAATCCGGGTGAGACGCATGTACTTATGGGACCTAACGGTGCCGGTAAGTCAACCCTCGGTAATGTTATCATGGGAAGTCCTGCCTACAATATCACTTCCGGAACGATCATCCTGGACGGAGAGGATATTACGAAAATGACAGCCAATGAGCGCGCTAAAAGAGGACTCTTTATGTCATTCCAGAATCCTCTTGAGGTTCCGGGACTTTCTCTTGAAGCATTTTTAAGAAGCGCTATCCGCGAGCAGACCGGAAAGCCCGTAAGGTTTTTCCAATACAAGAAAGACATAGAAGAGATATGCAAGCTGCTTGATATGGACGAATCTTATGTTGAACGTGATCTTAACGTAGGATTTTCAGGCGGTGAGAAGAAGAAGGCAGAGATATTCCAACTGCTCATGCTTAAGCCCAAGCTTGCTATCCTTGATGAGACAGATTCCGGACTTGATGTGGATGCGGTACGTACAGTGTCCAAGGGTGTGGAGCATTTCGCAAAACAGGGCGGTGCGCTTATCGTTATCACACACAGCACCAGGATACTTGAGGCATTAAATGTTGATCATACACACGTTCTCGTAAAGGGAAAGATTGCTGCTGAAGGTGGCGCCGAGATGGTTGATGAGATCAATGAAAATGGTTTTGAAAAGTGGGTTAAATAAGAATGAGTGATATTGAGATCAGAAAAGATACTCCCATAGATATTGATTCAGGAGATTCCGGCATCGTTCTTGATGATGTGGAACGCGGACTCTATGACTTCAAGGATGAGGAGAGAGAAGAAGACTTCTTCAAGGTTGATGAAGGTCTGACAGAGGAGATCGTAAAAGAGATATCTGTTGCAAAGCATGATCCCGAATGGATGCTTGATTTCAGACTTAAGTCGCTGGAGATATATAACAGCCTCAAGGTTCCTGTATGGGGCCCGCCTATTGACGGACTTGATATGGCAAAGATCGTGACCTATGTAAGACCCAGGACCGATATGAAGGCTGACTGGAACGAGGTTCCGGAAGATATAAAGAATGCTTTTGAAAAGCTGGGTATTCCCAAGGCTGAGAGAGAATCTCTTGCAGGTGTGGGAGCACAGTATGATTCGGAACTTGTATATCACAACGTGCGTGAAGATGTTGCGAAGCTCGGCGTTGTATATACAGATATGGAATCCGCTATAACAGGCGAATACGAGGACCTTGTAAAAAAACATTTCATGAAGCTGGTACCTCCTACCGATCACAAGTTTGCCGCTCTTCACGGTGCGGTATGGTCGGGAGGATCATTCGTATATGTTCCGAAGGGAGTTAAGGTTGATATTCCACTTCAGTCTTATTTCAGACTGAATGCGCCCGGTGCGGGTCAGTTTGAGCATACGCTCATCATCGTGGAGGAAGGGGCGGATGTTCATTTCATAGAAGGATGTTCGGCACCGAAATATAACATAGCCAATCTTCATGCAGGCTGCGTTGAGCTTTACGTCGGAAAGAATGCGCATCTGAGATATTCCACCATCGAGAACTGGTCGAAGAATATGTACAATCTCAATACCAAGAGAGCGATATGCGAAGAGGGAGGAACCATAGAGTGGATATCAGGTTCCTTCGGTTCTCACGAATCATACCTCTATCCTACTTCCATACTTAAGGGAGACGGATCTCATGCGGAATTCACCGGAGTAACATTTGCAGGTAAGGGACAGAATCTTGATACCGGTGCACGCATGGTGCATATCGGAAAAAATACTTCATCCTTTATCGATACCAAGTCTATCTGTAAGAGCGGCGGTATCAGTACTTACAGAAGCAGCGTGGAGATCAGCTCTTCGGCAGAAGGCTCCAAGGCTTCCGTAAACTGCGGCTCACTGATGTTAGACAGTATCTCAAGATCGGACACAGTTCCCGCTATGGAAGTAAACACTGACAAGGCTGATGTGGGACATGAGGCTAAGATCGGTAAGATTGACGATGATGCAGTATTTTATCTTATGAGCAGAGGTATAAGGGAAGCAGAAGCCCGTGCCATGATAGTAAGCGGATTTGCTAATCCGGTGAGCAAGGAGCTTCCTCTTGAATATGCGGCAGAGATGAACAATCTCATTAAACTTGAGATGGAGCAGGGTTAAGAATATGGCAGATAATATTTTGAAAGTTAATCATCTTCCGGTGCTCACATGGTTTCACAATCAGTTGAACGATGCTGAGTTTAAGGTGAAGGATTCCACGGAAGAAGCGATACGTACGGCGGATCACCCGGCATATCTTGTTAAACCGGAATTTCCGAAGGAGATCATTGTAAAGGAAGGTGTATCTCCCACGGATCTTCTGAAGATGTACGAGGATGAGGGAGCTTCGATAAACAGAGAAACATATGTAGCCGGAAAATATCCCATTTACCACGAGCAGCCTTTTGCAACCGGAATGGGAAAGGAAATAGATGATCTGATCGTGAAGATGGGAGCACCGGCGAGAGTGATCGAGGTCCCGGAGAATGTTAAGATCAAGGATCCTGTTTATCTGCATTATCTCTATCCGGACGGATCCGAGGATGTGGATACATCACTTATAAGGATGAGAGCAGGCAGTGAAATGACAGTGATCCAGTATATGGATTCACAGAGCCCTTCGGGAAGAGGTTTTGCAGGTACTCAGACCAGAGTGATAATGGAGAAGGGCGCTAAACTCCACCTTGTTAAGGTCCAGTGTCTTGCCGATGGTTTTACATATTTCAATGATATGGGAAGCCGCCTTGCAGAGGATTCCGATTTCAGATATACGGAGCTTTCGCTTGGCGCAAAAGAAAGCTATCTCGGAACATATACTGATCAGATAGGAGACGAGTCAAAGTTCAGAGCGGATCTCGGATTTATCATCACTAAGGGTACATCTATCGATATCAATTATGATGATGTCTTCAGAGGAAAGAAGACCGAAGGCGTGATGCGCTTCAACGGCGTTCTTATGGAAGGTGCTGTTAAGTCATCCAGGGAGTCCCTTGATTTCAGAAAGGGATCTATAGATGCCAACGGCGATGAGGAAGAAAACATCCTTATGCTCGGCAAGAATATCGAGAACAAGACCATACCTCTCATCCTCGGTGAGGAAGAAAAGGTAAACGGAAGACATGCGGCTTCATCCGGTAAGCTTTCCGAAGATATGCTCTTCTATATGGAGACCAGAGGAATAGATGAGCGTGCGGCAAGAGAGATGATGATCAGATCGAATATCTCAAGAGTAAGCCGTCTCATCCCCAATGATGAGATCAGAGCGGCGGCTGATATGTTCATTGACAGGCTGTTTGCAAATTGTGACGGAGACTGCAGGAATTGTCCTTCCCACAATTAAAGGTTCAAAAAAACAGGATAGTTTAAGTAACTGTCCTGTTTTTTTTATTATCAACTATAGGCGGCCATGCCGCTGTTTTATTTTAAATGTCGATCAGTAGATATAAACTGCTGTTCCTGCAGGTACTACATCCTGGATATACTTTGCGTCGTCTATATCAAGCCTTACACATCCGTGAGAAAGGCTTCTTCCCAGACGGCCGCTCTTTATCTTCTTTGTCCCGGGATAGTAGAGAACGGAATGGAAGAGATACTCGCTTCCTTTGAATGATGAATAATAGTAGCAGGTATATTCGGGCGTTCCGAAGGAGTAGCCCTTTCCGCCTATCCTGAAAGTTCCTCTGGGTGTTGCATTGCTGGCACCGGTGGAGCAGAGATCTGTCATGATGCAATCCCAGCTGCAGCCTGTCCACTGATATACGCCGATTCGGTGTTCCTTGATGCTGACTGCAACCAGATAATTTGTTGCACTGGTAAGTCCCTGTACATGAGCATTGATCTCCGGCGATTCAAGTCCTGTGCTGATACCGCCCAAATATTCGGATACGCCGTTTACTGTTGCATAGGCATGAACATTGAGTACTCTGCAGCTTCCCATATAGCCCAGGTTACCTATCTGAACGGAAGTTGCATACTGTCCGGGAGCAACCATCTTGGCGGATGCTGTTGTGAGATCGTCCTGTCCGTCCTTCTCTGACCAGAAGAAGAGTGTGATATCTCCGTCAGGTGTAACGGAAGGGTTGATTACGCCTATGGATGCTGTTCCGTTACCGGAGTTTGAAGCATAGATGTAATTAAGAGGTGTGATGGTCGCATCAATGGAATTGACCGGCACTGAAGTACCGTCAGGATAATTTAAGAAGCCCTGTATGGTATATGTGCCGAATTCATAATTGTGATCGTTAACATCTATCACAGCCTTATATGTACCGTCGGCCATGGGTGCGGCACACTGCATGAAGTTATCATCCTGTCCGTTTGCCTGTGTCCATGAGTAGACCATTACAGTTACGCCGATGGGAACATTTTTGAATTCAACAAGGATCTGTCCCGCTGTTCCGTCGGCATAGACTACAGACATTTCGGTCGGGGATGCCGCAGTTGAAGAAAATGGAATGATCAGTGTGGCTGTTGTAATGAGCGCTGCGAGGATTCCGGTAAGTATTCTTTTCATATGGATTGTTTTCCTTCCCTGGATTATTCTGCCGGTGAAAACAAAGAAGAAAATCAGATGAGCATTATTGCCCGGCAAGTAAGAAAATTTTATCATATCGGAAAGTCGATAGCTATCCCCGCCGGGAGTGATAACACATTTTCAACTGTTTTTTATGATATGCATAAGAGTGACAGGAACAGGCTCAGGTCATCACCCTTGCATGCATATGGAGGAAATTTTATAATTACCGCGAAGGTAATATTTGCCCCCCTGCGGGTGATGAAAAAGATGAGAGATCTGATTTTCAGGAGGTTATATGAGATACGGACATTTTGATCTTGAAGCTAAAGAATATGTTATAGACAGACCGGATACACCGGCACCCTGGTGTAACTATCTGGGATCTCCCGAGTATGGAGCTATCATTTCCGGTAATGCGGAAGGATACAGTTTTGTAAAGAGCGGAGCGAAGGGTAGGATTACCCGTTTTCGTTTTAATTCGTCAATGTCTCTGCCCGGAAGATTTATTTATATAAGAGATAATGATTCGAAAGACTACTGGTCGGCAACATGGAAGCCGGTTCAGAAGGCCTTTGATAAATATAAATGTTCGATGCGTCACGGAACCGCATATTCCGTTGCCACAGCCGAATATGCGGAAATAAAGAGCGAAGTGACATATTACGTTCCGTTGGGAAAGACTTACGAAGTATGGGATGCTAGGGTGACCAATACCGGCAGCAGTAAGAGAGATATCTCGGTCTTCAGCTGTGTGGAAT
Source organism: Lachnospiraceae bacterium XPB1003 (assembly GCA_900102065.1). Lineage (GTDB taxonomy): Bacteria > Bacillota > Clostridia > Lachnospirales > Lachnospiraceae > NK4A136. The sequence goes on along the minus strand of FMVK01000005.1, from coordinate 68,491 downwards.
TCACCAATGAAGATAATTACGAGCAGGATCAGGTTAACCTTCAGTATACGGAATTCATCTCCAGAACCGAACTTCTCGGTAACAAGCTGATCCAGCATATCAATGAATTTGTAAAAGTGGATCCGAACGGCGGTAAGGGGCATCAGCAGAGATTTATAGGCCTTGCTGGTGAAAAGGTGACTGACGCCTGCGGAAGTCTTGATGACTTTATCGGAAGAAGCCGTACTTTTGCCAATCCGGAAGCTGTTGAACGCGGTGAATGCGGAATGAAGATGAATTACAATCTGAATTCCTGCGGTACTCTTCAGAGCAGAGTCACAATAGAAGCCGGTGAGACCAAGAGATTTACTTTTGTCATGGGAAGCAAGACTGCTGAAGAAGCGGATGTGATCCTTAAGAGTTATGAGGACGCTTCCGTATCAGAGAAGGAAGTGGAAGCTCTGAAGACATACTGGCATGGCGAGCTGTCACATTTTTCCGTAAAGACTCCGTCGGATGAATTCAATAATATGATAAATGTATGGAACGCATATCAGTGTTTCATAACATTTACCTGGTCACGTGCGGCATCTCTTTTGTATTGCGGACAGCGTAACGGTTACGGATACCGTGATACTGTGCAGGATATACAGGGCGTGATCCACCAGGATCCGGAGATGGCTCTGGAGAAGATAAGGTTCATGCTTTCGGCACAGGTTGATAACGGAGCGGGACTTCCTCTTGTTAAATTCAATCACAATGCCGGATATGAGAATACGCCGGATGATCCTGCTTACGTGAAGGAAACAGGACATCCTTCATATCGTGCGGATGATGCACTGTGGCTCTTCCCCACTGTATATAAATATATAGCAGAAACAGGTAATAAGGCCTTCCTTGATGAGAAGATAGTATATGCCAACGGCGGAGAAGATACTGTATATGATCACTTAAAGAGGGCAGTGAAATTCTCGATGGATCATTCCGGAAGACATGGAATGCCTGCGGGACTTCACGCTGACTGGAATGACTGTCTGCGTCTTGGTGCAGCCGGTGAATCCACCTTCGTTGCTTTCCAGCTTTATTATGCTTTGAATATGATGAAGGAGATCGCTGCATCAAAAGGTGATAACGAGTATGCGGCTTTCATGGAGGAGAGTAGAAAGAAGCTGCATAAGATACTTACGAAGTGCTGGGACGGAGACCGCTTTATAAGAGGAATACGTGAAGACAATGAAATAGTTGGTGCTGCCGCTGATCCCGAAGCAAATATGTGGCTGAATCCACAGAGCTGGGCAGTTATCTCCGGAGTTGCGGATGATGAACAGGCTGACATAGCAATGGAAAGCGTACACAGATTACTTAATACTCCCTACGGAGCAAAGCTTCTGACACCGCCTTACAGATATCATTCTTTCCCGGGAGCTCTTATGCAGGTATTTAATCCCGGTACGAAGGAAAACGGAGGTATATTCTCACAGTCTCAGGGATGGCTTATTCTTGCGGAAGCCCTGAGAGGCAAGGGAGATAGGGCTTTTGAATATTTTAAGGAATCCGCTCCAGCAGCGATGAATGATGATGCTGACAGACGTCTGATAGAGCCCTATGTTCACGGTCAGTTTACGGAGTCTGATGATACTCCGTTTCCGGGACGCGCTCATGTTCACTGGCTGACAGGAACGGCATCTACAGTTATGGTGGGATGTGTCGAAGGAATATGCGGTATCCGCCCGAATTTTGACGGTATCAGGATATCACCCGCAATTTGTTCCAAGTGGGACGGTATGGAGATTGAGAAAGATTTCAGAGGATCGCATCTCTCCATTAAGATAAAGAATCCGGAGCATGTGGAAAGCGGCGTAAATCGTATCATATTAAATGGCGAGATCATAGAGGGTGATTTTATCCCTGCGGACAAGCTGGCTAAGGATAATAAGATAGAGATAACGCTTTGCAGATAGGCTCTGATACGTCGTGGATGCTGAAAGAAAACGTTATTCGCAAGATGTGCGGCATCATGATATAATAGAGCGGCTTGACGCAACAATAAAAAAAGGAGAGCTTTGGGATGAAGTTTGAGTTTAATCCCGAAGGATAGTAGGAAGAGTTGGAAAAGAATATCTTAAAGAATAAGTATTATCTTTACCTCACGGAATTCTTTGCGGGAATGGCCGTGATGGCAGTGGAATTGGGGGCAAGCAGGCTGCTGGCTCCCTATTTTTCGTCATCCCAGATCGTATGGACCATAATCATCGGAACCATAATGATAGCGATGGCATTGGGAAATGTTTTCGGAGGGAAATGGGCCGATAAGGATCCGGATCCGTCGAAACTTTTTAAACGAATACTGATCGCGGCGGTGTGGATCGGTCTCATTCCCGTAGTCGGGAAATATGTGATACTCCTTGTTACGGGCATCATGATAGTTACCATATCCACCGGATTACTTATATGGGCGGCTTTTGCGGCATGTATGATCATATTTGTATTTCCTCTGTTCCTGTTGGGAACCGTAACACCTTCACTTATAAAGTATACGGTGTCCGATCTTGAGGAGAGTGGAAGCGTTGCCGGCAGATTGGGGGCATGCAATACCATTGGAAGCATAATCGGTACTTTTATGCCGACGTTTGTAACTATACCTGCTGTCGGAACCTCTGTGACATTCCTAATTTTTTCCGGAGTGTTACTGGTCATCGGCGCTGCGTATTTTATAGTGAACAAAAAGGGAAAAGCAGCAGTAGGCGTATCCGCCGTGCTTTTCATCATATGTTGTATCTTCGGACATGATTCAAAATTTGCATTCTGGGAAAATGATCTCACCTACGAAGGTGAATCAGTATATAACTATCTGCAGGTAAAGGATACGGAGAGAGCGACATATCTTTCCACGAATGTAATGTTTGGAGTGCAGTCCCTTAAGATGAAGCAGAAGGATCTGACGGGACTCTACTATGATTACGCTCTTGCCGCACCGGCGATGGCGGGAGTCGCTGCCAAAGCTTCCGCGGATGAGACGAAGGATATCCTTATCCTCGGAATGGGAACGGGAACCTTTGCAACTCAGTGCATGAAATATTATCCGGAGGCAGAGATAACGGGAGTAGAGATAGATCAGAGTATCACGGATCTTGCTCATGAATATTTCGCACTCCCGGAGGATGTTAATGTAGTAACTTATGACGGACGTGCATATCTCAATGCGGATCAGAAAAAATATGACGTGATCATGGTTGATGCATATCAGGATATCACCATCCCTTTTCAGATGAGTTCGGTTGAATTCTTTACTCTGGTAAAGGATCATCTGAAGGAGAACGGCGTGATGGTAATGAACATGAATATGCATTCCATTCAGGAAGAAGGAACACAGAGTGCGCCTGCAGAGGATATAACATTTTACCTTACCGATACGGTTGCTTCGGTGTTTCCGAATGTCAAGACAGTGAATGTACCGGGCTCTACCAACAGAGAGCTTTTTGCTTCGGTAAATGTTGACCTGCAGGAAGGGCTTTCGGCGGGTATGGAGAAGATATCGGATGAGGATCTTAGCGCCCAGCTTGCAAAGGTTGAGAAAGGTCTTATGGATATAGAGAGGGGCTCCAGGATATTCACGGATGATAAGGCTCCCGTTGAGCTGCTTGGAATGCAGACTATCGATACCATCATTAGGGATGAGGTAGGCTACTACAAAGAAGTATTTAAGGAAGAAGGCTTAAGCGGCCTTATCGAGGTTTTATAAGGTTCTTATGAAGATAGCATGTTTTTTCCCGGGGATAGGATATACGGCTGACAGGCCGCTACTTTATTTCAGCAGGAAGATCGCAAAGGAAGCCGGGTATGAGATAAAGATCGTTCCCTACGGTGGATTTGAGAGCGGGATCTTTGGAGACAGTGATAAGATGAGGAAGGCTTTTGACACTGCTCTCGGTCAGACGGAGGAAATACTTAAAGATATAGTATTTGATAAATACGATGATATTCTTTTTGTTTCCAAAAGTGTCGGGACTGCCGTTTCTTCCTATTATGCTGACGTAAAGAAACTGAAGATCCGTAATGTATTATACACACCGGTTCCCCAGACTATGCCTCTTATTAAGAATGAAGGTATTATTTTTCACGGTACGGCTGATCCATGGTATGAGCATGATGCTTTTATGGCAGATGTAAAAGATAAGGATTTCAGTTATTATCTTACGGAAGGCGGAGACCATTCACTGGAGACCGGAGATATGGACCGGGATTTTGATAATCTTAAGGAGATAATGAGGATCACCGAAAAATATATCAACAGAAAAGAGATCGAAAATATTGATGCATCCCGCCCAAATTGAGATTATCGTGAAGATACGTTATGTCATGGCGGCAGTTTACGGGATGTGTATATATAGAAAGAAAGATGAGGAATGACAATGAGTATTAAGAAGAACCCTATCGTAACAAACATTTATACTGCAGATCCCGCACCCATGGTTGACGGTGATACGCTTTATCTTTATACCACCCATGACGAAGATGAGCTTATCGATCATTTTTATACCATGCGTGACTGGAGATGTTTTTCAACGAAGGATATGGTGAACTGGACGGATCACGGTTCCATCTTTTCTCTTGATGACATAAGCTGGGCTGAGGACAGGGCATGGGCTCCCCAGACCATCAAGAGAAACGGAAAATATTACATGTACTGCCCCGTTCAGAAAAACGGACACAGCGGTATGGCCATTGCGGTAGGTGTATCGGATTCTCCTACAGGTCCTTTCAAGGATCTTGGCTACCCTCTTATCGATGAGGGAGAAGATGACTGGAATGATATCGATCCAACAGTATTTATCGATGATGACGGACAGGCATATCTGTATTTCGGCAATCCGGAACTCAGATATGTTCTCTTAAATGAGGACATGATCTCCTACAATAAGGAAGTTGGTGTAGTAAAGGTTCCCATGACAACGGAGGCTTTCGCAAAGGGCAGCCACTTTACGGGAACATCATATGGAGAAGGTCCCTGGTTCTATAAGAGAAACGGCATCTACTATATGGTTTATGCAGGCTTCAGAGAGAGTACTGAAAAGGTAAATGAGCATCTCGCATATTCTACTTCCGATTCACCCACAGGTCCATGGAAGTACGGCGGTGTGCTTATGACGGAAGAGGGAGGAACATTTACAAATCATCCCGGAATTGCGGAGTTCAAGGGACATTCTTATCTTTTCTATCATACGGCAGAACTCTCCGGAGGCGAGGAATTCCAGCGAAGCGTATGCGTGGCTGAATTCAAATATAACGAAGACGGTTCTATAGATACCATCGCAAAGTGTGATCATATCGAAGGAATCTGAGAAGACCGGGCTTTGAACCAAAGCCGGTAAGAAAAGGGAGGAAATATGAAAAAGAGAAACAGGATATGTGTAGCGCTGTTACTTGTATTTGTAATGTTATTCGTTTCCGGATGCGGCAAGAGTCCCGAAGGTAAGTGGCAGGGCGAAGCTGATCTTACCGGTATAATGGATGATGTGACCAAGTCTGCCGGAATGAAGATTGATGTGGCACCCCTTGTTGTTAAGATAGATCTTAAGCTTGAAAATGGAAAATATACATCAAATATGTCTCCGGAAAGTATAGCTACTTTCAAGGAATGGACGAAGGACTACATGGGAAAGTTATTCGATGGCATGGCTGCATCCAACGGGACGACCACAGCGAAGCTTGCAAAGGCTATGGGATATTCTTCGGCTGATGAATTTATCAATTCTGAAGTGGAATCTATGGGAATAGAGGATATGATCAAAGAATCCACCGGTTCATACAAGATATCGGGAAAAGAGATCATTTTCGACGGCAAGGAAGATTACCCTTATATCTTCGATGGCGAGACCATAGTAGGAACATTTGAAGGTTCGGAATTCGGACTTAGCTCCGACTTAACGGTGACATTTTATCCTGTTGATTAATCAAACAGTTACGATCAAATAACTCTGTGATTTACAGATAAATGAAAAACGGCAGGTTTTCCTGCCGTTTTTCTAAAGAGGGGAAATTACAGTCAGACAGATGGTTATAGGTCCGCCTGACCGAGTGATCAGCGAATGGCTATGAGTTTCTTTTCCTCAACAAGAGGCTTCTTTTCCTCGGAAGGGAAGTCGAGCTTGAGAACGCCGTCCTCAAAGCTTGCGGTGATATCTTCTTCATTCAGATGCTCGCCCACGTAATAGCTCCTTCTGCACTCTCCGGTGTGACGCTCGGTGAAGATAACATTGCCCTTGTTATCCTTCTCATCGGTGGTCTCATCCTGGGATCCGGTGACTGTGAGATAACCGTTATTGAGCTCTGCGCGGATATTTTCTTTCTTATATCCGGGCATTTCTATCTCCATGTGATAGTTTCCGTCCTTCTCACTGATATCGGTTCTCATGGTTCCTGTTTTTCCGGGAGTCCATGCGGGGCTGTTAAAGAATCCGTCGAAGAAATTGTCCATAAGCCTGTCGTCAAAAACATTAGGTGCATACATAAGTCATTCCTCCTTTATATGATGATATGTTTGAAAAGTTAATGTTGGGTCTTTAAGGGAGTCTGGTGGCTTTTTTCATATTTTCCGTATGTCTGTCGATGTTCCCTCTTGATCTTGACTGTATATTATCACTGCTGTTAGCACTCGTCAATAGTGAGTGCTAACAATTTTGTGAAGATTTTGTGTCGCCTTAATACGGACCATTGCCTTGAAAAATATGAAGATACACTTTAATATCAAGCTTGCGGAGTATTTGAGGCGGAAAAAAGCTCTATCAGGATAAGCGTAATGGATAAAAGGATAAAAATACTATACGAAGACAAAGACCTAATAGTGTGTCACAAGTTTCCGGGAATAGCCGTTCAGTCGGCCAGGACAGGCGAAAAGGATATGGAAAGCGAGCTAAAGAGCTATCTCCATATTAAAGAACCGGACAGGCCGTTATATCTTGCGGTCGTCCACAGGCTTGATCAGCCGGTTGAGGGTGTCATCGTATTTGCAAAGAATAAAAGGTCAGCCGCATCGCTTTCGGCTCAGGCATCCGGCAAAGACGAAGCCGGAATGAGGAAGGAATACAGGGCAGTAGTCTTCGGCCGCATGCCTTCGGAAGAGGGAACCCTTACGGACTATCTGATCAAGGATCCGAAGACCAATACTTCATCTGTGACAGACGATACCGTCAGGGGAAAGAAAGCGGTACTTCATTATAAGGTGAAAGAAACTACGGATAAGACACAGGTCCTTTCAATACTTTTGGAAACCGGCAGACACCACCAGATACGAGTACAGCTCTCACATGCAGGCGCCCCCATAACCGGTGATCTGAAATACGGAAGTGAAGAGTCGATAAGATATTCCGCAGAAAATGAGATCAGGACGACAAGTTTAAAAGCAGCAAAGCTTGACTTTACCCATCCTTCCACGGGAAAGAGGCTGAGCTTTGAAGTATGACAGATAAAAAGAGAGTGAGGTACTATGGAAAACGAAGATCTGACAAATATATTCGCTAAGACGATAGAAGAAAATGAATTCATGAAGATGATGGGGCTGGAAGCTGTGGAGGTCAGGAGAGGATACGCGAAGTGCAGGATAAAGATGGATAGGAAATTCTGCAATCCTTACGGTACTCTTCACGGCGGAATACTGTATTCCCTTGCGGATATAACAGCAGGCTTTGCGGCTTGTTCCTACGGACCGAAGGCTGTAACGGTGGACGGAGATCTGCATTTTCTCAATCCCGCCATACGTACAGAGTACGTATATTGTGAAGCGAAGGAACAGCGCAGAGGTAATGACCTCAGTGTTTTTGGCGTGGAGATCATGAGCGACAGAGATAAGATCCTGGATACGGGAACCTTCACTTATTTCAATATACATTGATACTAAAGTTTTTGACGTATCAATACAGTTGGATTATAATTGCGGATATGCTGAAATTACAAGGCAGAAACAGTAGTTTATAAGTTTAAGAAGAAAGCAGGTTGAAGCAATGGCAGACAAGAAAATGGTCGAGGCAATCACCTCGATGGAAGAAGACTTCGCCCAGTGGTATACGGACGTAGTTAAGAAGGCGGAACTGACTGACTATACCAGCGTAAAGGGATGCATGGTCATCAGACCGGCAGGATATGCGATCTGGGAACGCCTTAGAAATGAACTCGATAAGAGATTTAAAGAAACGGGAGTTCAGAATGTTTATCTGCCAATGTTTATTCCCGAGAGTCTCCTTCAGAAAGAGAAGGATCATGTAGAAGGCTTTGCTCCCGAGGTTGCATGGGTGACCGAGGGCGGACAGCAGCCTTTAACTGACAGGCTCTGTGTAAGACCTACATCGGAGACTCTTTTCTGCGATTATTATAAGAATACTGTGCATTCTTACAGGGATCTTCCCCAGGTATGCAACCAGTGGTGCTCTGTAGTCAGATGGGAGAAGGAGACCAGACCTTTCCTCAGAAGCCGTGAGTTCCTCTGGCAGGAAGGCCACACAGCTCATGCTACTGCAGAAGAAGCTGAGGCACGTACTGTTCAGATGCTCAATGTTTATGCGGATTTCCTTGAGGAATTCTGTGCTATCCCCGTTATCAAGGGTAAGAAGACAGAGAAGGAAAAATTCGCCGGTGCGGAAGCTACATATACTGTAGAGGCTCTTATGCATGACGGTAAGGCACTGCAGTCCGGAACTTCCCATAACTTCGGAGACGGTTTTGCAAAGGCTTTCGGAATTCAGTTCACGGACCAGAATAATACTCTTCAGTATGTTCATCAGACATCATGGGGTGTGACAACAAGACTTATCGGAGCCATCATCATGGTTCACGGTGATAATTCGGGACTTGTGCTTCCTCCTCTTGTTGCTCCCACACAGATCATGATCATCCCTATCCAGCAGAAGAAGGATGGCGTACTGGCTAAGGCTGCAGAGTTAAAGGATATGCTTTCCGATTTCCGTGTTAAGCTTGATGATACAGACAAGACACCCGGATGGAAATTCTCCGAGCAGGAGATGAGAGGAATCCCTCTTCGTATAGAAGTAGGTCCCAAGGATATCGAAGCTGGAAAGTGCGTTGTCGTAAGACGTGATAACGGTGAGAAGACGGATGTTCCTTTCGCTGAGCTCAAGGAGAAGGTTGGTGAGATCCTCGCTCAGATGCAGAAGGATATGCTGGAGCGTGCAAGACAAAGACGTGATTCACAGACCTATACTGCAAAGAATTATGAAGAGTTCAAGCAGATCTTCGCTGAGAAGACAGGATTCGTAAAAGCTATGTGGTGCGGAGACAGAGAATGTGAAGACAAGATAAAAGAAGATCTTGCAGTAACAAGCCGCTGTATGCCCAATGATCAGGAAAAGATATCTGATGTATGTGTCTGCTGCGGTAAGCCCGCCACGAAGATGGTTTACTGGGGCAAAGCTTATTGATATTTCGGAGAGATCACATCTGTGATCTCTCTTTAATGGAGGAGAATAAATAAAATGAAAGTACTTGTTATCAATTGCGGAAGTTCATCACTTAAGTATCAGCTTATCGATTCCGAGTCGGAAGAGGTTCTTGCAAAGGGGCTTGTAGAGCGTATCGGTATCCCGGGAAGCGTTCTCACACACAGACCCGAAGGAAAAGATAAGGTAGTCATCGAGACTCCCATGGAAGATCACAATATTGCCGTTAAGCTTGTGATCGATGCTCTTGTAGATAAGGATCACGGCGTTATAGCAGATCTTTCCGAGATCGGAGCTGTGGGACACAGAGTTGTTCACGGCGGTGAGAAGTTCAATAAGGCTGTTCTCATCAATGACGCGGTCAAGAAGGATATCGAAGAACTCAGCGCTCTCGCACCTCTTCATAATCCCGCAAACCTCATTGGTATCAATGCATGCGAGAAGAATATGCCCGGTGTTCCTCAGGCAGCCATATTCGATACCGCATTCCATCAGACGATGCCCAAGAAGGCATATATGTACGGTATTCCTTATGAATATTATGAGAAGTATAAGGTGCGTCGTTACGGATTCCATGGAACCAGCCACGACTACGTATCAGCACGTGCTGCAGAGATCCTCGGCAAGGACAGAAAGGATCTCAAGATAGTTGTTTGTCATCTCGGTAACGGTGCATCCATCTCTGCTGTAAAGAACGGTGAGTGTGTAGATACATCCATGGGTCTTACTCCTCTTGAGGGTCTTATCATGGGAACTCGTTCCGGTGATCTTGATCCCGCTATCCTTGATTACATTGGGGAGAAGGAAAATCTGTCTGCTAAGGAAGTAAATACCGTTCTCAATAAGAAATCAGGTATACTGGGACTCTCCGGTGGCGTTTCATCCGATTTCCGTGATATCGATGCTGCTATCGCAGAGGGAAATGAGAAGGCTAAGACAGCTCTTGATACATACTGCTACAGAGTTGCAAAGTACATCGCATCATATGCCGTAGCACTGGGGGGTATCGATGTTATAGCATTTACTGCAGGTGTTGGTGAGAATAACTATGTGGTAAGAAAGCAGGTAAGCGATTATCTCGCATTCCTCGGTGTTAAGACTGATGACGAGAAGCTTAAGATCCGCGGCGAAGAGATAGTTGCATCAACACCTGATTCCAAGATCACGATCATGATAGTTCCCACAAACGAAGAGCTTGCGATCGCAAGACAGACCCTGGCGCTTCTTTGATAAAGAAACTCCCCGGATTTTGTTACAGGTTAAGAAAAAAGGATGCTGCGGCATCCTTTTTATTTTGTATCTGTATCCTTGTTTTACGGGTCATACTCTGGCTAAAGCCTGAAGAGCCATGCTCTCCTTTACTGCCTTAAAGTGTTCCTTTACATAGGCTTCATAAGCGCCTGATTTAAAGCTTCTCGAGCAGAAGTCACTGAGTATCATGCACAGGTTCTTGTACTCGCCTGCATCCAGCCCTTTGGAATGAACAAGGAGATAATAATCTCCGGTGGAAGTATCTTTATAAAGAGCACTGTCTCCGCATGCGAAGTCTTTGAGGGCTTCCGAAGCAGCAAAAATATTATCGAGGCTGTTGAATACGAAGCACCTGTTTTCTTTATTGTCACTCGAAGCGGCCTGCCTGGCGGTATTATTCTTGCCTGCAGGGAACATCTCGTGCAGGAGATCCTGTATCGAGCGTGTGATAGGAGTCGAGGGCGGGATGGATACGTTTTTCAGAGACTGGGTCGTCTCGCTGTCCGTTACCACACTATCCTCTTCCTTTTCTGCCGATTCATCGGCTTCTGCGAAGGGGATATCCTCCATCTCATCGGCCGGATCACCGCCGGCGGGAGCATTGCCCACCACTTTTGTGATCACAAAAACTATCATGCCGGACTGCATGGGAACTATCTCTATCATAAGAGGCTTGTCGTCAGCTTCAAAACCAAACTGAAAACTTGCCTGCTGCATCATATCCCTAAGGAGAGAATTGGCCTGGGCGCTTCCGAAAGTAAGCTCACGAAAACTGATCTTCCTGGCAGCAAGATCTTCCTTGGTAAGTATGCATTTTATCTGATTGTCGTTGATACGTTCTATCTTCGTGGGAATCACATCCTTTCGTTTTTCCCTTTTATACTTGGGATAAGTATAAGAATTTGGAACTGATTAGTCAACTGCGGTGAAATTTCCTCTTGCATTTGTGGCGGTACATGCTTATAATACCCCTCGTGAGACGTCGCGGAAATCCGTATACCGGAAGGGAGAGTGGTTTCCGAACTGTTCTAAAGGACGCCAAGAGCGTCAACAATTTAAAGATTTCTTATTTTACATCTATTGGACTTCATGTCCGTCTTACAGGTTTGACCTGATCGGTGATCTTAATTCAAGATATTTTTACCGAAACCTGGATTTAACTGTGTAAAATGCAGAAACGAAATAATACAAATAAAGAAATAACTGCTTTTAAATCATTATCATCAAACGTTTTATTTTGGTATTCTGCGACGATTCTCGGAAATCATATACAGACCGGTGTGCGAACCGATGCATGCTTTTCCTTAAGGCCGGGATATTTCACGGAGTAACCTCTTTAGGAGTGTGGCCTGAGGGTAAAGTTATCTTATGGATGAAACCTGTTCATACAGATCTATCAAACGGCAAAAAACCTTCTCAGACAAAAATGCCATTTTCATCTGTCGGATATTATTGCTGACGTGAGCGCTCCGGTCTGTTATACTATACAAGTATGGGCTTTTATGGCCTTATCGAATTTTGAGCGAAAGGATCATACTGCTGCAATGAGCAGAGAAAACGATATCAGAAAGAAAAAAAGAAGAAGACAGCAGGGACGTGAAAGGCAGAAGGGGCCTGACAGAGAGACACTCAGAGATTTTAAAAACAAACTGATCGCATTCTTTGTTACGATCCTCCTCATAGTAGTGATAATAGCAATAGCTTTTGGATCCAGGATAAAGGCGGCCATGCAGGCCGAAGGCGGATTCGGAGTACATACCATAATGGCGGTCCTTTACCCCGAGAAGTATTCATATTCAACACAGATGGCAAATCTGAATGAATATTTTCAGCTTTTCGCCGATGGAGACATAGCGATAATACTTCAGGATGAGAGGATAAACTCCAGAGCAAAGCTTTTAAATGACAGGGTTTATTTTTCTTCCGATACTGTATCGGATCTTTTTACGGACAGATTCTATATCAATAATGATGAAGAGGTTCTGTTATATACCACGGCCGATGATATTTACCGCGTTAACATAGGAAAAGACGGCACAGGTTATACTACCGATCTTACGGGAGCGGTGGACCTGGGCTATCCGGTGGCTGTGCGCTCGGGTGACGGAACGCTTTATATCGCGGCTGATTATGTGAAGATGTTCTCCAACTTCTCATATGACTTCTACAAAGATCCCAATCGTATGCAGGTTTATACTCAGTGGGGAAGCGATCGCGTTGCGCAGGTGAATGCGGATACACAGGTGCGCTATCAGGGCGGCATCAAGAGTAACGTGCTGAGAAACATCAGTCAGGGTGAGAATGTCGAAGTGCTGGAGACCATGGAGAACTGGACCAAGGTCAAGACGGACGACTGCTTTATCGGATATATAGAAAATAATAAACTTTCCGAATATACGGATGTGGTAAGGACTCCCGTTACTGATGCATATGATCCCGTGGCGGATTATTCGCAAAAGTCAGTAAGAGCGGACGAGCCTGTATTACTGGGCTTCCATCAGATAGGCGTGACGGACGACGGAACGGCGCTGGCAAACGTTACGGAGGGCAAGACGGGGATAAATGTAGTATCTCCCACATGGTATTTCCTTAAGGATTCCGATGGATCCTATCTCGATAACGGGACAGCTTCCTACGTTGATGCGGCTCATGCGAAGGGATATAAAGTATGGGCGCTTATAGAGGACATGACCAATGAGTTTGATGAATATGAGCTCTTCTCTTCATCGGAAAACAGGAAGCGGCTTATAGACAATCTGATCGCAAGCCTGACAAAGGTCGGCGCAGACGGTATCAATATCGATCTGGAGAAGATAGATACCAAGACGGGACCGCACTATGTACAGTTCCTTCGTGAACTTTCCATAGAGACCAGAAAGAACGGACTGGTGCTTTCCGTTGACGATTATGCGCCCAATGAAGGAAACAGATATTACAATTACAAGGAACAGGGACTGGTTGCCGATTACGTTATGCTTATGCAGTACAATGAGCACTGGAGCGGATCCGATGCGGGGTCGGTGGCATCCGCAACTTTCGTTGCAACAGGTATAGACAATACTGTAGCGCTTGGAGTTCCGGAAAATAAGATAGTAAGCATCCTTCCTTTTTATACAAGGATCTGGAAGACGGAAGGAAACGAGACGGGATCGGATGCCGTGGGAATGGACGTGGCGACGGCTTTTGCGGCCAACCATTCCATAGAGCTGAACTGGGATGATGAACTGGCTCAGTACCACGGTGAGGTTACCGAAGGCTCGGCAAAGTATATGGTCTGGATCGAGGATGAGGATTCCATGAAAGCCAAACTCGCCATTGTAGCCGGAAAAGGTGTTGCAGGTGCAGGCGGATGGAGACTCGGACTTGAATCAGAAGGAACATGGGACTGGTTTACGGCAGCTTTTGCATCCGCACAGTGATGATATAAGAGGTGTGAAATGATAACAAAGCTTGTAAAGAGTGATCCGGGCTGCCCCGACAGGGCGGTAATGAAAGAGGCCGGTGATATCATTACGAAGGGCGGCCTTGTGGCTTTTCCCACCGAGACCGTGTATGGATTGGGAGGAGATGCTCTTAATCCTGAATCATCGAAGAAAATATATGCGGCCAAGGGAAGACCTTCGGACAATCCGCTGATAGTGCATATCGCGGATATGGAGCATCTTCCGGCTATCTGCGAAAGCGTACCTGAAAATATGATAAAGCTCGCAGAAGTTTTCTGGCCGGGACCTCTTACCATGATAGTTAAAAAAAGCGATCTGGTTCCCAAAGAGACAACAGGCGGACTGGATACGGTAGCCATAAGGATGCCGGATCACGCTACGGCTCTTGAATTCATCAGGGCGGCGGGTGGATATATAGCGGCTCCCAGTGCAAATACATCCGGACGTCCGAGTCCTACTCTTGCATCGCATGTAAAGGATGATCTGGACGGCAGGATAGAGATGATAATAGACGGCGGTGAGGTCGGCATAGGTGTTGAGTCCACTATAGTGGATCTTTCAGAAGGCACACCCACCATACTTCGTCCGGGGTATGTTACCCGTGAGATGTTAGAGAGAGTGTTGGGCGACGTGGATGTGGATCGTACCATCCTGTCAGGTAACAGCACTCAGGCGCCCAAGGCACCGGGTATGAAATACAGACATTACGCACCTCACGGAGAGATGACCATAGTTGAGGGTGACAGTGAAGAAGTTGTCCGTGTGATCAATGAAAATGTTGCTGCGGCGAAGGCTTCCGGCAGGAAGACCGCGGTGCTCTGCACGGATGAGACTAAGCCTTTTATCAAAGCGGATGTGATCAAAAGTGCCGGCAGCAGGGCGGACGAACATGAGATAGCAAGACATCTCTATCGTATACTCAGAGAGTTTGATGACGAGAAAGCCGATGTCATATTCTCTGAAAGCTTTTCTGCGGACGGTTTTGGACAGGCGGTTATGAACAGGCTGCTTAAGGCGGCAGGTTTTAATGTAAAAAAAATATAAGGGGGTTTTACTGACATGAGTGCAAAAAAAGTATCTATCGGATGCGATCACGGCGGTTTCGAACTTAAGGAAAGACTTAAGAAATTCCTCGAAGATAAGGGATTTGAAGTGACTGATCACGGATGCTACAGCAAGGAATCCGTTGATTATCCCAAATTTGTCACTCCTGTTGCCGCAGATGTACTGAGCGGCAAGGCAGATAAGGGCATCGTGATCTGTACAACGGGTATCGGTGTAAGTATCACAGCCAATAAGATAAAGGGCATACGCTGTGCGCTTTGCCATAATGAACATACAGCAAGGATGACAAGACTCCATAACGATGCCAACATGCTGGCTCTGGGAGCTGCGGAGGTATCCGAGGTTATGGCCGATACCATCGCGGAGATCTTCCTTACCACGGATTTCTCGGGCGAAGCCAAGCATCAGAGACGTATCGATCTTATGACTGCGGTGGAAGCCGGAGAGGAGATCTGAGATGGAGAAGATTAGGAAGAGAAGCGGATATATCAGTTGGGATGAGTATTTTATGGGGGTCTCAAAGCTTGCTGCCATGCGCTCAAAGGATCCCAATACACAGGTGGGAGCCTGCATAGTAAGCCTTGAGAATAAGATCCTTTCCATGGGATACAACGGTTTCCCCAACGGGGTCAGTGATGACGAATTTCCCTGGGCAAGAGAAGGGGATGAGGTTGATACAAAATATCCTTACGTGACTCACAGTGAGATGAATGCAATATTAAACTACAGGGGCGGTTCCCTTGAGGGAACGAAGCTGTACGTTACGCTTTTTCCATGCAATGAATGTGCAAAAGCAATAATCCAGGCCGGTATCAAGACGGTTGTATATGACGATGACAAATATGACGGAACGCCTTCGAACGTAGCGGCGAAGCGTCTGTTCAATGCAGCGGGTATACGTTACTACCGTTATCAGGCTACGGGAAGAAAAGTAGAGATAGATCTTTGATAAAGAAACGAGACGACAGGTTGATAAAAAAAGCGATAGGTCTGTTCCTTCCGGCGGTGGGAGCGCTCTTTTTTGCGTGCATTTATCCTTCATGCATGCTGCCTGTAATGGCGGACAATAATACAACAACTACCACCACCAAAGAGCAGCTTGATGAGGCCGCCGAGAAGAAAAAAGAGAAGGAACAGGAACTTGAGGGAGCAAAAAAGGACCTTGAGATCACCAGAGCCAACTTAAGAGGCCTTGAGGGACAGAAGAATACTTACCAGGGCCAGATGGAGCTTCTTAACTGTAATCTTCAGCTGGTAGCTGACAATCTTGCCGTACTTGAGAATTCCATGGCCATAAAGCAGATCGAGATAGACGAGACTATGGCTATATTGGAAGAAACCAGACAGAGCAGACTGGAGCAGTATGAGAGCATGAAGGCCAGGATCAGGTATTTCTACGAGACGGGGCAGGATGATTATCTTGAACTGTTATTATCTGCGGACAGTTTTGGAGAGATGCTGAATTACGCAGAGTATCTTGAGGAACTTTCCGCATATGACCGTGCCATGATAGAGCAGTATGCGGAGACAGAGAGTCTGATAGCTGCCAAGGAAGCTGAGCTCGAAGAAGAAATGCAGGAACTGGAAGAGATGAAGGCCGAGACGGAAGCCGAGCAGGAGCTGGTAACCGGCATGATAAATGAGACTGCGGCAAATATTGCCATCACAGCCGATAATATCAACATGACTCAGGCTGCGGCCGATGCATATGAGACTCAGGTTGATCAGAAGACGGCGGAAGCTGCCAAGGCAGCAGCCGATTATGCGGCTATAAAGGCAAAATACGAAGAGGAATTGAGACTGTCCAAACTGGCTGCTGCTTCTGCATGGAGAGATATTTCCGAGGTGACTTTCGAAGAGGGTGACAGATATTTGCTCGCAAACCTCATTTATTGCGAGGCGGGCGGAGAGCCCTATGAAGGACAGGTTGCCGTAGGTGCTGTCGTTATCAACAGAGTGCTCAGTTCACGTTATCCCCAGACTGTTACGGGCGTAATATATCAGAGATCACAGTTTGCACCTGTAGGTGACGGACATCTTGCCAGCGCCCTTGCAAATAACAAGGCGACAGCAAGCTGCTATCAGGCAGCAGATGTTGCCATGGGCGGGACTACCAACGTAGGCAACTGCCTCTATTTCAGAACTCCGATCCCCGGACTCACCGGACTCCAGATCGGAGGACATATCTTCTATTGATCGTTAATTTCCGGAAGAGGATCAGTCTTCCCTTTCGTCTATATCTTTCTGTATCAGTTCTTCGGATGTATATTTCTGGAATATCCTAATCAAAAAGACGGAAAAGAAATAAATAAGAATGGCAAAACCCATGAACAGGAATATGCTTCCCACGACTATCAGAGCTTTTCCGCTGGACACGGCTATCTTCAGTATGGCTATGATTATGAAAGTAAAGAAGATGGTGGTGGGAAGATTACCGAAGCTTATGAGTACGCAGTTCTTTAAAAGTGCTTTCATTCCGGTATCATATGTTGCCATAAGCGGATAAATATAAAGGGCGATGGACAGCACGATGTAAGAAACTATGAGTACCGGATACTGAAGCCATTGGTATTCTGCGCCCAGCATGAAGAATATGATATAAAGATCGGCCAATAAAAATGCGGTTATCAATATAAGAGGGATCCAGATCAGGGTACTGCGCTTGAATTCGCTCTTAAAAGTTCTGAAGAAAGTCTTGACCACGGGGGGATCTTCCCTGCGAACTCTTTTTAACATAACGGAATATGCTGAACATAAAGCGGCCCCGCCGGTGATAACGGGGATGGAAGTGATGATCAACAGCACATTCACGATGATAAGATCTGCCAGAAAATTGAGGAATCTGATGAAGGGACTGTTGGATTCAAAAATAGATTTCATTACTTACTCCAAACTGAAAAATAATTTTACGGTGAATAGTTACAAATAAATTTATCAAACTTAGGAATATTATATAAAAAAAACAGACAAAAAAACAAGGAAATGTTTTAATGGCAATAAAAGTTCACAATAGAGCAATTTTTGGAGAGAATAAAATTGGTGAAAATTCTATAATCTTATTTGGTTGGAGCGGATATAAGGGCCTATATCTGTGAAGACTGCACAAATACTTGTAACGTAAACAAAATAGCAAAGGAGACTAATTATGAAAAGAAGAAAATGGTTATCCGGCTTAGTATGCATGACAATGGCTACATCATTCCTTGCCGGATGTACACCGAGTAATGGTGGTGACGCAAACAACGGCGGAGCTCCCGCTGATCCCGCAGCAACAGATGCTCCTACAGATGCTGCTGCTGCTACAGGTTCAGTAGTAGGACCCGAAAATGCAGAAGGAACTATCAATCTGTGGGCCTTCACAGACGAAGTTCCCAAGATGGTAGATAAGTTTGTAGAAACACATCCTGATTTCAAATATCAGATCAAGTCTACAATCATCGCTACAACAGATGGTGCTTACCAGCCCGCTCTTGACCAGGCCCTCCAGGCAGGCGGCGAAGATGCACCTGATATGTACTGTGCAGAGGCTGCATTCGTTCTCAAGTATACACAGGGTGATGCTTGGCAGTATGCTTGCCCTTACGCTGATCTTGGTATCGACGTAGATGCAGAGCTTAAGGCTGCTGATATCGCTCAGTACACAGTAGATATAGGAACCAACCCGGACGGACAGCTTGTTGGTCTTGGCTACCAGGCTACCGGTGGTGCTTTCATCTACAGACGTTCAATCGCTAAAGACGTATTCGGAACAGATGATCCCGATAAGATCGCTGAGATCATCGGATCCGGTACACAGAGCTGGGACAAGTTCTTTGAAGCAGCTGAGACTCTTAAGGGCAAGGGATACGGTATCATCTCCGGTGACGGCGATCTCTGGCACGCAGTTGAGAACAGCTCTGATCAGGGTTGGATCGTTGATGACAAGCTTGTTATCGATCCTAAGCGTGAAGCTTTCCTTGATCTTTCAAAGAAGCTTAAGGACAACGGATATCACAATGATACTCAGGACTGGCAGGATGCTTGGTTCGCAGATATGAAGGGCGAAGGCGAGAAGCAGATCTTCGGTTTCTTCGGACCCGCTTGGCTTATCAACTACACACTTGCTCCTAACTGCGGTGGTGAGAAGGTAGGCGAAGGTACATATGGTGACTGGGCAGTTTGTGCACCTCCCGTTGGTTTCTTCTGGGGCGGCACATGGGTACTTGCTAACAAGAACTCTGAGAAGAAGGAAGCTGTTGGTCAGATCATCGACTGGATCACTCTTAACACAGAAGAAGATGGTCTTCAGTACATGTGGGCTAACGGAACTCTTAACGGAGAAGGCGGTACAAAGGACTGCGTAGCTTCCGGTACAGTAATGAGCAAGTCTGACGGATCTCTTGAGTTCCTCGGCGGACAGAACATGTTCGATGCTTTCGTTCCTGCAAACAGCTATGCAAACGGTAAGAACCTTACTCAGTACGATGAGTCTATCAACCAGATTTGGAGAGATCAGGTTCGTCAGTACACAGCAGGTGAGAAGGACAGAGAAACAGCAATCGCTGATTTCAAGTCTACTGTAGCTGACAAGCTTGCTATCGAAGCAGCTGAATAATCAGTAATTTGAACGATTCAGATTAACATGATTAGTGCAGGACGGTGTGGTTTACCGTCCTGCATTTAAAAATAAGTAAACCGGGGTTGACAGATGAAAAAGAAAAAACTTGTTAAATATGGAAAATACGGATATTTCTTCTCTATTCCCTTTATAGTAGCATTTCTGTTTTTTTCACTTTATCCGATCATATATACATTCATGATTGCGTTTACGGACCTTAAAGGTCTCGGAACCGAACTCAATTTCCTTGATGAGCCGTTTGGTAATTTCAAAGCAATATTTGCAAACAAGACATTCTTAAGGGCTCTCGGAAATACATTTGTTATCTGGATCTGCAACTTTATTCCGCAGATCGGTCTCGCTCTCTTACTTACAGCTTGGTTTACCGATAAGAGATTCAAGGTAAAGGGCGCAGGACTTTTCAAAATTCTTTTCTACATGCCGAATATCATTACCGCGGCTACCATCGCTATTTTGTTCAAGGCTTTATTCGATTATCCTATGAGCCCTGTGAACGATATCATGGTTTCATTCGGAATCTTCAAGAAGCCTGTTGAAATGCTTCAGAACAAAACAGTAGCGAAGGGCCTGGTTTCATTTATCCAGTTCTGGATGTGGTACGGCTACACCATGGTTATCCTTATATCAGGTGTTCTCGGTATCGATCCGGAAATATTTGAAGCAGCAAAAGTTGATGGTGCTAACGGAGTACAGACTTTCTTCAAGATCACCATTCCCAATATCAGAAGTATCCTCCTCTTCACACTGGTTACTTCCCTTATCGGTGGTCTGAACATGTTCGATATTCCTCAGCTCTTCCTTCTTGGCGGTCCTGATAATGCTACGCTTACAACCAGCGTATTTATCTACCAGCTTGCTTTCCAGGGTAGTCACTTGTATGCAAGAGCTGCCGCAGCTAGTATTATAATGTTCATCCTTATTGCGATCCTGTCCGCAGGTATGTTCTATCTCATGAGAGACCGTGACGCGGAGAAGATCAAAAAGGAAATTAAAGAGGCTGAACGCCAGAAAGGTGAGGAAGCATGAAAGTAGATACTATAGACCAGAAGAAGAGTGGCGGAGTTGTGTTGAAAGTAGTTATCTACATAGTTTGCATACTCCTTGCTATCTTAAGTATATTTCCTTTTTGGATCATGATCGTAAATGCGACAAGATCCACAAACGAGATTCAGCAGCATGCTGTAACACTTATCCCTTCGAGTTATCTGCAGAACAACTTCAAGGTTCTGACAGGAAAGAGCTTCAATCCTCTTGTAGGTTTTATGAACTCTATCATCATCTCGGTGGGTTCAACAACACTTTCAATCTATTTCTCAACACTGACCGCTTATGCGCTGGTTGTTTATGATTGGAAGTTAAAAAATGCATTCTTCAAGATGATAGTTGGTATCATGATGATCCCTGCACAGATCACTATGATCGGTTTCTATCAGATGTGCTACAAGTTGGGACTTACTAACAATCTGTTAATGCTCATTCTCCCCGCTATAGCATCTCCCATGACAGTATTCTTCATGAGACAGTATCTTGTAGCTGCATTCCCGTTTGAGATCGTGCAGTCAGCACGTATCGATGGAGCGGGAGAATTCAGGATATTCAACCAGATGTGTTTGCCTATCATGAAGCCGGCTATTGCTACACAGGCAATATTCGCTTTCGTATCAAGCTGGAACAACCTGTTCACACCGTTGGTACTCCTTACAGATAAGAAGAACTACACCATGCCTATCATGGTCAGCCTTCTTCGTGGAGATATCTACAAGACAGAGTACGGCTCGATCTACTTAGGACTTACATTGACGGTTCTTCCTCTTATCGTAATGTATCTTATTCTTTCCAGATACATCATCGAAGGCGTTGCAATGGGTAGTGTAAAGGGTTAAAGGTTACAGCAACGAGACAATTTCAGAGAAGGGTTAATAGCAAGCCCCTCCCGGGAAACCGGGAGGGGTTCTATTTTAGTTCTTATGTAGTATTGCCACAACGCAGGGAACGGTTCCGTATACGGGATGATACTCGACATTATCATATCCGCCATCTGCAAAGAACCGCTTGTAAGAATCAAGGTCAAATTCACGTTCAAAGCCTGCCCCGGCTTTCTTTAATACAGATACAAGAAGGCTGGGCTTTCCGTTTCGAAGCGTTATGTAAGTTGGAATTATAACTTTTCCACCTGTTTTGCATACTCTGAGCAATTCCTCCAGTGCGGCATACGGATCGTTCAAAAGGTGTATCACATTACCGGCGACTACTTTGTCAAAGGCCTCGTCTTTCGACTTAAGGTTAGTGATATCAGCTCTTTTGACAATAACATTGTTATAGGGCTTCATATTTTTTACGGTTGCTTTAAGCATTTTTACAGAATAATCGGTTGCGACCAGCTTTCTGCATATTGGAGCAATATATCTGCTTATTCCGCCGGTTCCGCAGGCACATTCAAGAACACTATCGTCTGCCTCTATCTCCTTTGCGACAACTCGGCCTGTATCACGATATACTTTACCGTTAAAAACAGATTCAAATAGATCATATAATCCTGAAACCTTATCCCAAAACATAAAATCACCTCCAATAATTAAATAAACATTTAATCGATATTCGAATAATATCTCCGAATATAAGCTTTGTCAATATAAAGATTAAACAATTGTTTAATGAAATTGATATCTGTTATAATATATCAGCTGAGAAACAATAATTAATACGGATATTCTGCGCGGTTATTTGTGAGCTGACTCACGCAACGTGTTTAGGTATGGAGGGTTAATATGAAAAGAGATAAAGATGAACTCGAAAAGAGTGAACGCTTGCCTCATCACCATCACTCTAAAGAAGAAGAGCTGGCTCTTAT
This sequence comes from Lachnospiraceae bacterium XPB1003, assembly GCA_900102065.1. Lineage (GTDB taxonomy): Bacteria > Bacillota > Clostridia > Lachnospirales > Lachnospiraceae > NK4A136. The sequence goes on along the minus strand of FMVK01000005.1, from coordinate 45,835 downwards.
ACATAATATGCCCGGAGACAATGCCATAGATGCCGTTGCCGAAGCTATGAAGCAACTTGGCGATCCGACACGTTTAAAGATATTCTGGATTCTGTGTCATACAGAGGAATGTGTTTTGGACCTGTCAGCAATTATCTCCATGTCATCACCGGCGGTCGCCCATCACCTTAAACTGCTTAAAAGCACAGGCTTGATCACTGCCAGACGTGAAGGTAAAGAGGTTTATTATAAGGCGGCAGAGACGCCGTTAGTATGGAAGCTTCATACCACTATCGAAGATGTTGCCGAAATAAGATGCCCGCAATAAGGAAAATAAAAAAGTCCCGCCAACGGCGGGACTTTTGAATTGCGGATTTTACTGGATAACAACCTTATTCCATACATCCGAAGGAACGATCGCTATATATGTCTTACCGGGGTTAAATACCAGCGGTGTACCTGTAACTGCATTGGTGTACATTGTACGTCCGCAGTCGGAAGCCTTGGACCAGGTGATGGGGATACAACGACCGTTAGCCATATAGTAACCGCTTGAAGAAGGGGTAAGGATGTTGTAAACCATGTATCCGTTTGCATCAAGCTGTGTAAATGAGCAGTTAAGTACAAGAACATTTTCAAATGTTGTTACTGCTCCTGTAAGAGCATCTACGTGAGGCTTGTTGTATTCGGAATAGTCATATGTTCCGGTTGTAGCATTAAAGTTAAGCTTACTGCTGTTGTGAGGGAAGGGAAGTGATACGGCATTTGCTACCGTAGAGCCTTCTCCAAGAACATATTCAGTGGGAGCAAATACCATGTTAGGTCCCTGATAGTACTGGTTGTAAGTTGTTGAGAAACCTGCGGCTGCTATACGCTGTGCGAGTCCGGAATAACTTCTTCCTGTTGTAGGATTGGTATATGAGTTGTATGTAACATACTCTGTGAACTCAGATGCCTTACCGTTGGAATAACGTGCAAAGCCTGCGCTTAAGTTATTTGTGTAAGGAAGTCTCTGGTACATATTGTTGTAGTAAGGACCACCGTCATGAACAAGGATAGCGTTGTATTCTGCTGCAAGCATGAAGTTGGTAGGTCTTGTACTTCTGATGCTTCCGAACTGTGTGATGGAACCCCAGTCCTTAACGACAGCCATGAGACGTGTGATACGTCCGTTAGCTGTGCTGTTCATCATCTCATATACGATATCAGCCTGGTTGAGACCAAAGTGGGGAAGCGCGAATTTCTCGTTGTCTACCATGATGGCTACGGGGCGCTGATCCTTGAGCGCGCCGCTGATGGGAAGTCCGGTAAGCTCACTGATGTAGGTGCCGGTTGTAACCTCTGCGGCATCTGACTTAACAGTACCGGAAATACCTGCTGCAGCACCTGCTGTAAGAACAGCTGCGGTGAGCAGTCCTATCAGACCGGCGAATCTTTTTTTCTTCATTCAATTATCCTCCGTCATATTAATCAGACTCCCTGTGAAGTAAAATCGTGGGAGCACACATACCAAGAGTATAACAGATTTTTATGGAGATTAACATAAAAAAAGATCAGGCTTTTTCGGCCTGATCTATATTTTGGGTGAGTATATCGAATTTGTCTTCGTATATGATATTGAGAAGTTTATCAAGTCTGGTGATGGAGAGCTTGAGCTGATCAAGAGTTATGAGTCCGTCGTTAAGAGCGGTTACAAGCTCGTCGAGATCCACAACCTTAACGAATCCGTCGGGATAAATGATCACGTCTGCCAGCAGATCCGTTACCACAAGCTCATTTGAGTCTTTTTTGTATTCATAGTCAACGATATCGCAGTACCAGTAAAGGAGCGAATTATCTTCGGTATAGAATTTGCTGACTTTGATACCTTCCTTCGGAAAATAGCAGGAATAGCCGTGGTGCAGATATTTCTTTGGTTTAAGAGCGCACCATTTGGTAAGAATGATATCTTCACTGCACTCAAGAATCACATCGTCCTTAAGAAGAACGCATTCCTGAGGGATAAGACGTTTTCGGTAAAGAATGGGTTTATCCATTAGCTCCCCCTTTTTCATTATCGGCCTGTGAAGTTCTGACTACCATGATACTAAAAAATTAAATTCTTTGCACGTATTAATTTGTTTTACAGTAATCACGAGGGACCGTTGGTGCAGGGATGTCGAGTGCCGACGGATTATGGTATAACAAGGATGTTTTACAGTAATCACGAGGGAACAGTGAGGCAAGGATGCCGAACGCCGAGTGATTATGGTATAATCTCTTCTATGGCACTGAAAAAGAAAAGAAAACAACCCGCTTGGGAAAAACTCGATAATACCGCACTCTTGTTTCCGGTGATCGCAACCGAAGGAATGAGCAATGTTTACAGACTTTCCGCTTGCATGACCGAGGAAATAGATCCTGAGGCGCTGGCGGAGGCGCAGGAAAAGGTTCTTTCCCAGTTCCTGGGGTTCAGGATGCGACTGAGAGCCGGTTTTTTCTGGTACTATTTTGAGGAAAATGACAGGCCTCTTCCGGAAGTGCGTGAGGAGAATGATTTTCCCGGAGCATATATCAATAAGAGCAGAAACAATCAGTATCTGTTCAGGATTACATATTACAGAAAAAGGATAAATCTGGAAGTTTTCCATGCGCTGACAGACGGATTCGGAGGACTGGTTCTTTTGAAGGAACTGGTTTATCAGTATCTGCGCATTAAGCATCCGGAGATCCTGGAAGTTGAGAAGGATAAGATATCATCAGGTATCTTCCTCGATAAAGAAGACAGCTATCTGAAGAATTTCAAGCGTGCCAAGGGTCGTGATGTGGCCTATAAATCCAAGAAGGCCATCACATTAAAAGGTGAGAAGCTTCCCAAGGGACAGCTTGGAGTCGTTCACGGGATCCTTCCGTTTGCACAGCTTAAGACCGCCGCCAAGGCTCATGGCATCACGCTCAATCAGTATTTGGTGGGTACATTTGTATATGCTATCTACAGGGAAGTCTTAAAGGGGGATCCTTCCGATGTGCCAATTAACTGTTGTGTGCCCGTGGATCTGAGATCCTATTATGATTCTCATACCATGAAGAATTTCTTCGCCATGGTATCAGCAATATTTAAGCCTGAAAAGGATGAGTACAGCTATGAGGAGGTCCTGGCTATAGTAGCGGAAAGCTTAAAGAGTCAGACTACACCGGAACATTTGAATGACATCCTTTCATATAACGTTTCCAATGAGACCAACAAATTCCTGCGTCCCATTCCTTTGTTTATCAAGAATATCGCCATAAAAAAGGTATATGATGCCACAGCATACGGAACAACATCCACTGTGACAAATGTGGGAAGGATCGAATTAAGAGAGCCATACCGCCCTTATGTGGAGAATTTCTATGCGATGCTCTCCATGTCAAAGGGACAGAATGTCAAGGGGGCTGTGCTCTCATATAATGACAAGATGATAATAACATTCACGACTATACTGGCCGATCTGTCGGTACTCAGGAGATTTTTCAAATGTCTCACGGCAGATGGTGTGGAATGTGCCATAGAGACCAACGGAGTATGGGATTGAAGAATAAGAATAACGAAAAAGAGAATAAAGCATCAGCAAAATCCGGCGAAACAAAAGAGCGTGAAGAACTCACACAACAAGATGCGGAGCCTGCAGTGAAGAGATGCCCTCAGTGCAATATGGCAATACTTGATGCAGGGGAGACGTGCCCTCTGTGTCACTGTGTACTGGAGGAGCCTGATGAAGAAAGACGGGCGAAGATACATGCAATGTATGGCAATGCATCTCCCTATCCTGATGTGAGAAGAAAGCAGAGATGGGCAAGGTTTGCACTCAGACTAATATTTTTTATCATGTTTATTGCGGCTGTTGCCATGCTGGTCATCAATCGATATGCAAATCCGGGATTTAAATGGTCTGTCATCGCGGTTGCCGGAGAGTTATATGCATATTCGCTGCTGGTATATTGGGTTAAACATGACTCGGGATTTGCAATGAAGATAGGTCTTCAGTTGCTGCTGACCATAGCGATGTTATATCTGATAGACAGGTTGACGGGAGACTATGGCTGGGCGCTGCAGTGGGCGATCCCGGGAGTGATCCTTTTAGGTGATCTGGTGGTATTTTTCCTTATGATGCTCAACAGGAGCAGATGGCACAGTTATCTCGTATTGCTGATAGTGATGGGACTGTGCAGCGTGGCGATTGTAGGTCTTTATTTTGCCGGCTTATTGAAGAACGGCATACTTGCTATGATCTGCGTTGCCGTGACCGGACTGTTTCTTCTTGCGACTTTCATATTTGGCGACAGGAAGATAACAATGGAATTAAAGAGAAGATTTCATATTTGAAATCTGCGAAATATGTCAGATAATGTATTACGGTCTGTAATTGAATGATTCTTTTGGGGTAAATTTTCGGGTTAAAAATGGAATTATCTGAGTTTAAAAAGGGCATAAAATCGGATAAAGAAGATCAGGTGAGTCTGCGTGGCATAACCGCAAGGCATATTGTTCAGGCGGCCAATCATCTGCCCGGAGCACAGGATCCCGCCCGTCGTGCAAGGATATATGAGAGAGAGCCTAAGTGGAAGTGCCCTCAAAACCTTGAACTTACCGAGATAGATTTGGGGAGCTTTAAGGCTGACTTCATGAGAAGCAAGCCTGCGGAATATAACACCGCTTTATTGGCAGAATCTGACAATACATCTAAAGAAAAGGGTATAATCCTCCAGCTTCACGGTGGCGGATATTACGAGAAGATACACAATACATACAGAGATATGGCGGCTTTGTATAACGAGCTGTCGGACGGCTGGGATGTAATAAGCCCGGATTATCGTGTTGCCCCCGAGGATCCTTATCCTGCGGCACTTGAAGATGCCCTTGCATCATATAAGTGGATCCTCGAAAAAGAATATGCGCCGGAGAATATCATAATAGCAGGTGACTCTGCAGGCGGCGGACTTAGTCTTGCGCTTACTCTTTACTTAAGAGATCACGATATGCCTCTTCCTGCCGGTATCATAACCATGTCAGCATGGACTGATCTAACCAAGAGCGGTGAATCCTACGAAGAGAATTTCAATATAGATCCCATATTCGGCGGGACTAAAGAAACGATGGTATATATGGACGGATATTATAAAGATGATGATCCCCACAATCCGTATATCTCACCGATCTTTGGAGATATGACAGGCTTTCCGCCCATGCTCATGCAGGTTGGAGACAGGGAAGTGCTTTTATCGGATACGCTGTCCGTAGCGGAAGCGGCGAAGAAGGCAGGAGTCCTCGTAAAGACTCATGTTTATCCCGGAATGTTTCATGTATTTCAGATGGGATTGTCTCTTTATCCCGAATCGAAGGAAGCCTGGGAAGAAGTGAGACGCTTCATCAGGATCGTAAAAGGAATGGAAAAAAGCGAAGAATAACGGAAATAAAAATGGAGATCAGATATACAGACATAGGCCTCAACCTCTTTAGCGGACAGTTTAGAGGAAAAGAAGAGCGGATAATCGAGAATGCACATGCAGCGGGAGTAAGAGTGATCATCACCGGAAGCTCGCTGCATAGTTCTTTATGTGCGGCGGAATTCTGCGCAGATTACAGCGGCGAAAAAGTATATTTTACTGCGGGCATACATCCTCATGATGCAAAGAACTGCGATAAAGAGGCATTAAAACGAATAAGAGAGATTGTCAGAGACAACACTGAAAATATAGTTGCAGTAGGTGAGTGCGGTCTGGATTATGACCGGATGTTCTCGTCTAGGGAGGTTCAGGTAAAAGCTTTTGAGGATCAGCTTGAGATCGCAGGAGAGTCCGGACTTCCTCTGTTTTTGCATGAGAGGGATGCGGCGGATGACTTTATTAAGATACTTGAGAAAAATCCCGATCTGGCAAAAAGAGCAGTGGTTCACTGCTTTACCGGAGACAGAGAAACCGTGCAGGCTTACCTTTCTCTCGGATGCATGATAGGTATCACAGGTTGGGTATGCGATGAGAGAAGGAATCAGTCTCTTGTGGATGCTCTTGATGTGATCCCTGCGGACAGGCTTATGGCAGAGACGGACGGCCCCTATCTTCTTCCCAGGGGGATAAAAGGACTGAAGAATCCCAATGTGTCAGAGAATATCATCTATGTGGTACGGAAGATCGCAGAGATAAAAAATGTCGGCGAAGATGAACTTCGCCGACAGATACTTGATAATACCGATAAATTTTTTCGGATCAAATGATATAAGCGTGGTAAAATAGCGGCGCTTTGTATCACTTGTAATGCGCTCTTCCCGAAGCTAAGAATTCCTGAAATATCTTCTGATTATCCTGGTTGTTAGTGTAGTCGTTATCCTCATCTCCCATTATCAGCATACATACGTCGTCGTTCGGAGTGACGGCGATATAGAAATGATAATAATTCGACGATTCGGGAACTATCGTTGCGACACCTTTTAAATCGCCTATGGCTTTATAAGTAGCATCATCGGCATTGGCAAACCAGTATAAACTGCTGATGTAGTCATCGACTTCATTCTCTATGTTTTTGTAATTGATGGGGTAAAACAGATCATTACCCTGCAATAATACACCGATGATATTTGAAGAAGTGTTCCTTGACGCAGTCGGAACCAATGCGAAAGAATCAAGGATCGTCAGATCCGAAACGTTTGCGATCAATGCCATTTCTTCATCTGAGAAAGAATTGTGATTATTCCAGGCAAAAGGGATTGCAAAGTCGGTGTCTGCTATGGTGACCACGTTTCTGTATTCGATTACGGATGTTGCGATGCTTTCCAGATCAGTACCGTAGAGAGAGTCGCTTGTGTCGGGCTGAATAAGCTCAAAAATGAGCATTTCATCCTCATAGGGGACTACAGCCATTATTCCTTCAGTCCACAATCCTGCATCGGTGTATACATAGTCAAAGCTTATTCCTTTTACGGATCCGTCTTCGGATTCGAAATTTTTAGCGGAGAGAAGCTTGAATTTATCTCTTTCGTCTGAAAGATATCCGTCTATCCAGTCTTCTTTGTTCTCGTCAAGAGAGCTGTATCCGTAGACATCATTGCCGTATACTTCCGTAAAAACATTAAGATGTGCATCTTCTTCACTGCCATCTGAATTCATGAGGCTGCAGGTGGCTGTATCTTTTGTCAGATCGGTAACTTCTACGTAATCAGGCACTTCAAAGCGATAGTGTTTGAGATCCACAAAAGCATTGCTTTTTTTGTCAAAGCCGCGACGCTCTTTTCTGTTTTCTTCGGGTCTGTTTATATATGTGATTATAACGGGAGCGCTTGCTTTGAATTTGTCATCGGCTTCGAAATCCTCAATACCGTCTATCATCACGTAGTCTATCTCGCCGTTTATCAGTGTGTAATCGGCCTTGCATCGCTGTACCGGTTCGGTCGAGATATTGGTGAATCCTTGTTTTTTCAAAAACTGTGCGATATTGTCGCTGTTTTTTGTCACCATGTTTTTGGACGAGATACCGGGCTTGATCTTTCCGCAGCCTGTCAAAAGAGCTATGGCTGCCACAGATACTGCCAATAATATAAATCTGCTTTTTTTCATGCGCCTCCCTGTCGTTAATCTTATCTTTTAAAACCCGTTTCGCAGTGATCTTCGGGATCGTAAGACCTTTTGTAAGAAAAATATAAAGTATTTACAGTATAATAATATACTATAGTATAAGGGTAAAAAGATACTATTGTATGCCCAATTGGGCAAATTTGTTATATAATTAACAAATAATGGGGATGAAATAAAGAAAAACAGTACGTAATGCACAAAACCACAGGTCATTAAAAAGCTGCTTAAATTTCCTTCGGAAAAGATGTGGCTAAGTGGAGGTGGCAATGAGGGGCAATAAGGGGAAAAACGTCATGATCGGAAGGCAGAATGTTATAGCTGCGCTTCTGTGTCTTGGCGGTATTGTGTTTAACGTCGTATTAAACGAGATCGTATTGGCATTTGATCTGCCTATATATCTTGATTCGGTGGGAACGATAGCTGTCGCTGCCTGTGGGGGCTATCTTCCCGGGGCTATAGTCGGCTTTTTTACCAATGTGGTAAGGAGCATACAGACGCCGTCTTCCATATTCTACGGAGTCGCAAATGTGCTGATAGCTTTATTTGCGGCACTGGTATCAAAAAAGGGATGGTTCAAAACCAAGCTGGGTATCTTTAAGAGTATCCTGCTGTTCTCTTTGATCGGAGGCGGCGTGGGTGCTGTCATTCCGTGGTATATGGATGGCATTTCTTTTGAAAGTGATTCTTTAAGCGGTATCCTCTATGGTACCGGATATTTTAATGTTCCACTGTCTCATATTTTTTCAAGTCTTATCATCGACTTCCTCGACAAGACGATAACAGTTTTAATGGTAGTTGCGATGCTTCGTATGATACCCGAGAAGTTTTTTGCATACTGCAACTTCAGTATGTGGATGCAGAATCCGGACTCGGTAGGCGATACTGTTGCCGGCATCAAGAATAAAGCTTACACACGAAAAATGTCCATCAGAGGAAAAGTTCTTCTTATTCTCGGTATCTCTCTGGGGATCGTTGCCGTCGTTGCGGCGGTCATAAGTATGAATGTATTTCATAAGACGATCACGAATGAAAATATGAAAATTTCAAGAGGAGCTACAAAGCTTGCTGCAGGCGTGATCGACGGTGATCGCATAGATGAGTATCTGGAAAGCAAGGGAAGAGCGGAAGGATATGACAAGACCAAAGCGATGCTGACGGACATACTTAATACTTCCGAAAACATTGCATATTTATATGTATATAAGATCGAGGAAAACGGATGTCGTGTGGTATTTGATATCGACACGAACGGAGTATCCGCAGATCCGGTGGGCAGGCTGATACCTTTTGATGAGGAATTTTCGCAGTATGTTCCTGCCCTGCTTAGAGGGGATGAGATAGAACCGATGATAGTTAGAGATTCGTACGGTTATCTGTTGACATCCTATTATCCGGTGTACGATTCGAATAAAAAGACTGTGTGCTATGTGGGTGTCGATGTTGATATGGACAGACTGGAAGGTGAAGAGAAGAGCTTTCTCATGGAACTAATATCTGTATTTGCAGGCTTCTTCCTCCTCTTGTGTTCGTTTGTAATGTGGCTTACAGACTATAATATTATATATCCCCTCAGGGCGGTTACTGCCAGTGCTGAAATGAATTCATTCATGGATAACTCTCAGGAGAATCTGGATGACAGTGTGAGAAAGATCAGGAGTATCAATGTCAGAACGGGTGATGAGTTGGAAAATCTTTACAACTCATTCTGCCGAATGACACTGAATCAGTCAGAACAGATGAGAAGTATCAAGAGACTGTCTGAATCAACCTCCAAGATGCAGGATGGTCTTATCGTTACCATGGCGGACATGGTGGAAAACAGGGATTCCGATACAGGTGCTCATATTCAAAAGACAGCCGCTTATGTGAGGATAATAGTAGAGGGCCTTAAGAAGCACGGATATTATGCTGAAAAGATCACACCCAAGTTTATTTCCGATGTGGTCCGTTCAGCACCACTTCATGATGTGGGAAAGATAAATATTTCGGATGAAGTACTTAATAAACCCGGTAAACTCACTGCGGAAGAGTTTGAGATCATGAAGACTCATACTACTGCGGGAAAGCATATCATAGAGCGTGTCATAAGTACCGTGCAGGGGGACAGTTATCTGAAGGAAGCGCGAAACATGGCTGCATACCATCATGAGAGATGGGACGGAAAGGGATATCCGGAGGGACTTCACGGAGAAGTGATACCCTTGGCTGCACGCATCATGGCTGTTGCGGATGTGTTTGATGCACTTACATCACCGCGTGTTTATAAACCCGCTTTTCCGTTGGAGAAGGCATTATCTATCATCGAAGAAGGTAAGGGAACACAGTTTGATCCGAAGTGTGTAGAGGTTTTCTTTGATGCTATGGATGAAGTAAAGATTGTTTTGAGAAAGTATAACCAGACTGATATTACGTGACGGGAAGGATTGGATATGCGAAAGTATAAAAGAGCTTTAACGATCATATCGGCTGTTATGATACTGATTACCGTATTCTGTTTTTCTTTCGGGCATCCATTTACGGCCAATGCATCGGGGAATAATCTGACGGGGGGCGGATATGCCGCATCCGGTCAGTCTTCTTCTGTTTCTTACTGGGCCGAGATATATGATGCAACAAACGGACTTCCTTCGTCAGATGCAAATTTCATACTGGGTGCAAGTGACGGATATATATGGATCGGCGGTTACAGCGGTATTATCCGTTATGACGGAAGTACTTTCGAGAGGCTTGATACTTCCGACGGACTGACAAGCGGAAGGGCGCTTTTTGAAGACAGCAAGGGACGGATATGGGTAGGAACTAATGATAACGGAGTCGTTGTGATAGATGGGAATACACGTACTCATTTGACATACAAAGATGAATTGCCGTCCTCTTCAATAAGATCATTTGCGGAAGATTCGAATGGAAATATTTATATCGGATCAACTGCGGGTGTTTGCTATGTTGATGCGGATATGAAAGTAAATCTGATACATGACAGAAGGATATTTAAAGAGAGGATCCTGAGACTTGAAAATGATGTCCGCGGAAGAATATACGGACTTACCAACAAGGGAGTCGTTTTCGCAATAGATGATCGGCATGTGACCAGAGTTTACGGAAGTGATGAACTTGGAATGGATAAAATAACTACCATTCTTGCGGATCCTTACGAAAACGGAAAAGTATATTTCGGGACAGAGAGCAGCAAGGTTTATTACGGAGATTTCGGAAATATAGCCGCAAAGCTTAAGCAGATCTCTATCGAACCGCTTGAAAAGGTAAAGTGGCTCAGCTATGACTGTGACAGAGTATGGGTTGTTTCGGATGAGAAAGCAGGTTATATCGAAGGCGGTCAGTTCCATGTTCTGGATAATCTTCCGATGAACAGTGCTTTTGAAATGATGACTTCCGATTATCAGGGAAATCTCTGGTTTGCATCATCCACACAGGGTGTGATGAAGGTTGTTTCCAACAGCTTTGTGAATCTGTCAGAGAGTATGGGGATCAAAAAAGAAGTAACCAATGCAACCTGTATTCTTGATGACAGATTATATATCGGAACGGATAACGGTCTGAAGATCATCGACAGTGACGGACGCAGCATTAAGAATAAGCTGACGGATTTTATCGGTGATGCAAGAGTAAGATGTATTACCAAAGATCCGGAAGGAAATCTCTGGGTGTCTGTTTTTAATTACGGACTGGGGGTTGTGTGTTTTACTGTTGATGAGAAGGTAAAGAATTACACGATCGATGACGGCCTTCTCGGAAATGAGATACGTTGCACGATACCGTCTATGTATGGTGGTGTTATAGCAGGTACCAACAGCGGTGTCTCGGTTATTAAGGATGGCGTGGTTGAACGATCGATAGGTGCTTTGGCAGGTATGAAAAATACGGTCATCCTTACTGTTGAAGAGGGTGAAAATGGTGAGATATATGCGGGATCCGACGGAGACGGCATATATGTGATAGACAGGGATAATAAGATCACAAGACTGGGAAGGGATGAAGGCCTTACCAGTGATGTTGTGATGAGGATAAAAAAGGATGATAGAAACGACGTATTATGGATCGTTACATCCAATTCCATTGAGTATCTGAAAGACGGCAGCATTACAAATGTTACGACATTCCCCTATAACAATAATTACGATCTGTATTTTGATATCGACGGGAATATGTGGATACTTTCTTCCTACGGAGTATATACAGTCAAAACAGATGATATGTTAAATGACAGCGTTAACGACTATAGGCTGTATACCGCAGCTAACGGAATGACAAGCATACCGACATCAAACTCATACAGTGCTCTTGATGATGACGGAACCCTTTATATATCGGGAAGAAGCGGAGTGTGCAAGGTAAATATCAATACCATGCATCAGGGCACGCTTGCAATCAGATCGGATCTTTGTTCCATTGATGTGGGAGAGAATAAGATCTTTCCAGATGAGAACGGTATATATAAGATCCCCAAGACTCAGGGAAGGATCAGGATGAATGTATCCGTAATAGATTTTTCGCTGGAGAACCCGACGATAAACATATTCCTGGATGGCAAGGAAGCAGACGGGATCACGGCAAGAAAAGCGGAACTGAAACCGCTTGAGTATACAGGCCTTAAATACGGAAAATATACTCTGCATGTTATGGCTTATGATAACAGCGGAAAACTGATACTGAATGATTCCTACAAGATTGAAAAGGAAGCTGCATTCAGTGAGAGACCTTTGTTCATGATCTTTGTGTTCTTTGCTTTTGCTGCGATAGTAGCATTCCTTGTATGGCGTGTTATGAAAGGTACTGTCATCCAGAAACAGTACAACGAGATCAGAAAAGCCAAGGAAGAAGCAGAGCGCGCCAATGCGGCCAGAAATTCATTTATGGCAAATATGTCAAATGAGATCATATCCCCTATCAATACCATCATGGGAATGAATGAGATGACTTTAAGGGAGAATGCTGATGGAGTTCCCAAACCATACTATCTGTCGGTGATCAATTACGCTCTTGATATAAGAAATGCATCAGAGACTTTATTAGCTCTTGTGAATGGTCTTCTTGACATGTCTATGATTGAGTCCGGAAAGATGAAGGTTGTAGAAAAAGAATATGATACAAGAGCGTTTTTAACTTCTGTTATTTCAAAGACAAGAACGAAAAGCATTCAGAAGGAGCTGACATTTGATGTTGATATAGACGAGGTTCTTCCGACGAGACTTAAAGGTGATGAGGATAAGATTAAAAAGATATTGGAAACTCTTTTATCGAATTCGGTTAAGTATACGGAATTCGGCGGGATAACTTTAAGTGTTTCAATGGCAGAGCGGAAGAATGATATCTGCAGTCTTCGGTTTGCCGTAAAAGATACGGGTGTAGGGATCGCGAAAGAAACTCTGGACAGGTTGTTTGATTCATACGAACAGCTGGATGAGGAAAAAAAGAACGGAGTACTTGATGCCGGACTCGGACTTGATATTTCAAAGAGGCTGGCTGAACTGATGGGTGGCACCATCACCTGTGAAAGTGAAGTAAATAAGGGGTCGGAGTTTGTACTGATCGTTGATCAGAAGATTGAAGATAATACACCTATAGGTGAATTCTTCGAGAATGGTGTAGGCGCTTCTAAAGGATCGTATCAGTCTCGCTTTGTTGCTCCGGATGCGGATGTTCTGGTGGTAGATGATATACCTAAGAACCTGAATATCATAAAAGGCCTGCTGAAAGCTACGGGAGTGTTTGTTTCTACCGCGCGGAGCGGAGAAGAAGCAATGGAAAAGATCGGTGATACAAGATTTACTGTGATATTCATTGATGAGATGCTGCCCTCAATTGACGGTACGGATCTTGTTGAGAAGATACGTTCCAAAGACAAGACGATCCCCATATATGTGATTACCTCAAGGGGAATAAACGGCGGAGAGAACTACGAAGAGAAAGGTTACAACGGATATCTGACAAAACCTCTCAGTTGTGAAGTCCTTGAAAAGATCTTAATGAAGCATATCCCGGAAGAGATGATGAAAAAAACTAAAGATCTTACAGGACAGGAAGAACCCGGTGAGCTTCCCGAGGAGTTATCCTGGATAGGCAAGACAGAGGGCATTTCTGTCCGGGACGGAATTGTAAATTCCGGCGGAGTAAATGCTTTTATAGGATCGTTAAAGCTCTTCAGGGATACGATAGATTCAAATGCTGAGGTATTAAGATCGGCATATTCGTGCGGCAATCTGAAACTTTATATTTTAAAAGTTCACTCTTTAAAGTCCTCAGCGAGGATCGCGGGGATCAAAGAGCTGTCGCAGCTTGCCGCGTCTGTAGAAGCGGCAGGTGTCAGAGAAGACAAGGCATTTGTGGATGAGAATGCAGGGAAACTGTTGGAAGAGTATGAGAAGTTTAAAGAAAAGCTCTCGAGACTTTAAAGGAGCATTGATCATATGTTTGATTTAATGAGAGAAAATCAGCAGAATTTAATGCTTGTATTGTGCGGTGTATGTGCCACTGCAGGATTTCTTTTGATCATTACAAGATTTCTTCCTACCAGAAGGAAAAAGATCCTGATAATGATGGAGACGATAGCGTTTTTCCTGCTCTGGTTCGACAGAAAGGCATATATCTACTCGGGCGATGCCAGTGCGCTTGGATATCTGATGGTAAGGGTCAGCAATTTTGCCGTGTTCTTCCTTACTCCGGCAATGGTCGAGGGCTTTAATCTGTATATCTCGGACTGGCTTCTTCATGAAGGAGAGATGAAGTCTGTTCCCAGGAGATTAAAATTTGTCCAGTACATGTCGATGATCGGAATGTTGATGGCTGGGGTTTCCGCATTTTCTGATCTGTACTATTATTTTGATGATATGAATGTCTATCACAGAGGTGATGGATTTCTGATAGCTTATATCATCCCTATATGCTGTCCGCTCATTCAATTTTCGGTGGTCAGGGATTATAAGGACAGATTCAGAAAGATGATATATAGATCTATATGCTATTTTATCTTCGTCCCGTTGATCTTCGGTACCGTACAGATTTTTACTTACGGCATATCCCTCGTAAATATGTCAATGGTTGCAGTTTCTGTTTTCCTATATATATTTACATATATGGATATTAATGATACCGTTATCAAAGCTCATGAGACTGAGATAAGGAACATGAAGTACGAAAAGATCAAGATGCGTAATCTCTTTGGCCAGACCGCAACTGCTTTTGTATCTGCGGTTGAAAAAAAGGATGAGTATTCAAAGGGGAAAGCGCTGAGGATAGCAGGTTATGCTAAGAGAATGGCTGCGCTGAACGGTAAGAGCGATCAGGAATGTGAAGAGATCTATTATGCTGCGCTTCTTCATGATGTGGGACTTATAGGTATTCCGGACAGTGTAATTAATAATGCTACCGATCCTGATAAGGAAGATCGCGAGATCATGAAAAGGAAGCCGATCATCGGTAAAGAGATATTATCAAGTATCAAGGAATATCCTTTCTTAAGTCAGGGCGCGTATTACAGTCATGAGAGGTACAACGGAAGCGGATATCCCGAGGGGCTGAGGGGTGAAGAGATCCCCGAGATAGCAAGGATCATAGGCGTTGCCGATGCTTATGTAACAATGACTACGAAGAAAAGATACAGAGAAGCCAAGCCTGACTTCCTTGCCAGAGAAGCTGTTGTCAAAGGGGGAGGAGAAGAATTCGACCCCAGATATGCAGAGCTTATGGTCAAGATAATAGATGAGGATTATAAAGAGAATGCAGGCGAAGAGGAAGAAGGAATAGAGAAAGAGATCGAATGTGAAGGATACAGAAATACTGTAACAAAAGGAGTTCTTATAGAGAATGAGATCACGAGGATCACATTTTCTTTTTCACCTTCCGAAAATAAAACCGGTGATTTCTCGGCTCCCTCGATAATACTTTTTGATTCATATGACAGACGCGTTCATGAAAGCAAAAAGGCGATAGATGCCTACAAGTATCTTGAATACGGCGAAGTCTGGTTTGATAAGCACAGCATTCAGACGGCGGCGAGAAAGATAATAGGTAAGACAGAGAAAAAGAATGAAGAGAATAATGAAGAGGCTGCAGTCGAGGGTAAAAAGTCTGAGTATGAGATACTTGTAGGCAGGTACGAAGATCATGTGAAGATTAAGATGAAGAGTCCTGAGTATGACAAGGAAGTAATAATGGCTCTTCCCAGCAGCTCAAATACTGTTTACCTGGGCATCACCGGAGAAAATTGCCGGTTAACCGATATCGCGACGGAAACGACCGGTAATAACATCGAAGAGTCCGATATACCGAGGATTGCCGAAGAGATAAGTTTTACGGATCGTATAGAATCGGATCTGAAGAATATCCAGATTGATTCCCCGAGAGCGACTTATACCGATGGCATAGAGATCCTGGATAAGATACTGGTCACATTTCATACAAGGAGTCTGCCGGGATCAAATCTGGTATGGCACTGCCCTTATTTTGTAGTATTCAGTTCCGATGATGGGCAGGTAGGAGGAAAGAATTACAAAGAATATGCTGTTATCAAGCTTTACGGAGAAAATGACGGTGATACGAAGGATGCAGACAACAGCATAGAAATGAAAAGAACGGAACGTTTTCCGGGATGGGAAGGTTGGAAAAATGCCAATCTGGCGGGCTTTGAAGTTGATGTTTATCTGAAGAGAAAAAAGAATCAGATCACACTTAAAACCTGTAATCTGGGTGTTGAATTGGAAAATACAACAATCATAAAAGAGAGCACGTCTAAAGTTTATGTGGCGATCACCGGAGACAGGGTAGCATTGACCGATATAAGAGTGAGATAATAGATGAAAACTGAAATTTATTATCAAACGGAGTTGAAAAATGAATACGACATCTAAGTCAGACAACACGGAAACGGCGCAGATGAGAGACGGAAAGTACATGCCCGGCAACAGGGACAAGAGCATTATCATGACTTCCGTCATAAGTATAGCCGCCAACATACTGCTTGCGGCATTTAAAGCAGCAGTGGGTATTATAGCGAATTCGATATCCGTAACACTGGATGCTGTGAACAACCTCTCGGATGCATTGTCCGGTATCATCACAATAGTAGGCACAAAGCTTTCGGGACGACCTGCGGATAAAAAGCATCCTTACGGATACGGCAGGATCGAATATATCAGTGCAACTGTTATCGCGGCTATAGTATTATATGCCGGTTTTACTGCACTTATAGAATCCGTAAAGAAGATCATTCATCCGGAGAAGGCCGAGTATTCTATTGTTTCCCTTGTGATCATAACTGCTTCCGTAGCTGTTAAGCTTATACTGGGATCCTTTGTTAAAAGCAGGGGGGAGAAGTTGGAGTCCAAAGCACTGGAAGCATCCGGGGCTGATGCAAGAAATGATGCTGTACTGTCTGCATCCGTTCTCGCATCGGCTCTCATCATGAGATTCACCGGTATTGCTCTTGAAGCTTATGTGGGTGTGATAATCTCGGTTATCATTTTAAAGAGCGGTTTTGAAATGATGAAGGATACACTGGATGATATCCTGGGATCCCGCATATCCAAAGAGTTATCAGTCTCGGTAAAGAAAGTCATCAAGGAACATAAAGGCGTTCACGGCGCATATGATCTCTTTCTCAATTCCTACGGACCGGATAAGACACAGGGCTCTGTTCATATCGAAGTTGATGCGGATATGACAGCTCATGATATAGATGCATTGTCATCGGAGATAATAGAGGATGTGTATTTAAAAACTCATGTCATACTTACGGCGGTGGGTGTTTATTCATATAACACGCAGGATGAGAAGGCTGTTGCGGTTAAGAACGAGATAAGAGGGATCCTTGAAAAATATGATCATATTCTCCAGATGCACGGCTTCTACCTTGATGAGGCAGAGAAGAGGATCAAATTCGATGTGATAATCGCTTTCGAAGCGCCGGACAGAGATGGCGAATACGAAGAGATACTTAAGGAAGTATCGGAACGTTACCCGGATTATTCGGTACGAATTAATCTTGATGCTGATATGTCGGATTAAGGATCAAAAGTCTTCCAAGTGTCCAGTATCCGCAGTATCCTGTCGTTTTTAATATGCCACACGGTCTGCAACGGCCAGGGAAGATCTTCAAGATAAGCTTTGTCTTCTTTCTTAAGAAGGGAAAGCTTATTTTTATATGCTTCGGGATCCTTGTATTTTTCACGCCCGAAATCTACGGGGATGTAAGAATTGTTTGCGGAACAGTTGTGTTTTGCGTGTCCGTTTTCTGATGCTGAAGGGCCTCCTACCGCCACACGTCTGAAGCTTTGCTTACCGTATTCGTTTGTTTCTTTGATGAATTCGTAACGCAGACCTGCGTCTTCGGATACCGGTTTCTCTGCCAGGATGATTTTCGATTCCGTAAGATAATTCCACAGTTCGTTTCTTATGGCTTCAACGGGCGTGGGAAATGTTAGTTCATCGTGGATCTCACCGGCCGTGAGACCCAGATCAAACAGATGTCTTATAGCACCGCGTGATGCCATATCAAATGTGAAATTCTTCAGAGCATTATTAAATGTTTTACGGTTATCAGTCGACATCAATATTTCTTTGAAGATCGTGAGTGATATTTCCTCTGACGAGCATCAGTCTGTAGCTGCCCTTTTGCAGTTTTTTCAGATCGACGAACGATCTGAAGCCGCCGAGAAGAGCATGTTCCTCTGCAGGAAATGCCTTGGGCAGATCCTCACGGAGAACGGGATCCTTGGTTACGCTGTATGATTCCCTCTCGCCCTTAAGCAGCAGATCCACAGCCTTCTCACCTGCGTGTCCGGCTGCGATACCCCAGCCCTCCACATAGAGAACATTTTCGTTACGCATGAACATGATATCGATATTACCCATGAGTCTGGGATCGTCATGCAGTGATGATACCGAAGCGGCATCAAGTTTCTTTATCTCATAATTATCCAGAGAGGGTTCGGGATAATCGAAGGAGAAGTCAACAGACTTCTTCGTAAAGTTCGGATTGTAGAAAGGATCTCTTTCCATGAAAGAGGGATGAGCTTTTGTCAGCTTTTCTCTCTCTGCATCGAGACGCTTCATCTTTTCATCGTCCTCGTGATCCACACCTCTGGATATGGATTCCCAATGCTTTATGATGACATCGGTTCGAACGATATTGTAGTATCCTTTTTCCAAAAGTTTGAGACACAGGTCCACATCATTGTAGGCAACCCTAAGATCTTCATCGAAGCCGCCGACTTCGTTGAATTTTTCAGCGGAAACCATAAGGCATGCACCTGTTACTGCGAGCCAGTCATATTCGATGGCATTTCTGTTGAAGTAGTAGAAGCCGTCATCCGACATGCCTATAAAGGCATGAACCGGTGAGTGATCATTATTGATGATACCGCAGTGCTGTATGGTATGTCCGTCAGGATAGAGAAGCTTTGCTCCGACTGCACCGGTGTGTGCCTGTGAAGCCTGACCTGCCATACGTGAGAGCCATGAGAGACCTAAAGCGCCTCTGTCGAAGAACTCCGTATCGTCATTTAAGAATAAGAGATACGAGCCCGACGCTGCGGCGGCGCCTGCATTACACATATGTGAGAAGTTGAATTCTTCAACGTTATAAACATACTTAACAGTGGTACCGCCTGCACGGAGTCCTTCAAAATTGTCTTCAAGGAGCTTTTTATTCTCAGCGGATGAACCGTTATCCACTACGACTATCTCGTAGTTCTTATATTCCGTATATCTGACTAATGATCTGAGACACCTCATCAGTACATCGGGATGATCCTTTGAAGGGATGATGATGCTGATTAGAGGAAAGCCCTGAGGTATGTAATTAACGCGCCACTGATAGCGTGTGGGAAGATATTCAAGGTCCGCACTGACATTTCTTCTGCGTAGTGCATCTTCCTTTGCTTTTCTTGCTGCTTCGATGACGTAAGGTTTTGCTTCGATATCCGCGGACGTGGATTCCACACGCTCTCTCCAGTGATAGAGGATGAGAGGGATATGTGCGATCCTATCGGGAGTTGTCTGCTCGGTGAAGCGAAGAGTCAGATCGTAATCCTGTGATCCGTCGCATTCCGGACGGAAGCCGCCGATCTTTCTGATAAGCGATGTCCTGTAAACACCGAGATGGCAGGTATACATATGTGAGAAAAATGTATCCGGTGACCAGTCGGGCTTGAAGTGAGGCATGCGTCTTTCTTTGCCGTCGTCATCTATCTTATCTTCGTCACTGTAGATGAAATCGAGAGTATTATTCTCGTTGAGTTTCTTTACGACTTCATAGAGTGCGAAGGGTGCAAGCGTATCGTCGCAGTCGAGAAGTGCACAGAATTCACCTGTTGCAACTTCCAGAGCGGAATTGGTATTACGTGATATGCGTCCGTTCTCAGAACGGAATACGACTTTTACTCGCTCGTCCGATGCATAACGCTCAAGAGTCTTTCTTACATTCGGAAATGAAGAATTATCATCGGAAAGACACAGCTCTATATTCTTATATGTCTGATTTAATACAGATTCAATGCAGGGGATGAGATGTTTATCCAATACATTGTAAACGGGAACCAGTATGGAGATGAGAGGATTATAAGTGAAGGGAGCATCCTGAGCTCTCTTCTTCTCGTCTTCCTTCTCCTTATCCGTCATCCATGTCTCGTAATTATAATTGCGGACTTCCTCTTCGGAATAGAGCGGCATGGTCTCAAGCTCCGCAGGCTGTCCTGCATTTGAAGCCGTTCCGTCAAAGCTATGCCTGATCTTAGATCCTGTCTTCTTTGCAGCGACTTTGGCTGCATATGCGGGATTGTGCATAGCCTTGCGGATATGCTCTATATAGGCATCCTTTGCATTGTTCTGCTCGGTAAGTTCCGCAAGCTGTTGTCTCAATAAGGCAACCTCATCACGAAGAGCCTCGGTTTCGGGTTTCAGCGCATTAAGTTCCGCAGCATTAGCTGCAGCTTCCTCTTCGTGTTCTTTAAAGAGTGCATAGGGCTTCTCGTAATTTCCTGTATATATATATTTCCTGCCCTTACCGTGAACATATTCCTGGAAGCGGTCTTCCATTGCGGTGAAGAGCTCTATGTCTTTTCCGTTATATCCGAAATAGTGATAGAAGTCTCCGGCGCTGATCCTGTCGCGCAGGAATACCTGCATCTTCGTATAGAGATAAAGAAGTGCTCTGAACCTGACAAATCTTACGGGGATAGGGAAGTCATATACCCATTCGCTGTCGATGCAGTAGATTTTATTATCTGAAATGATGAAGTTATCGGGATTTGAATCCAGATTGGTCACGGGGCTGCACTCTTCGTATTCGCCGGGAATGCAGTCGGGGAACATTTCCGCAAATTTGTCCGTCATTTTAAAAGTGACGGTTTCCTTTGTGATATCAAAGATCTTATCAAGCATCTTTGATATCTCGGAAAGGATTTCCGATGTTTTATTTTTATCGAAATCTATGGAGGAAAGAAGAGTCTCTCCTTCTATGAAGGGAAATACAATACTCTCTTCGGTGGGATCATTACAGTATTTGAGAGGTATGATATCCCTGTAGAGTCCTGACAGCATATCGCACCCTTCTTTGATGCGCGCAATATGAGGGACAGCTTCTTTTTGCATGGCTGTCTTTGCTGCGAATCTCTTTTTGTCTTCCTCATACAGTTCCGTACGGATACGAAATGCGGGACATCTGAGTGAATTGTATTTTACATAGGTTACGTGCTTCATATTTATGAGTTCTTCCTGCTTATCACCAGAAATGAATTTGCGAATTCTTCATACAGTCCATCTTTCTTAAGAGACATGGCTGCTTCACCTTCGTTGAAAAGAACAAGTCTCGGCCTGTCATAGGCGGGAGAACGGTCCCCAAGTGCTTCCGAACCGGGAAGATGCTCGGGTGAGCATATCTCAAGAGGCATCTTATAATCGGGAACGGGGTAGTAGATCTCGTTTTTGTCAAAGCCTGCCTTCTCCATCATGGACAGAAGAGTTCCGCGGGAGAAAGTGCGGACACGGCTGACTCCTTCATATCCTCTGATCCCGTCAAAGGGAACACCGGTATGATCCTCTGTGGCGCCGGCCCAGTATTTTAGTCCGTATTTATTCTCGATGGCTGTGATGAGATGGCCGCCCGGCTTAAGAAGCGAGCAGGCCCTGCGAAGCATCTCTCCGAAGGGATCTTCGCAATGCAGATAGTAGATGGAGTATTCCAGAACTCCGATCAAAGTTACGTAATCAAATTTTTCGGTGATATTTATGTCTTCGAAATTGCCGACTATGATCTCGAGATTGTCATAGTTGTTATGATAAGCATTTATTTCCGAACGTCTCTTTGAGAGGTCGATGGCGGCTACACGGGATGTCTTCTCGCAAAAAAGTCCGGTGAGAGCTCCGCAACCGGCTCCGATCTCGAGCAGGCTTCCGTTCTTATCAAAGGGATACCATGATAAGAGATTCTTTCTGATATCCGAGAGATGATAGAGAAGGGGCCATTCGATGCTTTCCGTAAGAAGCTCCTCTATGTCCTGTCCGGATTTAACGATCTCCAGCAGACGTTCCTCTATATCACCGTCGGAATATGTGTCGGTGCCGGAATAGTTTTCCAGATTCAGTTTTACTTTGCCGATAGAGATGTTTTCCATGATATGTTATTCCACCGTTATCTCTGAATTCATGTCATAGAAGCCGACGGTATTCTTCTCCGAGATCACGGTGAGACTCACTATATCGTAGAGTCGGTGGAATACCTTGAAATCATCGCCTTCGAAACGTGTGCATCCGAAGGAAAGGAGATACTGGGCTCCCTGCAGATCCATATTCTGCTTAAAGACAATGGTCTTCTCTTCGCCTTCCTGCATGGTACCCAGGTCGATATCTTCATACATCGTATTGGTGCCGCAAACGTCGGTACCGCGAAGAGACCTTATGGTGAAAGCCACAATGGGCTCCGTTACTTTTCTGTGAGCTTTTATCTTAACCTTTAATGAAAAAGGTTCCTTCTTTTCGAGGGTAGTCGTATATTTGCCGGTATTGTCCAATACGGCAAAGTCTACGATCTCTACTTCCTTGTCGCCGTATTCATCGAACTTGGGATTGATGACATAATTGCTCATCCACTTTCCCGCAGGATCGATGGAAGGATCGGAGATCTTTTGTGAATCTTCAACGCCTTCGCCGAACTGTCCCACAAGTACTCTCTTGTAGAGGTCTATGATCTTGGCGGGAGTACTCTCATCCACCTTCTGACCTTTGTCGAGAAGAATTGCTCTGTCGCAGTATTTGCGGATAGAGCTTAAGTCGTGGCTGACTATGAGGATGGTCTTGCCGCGCTTTTTGAATTCGTCGAATTTGTGGAAGCATTTATTCTGGAAAAACACATCGCCCACAGCAAGAGCCTCATCCACGATGAGGATCTCGGGATCGATATTGATGGCGATGGCAAATGCCAGACGAACGAACATACCTGAAGAGTAGGTCTTTACCGGCTGGTTGACGAAGTCGCCTATATCAGCGAAGGCAAGGATCTCGTCCATCTTCGCATCTATCTCTTCTCTGGAAAAGCCGATCATCATACCGTTTAAGTAGATGTTCTGCATGCCTGTATATTCCATATTGAAGCCTGCACCCAGCTCAAGCAAAGCAGATATGCGGCCGTTGATCTCAACATTTCCCTCTGTGGGATTGAGTACGCCGGTGATGATCTTGAGTATGGTAGACTTGCCGGCACCGTTTACGCCGATGATGCCCACCGCTTCACCCTTATGTACATCGAAGCTTAAGTGATTAAGAGCATAGTGCTCTCTGTAGAGCTTCTTTTTACCGGAAAGTCCGAATGCATCAAGGACTCTGTCCCTGTTCCTGGAATAGAGACGGTATACCTTGGACACGTCCTTTACGCGGATAGCGTATTCTTCATTTTTTTCGATCTCTTTTGTTTTTGAATTATTGTTATCGCTCATTTATCCGAATAAGTAATTACAGTACATCCGCAAAGTGAGTTTTTAACTTGCGGAAAACAGTTGTTCCGATTAAAAAGCATACCAGTGTCACACACCAGAAGTAGGCTGTCATTCCGGGACGCTCGAAAAACCATACATCGTATATCATGGAATCTCTGAATCCCTGGATCACGTAGAACATGGGATTGAGTCTGAGGATCTTAACGATGATGCTGCCCGGATCGAATGCATTGATATCCCACATGATGGGAGTAGCCCACATGAGTACCTGCATGGAGATATTTATTATCTGTGACAGATCCCTGAAGAATATGACTATGGCGCTGGTTGCATATACGAGGCCGGTCACGAAACAGATCATGCAGAATGAATAATAGAAGATCTGTAATGCGTAGATGTGAGGGAAAAATCCGAGAGCCGTATACATCACCAGCATGAATAACAAAAAGAAGATGTGAACGAACAGACCCGAAACGATCTTAACTACGGGAAGGATACTTATATTGAAGACAACTTTCTTAACAAGGAAATTGTATTCGAGGAATGCGCTTGTACCGGTTCCCAGAGCTTCCTGGAAGTAGAACCAGGGAACAAGTCCGGCGATGAGCCAGAGCACGAAAGGGATGGGAATGCCGTCACGAAGGCCCGAAGCACCGGCGTGCAGAGCTTTCTCAAATACAAACCAGTACAGGACTATTGTTACGACGGGCTGTACAAAAGCCCAGAAAATTCCGAGATATGAGCCTGCGAAACGGTTTTTGAAATCGTTCTTTGCAAGGCTTGCAATTAATTTTTTATCCCGCCATACACAGACGGGAACCGATAAAAAAGAATCTTTCATAACTTAATGATTATAACATTCGCTCTCAGGCTTTAGCAACGTCTGCAAGGATTTTGTCGATCTTTGGACGTGTTGAGTCATAGCCCGTAAAAAGTACTGCGGTCATGCCCAGTTTTCTGGCTGCTTCTATATTGACGGGTCTGTCGTCCGTAAAGAGACATTCCTCGGGACGCAGATCGTAACGATCGAAAAGTAACTTATATATCGCAGGATCCGGCTTGGAGACTTTCTCGAATCCCGATACCACCATGCCGTCCACTACGTCGACGAAAGTGAAACGTGTACGTGCATGGAGAGAAAAAACGTCTCTGGGATAGTTGGACAGGAGATAGACCTTATATCCTGCGGCTTTCAGATCAAGTATCCACTGTCTGCTGTAAGGATATGAAGCGATTATGTCCACGATCCCGTCGAAGAAGATATTGATCTCCTTTTGATATTCAGGAACCTGCGCCTTCATTTCGTTAATGACATCATCCGTCTCACGGACACCCAGATCCAGTTCGTCCCAGAGACTTGTCACTACCACTTTTTCTCCGATGGTTTTAATGACTTCCTCATTAAAATGAAGATCGTCACGCATGTAGGCTTCCCAGCGGAAGTCCGCAAGTACCATCCCTATATCGAATACAATGTTTTTTATCATATTTTTATTTCCATATGGTTTGCTTTTGCGTAAGCATAATACACACAAAACAGGTGGAATGTCAAAAACGGGGGGCGTGGGTTGTGTTTTTTTACAAGGGAGAACGTTTTTGTAATGCATAATTTTGTAAACAATAGACAAACAAATTGCGTTGTATTTTGATATTCTGCGTGATAAGATTTTTAATTATCAAAGATTCGTTAAGGAAACAAGGGAGTTTCAGGAGATTCCGGTGTGATGATACCCGGATGGTTCTGAAATTTATTTTTTTCCGAGAGTCTGAGATTTCATGTAACTGGCATATGGGCGAGGAGGAAGTTCATAAGCCCGGGTTAACAAAGGAGGAATAATTATGAGAAAGAAAATGCTTGGTATGTTTCTTGCCGGCGTTCTCGCAATGACTGCTCTTACAGCATGCGGTGAGACTGCTAACGGAAACAACGGTGCAGCAACAACAGGTGATCAGAATCAGGATCAGCCTGCAGACGGACAGACTTCTGCAGAGCCCGCAGGAGACGGTGCTCTTACCGGAACTCTTAATCTTGGTGTTATCGGACCTATGACAGGTGCTGCTGCTCTTTACGGAAACGCTGTTAAGAACGGTGCAGAGATCGCTGTTGAGGAGATCAATGCTATCGATCCCGCTTTCCAGATCAGCCTTGATGTTCAGGATGACGTTCATGATCCTGAGATCTCAGTTAACGCTTATCAGACACTTAAGGACAACAAGGTTCAGGTTATCGTTGGAACAGTTACAACATCTCCCTGCCTTGCAGTAAGTGCTGAAGCTAATTCAGATCGTGTATTCATGCTTACACCTTCTGCTTCTTCACCTTCAGTTACAGAGGGAAAGGATAACATCTTCCAGCTTTGCTTCTCAGATCCTAACCAGGGTTCTGCATCAGCTCAGTATATCTCTGATAATAAGCTTGCAACAAAGGTTGCTGTAATCTACAACAACGGTGATGCATATTCAACAGGTATCTATCAGACATTCAAGTCAAAGGCTTCCGAGCTCGGACTTGAGGTTGTTTCAGAGACAACATTCACTGATGATACTGCTACAGATTTCACAGTTCAGCTTAAGGCTGCACAGGATGCAGGAGCAGATCTCCTCTTCCTTCCCATCTACTATCAGCCCGCTTCTCTGATCCTTAAGCAGGCATCAGACATGGGATTTTCACCTAAGATGTTCGGTGTTGACGGTATGGATGGCATCCTTACAATGGAAGGCTTCGATACAAAGCTTGCAGAAGGCGTTATCCTTCTTACACCTTTCTCAGCTGATGCTGAAGATGAGGCAACAGCTAACTTCGTTAAGAAGTTCAATGACAAGGTTGGCGAGACACCTTCACAGTTCGCTGCTGACGGATATGACTGCCCTTACGCTATCTACAGAGCACTTGAGTTCTACGCAGCTAAGAACGGCGGACTTGATGTAACAGATATGTCTTATGCAGATCTTTGCGAGATCCTTATCAGTGTATTCACAGATCCTTCATTCTCAGTTGACGGTATCACAGGTCAGGGAATGGTATGGGATGCTAACGGTGAAGTTAACAAGGCACCTAAGGCAGTCGTCATTGAAAATGGTGTTTATGTAGGTATGTAATAACCGACCGCTGTTTTCGACTGAAAATAATACTTTAATTACCAACGGGGGTCATCTTAACGGATGGCCCCTGTTTTTTGACAGAACAGTGATGTCTGTGTAAAATTGGAAATTGTTTCCGAAAAAATAATCATAGGAAGAAATAATAAAGAAACGGGAGAAATGCTATGCTGACATATCTTATTAACGGTATCAGCCTCGGCAGTGTATATGCGATCATAGCCCTTGGTTATACTATGGTTTACGGTATTGCCAAGATGCTCAATTTCGCACACGGAGATATCATCATGGTGGGAGGATATGCGTCATTTTGCGCGATGTCATATCTCGGATGGCCCCCTGCAGTGGCAGTGCTTTTTTCGATCGGAGTCTGCACCGTGCTCGGTATAGTTATTGAAAGACTTGCATATAAACCCCTGCGCAGTGCTACAAGCCTTGCTGTTCTTATTACTGCCATAGGTGTTTCATACTTCCTTCAGAATGTGGCACTCCTTGTCTGGACGTCCAATCCGAAGGTTTATCCCAATATTTTCGAAAAGATCCCGCCGATCACTGTCGGAGAAGCTCAGATCTCCGGAGTGACGATGGTTACCATACTTGCAAATATCGTTATCATGATCGCTCTTACTCTTTTTACTGGAAAGACCAGAATGGGTAAGGCTATGCGTGCGGTCTCCGAGGATAAGGGAGCTGCAACCCTCATGGGTATCAATGTTAACTTCACAATATCAATGACCTTTGCCATAGGTTCGGGGCTTGCTGCCATAGCCGGAGTGCTCCTTTGCACGGCTTATCCCAATCTTGTGCCCACTACCGGCGCAATGCCCGGTATCAAGGCTTTCGTTGCAGCGGTTTTCGGTGGCATAGGTTCGATCCCGGGAGCTATGATCGGAGGCATTCTTTTGGGTGTCATTGAAATAGTTGCCAGAGCTCTGGTACCTGATGTTCCTTCGGATATATTTGTTTTCGCAGTATTGATAATAGTGCTGCTCGTCAAGCCCAGCGGACTCCTTGGCAAGACTGTCAGGGAAAAAGTCTGAGAGAACCGGAGGTACGATTATGAAAAGATCAAAAAACAGATTTGTAAATTACATAATAGTACTGGTTTTCTTTGTAGTATTCCAGATACTGCTTTCAACCGGACACTTATCCAGTCTTATCACGGGGCAGCTGATCCCTATCGTGGCCTACATGATAATGGCTGTATCATTGAACCTCGTAGTAGGTATTTCGGGTGAGTTGAGTCTCGGACATGCGGGATTCATGTCGGTAGGCGCTTTTACAGGCGTTATCGTTGAAGCGGCGCTCCTCTCGAAGATGGATCCTTCGGCTCTGAACGGTAATATGGGAATGCAGATGCTGATACTTGCCGTAGCCATAGTGATAGGTGCTGCGGTAGCTGCTGTTGCCGGATTTCTCATCGGTATCCCGGTACTTCGTCTGAACGGCGATTACCTTGCCATCGTTACACTGGCATTTGGTGAGATCATCAAGAATCTGCTCTACTGTCTCTATGTCTATATAGATGACAGGGGACTTCATTTTTCGCTGGATCCCAACAGCTTAAACGGCACAACGGTTCTTAACGGACCCATGGGTGCACTTGGAATAAAGAAGATATCCACTTTTGCGGCAGGATGCGTACTTCTGCTGATCGTTTTATTCATTATCCAGAACCTGATCAATTCCAAGTCGGGACGTGCCATCATGGCCATCCGTGACAACAGGATCGCAGCGGAGGCTTCAGGACTTCATGTTACAAAGTACAAGCTTATGGCTTTCGTAACATCTGCGGCAATGGCCGGAGCGGCAGGTGCGCTCTATGCTCTGAATTATTCGACCATCGTGCCTAAGAAATTCGATTTCAATACATCCATTCTCGTACTCGTATTCGTAGTACTTGGCGGTATCGGAAATATGACAGGATCACTTATCGCGGCAGCACTTCTTACAGTACTTCCCGAGATGCTCAGAGAGTTCTCGACTTACAGAATGCTCATATATGCGATAGTGCTTATCGCTGTTATGCTTCTTACGAATAATGCAAAATTCAAGGCTTTCCTTAACGGCCCGTTTCATAAGGAAAAGAAGGAGGGCAAAGAATAATGAGCGATATCAAAGTTGTTGAAAAACCCGGACCTTTTACCGAAGAGGAGAAAAAGCTGGTTAATGTTCCCAGTGATACATTTGTGACTGAAAGAGATAAGGACAAGCCGCTCGTGCTTGAGACAAGACACCTTGGTATTGATTTCGGCGGACTTACTGCTGTAGATGAATTCAATATCGGTATCGGTGCGACTGAGATCACCGGACTTATCGGACCTAACGGAGCAGGTAAGACTACAGTATTCAATCTTCTTACCAAGGTTTATGAGCCTACCCGCGGAAGCATCTTATTAAACGGTGTTGATACTCACGGCATGAATCCCGCATCTGTCAATCAGGCGGGTATAGCAAGAACATTCCAGAATATCAGACTTTTCGACAAGCTTACCGTTGAAGAGAATGTTAAGATTGGGCTTCACAATCGTACGGATTACGGAATGTTCACAGGAATATTCAGGCTTCCGAAGTATTGGAAGGAAGAGAAGAAGTCTCATGAAATAGCCCTGGAGCTGCTTGATATCTTCGGGATGGCAGATCAGGCTGACGTAAGAGCTGACAGTCTTCCCTATGGTGCACAGCGCAGACTTGAGATCGTTCGTGCACTTGCAACGGATCCGAAGATACTCCTTCTTGATGAGCCGGCAGCCGGAATGAATCCTTCCGAGACGGAAGAACTTATGAAGAATATTGCGAAGATACGTGATACCTTCGGAATCGCAGTAATGCTTATCGAGCATGATATGAAGCTTGTCATGGGTATCTGCGAAGTGATAGCGGTACTTAACTTCGGTAAGATCATCGCAAAGGGCACTCCTTCCGAGATCAGGAGCAATCCTCAGGTTATCGAAGCATACCTCGGAAGCAAGAAGGACGAGTAAACCTGCTGAAAGGATATTGATATGGCAAATTCGGAAAATGGAAAAACCATGCTTAAGGTGGAAGACCTTAATGTATATTACGGAAGCATACATGCGATAAAGGGGATCTCGTTTGAAGTTAATCAGGGTGAGATCGTTACACTGATCGGTGCCAACGGTGCCGGCAAGTCCACAACACTTAATACCGTGGGCGGATTGCTTAAGGCTTCTTCGGGAACAATAGAATTCGAAGGGAAGAGCATAGCCGGAACACCCGCTCATAAGGTTGTGAGTGAGGGAATGGCACTCTGCCCCGAAGGTCGAAGAATATTCCAGAGACTGACCGTTAAAGAGAATCTTGAAATGGGAGCCTATACAAGGAATAAAGCTGAAGCTGACGAGACTATCGAGAAAGTATATGAGCAGTTCCCGAGACTTAAGGAGAGGTTCCGTCAGATCGCGGGTACTTTATCCGGCGGTGAGCAGCAGATGCTTGCCATGGGAAGAGCTCTTATGAGCAAGCCGAAGCTTATCATGCTTGATGAGCCCTCTATGGGCCTGGCTCCCATACTTGTTCAGCAGATATTCGATATCATCGAATCTTTAAATAAGGACGGTACCACGATCCTCTTGGTAGAGCAGAATGCGCAGATGGCCCTTTCCATTGCGGACAGAGCTTACGTATTGGAGACAGGCAGGATAGTCAATTCCGGTACCGGCGACAGCCTGCTTCACGATGATTCGGTTCGCCGGGCGTATCTGGGAGGCTGAGGAAGTCTGCCGGTATATCCGAATCTATACACTCATAAATGGCTGTATAGATCGCTTCCTCCAATCCCATATCCTGCGAATATTTTCTTACGAGTTCGATCAGAAATGTATAACCGATCAGTGCATGCAGAAGAACGCCGGATTTATAGAAAACCACAAAATGAGGGGTGGGGACAGGAATTGTGCTCCTTCTGTAGATGTTCTTTTCTCCCTTGCGGATCCACCTTCTTACATCTTCTGTATAGTACAGAAGGTTTCGTAAGGGCATATTGGGGCTGTAAGTAGACTGGTGTTCGTAGTAATTAGCGCTCATATCCTACATGAATGAGGTATCATTGCGTATGGAGAAACGATCGCTCTTGTAAGTTAAGCAGAACTGTTTTTGTAATACTTGAATTAAAAAATCGTATCTGATAAAATAAAGACGTAACTATCGTTTGCTGCATTAAAAATTCAGAAAGGAATGGTGAACATGAGCGTAAATGGAATTACGAATAATGTAGCAGGCAGCTATGTTTATACCAACAATGAACAGGTTGCCACAACGAGTTCAGCTGCTGAAGTTTCATCGACTGAAAGCGTATCCAAGGTGAGCACAGCTGCAAGCAGCGGTGTTATCTATGAGCATGATACGGATACGGAAGCGGCTACTCAGGCAAATGCGAACAAGAAGGTTTACAAGCAGGATCCTCAGCTTATTTCCAAGCTTAAGGCTGATGCGGAAGCGCGTACGGCACAGCTTGAGAATATCGTTAATCAGCTGATCTCCGGCCAGGGTAAGTCATTCTCTATCGCAACAGGAACCAATCTTAAGGATTTCTTCGAGAATCTGACGGTTGATCCCGCAACAAAGGCACAGGCGCAAAAGGATATCGCCGAAGACGGTTACTATGGCGTGAAGCAGACATCCGAGAGGATATTTGATTTCGCCAAGGCGCTTTCCGGTGGAGATCCCGACAAGATGGAAGACATGCGCAAAGCATTCGAGAAGGGCTTCAAGCAGGCTACGGATGCATGGGGCAGCGAGCTTCCCGACATCAGCAAGAAGACATATGATGCGGTTCAGAGTCTCTTCGATCGTTACAAGAACGAGCAGGAAGAAGCAGCAAAGACTGCAGCTGCTGCAGGAGCGGTCGATCCCCTGGCTCAGTAACAGACATCATAAGGGTTTGCTAATTTAAAATGACAAAATAAACTCCTTCGACGAGCATTCGTCGGAGGAGTTTTTCTGTGTTAGAATAAAACGAAGACTGCAGGTGAACTTGTTCTCTGTCGGCAGGGGTATACATGCGAAGCAGCTAGTGCGAAACACAATATCGGAGGAAGAATGGCAACCTGGGGATCCAGAGGATTACGCGGTTCGGTCCTTGAGGACATGATAAACCGTACAAATGAAAAATACAGGGAAGGGGCACTGGCACTGGTTCAGAAGATCCCTACACCCATAACTCCGATCAAGATGGATAAGGGTACCAGCCAGATAACCCTTGCCTATTTTGATCAGAAGAGTACCGTGGATTATATCGGCGTTGCACAGGGAGTTCCTATCTGCTTTGATGCGAAGGAGTGCGCCACGGATACGTTTTCGCTGCAGAATATCCATGATCATCAGGTGAAGTTCATGGAGGATTTCGAGAGGCAGGAGGGCGTCGCATTTTTCCTTATAAGCTATACGAAGAAGGATATATATTATTATCTGAGACTCTCCGATCTCATGCCTTTCTGGAAAAGAGCTCACGATGGGGGCCGAAAGAGCTTCCGCTACGACGAACTGGATCAGAAGTGGATAATCCCGAAAAAAAGAGATCTGTTCATACCATACCTGGATATGGTGAATCAGGATCTGGCACAAAGACAGTAAAGATGATCGGAAGACTATCGGAAAAGCTTGCAATTAAAGGAAAATAGCGGATTCCGAATGGCCGAAACTGTGCTATAATTATTTACTATATTCGCAAATAAGACTTACATCGAAGTGACAGAGGGGAGTCCTTATGGCCGACGAAAAAGAGAAGACATTGGAAAAAAAGCCGATGTCTCGCAGCCGTATCGAACGCAGGATGCTAAGCCGCGAGGAGATCGAGAAGTGGAATGCGGAAACGGCAGCAGTTATAGCTGTTTATAAGCATTACTGGGAGACTGAAGAAAAGCTCACAGTAACCGAACCCGGTGATGAATATTTGATCTTTGTGGGAAGATATAACGAGCTTACGGCAAAGGTATGGAACATTTTGGATCGTGACAGTATCCATTCCGCGTTTATCTTAAGATTTACCGAGACAGAGAAATATGATCTCAGCGAGAAAGAAGGTCTGCTGTTACGCTTCATATTCAGAGGAGAAGTGAGGATCTTCAACAGGAAGGGGCTTGTAACGATCATAGAGGGAGACGATATCACGGTATATCAGAAGAATGATGATATCATCGTGAAGATCGAAGATCAAAGAGTAAAAAATATTTTTAATAAATAAAATTAGGAAAGAGGAATTAAAATGGCACAGTCAAGAACACACACCTGCGATGAGCTCAGAATAACGGATGCAGGAAAAACAGTCACTCTTGCGGGCTGGTATGAGAACTTAAGAAAGGTCAGCAAGAATCTGGCGTTTCTGATCCTTAGAGATTTTTACGGTGTGACACAGATAGTATTTGAAGATGAGGAGATGCTTGCCAAGCTCGACGGCATCAATAAAGAGTCTACCCTTCAGATAACCGGTGTTGTCAGAGAACGTTCCAATAAGACTGACAAGCTTGCAACAGGTGATATCGAGGTCGTTCCCACAGATGTGAAGATCCTCGGAAAGTGCATTTATAACGAACTTCCCTTCGAGATCAGACAGTCTAAATCCGCCGATGAGAATTTCAGACTTAAGTACAGATATCTTGATCTGAGAAACCCCGAAGTTAAGGATAAGATCCTGCTTCGAAGCAAGGTTGTTACGGAACTCAGACAGAGAATGAATGATGAGAATTTCGTAGAGATTACAACACCCATACTTACATGTTCATCACCTGAGGGCGCAAGAGATTATCTTGTACCTTCAAGAAAGTTCCCGGGACATTTCTATGCACTGCCTCAGGCACCCCAGCAGTTCAAGCAGATCCTTATGGCATCGGGATTCGATCGTTACTTCCAGATAGCTCCCTGCTTCAGAGATGAGGATGCGAGAGCCGACAGAAGCCCGGGAGAGTTCTACCAGCTCGATATGGAGATGGCTTTTGCAGGGCAGGAAGATGTATTCGAGATAGTTGAGAAAGTTCTTCCTCCTGTTTTTGAAAAATACGGTACCTACAGCCGTGCATCTAAGGCTCCTTTCAAGAGGATCCCTTATCTTGAGAGTCTTGAAAAATACGGAACCGATAAGCCGGATCTTCGTATAGATCTCCTTGTTCAGGATGCAACGGATATCCTTGGCAAGACAGAGTTCGGACCTTTTAAGGATGCTGTGATAAAGGCTGTTGTAACGGACGGCTATAAGGCTACACGTAAAGAAATCGATAAGATGTGCGCCGATGTCGAGGTTGAGACAGGTAATAAGTCCTTCTGGTTCAGACTTGACGAGAACGGCGAATTTGTCGGAGGAATTTCAAAGTTCCTTGCTGACATAAAGGATGAAGTTATAAGCGGCCTCGGACTTAAGCCCGGCGATTTCGTAGGCGTTGCCGCAGGCAAGAAGGGCGCTGCCCAGAAGACTGCAGGCGTGCTCCGCAGAATGCTCGGTCAGGCTTCCGAGGGACATTTTGATAAAGAATGTTATGAGTTCTGCTGGATCGTTGACTTCCCCATGTATGAGATCGGCGAAGAGTCAGGAGAGCTTGAGTTCTGTCATAATCCGTTCTCAATGCCTCAGGGAGGTGCTGAAGCACTTGATGCGGAAGATCCTCTTACTGTTCTCGCATATCAGTATGACCTTGTCTGCAACGGTGTAGAGCTTTCATCCGGTGCGGTTAGAAACCATGATCCGGAGATCATGATAAAGGCATTTAAGCTTGTAGGACTTGGAGAAGATGATGTTAAGGCCAAGTTCCCTGCTATGTATAACGCATTCTGCTACGGTGCACCGCCTCACGCAGGAATCGCACCCGGTGTGGACAGAATGGTAATGCTTCTTACAGGTGAAGAGTCCATCAGGGAGATCATTCCTTTCCCGATGAACAAGCAGGCACAGGATATCATGATGGGTGCACCTGCAACCGTAGAACAGAAGCAGCTTGATGAGATACATATAGCTATCAAGGCAGAGGATTGATGATACGAGCCGCGAAACGAGGCTGCTTTACAGCAGGTTGAGATCATTCGCGGAACGGATAGTGAGTTCAGGATAAGGAAGGAGGATGTGGTGATGGAAGATATCGCGGTACTTCAGAAACTTATTGATGAGTCGTCAAATATAGTTTTTTTCGGCGGGGCCGGAGTATCCACCGAGAGCGGGATACCTGACTTCAGAAGTGTAGACGGTCTGTATCATCAGAAATTTAAATATCCTCCCGAGACCATGCTGTCTCACAGTTTCTACGTATCACACAAGGAAGAATTCTATGAATTCTACAGAGAAAAGCTTCTGCTCAAAGTAGTCGGTACGGCTGAAGAACCTAAGGCAGAGCCTAATGCCGCGCATAAATTCCTTGCGGAACTTGAGAAGGCGGGAAAGTTAAGCGCGGTAGTCACACAGAATATAGACGGACTTCATCAGGCTGCAGGAAGTAAGAACGTATACGAGCTTCACGGATCGGTTCTTCGTAACTACTGTCAGAACTGCGGAAAACTTTACAGTGCAGAGGATATATTCAACAGTAACTCTGTGCCGAAGTGCAACTGCGGCGGAGATATCAAGCCTGATGTGGTTCTTTATGAAGAAGGCCTGGATAACGATATAATGAGTGGCGCGGTGAGAGCCATCAGCAATGCGGATATGCTCATCATCGGAGGCACGTCCCTTGTGGTTTATCCGGCAGCAGGTCTTGTTGATTATTACAGAGGTAATAAGCTTGTTCTTATAAATCGTGATGAGACAGCGCGTGACAGTATCGCGGATTATGCTTTTCACGGCAAGATAGGAGAGATTTTCTCCCGGCTTCATGTTTGAGTAATGGCAGGAAGTAAGTAAAGAGTGCTTTGGGATGGAGGATACTATGGAAAATCAGGTAAACAGAGCAGATCAGGAGAAGATAATAGAGATCGCATCTGCCAACCTTCGTAATCTGATAGCGCGGTTGGGGCTGACACCTGAAAAACTTGCGGAGAGGGTTCATGTCGACAGCTCAGAGGTGATAGATTACTGCGAAGGAAAGACTATGCCTTCGGCATCATTCCTTCTTGCACTTAAGGATAAATTCGAGATTTCCATAGACGA
The DNA here is from genome assembly GCA_900102065.1 of Lachnospiraceae bacterium XPB1003. GTDB lineage: Bacteria > Bacillota > Clostridia > Lachnospirales > Lachnospiraceae > NK4A136. The sequence continues at coordinate 10,135 of FMVK01000005.1, read as the reverse complement.
TTTTATTTCAAGAACCGATACTCCCGAGGAGATATACCTTGAGATCTTAAAGAGCCATGATTCTATCACGGCAGGCTCCGAGAACTACAGAGCTCTGTATGAGAGCGAAGATCCGGAAGAAATCCGAAGACTCTGCGGAACTTATTATGTATATTACCTGGATACTGAGAATTACAAGGGTAAAGATATCAACCCTGCCGATGTTGCACTGAACTACGGAATACTGACTATCAGGGAAGCTGTTACCGTTACCGGCAAGCTTGATTTTGACTGTATCGCCTTCCTTGGACGCAAGGACAGGAAGATGGTCAGAGAGTTAAAAGAAAAATTCGACTCAAAGCCTTATGCACGTGATCTCATCGCTTATCTGATGGAAGAAGATTACGGCAAGTATATCTATTACGGAAGAGTATCCGCTTCCAAAGATCATTATTATATTTCAATGGCACATGAGAGAGAGGACAGACTCTCTATCATTCTTCATCGCCCGAATACCAGAAAGCCCGAATATATTGGCGGAATAGGAACCGTCAATTCCGTTTCAAGAGGCAGACAGCACATGCCTACCGTTCAGTTCATGGGACTTTCCAGATATTCGCTCAACCTTTCAGAGGAAGATATCCATCATGCCATGCTCCTTAATTATCCCAACTATCATGCGGGCCCGGAAGCCGATGAGATGATAAGGACATTCAAGAACCTGTATATGAATGATGAAAATACGGGATTCATGTTCACCGATACACAGAGAGAACTTCTCATCCAATCCAACCTGGAACGTATCATTAAGGAGAGCCTCACGAGGAACCTGATGCGTTATGCCAAGGTTTCAGAGGTCGATGATGATGACTGGTATCATATCATCAAGTATTATGGTATAGAGAAGCACAGCAAGGGTAAGAAGTAAACCGGCGGGAGTGATTGATATGCATGAGAAGATTCGTACGATCAATAAATTTCTCGCTGCAATAACTGATTATCAGACTGAATGCAGTTTTGAGAAAGTATTAAGAGAGGTCAAGGAGCATCATAAGTTCCTTGATGTTGATATGATCATCCGTGCCTATAACTATGCGGAAGAAATGCACAGAGGCATATTCCGCAAGAGCGGTGAGCCCTATATCGTTCATCCCTTAAGAGTGGCATATACGGTGGCTCTGTCCGGCGCGGATGCGGAGACCGTTACCGCAGCCCTTCTTCATGATGTGGTGGAAGATTGCAGAGAGAAGGGTGCGACCATAGAAAAACTTGAAGAAGACTACGGTATGATAGTAGCCAATATCGTAGATGCGGTCACCAAGCTCAGTACGGATACCGAGATCCCCAAAGCAGAACTTGATATCATGTCGGAGATCAAGATGCAGAGCACTATGAATCCCAGAGCTCTGTTGGTTAAGGCTGCCGACAGGATTGATAATCTTAAGACCATTGAGTCCATGCCGGAGGAGAAGCAGCTCAAGAAGGCACAGCGTACCAGAGAGATAATACTCCCCATGATACGTGACGTAGGCGCTTATATGCTTGCGGATATTCTTGAGGAGCTTTGTTTCAAGACCGTTCATAAGGATATCTACGGTCAGATAGAAGAGAAATACCAGAATCTTTTATCTACCAGCAGTTACAGCACATCCAAGACACTCGACCTGATAAAGAGATGCTTCAATAAGGACGAGACATCCATTCAGGAAAAATATAAGACTGACGGACTCTGCGGAAGGATAGTTGATTTTTCTGTAGATGAGAGATATCTGATATCCGTATTCCGTTATCTCAAGACTATCAGTGATAATGTAAATTCCACATTGGAAAGCGGCGTCATGAACCGCAAGAATGTTGCTTTATACGATCTCATGCTCATACTGGATGATTCCGTTGCTGTTAAGGATTCTCCTGTTACTTCAACGAGCCTGTTTTTCACATATCTTCAGAATGCGCTTCTTGCCAACGGAATATATGTAGTTAAGATCAAGAAGACCACCAACGGAAAAACTTCTTACTACAAGATACAGGACAGCTCGGGCAATTTCTACAGACTTTTTGTCAGAACCGAATCGGAGTATTACGAATACTGCTTCGGCAAGATCATGATAGATGACGACTCCGTGCTGAATTACGATGTCAACGAAGTGGAGCCGAGAGATACATATGCTCCCAGGATCACAGTGTTCAGAAAGAACGGTCAGCGCGACAGCATCGAAGCGGGAGCTTCTGTTCTCGATTTCGCATTCCAGATCCATACGGATATAGGTCTGCATTTCAGTTATGCGCTGGTAAACGGTTCCATGGCTCAGATGGGGCCTTATACACGTGTCAATGATAATGACACCATAGAGATCGTCTACAAGAAGGAAGTCCGTCCTTCCATAGAATGGTTCAGATACCTTACCACCAGCAAGGCTAAGGATAAATTAGTCAGATATTTCCAGATAAATCATCTGATCAAAGGCGAGGAGCAGTATTAATCCTCTGACAAAGCCTCTTTGATGTTGGAGACCATGTGTCTGTATTCTTCCATTACATCCGCGTGATTGAGCAGGATATATTCCGTATCGGAGTCTTTGCAGGCACGTTCCAGTGCCATGGCGTGTTCATAGAGTTCGAAAGCCCCGATGGTCTTGGATGAGCTTTTTACGGCATGAATATTTATCTGGTAATCGGGCCAGTTTTTTTCAACAAAAAGTTTCTCGAGCTTTTCTAAGTGGTTCGCTTCCACATATTCTTCAAGTATCTCGCCGTAAAGCTCTTCGTCATCACCGCAGTATGCAAGTCCGGCTTCGGTATCCAAAAAAAAGACATTTTCTATAAGCCCCATATTCGTATCCCCCTCATTTTTTACCCTGCTATGTATTTCACATATTCCTCAACCGCATCTATATCAGTGTATCTGTAGAGCATCCTGGTGCCTACGGCATCTTCGATCTCATTGAACACGGGAGATCCGTGGTGGTAGATAAGATCTATCCCGCAATGCCCGATATCAAGATTTTTGATAATGGACTCGGCGATACTGTATTCTATATCGGTAAGAGAATGTATAGAAGCGTGACCGCCCAGACAATAGTTACTTCTGAAATCAGTGTCGGATGAGCGCATCATGCTGCCGATGATCCTTTTGCCGATCACATATATCCGCAGATCTTTTCCGAGGTCTGATGCGACCTCCTGAAAAATCCATTTGCGTAAGGAGTAAATATCTTTCTGCTTCAGTTCTTCCAGATCGGAAGGACTCTTTAACATAAATACCTCGGTGCCGCCGTGGCCGGATATGCTCTTTGCTATCATGGGATAGTCAAGATCAGCGGGATCAACGGCAGTCTTCATGACCGGAATGCCCAGATCTTCGGCAAATCGTATGGCCGCGAGCTTGTCATTACCGAGCTTTGTTATCTTAGAATTATTATATACTGCAACACCTTTATCTTCAAGAATACGGGAAAGACTTAAGTCCCTGGAACGGTTTATAACAACGGAAGGGAGAGAGGAACCCTGTGTGTTTAAGCGGTCAAAAGCTTCGGGGGTCTCCAGAAGCTCGAGAGAAATGTTTCTTGAACCGCATGATCTGAAAAACATGTCGATGTAACCGCGGTTTCGTTCTATATCCTCTTTCTGATAGACAAGCCACCAGTTCATGATCATTTCTCCACGGGGGTGTTCATGATATGCCGCATGATGGCATCGGCCGTATTGATGCCGGTGCAGTCATACAGATTCTTGAAATGCGCATTGGAATTGACTTCGCACAGGATGGGAGTATCATCTTCTCCGAAAAGGATATCCACACCTGCGAAATCCAGATCCAAAGCCTTGCATGCGGATACGGCCATAGCTGCCATTTCGGGAGTGGGCTCAAAAGGTTTCATGCTCCCGCCGTTTGTGATATTGGCGCGGAAGTCATTGTCATTGTATCTGTACATGGCGGCTACGACTTCGTTACCTGCCACCTGGATTCGTACATCCCGTCCTTTTGAAGAACGGATATATCTCTGGATTATATAGGCGCGGTCACCGATCTCCCGGATCCTTGCCTTTAATGATTCCTCATCGGGGGCAAGATAGACCTGCGCACCGAAGGACCCCAGACATTCCTTGATGATGCAGGGGAAACCGCAGGTTTTAACAGCGGCCTCAAGAAAATCGTCCGAAATGATCCCGTCGGCGTGGAATTTCTTGGGAGAGATGAATGTTTCCGGCTGCCTGATGCCTGCATGATGAAGACGCAGATATGTCAGTGATTTATCATCGCAGTCCGCGATGGCCTGTGCCCTGTTGAAGAGTCGGTAGCCTTCCCGCTCAAGCTCGAAAGCAAGCTTGATATCCTTATCCCAAAAGAGGATAAAGTCCGGGCGGTCATCTTTTTCGGAAAGAGGCCTGAGGCCATTATAGGAGTTTTCTCCAAGCATTCCCCAGGCTTTTCCGTTGGTCATCTTTATCAGATCGATGTCGTATCTTTTCGCAGCTTCATCGAACATATCGAAAAGCTCCGAAAACTTATCGCTTTTTACAAATTCGTTAACGATCAGTATTCCTGTCATATTATTCCGTGATCCTAAATAGAAAATCCCTGTCGTCGCGGTACCTGTGCGAGACAGTATATGCTAAGGCATGTTAGTCAGTTGTCGGTATGCTCAGTACCCGGCGTGACCGATTTGATATTCTTTACTATGGTCCTGCGGGGCTGCATTATTACATGGCCGCATCCCAGGCACTTCAGTTTCAGGTCCTGGCCGCAGCGTGTCACTTCCCATTCGAATGAACCGCAGGGATGAGATTTTTTTAATCGGAGTATGTCGCCGACATTTATCTTTATCTGTTCCATGAGTGTAATTATGTCATTTTTGGGATGTGAAATTCAACCGCTGTTTTGCTTTTTCTACCGGTGTGAGATATGATATATCAGTGATTTGGTTTGAAAGATCAAGGGAGGGGAAATGAGTAAATACTATCCGGTTGATGAAGTCACCATGTTTGTTTTGAACCATGCATTTTTGGTACCGGTTGGGCTCGTGTTGCTGTTCGCTGTGATCGGACTTTGGAAGATGTTTGTAAAGGCCGGTGAAAAAGGGTGGAAAGCTTTGATACCCGGACTAAATATTTATCTGTTATTTAAGATAGCGGGAGAAACAAGGCTTTTTGTAAAAGTAGTTATAGATATGGCGATAATACTCATAGCTTTTGTGGTGGGAACAGTATCAGCAAGAGTCATGGGGAATAGTGATACAGCGTCGGCCATTGATATGATAACGGGGATAGCAGCATTTGTATTTGCGCTGGTGGCAGTGGTGAGGCTCATTAAGGTTAACGCCTCTGTTGCGGCATCCTTCGGACTGGGAGTGATGTGGTTCATATTTATGGTGATACTTCCCGGCATCACTTATATCGTTGTCGGTTTTTCAAAGAAGATCAAGTACATCGGACCGGATGCAGGTCCTGAAGATTTTGAAAATGATGAACCCGAGGGATCGCGTTTTACCAATCCTTACACAAGTTATAAGGATTTTTGAACGGTGATGTCACTTGACGGGTAAATGGATTTATTGACGCAGAGTATACCCGACAGTAAAATGTCTTCGTATATAGGATATTAAAGAATAAGAAAAAAGGTAAGTAAAAGGAGTTTTGAAATGAGTGATAATACGGTAAAGCCCGGTATATTGTCAGGTTTTATGGAGTTGCTTCCGGATGAGCAGGCTGTCTTTGATGAGATGAAAAGGACTCTGTCGGAAGTGTTCAGATCCTACGGATTTGTAGGACTTGATACTCCTGTGTTAGAGCGTACGGAGATACTGCTGGCCAAGGGCGGCGGAGAGACGGAGAAGCAGGTATACCGCTTTGACAGGGGCGACACCGATATCACCATGAGATATGATCTGACAGTTCCTCTTGCGAGATATGTTGCAATGCGTTACCCGGATCTGTCATTCCCTTTCAAGCGTTACCAGATCGGAAAAGTATACCGCGGAGAGCGCAGCCAGAAGGGACGTTTTCGTGAGTTCTATCAGTGCGATATTGATATCATCGGAGACGGAAAGCTTGATATCATCAATGAGGCTGAGTGTCCCAGTGTAATGTGTAATGCACTGCATGCTCTCGGTATTGATGATTTCCAGATCCGCATCAACAACAGAAAGATCTTAAACGGACTCTTTACCATATTCGGAGCATCCGATAAGAAGACAGAGATCTTAAGGACAATCGATAAATACGAGAAGATCGGAAGGGACAATGTCATAGAAGGTCTCACGGATCTTGGCGTTGATAAGGATAAAGCCGGCGAGATGTTAGACTTTGTAACTTTCGCGGGTTCCAATGATGAGATCATTGCAAAGCTTGAGTCACTTGCAGGCAAGGATCCCTTGTTCGATGAAGGTGTATCCGATCTTAAGACAGTTATCGGTGCGATGGGAGCCTTCGGATGTGATGAGAAGAATTACCGCATCGACTTAAGCATCGCAAGAGGCCTTGATTACTATACAGGAACTGTATTTGAAACCTGCTTCCTTCCCGATCCTTCCATCGGAAGTATATGCAGCGGCGGAAGATATGATGATCTGGCAGGTTATTTCACAGACAGACAGCTGCCCGGAGTGGGAATGTCCATTGGTCTTACCAGACTCTTCTATATCCTCAGTGAAAAAGGATATTTAAATAAGCAAAATGCAGCGCCTGCGGATGTACTCGTGCTTCCCATGACAGACGATACTCTCGGTGCAGTAAGCGTTTCTGCAGACTTAAGAAAAGCAGGTGTCCGTGTGCAGGTTTATGCCGAGCAGAAGAAATTCAAGAAGAAGATGGAATATGCCAACAAGCTGGGTATACCGTTCGTAGTCCTTCTTGGAGAAGATGAGATAAAAGAGGGCAAGGTTTCTCTTAAGAATATGGAAAGCGGCGAACAGGCTATGTATACGGTCGAAGAAGCAGCTGAACTGGTTAAGTCAACTGTCAGCAGTAAGAGCAGGACAAAGTGTGTTACTGTTAAGTGATCGGCCGGGTCGGGTTCGAAATGTCATATAAAGGCGGAAAAAAATACGAAATAGACATGAACACCGGAGCGTTGTTTCCTAAGCTTCTTCTTTTCTCTGTGCCACTCATGCTTTCGGGAGTATTCCAGCTGCTGTTCAATGCGGCTGACATGATAGTCATAGGTAAGTATGCTTCCACCGATGCGCTAGCAGCCATCGGTGGAACTTCATCTCTGATCAATTTCTTTGTAAATGTCGCCATCGGTATTTCCATAGGTAGCAATGTAATAGTAGCGCATTATTTCGGTGCCTCCAGAAAAAAGGAGATCCATGATGCGGTGCATACTTCAATAATGCTCGCTCTGATCTTCGGAACGGTGATAGGGATCATTGCGGAATTTGCATGCCCGGAGATCCTTGCGCTTATGAAGACTGGAAAAGATGATCCGGCGGTGCTTGAGTATGCGACTTTATACGTAAGGATTTATTTCCTGGGTCTCCCAATAATGATGATCTACAATTTCGGTTCTGCAATACTTCGTGCAGTCGGCGATACAAAGCGGCCTTTGAATTATCTGACTGCGGCAGGTTTCATCAATGTAATTCTCAATCTTCTCTTTGTCTGCAAATTTAAAATGAGCGTTGACGGTGTAGCTCTTGCTACCGTTATCAGTCAGGGCGTTTCGGCAGCGCTGGTAATACGATGCCTTATGAAGACCGAAGGCGCATATAAGCTTATATTTAAGGATCTCAGGCTGAATAAACATATTGCTGCCAAGATACTTAAAGTCGGCCTTCCGGCGGGAGTGCAGGGAATGATCTTTTCTCTGTCGAATATACTTATACAGTCATCGGTAAATGATTTCGGAAAGATAGCAATGGCCGGAAATACTGCGTCCATGAGCCTTGAAGGATTCGTATATACCGCAATGAATTCTTTCTACCAGACTGCTATCAGCTTCACTGGACAGAACCTTGGTGGAGGCAAGTACAGCAGGATAAACAAGATAATGATAAGATGCATGCTGCTTGTATTTATCGTAGGATTTGTAATGGGCAATCTATTTTACCTTGCGGGACGGCCTTTGCTTTCGCTTTATGTAGATAAAGATTCTCCGGCCAGAGAAGCAATGATAGATATAGGACTGCTCAGAATGAAGATAATAATGACGACCTATTTTACCTGCGGCATGATGGATGTAATGTGCGGCATGATAAGAGGTCTTGGATACGGTATCATGCCGATGATGGTGTCGCTTATCGGTGCATGCGGTTTCAGGATAATATGGATATTTACGTTTTTCAGGCATTTCCACTCACTGGAAAATCTTTATATCTCATATCCCATATCCTGGGTCATCACCGGTTTAGTACATTTTATCTGTTTTGTCTATGTAAGGAGCAAGCTGCCGAAGAAGGATGCCGAGACAACGGCGACAAGCTACAGCACAGGCATATAAGTAACGTGGAGGTTGGAAAATGATCTGTGAAAATATACTTGAGGCGATGGGAAAAACACCTCTCATACGCTTGAATAATATGGTGTCTGAGGACGCGGCGGAGATCCTTGTTAAGTTCGAAGGATTAAACGTTGGAGGCTCGGTGAAGACCAGAACCGCCTACAATATGATAGAAACCGCAGAGCGGGAAGGACGGATAGGTAAGGACAGCATAATAGTGGAGCCCACAAGTGGCAATCAGGGTATAGGTCTGGCGCTTATCGGAGCGGTAAGGGGATATAAGACTATCATCATAATGCCTGATTCCGTAAGCGAAGAGAGAAGAAAGCTTGTGGAGCATTACGGTGCCGAAGTCAGACTTGTTCACGATGACGGAGATATAGGAAAAGCTATCGAAGAGTGCGTAAAGCTCGCGATGGATATAGCTTCAAAGGATCCGAAGGTTTTTATACCTCAGCAATTTGAGAATCCTGCCAATGTCCTTGCTCAGTATGAAGGTACGGCTAGAGAACTCATAGAACAGGCAGGAAAAACCATACACGGCTTCTGCTCAGGTATCGGTACCGGTGGAACCATAACCGGTATAGGAAGAGCGCTGAAAGAAAAGTATCCTGATGTGACGATCTGGGCAGTTGAGCCGGAACATGCGGCTATTCTTTCAGGCGGAAGCATAGGAACACATATTCAGATGGGTATAGGTGACGGAGTTATTCCCAAGATCCTGGACAGAGATATTTATTCGGAGATCTGCATAGTGACGGATGAAGAGGCTCTTGAGACCGCAAAGGAGCTTGCAAAGAAGGAAGGCATAATGTGCGGTATCTCAAGCGGCACAAATGTAGCGGCTGCTATCAGGCTTGCTAAGAAGCTTGGAAAAGGAAAGACCGTGGTTACGGTACTTCCGGATACAGCGGAAAGATATTTTTCAACGCCGTTATTTGGGTAAATTGGGAGAATTAAAATGGGAAATAACAATCCTATAAAGATAGATCTGGATAAGTTTGATGAACATGTTAAAGCTATAAGAGGAGTGGGTGAAAGAGTCGTAGATGATAATTTAAACTTGCCCTGAGCCTTCAGAATTCATGGCAGGAAATCCTATCATGCAGGAATACTATGAAATGCAGAAAGCAATCATCGAAATCCGAAAGATGAAGAAAGCTGCAACTCTGCTTTTGGCGGATAGACTTCAAGAGATATCCGATAACCATAGGGTAATCAATGAAAGTGCAACGCGAAGAATCTCTGCCGATAAGGTGGAACATAATGCCATGCCGGTATCGTCAAAGACGCAGACCGGATCATCTCTTAATGCGCCTGTATCAACTATGCCTAAATTAGAAGGGGGATTTAGTTCATCCTATAAGACCGGAGACGCTAAGGTTGATGCGGAAATCGATGCACTTTTTGAGGAGTATGGTGAGGATCTGTCAGGGTTGATAGGCTGTCCACTCACTGTTTGGGATGAATTCAGTGAAACCCGAAAGAAGGCTCTTGCGCAGATCTATTATACTGATATGAATCTTGTTACCACTCAGTATCCTGCCGATGCAGTCAGGCTGAATGCAATCTTAACAATGCTCCAAAGTACAGAAACGTATAGCACAAAGGCTTTTGATCAAGATAAGCTTGATGAATTGGACAGGCTAATTCCTAAGGGAAGTAGTAATGCAAGAAGTTTAATTGGATTGATGAAGCAGATGAATCAGAGCCAGG
>FMVK01000011.1 GCA_900102065.1 Lachnospiraceae bacterium XPB1003 | reverse complement strand
TGCTGTGCCATCCGACCTCTGCTGCGAACCGAATTATACACCAAGGGGCTCTGCCCCTTGACCCCGGGGTTTTACGCTCTGGATTTCAACAGGAGCATAAAAAAAGAGCAACACCATGTGCTGCTCCTGTTGAATCCGGTATACTGCTCCTGTTGAATCCGGTATACTGCTCGGGTCGCTCCCCAGCGTTGCCCTATCCTGTATGCCGGTAAAGTAACTATAGTGTAGAAGTTTTTATGGCTGGTATCAATACCATTCAGGAATGTTTGGAGAAGTTACTTCCACCCCTCATCCTTGCAATAGTAAGTTCCAGTCAGTGAGACAGGGCAACTGGAATTTAGTTTTCCAATTGACCTAATCAAATTCTTATCGCAATCTGCAGCTAATCCAGTCGCATGTTTAATTAATAATTTTAGCCCATTCAAGGCAGCTCCATCCCCACCGTTTTGGTGGGACTTATCGAAAATTTTCTGACTAATCATCGTAGAGATACTCCACCTTTTCCGTCACATCCTCCCAGCCCACCAAATTCGGAAACTCATAATCCACAAGAACCTTTTTATAAATCTCGATAGTATCCTTCAGAGATAAATCTTCCTTAGCCAGGATCATAAAGCCTCTCTTACTATCATTTTCTATTATGATCTCCACATAATGCAGCTCACTGTTTTCCTGTCGGTGTGACTGAATGCATGAAACCTTGTCCGTTCTTACCGGAATGTAAGCCACACTAAGAAAATCTCCCTCGTCATCCATTACTCTCAGTACATCTTCAACGATGTACCTGAAAGCATTTCTCCCCATTGGTTCCAGCCCTATCGTGAAATTGAATCGTCTGTCTTCGAAGCAATCGCTATCATTATCACCGGCACCACTATCATCGCAGCCCTGCGCATCATGATATTTCGGCATTCTCGTTTCCGCCGCAGCTTTAGCCAGTTCGAAATAATAAGACGCCTTCTCCGGATCCTGTCTCACGCCTTCACCATGCAGGTAACATTTGCCAAGATTCTTTATTGCGTCACGATCATTATCCAGCGCAGCCTCAAGGAAGCATTTATATGCCTCATTAAATCGGCCTGCATTTCTATAGATTTTTCCACGACTTACCAATTCCGCTGAAGTCATATTTGATCCCCCTTTCTCGCCTGCCCTATACTTCCATTATCCACATGTCTTATCCAATAATCCGGACACTATTATCTGATTTTTACACTATCGAGTAGGGATGGTTTGTCCATCCCTCTCACACCACCGTACGTGCCGTTCGGCATACGGCGGTTCAACATAACTTCAAAGCGTGGCGCTCATTGTAATAATCAAGACAGCTTATAAGTCCCGCCTTTGCTAACACTCCTTTGGAAATAGCTCTGACAACGCATGTTTTCGTGGCCACCCAATAATAACGGTCACCACAATAGGCTGTCAGTCGGGCAAGGTCTTTTCCAATCCCGAGCTTTTGCAATCCCCATTGTCGTTTCTTCGGCACTTTCCACTGTTTCCAAATAATGATTCTGATTCTTGTCCTTAGATGTGCGTCGATTTCAGCCATCGCTGTTTTCATGGAGCCACGGGCAAAGTAGTTTATCCACCCTCTTGTCACCTGATTGATTATCGCAATCTTACCTGTGACTGTTCCAGGCGTTTTTCTACAAGTCAGTTCTTTAAGCTTTCGCTTAAGCTTAGCCACCGAGTCTTGATGCGGTCTGCACTTCCATTCGTTAGCCTTGCCGTCCTTATAGAAACCGAAGCCCAGATATTTCATCTTCTGCGGTCTTGTGATATGGGTCTTGGTCATGTTAACCTTTAACCCAAGTTTCCTCTGTATCCAGTCCGTCACTGTCCGCATTACACGCTTCGCACTTGCTTCGCTCCTGACAGCTATAACGCAGTCGTCAGCGTATCTTGTAAACCGAAGTTGTCTTGCTTCCAGTTCTTTGTCCAGTTCATTCAGCATGATGTTTGATAGTAGCGGTGACAGGTTTCCGCCCTGTGGGGTTCCGAGTTTTGTTTCCTCATATCCCTGTGGCGTCATGACTCCTGCTTTGAGGTACTTACGGATTAGCGACTCTGTATCTCCATCATTGATGATGTTATGGACAAGACTCATGAGCTTGTCCTGTGGTACGTTGTCAAAGAATTTCTCCAAGTCGATATCTACTATCCACTCGTAACCCTCGTTCAGGTAGATAAGCAGTTGTCTGATTGCCATTTCGCAGCTTCTGTTTGGTCTGAAGCCGTAACTCCATTCCGAGAACAGAGGCTCGCACATAGGGCTTATTACCTGCACTATGCCTTGCTGAATTACCCTGTCCATTACGGTCGGGATTCCAAGTTTCCTCACTCCTCCGTTTGGCTTGGGTATCTCTACCCTTCTGACTGGCTGTGGGTTATATTCCCTGTGCCTGATTTGCTCCCTGATACCCTTCCAATGCTCTTTGATGTAATCGCCGAGTTCTTCAACCGTCACCTCGTCTACACCGCCTGCCCCTTTATTGGCACTGACTCTCTTGTAGGCAGAGTTCATGTTGTCGTTAGACAGTATCCTTTCTAACAGTTCTGACATTGCCTTGTGTGCTTTCTCCTTTCCGTTCCCATGGATTCACCCTAGGTGGTGCAGTATCTGCTCATTTACGTTTCCCGATTCCTGCTGTCAGGTATTCCATGCGACATACATTTGATTACACGGTTACATTGTTCAGCCCTTTAGTATAGCTCATTTCAGAGCCATGCCTACTACGGCTTCTGCTGACTTCTCACAGTTCGTTGTTACTACGGCGAATGATACCGCCTGTGAGACCTCACGGGATAAGCCTGCCAATCTTTCCTCGTCTACCTGCCTGATTTACGCACATGGGTTACGGTTGCCTTTTGGACTTCACTGTCTTGGGCCAGTTTATCCGCCATGTACGCCTTGTATCAGGTTTCTGTTCGTCAGGCTACGATTTCGCTATCCCTTCTTCTCGCCTACAACCTCGCGATGTAAACCTTGGGAGTCGCTATGGGGTTCGTTGGCAACTACGCCCCTTGTGGACTTTCACCACAGACCGACGGCATGCCCGTCATACCCAAAAGGGCGCCTTTCGGCGCCCTCTTCATATCTCCCCCTGTAAACCCGTTCGCTGTCATTACTGTATGATCGAGTTCAGATAATCCTCCATATCATCGATGTGCACGTATTCGCAGGTACCGTCGTTGTGGATGATGCAACCGGTTACTCCTGCATAGAATACAAACATGCTTTCGCCGTCGTCCAGGCTCAGGACATACGCTACTTCATTTTCTTCAAACATCGACTCGTCGCCTTCGATCGTGTAGTATTTGATCGAGTTGATTCTTTCCAGCTGTTCCGGATCTGTGATGGGATACTCGACGCCCTTCTTGCTGTCAGTTACGGCGATCTGCTTTGAATCAAGAGTCTTGTAAACCTCATTATCGCAGTAGGCTTCTGCTATGCTCTCTACAGTTTCGAATAATTCCTCAGGCACCGTAAAGTACTCACCTTCCGCCTCGTAATAACCCATCTGATCTCCGATAGTGATGACCTGGTCACCATTAATTGTAATCTCATACTTGTCTGTTAGATATATTACATCCATTTCGGGATCTAACTCTACGCTTACTAATTCAGGCAGCATCTTTGCCAGTTTTTCAAGATCTTCGCCTTCTACTATCATCGTCTGGCAGGGAACGATATCACTGATAGCATTTCCCGTAGCAATATTGTATCCGACATAGAAGCGCAGTGTCACGCTTTCCACATCCTCCGTGACGATTTTACCTTTGGCCGCTTTCTCCGCTTCATTTTCCGATGACTCCGTTGCCTCTGAGGTCTCCGTTGTCTCGGAATATTCCGATCTGTCGGAAATCGCCGGATCGTCGGTTTTTGTCTGCATATTATTTCCGCAACCGCCGAGCATCACTACTGCCAGCATTGCCATCATCGCTTTGGGTAAAACATTGTGCTTCTTCATTATCATTTTTCCTCACCGTATATATTGTGACTCTACACAATTAATTATACGGATGACGAGTTGAGTATTTATGGGAAATATAAGATTAATCTTCTCCCCCTAACAGATCATTCTCGTATTCATTTTCCAGTGACATCCATGCGTAATCGGAAACAAAACCGCTGGGAACGTCCTTCTGCTTATCCAGCTTCTTGATCTTCCTGACGCCCTCGACTATATAATCGATTTCGTAATGATCATCCTTCGCCAAAAGCAGGTTCCCGGAAATGTCGTACTCATCACTATGAGCAGTCTCAATAAAGATTTCGCCTCTGTCACGATAAATTGCTTCAGTGATCGCCCGATTAACGAATTCACCCAGGGTCTCGCCCATATCTTCCGCGTGAGCCTTTATGAAATCCAGATTTCCTTTATCCGTACGCACTCTTATCTGATCAGTGGAATTAACATATCTTCGCGTAGCTTCTTTTTGCGCTTCCGTATAGATTGCTCCCATATCTTAACCTCTTATGTATAGATACACTATATTTACATTTATAGTGTATCTATACGTATAAGTGCTGTCAATTATAGAAACGGATTCATCAGATATGCAACACGCCACAATATTATTGTCCCCAGACTTTGTCTGAAGTATTTCAACCATGCATTCTAGTCGTCCAATCCGAGTATTGTACGAATCTGGAATAGGAATCATATTTGCCAAATATTTTCTCCGGCATTGAACCATATACCAATACAACCTCAGGCTCTAGAGATGACATCATGGCTGAAAGCCCCGCCTCAATGTGGTATTTATCTTCTCTACTTTTGCAGCAACCATATGTTCCGATTGCAACAACGCTGTGTTTCTCTACCCCTAAGAAAGCTATTTTCTCAGGGAAATACTTGGTCGTATACGTATATTCATTGCCCCAGCGAATCTGTGGTATAACATTTAGTCCTCTCATCTGATAATATACACCTATTGCCCTGTTACGATATAAATTCGTGACCTGAACTGCCATCGGAGCATCCCTATATAATGAACAATCCGGACTTATTATAGCATCGAATCGTTTAAACTCTTCTGTATAGTTTTGAGGATGAATCAAAATATCTGCAAATTGCATATCCATTTCATAGAATCCCAATGCTTCTCCTGCGCCAGCTACTTTGTTTCTTTGCGAAAAAGGTGTAATACCACTTGGAATTATTATTTCCTGCGTTTTTTTTATAACAGGAATACCCAATGGCATCATAAATTCTGCTCCTTCCACTAAATACGGACAGCATCCATCATCAATAATCGCTCTTCGTTTACTCATCTTCCACCTCCATACTTTTTTCAACTAAAAAATCCTCAGACCCCTCTGCAATAGTAAGAAGTATTTCTTTCTTTTGTGCCATACATTTTTGTTTCATTTTCATTGGCGTAGTAATAATGTCCGTAACCTTAAATAAAAAGCATTTTTTTCCAATAGGACATCCCTTTGAGCATCTGTATATATAGTTTTTTTCCATTACTAATCTCCTGTTATATTTTCGCTAATTTCTAACAATTGATTTAAAAAAATTTTTCTTCTTTACACATATCATCATAACCTAATATTCATATTCAAAATCGGGGCTAACATCAAAAGCGAGATTGGCAGCCTTCAGTTTGGATAATACATATCTTGCATCCTTGGCTTTCATTGTACTAGTTGAAAATCCCTCCAAAAGCCTTTCTTTTGAGATTAAATAATTGCTTTGGCATATTTCTGCAGCAAGTTTTATCTGAGAAGCATTCGGATGGTCTACTCGTCTAATCGTAATAACATATTCATTTTCATCCAACATAATCGGATCATTATAGGTTGTTACGATTTCCACGCTGCACTCAGAACACTTCCAGCCACAACTATTTCCTTCAACAAAATACTTCATCTCCGCTTTGCAATCCGGACATATCATATTCTCTTTCCTCCTTTTGGATAAAATATTTTAAAAGTTCCTTTATCACTCAGAAAATCCGGAACTAACTCATTATCAACCATTTTACCTTTACGTACAAAATATGAACCCAGTGGCGTTGCCCATAAATATTCTGTTGGAGCTTTAATCGGCACTTCTAACTTATCTGCCAGTCCTTGCGCAAAGCCTCTGGAAATATGTCCAAATAAGATCCTTTCATTTTTGTAATCAAGCATTTTTCTGGCCAATTTTTTAGTGGCAGCTCGCGGCATTAAAAATGCAGTTGCAGCATAGTTAGCTTGCGCTTCAATCTTATCCAATTCGTTGGGATCACCATCCCCACCATATTTATTATATCCGCCTGTAGAATAATGCTTTCCTTCTTGGAAATAATAACGATGTTTCAATCAATCGTAATAAAATTGTGAACATCCACATGACGACTTCCCGCGATCCACCCAAACAAGCCACCGATCCACGCGGAATCACATAAAAAAGACGCATGAAACACTATGTCTCATACGTCCCCTAACTCAGTCTGCTCTATAGCTTTATCAGCATATCCGCATCTCACACAATCCGTCTATCGATACGCCCTGCATCTCACTCTCCCGCCATATGATACCTGGTGACCGGATCTGCCTTGGCCTCATACAAAGCTCTGTCGGCCTTCTTGAATAGCTCAGAATATTCCTTCTCTTCGCCCTGATAAATGGCGATACCGATACTGGTACTGATCCTGTCCGCGCCCTCGGCATATACCACTTTCTCGGCACAGTTCTTCACGATATCTTCTGCGAATCGGCAGGCAGTATCCTTATCATCTTTATTCTTTATAAATACGATGAACTCGTCTCCTCCGAAACGTCCGACTATCGCATCTCCCGTAAACAGCTCATCCAGGCACCGGCCAAACTGTAATATCACATCATCTCCCACATCATGACCGTAGGTATCATTTATGGACTTGAAATGGTCTATATCCATTACGTACATGATGCCCTTACCGGAATGCTCATCCACAAGGAACCTTTCGACCTCCCGGATGATCGCGCCCTTATTCTTCAGCCCGGTCAGATCGTCCGTATCCTTCTGGATATTCAGCTTCCTGGTCAGGACGAATTCCTTGATGCGGAGCGAATTGGCAATCACGTTTAAGAAGATACCTATGATAGTGAACGGGATAACATTTGCCAGATCGACCTGCCATACATCGTAGGGCTTAACATGATATGTCCAGGCCAAAAATACCGCTGAGGCGGCGCTTAATTCAAATGCCATGAAGAACGGCTTGTCGATCATGAACATAGGTGTGATGATCAGAAATACTATAAAAGATACCGCCTCACTTTCCGGATTTCTGATCGACAGCCCTATCCCGAATAAAAACAGTATCGATATGGTGAGATAGATCAGGAACTGGGCTATGATGGAATCCTTCTTCAATATGAAGAAGAGACCTATGATAAAAAGCGAATAAGCAAAAGTCGACAGGTATAACAACCTGTTCGATTCCATAATCTCTGTGACAAAAGAAAAAATATACAGGATGCCAAATAACGCCGCCATCAGGAAGTGAAGGATCTTCCACACTTCGAAATTGGAAACGTAGGCATCCTTCTTTATGGCATTGTATTCATCTTTCTCTATACCGCAATAAAAAAAATAATTGCGCATAGTACGTAATACTTTCATATATACACCATCAGACCTTTCATTCAAAAAAATCAGGCCCCTCCGACTCGTTTTTTGTCGAGTTAATCTAATTATACTGTATCCGGAGAAAAAAAATCTTTACTTTTTGCTTTATTTTTCGCGCTAAAAGTAAAGATTTTAGAGGGCTTTTATTAAAAAAAGTAAAGAAAAACAAATTTGCTTGTGCTCTTACAATTCCGGATATTTACTTATCGGATGCCGCAGATATCTCATGATACGGAGCTCGTCAGTGGCGTCGGTAAGTGCATTGTGTAATTCCTCATAGTTACGCTCTCCAAACATATGAAGAATATCTTCAACCTTATATCCGCTCTTCAACCGCCCTGTGGTGCAGCAGATTGCGTTCCTTGGAATAGAAGGATTGTGCTGCTTATAGGCAGCCATCCGTAATATGTCATGCCATGAGTGATCGCTAAGCTCTGGCAGACATCTGGCATCAAAAGAGGCATTATAGGCAAATATGGAGCTGATGCCATATTCTTTCAAGAATTGCTTAACAGCACCAATAGCTTTCTTCTTTTTCAATACTTCCGATTTTTGCCCCTTCACTACCAGGGCATAGGAAAACATACCGCCAACTTTGGCAGCCTCGTCAAAAATAATATACTTTTCATCAATAGCTTCAAACCTTCCATCCTCAGCTATGACTATTCCAACAGACATAACTTCATTTTCCCAGTTAGTCTCTGTATCTATGACAGCAAATCTCACAGGCATAACCGAAACCTTTTTCTCCCATATGCTTTCTTCATTATCTCCCACTTCCCATGGGCGTCATTGATGCTATAGCTTCATTCCCATCCCATCTCATCGTGCAGATACTCTTTAAATCTGAACAGTGTATATAACGGGATCGACCACACATGAGTCTCTCCGTCCATATTGTCACCAACATTCTTTAAAGAAGTCTTTATCGCCAGTTTTGGACTGTACCTATTGCAGAACTGATGAAGACTTTTCGCCTTTGTATTATCGGCAGATTTTGTTTCAACGGGTACAAGTACGCCTTCATAGTCAGTAATAAAATCAAGCTCCGAATCGGATTTGGTTCTCCAGAAGTAACTGTCGATCCCCATTGACTTAAGCTGGGTATAAACGTAATTCTCAGCTATCGCACCCTTAAACCGGATGAAAGCATCGTTTCCTTCAAGAACTGTCCTGTAGTTCAGTTTTGACTTTCTCCTAAGAAGACCTACATCAGACATATACACCTTAAAATAAGAATAGTCTGCCTCTCCGGACAAAGGTATCTCCGGCGTAGGAACCATACATAGTTTCCCGGCAATACCTGCATTCACCAGCCATTCCAGCGCATCCTCAAGATCCTTCGATCTCGCTCCCTGCTTTACATGCGAGAAAATAAACTTATTGTTTTCCCTGGCTATCTGTGAAGGTATCGAATCCCAAATCAGTTTTATCTTGATCGCGGTCTCCGGTTTGGTATGCTTTGAAAAATCATCCGCATAATCTCTTAAGATATTATCCTGGATCGCTTCAACCGCTTTATAATCGTGCGTGTCGCCCCATGTCTTAACGGCTTCCGGCATCCCCCCGACTATATAATAATTCTTCAAATACTTCTCAAGCGGAACCGTATAGAGTTCCGGGATTTCTCTGTCAAGCGGCATCTTCTTAATTGCATCGAGATATTTTCCGCCTCCATCAGCTCTCACAAACTCTTCGAAGCTCATGGGATACATGTCAATCCTGTCAACCTTGCCTACAGGGAAAGATATTCCTTCTGCCTTTAAAGCCACCCCAAGGAGCGAACCCGCAGCTATTATATGTAGCTCCGGCATTTCCTCACAAAAGTATTTGAGCGCTTGGATAGCTCTGGAACAATCTTGTATCTCATCAAAAACTACCAATGTTTTTCCGGGTTCAATAGGCTTTCCGTATATAAGGCTTCCAAGCTCTTCAATTATCCTCTTAGTATCAAAATCATAATCAAACACAGACTGAAGCCCGGCATCACCATCGAAATTAAAGTAAGCCATCTCCTCAAATTCTGTCTCACCGAAATACTTGATCAGATATGTCTTGCCACATTGACGAACTCCGGTGACAAGAAGCGGCTTTCTCCTGCCGATTTCTTTATCCTTCCATGTCTTAAACTGCTCCAGTGCCAGTCGTTCCATCATATCCGATACCTCCGAAAAGATTCTGCCGAAAAGATTCTGTACGTTGTTATTATAGCGTTTTGGGGAGGAATATTCAATTTATAGCTGCGTTTTTGGGAGGAATAATCGGATTGCAGCTGCGTTTTTGGGAGGAATAATCGGATTGTGGTTGCGTTTTTGGGAGGAATAACGCATGGATCAATTGAGGATCAATTGAGGGATCAATTGAGGGATCTTTGAGGAATGTCATTGATTATACAAAGTAAATTATTGCGTCATTGATGCTATGGCTTCTACATACCCCAGGATCCGGTCTCTCTGTGATTTATCCAGGTTATTGAATTTGGATATCAATATCCCGCTGTCCGTCTCAATATCTACCGCATAATATCTTTGGTTCTTACTGCGGCTTGCGGCGGGATCTACTCCGGATAAAAGCCACTCGGGGGTGACATCTAAAGCTTTGCATATGGCAAGGATCTTATCGGAAGAAGGATTAGTCTTATTCTTCTTCCACTCACTTATGGTACTTTCCTGAATCCCCGCTTTCTTCGCGAAGTCCTTCTGGGTCATGGAAAGCTGCTTTAGTCTCTCAAAGATTCTTTCACTTATCGTCATGGATGTCCCCGCACGCTTCCTCGTAATATTTCATTACCTGCTCTTTCGTCGCCTTACGGCACTATATATACACCTTAGTCTTCGAAATACTTCATTACCTGATCTTTGGTCACTTTACTGTAGTTTTTGTTCTCTATTACAACATCATATAAAGCGTCAAAGTCACTGATATATTTTTTTAAACTGCGGACTATGGACTCTAGACCGTCCGCTCTTTCCTTCTCAACCCCTTTATTCTCCATCGCATCCGCATATGAACCCATATCACATACCTCGCAGTCCACTTCCTTTGTCAGTTTAAGGAAACTTAAACCATATGGAAATGGCACTATATATACACGTTAGTCTTTGAAATACTTCATTACCTGATCTTTGGTCACTTTACTGTAGCTTTTGTACTTTATTACAGCATTATATAAAGTATCAAAATCGCTGATAAATTTTTTTAAACTGCGGACTATGGACTCTAGACCGTCCGCTCTTTCCTTCTCAACCCCTTTATTCTCCATCGCATCCGCATATGAAACCATATCACATACCTCGCAGTCCACTTCCTTTGTCAGTTTAAGGAAACTTAAACCATATGGAAATGGCACTATATATACACGTTAGTCTTTGAAATACTTCATTACCTGATCTTTGGTCACTTTACTGTAGCTTTTGTACTTTATTACAGCATTATATAAAGTATCAAAATCGCTGATAAATTCTTTTAAACCAAGGACTATGGCCTCGAGACCGTTCTCTCTTTCCTTTTCAACTCCAATCCCAATGCCCTTCTCAACTCCAATCTCAACTCCTTTATTCTCCATCGCATCCGCATATGAACACATATCACATACCTCGCTTTCCACATCTTTCGTAAGCTTAAGCCCGTAAGAGCTCTTGAGCTTATTTACTTTCTCGACACCATCGAGTCTTTCATCGAAAAGATCCGTCAGCATTTTGATCAGCTCACTGCCGGTTCCGGCGGTGTCATGTTTGCCGCTAATATTGATAATTATTGCAGTCAGTATATCATACCTGGGATTGTCAGAATTGCTTCCTACCAGGAAATCCCGACTGATCTCGTACTTCTCTATGGAATTAGCCCTGATCTGGGCTGCTTCCGTGCACAGCCAGATCGAATATACCTTCTTGATATTCCCATACTTCACTGGATCATCTCTGTCTGTCGTAAACTCAACGCCCTGCTGCGTTCCTAAGTATTACTCCGGATACGCCTCCAGCCCCAATGAATACCTGACTTCCGCTTTCAGCTCCTCTTCGGTCAGATCATATGGAAAAGGTTCCGCATCATCGCTCCCAACCGTTTCAACAGAATCCCCGAAGGAAAAAACCATGAAGGGACGATCCGGCAGGAAATGATGTTCGACCCAATAGTATTCCTCTCCGAAGCGGTAAATACTCATATCCAGAGTCTCTCTCACCTGCAAATCACCTGCAAAAGTTGTAAAAGTCTCCTGCTTCGATCCCACAAGCTCGGCCCCCAGCGAAACCGCATACTCCTCTACGAATCGGAGGACTCTGTTGTATTCTTCTTCATCATGATCCGTATATGGCCACATGATCTCCTCCTGTATAATTCCATGCGCAGATCCCCGTTGGGATAATAAAATACGCTCATTCAACTATCTTCTTTAACAAACTATCAAGTTGTCTTTTTAATCCTTTTTCGTCTGTTATGTCTTTGGCAGAATCACGCCAGGGAAAATAATAACTCGTGCGAATAAATCCCAAGTCCTTGACTCGTTTTGTGGTATCAAAACCGGGACCCAATCCCTTTGTGTTTTTAACAGTTAAAACTATTTGTATACTTACATCATTCGAAGCTCTCTTAACGTGAAAATTCCCGCTTTTTAAATCCAGATCGCAGAAACCATCTTTCTGATCTTTGAACGGGTGAGCGATCGGGTCACTAGGTACAGCAGCTTCTGCAATGGTCCTCGTAATTCTGTATGGCATGATATTTATACCAACCACATCTTCAAAGCCTTTTTTCATCTTTAAGCCATCCGCAAAATCAGCATGTATCCAGCTTATTTCACCAGCGTACTGTTTAATCCCTGAACGATTTCCAACCTTGGAAAAATATTGATCATAATTACTTCTCAATACGCTATTTATCTTCTTGAATTCTTCTGTTGTCAACTATACGCCTCCGTCCCTTAATACTCATATGTCTCGGTTAAATTGTATATCTCTCTAAACTCTCCGTAGTCTGCTTCCCAAACAGCTCTGTCCCCGGTGATCGTCACCGTTCCGCCCTCGACATAGTCAAACTCAGTACAGTCAGCCGGATAGTCGTCGTTCACGTGCCAGTACTCGCCCCATTCGCCCGCAGACTCCAGCATATATTCGATAGACGAGGAATTGCCCTGCCTGTAGACCGTAAGGGTTCTCACCATCTCCGTATCGCCGTCGTGGATCAATCCGTCGCATGCGGAAAACTCCCATCCGGTATCATAGAGATATTCATTCCCGGACCATTCGTAAACATATGCCGTGCCATGATCTCCTATCTCACTTTCATTCGAGCCATCGCCGGAACCGTCATTTCCTTCGGAAAATTCACCGTCTTCCTCATCCATCTCACGAACCTTATCCTCGTCAGACTCTTTGTCATCAGCCTTCTCATCAGAAGTCTCGTCCTTATCTAACTTCCTCTTATTATTATCCTTCTCCTTATCCTCATCGTCCTCGTCATCTTCATCGCGCCCGGATTCTTCTCTGTCTCTATCTGAGCGACCGGAATCCTTGTCCGCGCATCCGCACAGGCATACACATAAAGATGTTCCAAACGCCAGCATAAATTTGATCAGTTCTTTTATCATAAGGTATGCTCCTCTCTATAGCTATTTTAGCTTTAAAATTGAAATAAATTAGATTTGTTCCTACAGCAAAAGTATGTTACATAGTTATTATCACTTTGGTCATCGACTCATAAGAATTCCTATCTGGGTTGCAAGCTGCGCTGATTGGATTGATGATTGACGCTGTTGTTCTCTCAACATAGCCAACTGCGTATTCTCCATCCTTAGTCTGTGCATCTCTTCTTCATAAAGATTCATTGCCTGCTGAATATCATTTCCTCAATTATATTTATTTTATAGGCCTTCGACTCCGACCTCCAAGTATCAAACTGTACCAAGTCCTGTACTAAAGGAACTATTAAACTTATTCATACTCTTCATTGCGATCTTCATAACATGTACCGACTCTTCCAAATTCTTAATCTCACGTTTTAACTTTTCTTTCTCATCTTCGCTAGCCACGTTTTCCTGTAACTTTAAATCTACTAATGCCTTTTCTATCTTTGAAATCTGTTTTACATATTGTTCATAGATACTATTTGAAAATTCCAAATCATGCTCATCGTTCAAAAATATCTCTCTAAGAGCGACCATTAATTTTGCAGACTCCTTGATTGTCGCTTCTTTTCCTGCTATACCTAATGCATTAACAGTTGCTCCTGCGCTTGCTCCAACACCTACCCCCAGAATGGCACTACCGCCTACAATTACCATCGTTCCCCCAGCCATTCCAAGTCCACCTGCAGCAACCGCCCCTCCTCCAAGATATGCAAGGCAAGCGCTTGTAAGGGCAGCTCCACTTAATCCTGCAAAATTTGAGCCCACAAGTGCTACAGCAATTGCCGGAGCAAACATACCTGCAACCAAAACAAAAGCTATTGATAGTATTGCAGTAACTGAAATACCCTTTATTACATTCATCAGTACTTCACTGAGTTCCCGTTGAACATTGTCATATGTTTTTCGCAATCTTGCCACATATCCATCATGCACATATCGGAACAAATATTTTTCATCTAGAAATTTATCGCCAATCGCTTTCTTATATTCTTTAGTTATACTTTTATATTTCTTGCTGGGAATATCTTTCCCTTTCTTATCCTTTTCAAAGCTAAGAGGATAATAAGGTTCAAAGAGCATCGTTTCAAGAAGCACAAGCCTATACCACACCCCCTCAGGCTTATTATCGTATATCCTCTTAGATAATTCTTCAGCACTATACCAATGAAGTTTGGCGTTAGCATCACTCATAAAACCGGAAAATCCAATTTCCATGTAATGCTTCCATTCCTCTACCCATTCACTTTTAAGTTTTTTTATACCTTCAGCATCTACCCATGCATCAGTACTCTCAATATCATTAAGTGTTTTTTGAAGTTCAATATTATAAAGAAGCTCTGTCTGGTCTTTAGTTAAACTAAACTTATCAAGATTCATAGTTTCATTTAACCTCCCATATATTTTGTTATCAGTATCTGTAAATGTATTTCTTTGAATTGTTTCATACATTTTTCTAACAGCTTTTACATCCTGAACCTTAAGACAATTTACTATCTCACTACCAAGCGCCAGTGTAAATCTTCCGACTCCGACATAGTTTACAGATACGAAATATCTCTCTGTAGCAATTGCTTCTGTAAGATCTATTGCAGTAAATACACTTGAGGAAACCAAAACCATCCTTGATATGGTCGGATTATTGAACGGAATCGTATCCCTCCAGTCAATGCTTCGAAAATCATTAATGGATTTAATTTTATTATCTTTAAGTTTTCCGGCGAATCTTCTGACAAAAAAGAACGTCCTTACGATACACTCATTAGCGATTACCGGAAGTGCCTGTCTTCCAAGTTCTACAAGAGCACCAAGCTCTCCACGGAAATCAAGTTTAAGTTCCGTACCTTTTATTATCTTCCCTTCAGAATCATGCTGAGCAAGTAAAGTACCATTAAATAACTTTGACAGGAAAACAGAAAGTGACTTCTCATCCACACATACATTCTTCATGAACGGAAGGGCAGAAAACTCTTTAATCATAGACAGTATCGGTCCGGGTATCCCCGTCCCTCCACTAAGTGCAGCTGTAGCACTTGAACCGGCAATATCACTTATCAGATGGAATAACCAAATTACGGTTCCTCTAAATATCTTATCTGGGATGCTATCCCCAATAAAAACTTTACTTCTATCAGGAACAGGAACAACGATAAACACTCCCGTCTCATCCGTGCCATATGACATACCTGTAAACTGCGTCAAAAGCGAAAAGATCAACCCCACAGGTGTGGGGTGATGAGCAAAATCTCTCAAATGGTGCTGCAGGCCACCGCCAAATTGAGGCGTATTCCCATCTGCAGGAATAGGAAACCTATCTTCAAGGAACTTAACAGCGCCCTTTAAATCATTATCTTTATAGCCCAATAAATTTGCCGACTTTTTAACAAAGCCCTCAACTTCCTTCTGGGCATATTGCCTTCCACGAGCCAGATTAAACTCACCAACCCAGAAGATATCCAACATTCCACAGATAATTCCCGATGAAACAGCCACAAAATAGTCCCACTGATCTGCATGGCTAGAAAGCATATCTATCTGCTTATTTAATTCAAATATGCTTCCTTCAATATCTGTACTAGCCAGTTCTTCTTCACGAATAATACTTACATTTATATCTGATTTCTCCATCGCTTTATCCTCGGCATCAAAATGAATTAGGTGATCGAATACGTTATTATAAGAGAAACTCTGACACATCCCCAAAGACTATTCGCCATAGAACTTGTAGCCGTCATCTGTTCCTGACTTGAACGTATAGAAATAGTAATCTTCGGAGTCATTAGGAACGTTGTAAATAAAATACCCTTTTACAGGAATATTAGGTGCTAATTCTGTATAGTCAAAAGCTTCATCAACATAGAGAGATGCATCTTCATAAACTTCATACTCTCGATCTTTATCATCTACTAAAGTAATGTCTTCTGCGTCAAAATCCAGGCTTTTCTTTGTCGTATTTTCAATAGTAACTGTAAACACAATAAATTTAGTACCATCCGATGCATCAACTTCGCTATAATCATCCGCCAAATGATCCGTCTCCTCGCATCCATCAACTGTAATATTTATTGTAGCTAATTCTATTGTTTCGCCAATAGGAACATCATGCCATATTACATCCTCGTCAGCCGCCTCATCATCTGAATCAGAAAGAGCTTCTTTTATCTTTTTATACGCTTTGTCCATATTACAAAGAAAAACACTATTAACATCTTCCGGTACTTCTTCTATAAGCCACTCTCCATCTTCTTTTACGCATTGAAATGTTACTGTCACTTCAGCCGTCTCACATGTCACTGAATCTATTTTTTCTTCAAAAATATCGTTGAAGACTTCTTCAACTTCTTCATCACTAGCCCCGGATAAAAATAATCTTAATGACTGTGATATCAAATCTCTATATGACTCTATGATCAGTGGTGCCGCATCCGTATATTCAAACGTTACTTCTACTGTACCTGTATCACCATCGACCTCAGTTTCTTCGATAGAATATTTTATATTTTTCGCTTGATCTTCAATATAATCGCGTAGAATCTGATAGTCATCACCCGAGTCAGTTGTATCTTCAATATCATCTCCATCAGAAGCCACACAAGATTGCATAGTTTCAATATCAAATTCTTTCATTGAATTACAAAATTTCCTAACCACAGCATCTGGCTTTGATCCTTTACCGCAAGCAGTCAGAAGAAATAAAAAAATAATTGCTACTACAGACAATTTCTTTCTCATAAGCTCTCTCCTTTCAAGATGATAGCTTTTTATAATAACAATTGTTTTAAATGATTACTTTTCAAAAAAATAATTTAAATTAGCTGAATAAGTAAAGATACCTATTACATTTTATACCTTAGGAATTGCATTGCCAACATCCTATTGTGCACATTGCACAACCTTTTTTTCGGTCGCCTGTTACTTTTTTGTATACATTTTATTCTCCCCCTTCCGTTCCACTTATCTGCGCTTCCGGTATCAGAATAAATTAATTAATGTACAATAAAAATGACAGCTCGTTTTTGAGCTGCCCATTTGAAATAGTATTCGCATCCCCTTATGATCAGCTATACATGTGAATCTGTAATTATTATAATAACAAGTACATTCATTGATACAAAACACATCTAAGCAGGAGAAAAAATGGACCGAGTTCATAGCTATTACAGACCGCTTCCTTCATCACCCTATCACTTTAATTATTTTAAGAACTACATCACTAAAGGTTTAAATGATGATGTAATAGACTGCTACGGAAAAATAGCACAGTTTGTTCCAACCACCGAAGATCATTTCAAAGTAACGATCTCTTTGGTTACCCTCAACATGTATAAGGCAGATTTCCAATTCTTCTCACGATTTATTAGTATAGAACCATCTCCAGTTTTTGAATCTGGAAGCGATGGATATTTTGAAAATTATCGTCCTTATATTTACGAATTTATAGCAGAGATAGATAATGAGCAAAAAAATCATCTCTCAATTTATCAGGAAAGATGGATAAACGTACAGATCCATAACTATTCCGATTCGAAATCAGGAAAAGACGTGATAAATGGTACAGAATTATTCAGTGCCAGTCCTTTAATTGCAAATAATAAAACTTTAGTTTTCAACACAGGTTCAACAACAGATCCTACTTGTAAATTATTGGATAATCTCTATACGAAGAATAACCTTTATAAAATCACCAATAATACAGTTAATCATTATAGTTCCCTGTCTTCCATAGAAGCTTTCCTTTCAAACAAAATTAAAAGTGTACAGGGAATGGTCTATTCCGTTGGATTAGGAAACAATTCTAAAATCATACTTGTAGATGCTATAGGAAACGCATACACATTTCTTTATGATTTAGGGCGATCTCATTTATCCGAAGTTTTACTTCGCCAAGAAGTTGATAAAAATATTAAATCGTTCAAAAAATCCCGTTTCGATGCGGTTATCCTATCTCATTGGGATATCGATCATATTTTAGCCATAGGAGATTACAATCCTCAATCTTTATACAGTAAAAACAGACTATGGATTGCTCCCGATATCAATATACTTCCCGTTGCTAAGATCACAGCCAGCGCCCTCCGACTAGCATGCTACATTTCACAAAACTGTAATACGTTTTTATTTAATGATCCGGGGACCAATATAAAATTCCATGTTCCATATGACAATTTTCAGATATGGCAAGGAAAAGCACATACATCCGGAACAGCTACTTATCAAAATAATATAGGATTAATGGTCAATATCTTCGGAACAGGAGAATACTATGTTGAACAGGGAATAAAGCACACAGCAGTCACAAAAACATTCTTAAATAATATTTCAAACTCCGATATCGATCTTCTTATGTGCGGTGACTGCGTTTACGATAATTGGCCGGATACCCTAAAGGATAAAGAGCACAATATTCTATGGGTGCCCCATCACGGAACAAATAGAGCAATACCTCAAAATGGTGAATTAATTGATACCGACAATGGCATCGCTATAGTAAGTGCCGACGATAGTGACCAAACGACACACTTCCCTGGGATGGATCACATATACACCTTAGTAGAAAAAGGATACAGTCATATTTTTGTTACTAAACAAAGCGGGAATATCTACTTTAACATTATTTATAATTGAAACATCTAAGATTTCACATCGTCCTTATCACTTTCTCTCTCTATAAAATGGACTAATGTTGATAATCATGTTCTTAAGCTCTTCGGTATCTTTAAAATTTTGGAAAATATACTCAAGAAGTTCTTCCTGCCTTGCCTGCCCTAAAGTAAGGCGATATAGTGACAATATTTTTATCAACCTCCGATATACCTGTTCATCTTTGCTGAACGGATACATTGGTACAATACGTTCAATCTTAACCATTTCATCCGAGATATCATTTTTATTCACTCCCCAAAAAGGTATAAGGTCAGAACAACCATCCCGCTTTTCATTTTTGGAGGCTTTTTTAAACATTTCGACCCATATATCCTTTTTGAAAGTATCTTTTCCATATCTGTCAGCCACATTC
This sequence comes from Lachnospiraceae bacterium XPB1003, assembly GCA_900102065.1. Classification (GTDB taxonomy): domain Bacteria; phylum Bacillota; class Clostridia; order Lachnospirales; family Lachnospiraceae; genus NK4A136. The sequence goes on along the minus strand of FMVK01000011.1, from coordinate 93,587 downwards.
TGTCTTATGGCAAGACACTCAAAGCGATTTATCCGTCCTTCTCGCTGCTCCAGATCGATAGGGTTTGACGGGAGATTCCAGTGAACTATCCTTCTGCAGTAGTTATGAAAATCCAGCCCCTCCTGTCCTATAGACGTAGATGCAAGAACAAACGGTCTCAATGGAGAGTTAAAAGCGTTTCGAACAATTGTTTTTCTGTTAGTATCTGCTTCTTTGTTATCTCCTCTTGTAAATGCAACCGCAAAGTGAGTTCTCATTCCTGCATAGCCTCTTTCATGTACATCATTCATTCTTGATCTGAATGCATTAAATGTATCAATATTGTAAACGGTCGTGCGAATATCCAGAGAAACATACAGTGAATGATGTAAGTTATCTATCAAATTTTCGTCATCATCAATGCCGCTTACCAGCATATGAGCATATTCATCAAAAACAGCTTGAAGATTCCCTTGTTTACAGTAAGTCAGGACATTCTGCCAGTGTGTATCATCAGTTTTTTTACCACACGCAAGTTCAATAACAGCCGTTGATTCAACAGTGTTCATACGGTCTAGAAATAATTTTGCAATCAAGCTGGGTAAGTAATTATCATATTTTATATTTGATTTCTCATATTTCTTATATACCCTATTAACACAGACAGCCGGGGCAGCTATCGCAATATTGGTAAGAACCGAAACCAGATCATCTGGCATTTTTCCCAGAGTAATCATTTTCTCATCTGAATAATCATAAAAACAATCCGCCAACGCTTCTATGTTTTTATGAAAAACTGTATGGATTTCATTTTCAGAAATCGTCGAGTCCAATCCACCACACTCAACCTTAATCAGCCATTCTTTAGCATAGTCTTCCGAATCAAGAATAAGCGGCATTAACCCATACCATCGGCTGTCCCCTCGTCCTTTTTCCGACACCTTTATACCTGATAGTTTGTCTTTCATCCTTTTCTCTATTTTTCTACTTACTTCCTTCTCTATACTCTTCAGACTTAATCCTCGATTCATACAATCAATCGGATCATAACAGTCAGTAAGGAATTCTGATGGATATATAAAGCTGAATAATTGTAGAGATTTTGCCTCTCTATCACTCACGTTAAAATTCAGTCTGGGCGCCGGATACCGGTTTTTGCCAAAGTATTGAGCCTTTCTTTTTGCACTTCCACGTTGAAGCTTACCAATAGTTCTCCTTTCAGCTTCGTATGAAATCATACTCGCAATCATACGCGGCACCATTTCCCAGCTCGAAAAAATCAGTGTCTTTGAAAAATGTTTAGCATTTTTAAATACTCCTTGTGCTTCATAATATCCTTTGCTTGGTGGTATCCAAAGCAAAAGTTCTGCACTATCACTCATCACTTTCTGCATAACATGTTCAAGTCTGGCATTATTACATGGTATTTTGATATATCCATCTATCTGATTTTTATTCAGCCATAAATGTTCACCTTTTGCTTTTACTATTTCATCAGGGTGTTTTTTGAAATACCGTTCCAGATTTCTTTTCAACTGATAGTTATTCATAAAAGAAAGAAGATAAGGACAGGATTTCACATAATCGATAGGAATATTATCTGAAAGTCCAATACGCTTAAGAAGTTTTTCTAATTCAATATAAGATTTAATATCCCCATCAGATATCGCTATACCATTCTTCACTTCTGAATCATCAATCATATCAGCCATTTCATGTTCTGATATTCTTTCTGTCCTGCAAACGGACTTATACATTTCATCAGCAGCATCTTTTTGTATAGAGAGCACTGTATCCCTTCCTCGGCTCATTTCCTTAAGTTTAATTGAATAATCATCCCAAACAGTTCGGAACTGTTCATAAGCATTAGGGTTTGCCTCATTAAGAAATTGCATAACTTTCAAAAACTCTTCAAAATGATCACCCACATTTGATTCATCTATTTCTTCAAGTGTTGAGTACATCTTATATGGCGTTGCAGACAAAAGAAGCATTCTTACATCTTTTGACTTGAAGAAGCGTGCTGTAAGCATACCGGTATCAGAATCCTTATCTGCATTCAAAAGATATCGGAACCGTTGAAATTCATCCATTATTATAAGGTCCGGATCAAGCTTATTCAGGCTAATCTTGGCGAACACAAAACGAAGCTTCTTTATTAGCTGACTAAAATCAGTATGCCTTGCCCCATTTATCCGAATAGCTTCGCAGGAATTTATCAAAGCATCATAACAGCTAACACCTTCTAAACGAGTCGATTTCAATTCCTTCTTAAGTTCTGAAATCATATCTTCGATGTATTTACCTTCCGTTTTACTGTTAACGAGATTTACTTTATCAAGATAATAGTCCTTTGCCTTATTATTCCACGCAACAGCAGCACCATATTCAAATAGTTTATTAAGGGATTTATCATACATCATAAATTCCGGAATTTCCCGAAGAACAGCATACATTAAAGCACGTTCGTTAACAGTTCCCTGACTTTTAGAAATCTTCAGAGATGTATCTGGAGTCAAGGGAATAAGCTGAATATATCTTTTCAGCACTTCCTGATCATTTTCCTGCTCGAAAATATTTATATGTTGCATTGAAAGTCGAGAATAACTGGCATTTTCCTTCCTGATCTGCCTGCTTATCATAAGCTTATTAAGATTTTGATCGGCAATCGCCGCATTTGAACAAATATATACAACCTTTACAAGATCGTCTCCTTTTTTTTTGCGAATCTGAGCCAGTTTAGCAATTACCCCCCTGGCTATCAAAGTCTTTCCTAATCCAACCTCATCAGACACAAGTACCCTCATCTGTCCATTTTCAAAAAGTTCAGCCACACGACATACTGTTGCCTGCTGAAAATCTTTAAGGCCCTTCATCACATTATGTTCGATCAAATCCAATTTATCAGCTACTGATCTCATTTTGCATTAACCGCCTTTCTGAAAACGTTATACACACTTTCAAATCCAATTGGCACAGTTCCTTTGTTCTTTAGTGCTTTAACCAAATTATCTACCCTGTCAAAACGCTCTGCAGCATAATCTTCAGCTGACGCCTTAAGCATTTTTTCATATAATCCCGGAAGATAATGAAAACTATTATTGCTAGCGGTAGAATCTCTTATTAACTCCGGATTTGCAGAAATAGCATTTAATACATAATCATCACCAAGCAGAAAAGCTATATATCTATAAAAGCACTCTTCGTTTACAACAGAAGAAATGACCTCTCTTTCTCGGTTTTCCGGCATACCTGTTATCGGGATAACAACGACTCTCTCCGCATTTTTCCCTTTAAAAGAAACCGTTAACGTAAAAAATTCACTTAGTTGCACAAGTGTAAGTTTCTCAAATGTCATATCCTCATTAATATCTAATGTTTTCTTGGAAAGAATCGGCGAAATACTAATATTAGCGCCAATCGGAATCATAGATTCTTTAAAAGAATCAAAATGAATCGAGATACTGTAGAAATTATCCTCGCACCTCACCTTCCCTCTTGGCGCCATCCTTACCAGTGCTTTTATAATCCCATTAAGCTCACTTGTATCTTCCTCTTGAGCCAAACTCACATCGGTTGCACTTACTTTCCTGAAGGGATTAGAATCTTCTTTTTCACCAAAAAGATCTTTTTTCATCTTATCCATATTTAAATATCGGTTTTGTGTATACAATCCCATCATAAATTCAACATTTCCATTAATAGCATTTTCAGAAGCATTCATAGACCCAAGGTAAAGATCCGTTTCTGTATTTTTTCTAACCATATAAACCTTAGCATGAATATCCTGACGCATGTATTCGTTAGCGTTATTAATTACTTCAATATTATTTTCGCCAGTTCCTTCAGATACTTCTGAAGCACCATCAATTACCGAATCCTTTATCACATAAACATCATAATCCTTAAAATCTCTTTTATCTAATACTGGAAGTGACATTTCACGGGTAATCAGTACCTGTTTAGCTTTTCCTTTTCCCATCCGCTTATTTCTTTCAGTGAAATAACGAATTGTTTTCTTCGAAATAAACGGCGAAATAATGAAAACATCATTGTATCCACCTATTTCAATCTCATCTCCATAATTCCAAAATAATTGATTATTCTTTATTGAATAAATACCACCATTTTGATTTTTTATACCATGCGGTATAAAGTCATAATCCGTAAAAACATTACTATTTAAATCAAATTTTACAAACGATAGTTCATTTGCTATATCCCGTATTCGTTTGGATTTAGCTTTCCCGTTTTCTGAATCCGGTATATTTTTCGCAAGAAATCCAAGGAAATCCTGTAAGGGTTCATTTTTTTTATAGAACTTATTCAACCGTCTTCCATCCATAGCAAAAGAAATATCCCAACTATGATCAAATGTCAGATTGCGACTAAGAACTATCACTCTATATAATTCATCTCCATCCTTTGAAATATATTTAATCAACCAAAACTTAGGATGAAATGATGGATACCTTGCAGCCCCCTTTTTCATTGGCATGATGACTTCAAATACCATTTTTTCAAGAAGAATATAGAGTGCTGTCGGTGTATTCGGTTTGTGTATCTGACCAGCCTCACAAAAAATAGCGGTCTTATCTCCTATGGTTTCTAAGGCTTCCAGCAGATATACTGGATTCTTCAAAAGGTCACTATCTGTTTCTCCTGACAGTCCAAGAGCTATACTGGCACCAGTTAATGTATCAAGATCGAGCGAATAAGTTGTACCTATAGCAAAATCAAGAAAAAAATCTGCCGGAGGAGCTAATAATTCTCCATAATCTTCTCTGTCAGAATTAGGATCAAACATATCAAATTCCCTCACTTTCAAAGATATCATTCATGATAATCCGACTGTTAGAGTATCTATAATCAAGTTCATATCCACCTAACCATGCATTTTCATCATACTCACCTGGATGTCTGGTCTTCGCACGTCTTTCACCTTTAATATCACACTCTCGGTTAATAATCCTTTGTTTTAAACGTTTAATATCGCTTTCTTCCATCAGAGTTTTGCATTCTTCTATGAACTTGATTAGTCCATACCCATTTACTATATTAGGAAACTGCTTGATAAGCTCATTTATCTGGACATTTTTTGCTATATTCTTCAAATTTGGAGTAATTTCTGATAGACGAATTAATGCATCAGCATTTTTCTCATCAGATGCTATAACATTGTAGAGAACTCGGAGCGCATATATAAAATGTGAAAAATCATAAGCTAATATATATCTTGTTTGTGCGGCTTCAGGAAAGCATTTAATATACGGTTTTAATTCCTGAAAACTGTTTGCATTCGCAACAATATCTCTGCGATCATTCTTCAAGATATAAGATAGAATACAGGTATCTTCATCGCAGGTCATTACAATCTGTTCTTTCAGATATTTACCTTCTGCTTTTGTTAGATGAATATCCAGTTCTTTAACCCAATTCTTCTGATACGTAGGGATATGCCAGTACTGCCTGATTATTCCATTTTCAGCATCTGCATCATCAGTATCTGAATCATTATTATCATTATGATTTCCCATTTTTTTTAAAGAAATTTTATCTGATTTCTGTGCACACATAGCTCTGACATATTCACTTATTGATATATCTCCTCCGGTAAAGATACCGTACCTTCTAAGCCCTGCCCAATATATGTCTGACGGTGTACGCTTTATCCATTTGTCAGAACCAAGGCCTCTCTTACCAATGATTCCAGTAATATCTGGATTTTTTTTTACTAATACTTCACAGCAGTTCTTTTCTCTACCATAAAGAGAAGCCAAAACACGGTCAACGTTTGTCTCATCAGCTTTTTCAAGATCTCGAAATATTCGCGGTATGATTAAAAAATACTTAGCTCTGGTCTGTATCGTAGATGAACCAGGGAAAAAAATATCAGCAAAACTATCCCTTATAGCTCCAATTCCCAGCTCATCAACCGCGGGTTTTTCCGAAAGCATATCTAATACTGCAAGCATTTTATTTCTATCTGTTTTTGAAAAATCAACCCAACCTAGATGCATTTATGATTCTCCTAAATTATTTAAATAATATGTTTTTCCACCACTCTTGCTATTGAAAGATTATTTCAAAAAAAATATTATTAATCCATTCCATATGCAATATGCAAATATTGTTTAAATTTTTAACAATAATCTCTATCCATCTGGAAATAGCAATTTATTGTTGAGCACAAATGGCAATCCAAAAACACGGTTTACCTCAATATTAGATATCCAAAAAGCCTTATCTCCTTCTTTTACATTAACAGAAACAACTACGTTCCCGCTTACAGGTCCACAAGCTATTCCACCTTCACTCAAACCGCACTTCACTTCATCAATATAGTATTTTCCCATAATTCGTTTCCCTGTCGTGATTGAATATCTGAAAGACTATCACCCTTCTTCAACTTTGCTTCAATCTAAGAATATCGCTCATTCAGCATAACAAGATCAACAATAAACTCTTTCTAATTAGCATCCTTACCTCTTAATATTTACCTTGTTCCTATTTAATTGTTCAACCATTCTCTCGCTTTTTCTTCAGTTACATGGAACTCTTCATCTTTATTATAATTTAAGAAGAATGAAGCTAGTTTTATTTGTTCTTCTTCTGAAAATTTACCAATCTCCTGCTTATTAAGACCAGATATTAGTTTATATATTTCTTCATCTGAAACATACTTCTTATAGTTTTCTTGATTAAACGACCAGCCACAGCCTCCGGTTCCACTCCATTTTCCTGCCAATGAACAAATAAATTTAAGTTTTATAAAATCATCCTTAAGTATATCAATCATATACTCTTTTGCTGTTTTAGGATCAAAGCATTCCCACAAGTATAAAACTATACCAAATCCATTAATTTCAAGTAGCAGTCCATCTTCAGAAAGCTCCCTCACACGCTTTACATATAGCTCTTCTAATTCAGTTAACTGATTTAATCCTATTATTTGTTCACTTTTTTTCTCTTCTTTACCAGCTAATCTCCCATAAGCCAACTCAATACTATTAATAATTCTGCCTATAGTATTTAAGCCATACTTCTTAACAGATAGTAGTGCTTCTTTTAACACTTCAAATCTTTCCTCTGAAGTCCTAATGCGTTCCAGAATATCTTTTACAGTAAACTCAACGAAATCAACAGCGGAAACAATAAAAATTGCCTTTTGCTGTTCCCCTTTGTATCCGGTCTCACCACATATAAGAGCTTCCGCAATTACAGATAATCTATCATATGGTATACTCCCAACTAACGATCTCAATTCTTCAATAAAATATAATGTGTTATTTTGATTATTAACTTCCTCAATTACCGCTTTGATTTCATCTTTGTCCAATTCATATACACATGCATTAATAATGCTTCTTGATACACGTACATCCTCTAAATCTGACAAAAAGTAAATATCAAATCTACTAGTTTCAGCAACACGCATCTGACTTCGTGTGTTAGCAGTCGATTGGTATGACCACTTATTCTCGTTTACATCCTTTGCAAATACCGGAAAAAGCGCAGACAAACATTGTATAGCCTTTTCTACTTCTATCCCAAGACGTTCAAATTCTTTTTCATATATTTCCTTATAATTGATTTTTTTATTACCAATACAATTTAAACTATGTAGATATCCTCCACATAAAGCGTCCTTATTACAAGATACCCACCTATATAATTTCGGTTCAAGTACTTCCAAAGTTGTCACTGCTACCATATCTTCAAACGCAGTCTCTTGATATAACAGATTATATCTAAACTGAAAGGTGTTAATTACTCGATTAACATCTCTCAAAGTATTCAAATAAGGATTTATGCAATTTCTAAAAACTTCTCCCCAATAATTATCATTCCATTTTATATCTTGAGATATGTAGTTAATACAACTGTCTAATTTTGAAAAAAATACATTATGTAATTTGCTCTTTCTTAATTCAGGAATTTCAAACGTAACCTGGATTATCTTTTCTAAATATTCATAACCATCGCAATCATGAACCTCCTCTAAAGCTCTTGTTACAACATCACGATCCATTGATAACAAATATACAACATTAGGAAAATCTCCCACCTGTTTTACAAGCTGAAAAATATCCCTAATTTGCGCATTAGTTAATCGATCGATATCATCAATTACAACAATAATCCTTTGATGCGTTTCTAATAATGCATCCTCAAGTCTTTTCTTTGTTTCATCAAGATTAGCCCCTTGCGCCAATTTTTGCCCCTGTGCTTTAGCTACAGATTTTAAAAGAGCAGCTATTCCAACTCCTACAACTGGCACAAGAGAAAACGCATCAAATGCTCCCGCATACTCATTCAAGGCGGATCCCACTTTTCTTTTTACATCCTCATTGTCTATTTTTTGAATTTTAGATTTTAAGCAATGAAAAAAAAGACTAATTAAGTTATCTTTATCCGAATAATTCCACGGAGCAAACTTCATAATTATAGGCTTTTCATTATCTGCTTCCGATAAGCTTTCAACTTGACTGATAGCCATGTTTATTACAGATGTTTTTCCCGTGCCCCATTTTCCAAAAAGGCCAATAACAAGACCTTCTTTTAAATTGTATTCATATATAGCTCTTCCCAATTGTTCAGAAAAAAAAGCTCTTCCAAGTAAATCTTGGTTTGAATTTTCTATTGGTTTATCAGAATTATAATTCATGTATTTCCCCCTACTTTTTTTATATATTTTGATTTCTTATTACCAATAGACGTATAAACATAGTATTCATATAAATAATTAGAATTATAGTCATTTTCCTGCTTGTAAATTTTCGAATAGTTTTCCTTAGAAATAAAAGAAAACAAAATAATTAATAATAGAATCGAAGATATGATCAGAAAAACAGTAGAAAAGATATTGAATATATCTATAGAATTGACTTGAAAAAAAGTTAATCTTATAACCCAATATAAAATGGTACAAACCCCATAAATTATTTCATCCAATAATGTGATATTAAATTTATTATTAATATTTATAATTAGCTTTTTTAGCGTTTTCTTTTCCTTGGAATCTTTTGTTGTCATTCAAGAAAATCCTTTCATTTAATTGAATTCATCATCAAATCCAACAATTGTCCTTTCTTAGTTTTTTCCATAAAATGAATTATAAAACCACATGGTTATATCATTCTAAATATGACTCTCCATTTTATTGTTAACAGGTACTAGCTCATTACACAACTGACATATCCCGGTTGCTATATCCCGGTTACTCGTCCCCACGAAACAATCATATCCACGTATAAAAGCTATATTTGTCTCAACTCCTTTGCATCATTGAACAAACTCTATCAGTCCCTTTTTCAGACACACTTCCAATGAGAGCTTTGATACTCTTCCAGTAGTTCTAATAAATTCGATTCCTATACACTCTTCATCACAGGTTCTAACTGTTCCAAAGCCAAATATCTTGTGAATGACATTTCTTCCGATATAAGACTTGTAAAAAACATTTTCTGAATACTGTTCCTTTATACTATGATTTTCTCCCTGTTCTGCAATTTCTTTTGAAGAACATAAAGATATTTTATTCACACATTCTCCATCATTCATCGCTTTCTTCTGTATAGTATCATCAGATTCCGAAGCAAATTTTTCTGCCTCAGTATTTGAATGAAACAACACCGATGAAGAACCATTATCGTTCTTTTCAGCTTCCCGAATAATTCGTCCGCCACAAATTATTCTTAAACACTCACAATCAATAAATAATTCTTCATCTACGATCGTCCCCTCAGGTACTTCTATACTTTCTATTACCTTACAATTGCCAAACGCATATGTCGGTACATTCCGATCCGTCAACCGTATTTTTGTCTTTAAACTTTCACACTTCCAGAAAGCGCCATCCTCTACACGCCCTAAAGTAATAGGTTCATCTCCTGATTTGATTTCTTTTAAACTTACACATTGCTCGAATGCATCTTCATGTATTTCAGCCCCATCTGGTATTTCAACACTTTCTATTTCTTTACAATATCCAAATCCATATGCCGGTACATTACGATCAGTTAGCCGTATTTTTGTCTTTAATCTCTCGCACTTCCAGAAAGCACCATCTTCTATACGTCCCAGAGTAATGGGTTCATCTCCTGATTTGATTTCTTTTAAACTTACACATTCCTCAAATGCATTTTCATGTATTTCAGCCCCATCTGGTATTTCAACACTTTCTATTTCTTTACAATAGCCAAATCCATATGCCGGTACATTACGATCAGTTAGCCGTATTTTTGTCTTTAATCTCTCACACTTCCAGAAAGCGCCATCTTCTACACGTCCCAGGGTAATGGGTTCATCTCCAGATTTTATTTCTTTTAAACTTACACATTCCTCAAATGCATTTTCATGTATTTCAGCCCCATCTGGTATTTCGATACTTTCTATTTTTTTACAGTAGCCAAATCCATTTGCTGGAATTTGTCGATCTAACACTCTAAAATTTGTTTTTAATTTCTTGCATCCCCAAAAAGCTCCTTCTTCAAGACTATCAATAGTAAGTACATTTTCCCTCTCAGTAACTTCTTCAAGATTTGAGCAATCCATAAACGCATCTTCTTCAATCATAACACCATTAGGTAGAATTACCGATTTAATAGTATTATTACCACAAAATGCCTCTCGTCCAATTACTTTAACATAATTAGGAATAACAACAATATCTTCATCACCATTATACTCAACAAGAACTTTTCCACGTATAACAAGACCATTTTCAGTCCTTGTATCATCTTCTTCAGTATCTTTATTCGTCTGTATTTCTTTAATCGGATTTATTTTGTTCATATATACTTCATCCGAATCAATTATTGAATCTTCAACCAAATAATTTAATGATTCTAACGAGTTTTCAGATACTACATCCTCATTTTCTTCACCAATTAATGTTAAAGGTTTAGCGTAACTTAAATCAAAAGCATACTCTTCAATTTTAACATCTGAAGGCACTATCACCTTTTCTAATCTTTGGCAATCATAAAATACATAATTTCGAACAATCTTCTCTGTAGTTTTTATGGCAATAGCTAATTCCCTACATCCTGAAAATGCACTTCCTTCTAATCCCCCTGCAACAAAAAGCGAGCGATTACCGCATATAGATTTTAATTTCACACAATTCTCGAATGCACTAATTTGTATATTAGCGCCATCAGGAACTTCAATACTTTCTATTTCTTTGCAATTGTCAAATGCGTATGCCGGCACCTCCAGATCTGTCAAAATGATGTCCGATCTTAATTTTACGCATCCCCAGAAAACTCCATCTTCTAATTTTCCCGCAACAAAAGCACTTCGATCGCCACATATATTTATTAGCTTTCCACACTCCTCAAATGCATTAGTATGTATATTCGCCCCATCAGGAATATCTACACATTCTATTTCTTTACAATAGTAAAATGCATATGCCGGCACCTCCAGATCTGTCAACTTTATATTCGATCTTAATTTCTTACATCCCCAGAAAACTCCATCTTCTAATTTTCCCGCAACAAAAGCACTTCGATCGCCACATATATTTATTAGCTTTCCACACTCCTCAAATGCATTAGTATGTATATTCGCCCCATCAGGAATTTCTACACATTCTATTTCTTTACAATAGTAAAATGCATATGCCGGCACCTCCAGATCTGTCAACTTTATGTTCGATCTTAATTTCTTACATCCCCAGAAAACTCCATCTTCTAATATTCCAGCAACAAAAACACTTCGATCGCCACATATATTTATTAGCTTTCCGCACTCCTCAAATGCGTTAGTATGTATAGTCGCTCCATCAGAAATATCTACACACTCTAATTCTTTACAATTGTAAAACGCGTATGCTGGTACCTCCAAATCTATCAACTTGATGTATGATCTTAATTTCTCACATCCCCAGAAAGCTCCTTCCCCAAGTCGTCCCAGCGTAAGTGCTTCTTCCCCATCAGCTAAAACTTCAAGATTACTGCAATTCATAAAAGCGCCATCTTCAATCGTTATTCCGGTTGGAAGAATTACCGCTTTAATAGTTTTATTGCCATAAAATGCCTCTCGTCCAATTACTTTAACCGCATCAGGAATAACAACATATTCCTCACTTCCGTTATATTCCACGAGAATTTCATCTCGTATACTCAAACCATTTTTAGTTCTTGTATCATTCTCTGCATCATTAATCTTTGAATTTGCAGGTTCAAACTCACGCTCATATATTTCATCTAAACTTCTTTCAGTATCTTCAATAAGGAAATCCTTTTCAACTGGTAATTCAGTGTCTTTATGGTGCTCCTCAAGTCCCAGCTCTCTTGAGTCGGGATTCTCATCAATTTTAGTCTCATAGTCATCTTCAATCACTTTACTCCATTTATAACCACCAGCACTCTTCTTCTCGCCGGATACAGCACGCTTTATATTACGAACGCCTATATTTGTTTCAGTCTCAGCATCTTCGTATGTTTTGTATTCACGAAGATAATTACCCTCCATATCGTATTGACGAATCACATACCCTGGCAAAGTTTTTATCTTTCTTTTAACAGGAGCTTTCGTTATAGATGATTCCCTACTCTTCAGTTTTTTACTAATATCGATTATCCTAACGCTATTTTTTTCAATAGAATTATTATCCTGTTGGAAAAGATAACCGTCGTCATCATTTTCCGTCTCTATGTCGACTCCAAATACTGATGAAATAAGATTGTCATCTATTATTCGATCTTCCTTTCTGTGATCATGTATTTCCTTAAGAATATCGTTTGATAATGATATCATTTTCTTATCAAGATACTTATCAACATCGATTCCGCGCAATTTAAAGAGAACTATCGGTTCCTTATCAAGAATACTTCCTACCGCATATAACACAGCACCAATATGCTTACACATCGCCGCATTATCCGGACAACTACAGGAAAAACTCATTTCCTTCGGCGAAGGAAAAAGACCTTTTTCTGCCGAAAAAAGGTCGCAAAAACTCTCAGGGACGAATCCATCCTTTAATTGTCCAATGTCGATCAGCTTATTTTGAAAATTTGTAATTAGCAGGTCGCCAGCTGGTTTGATACGTATATCAACACGATATGGTTGTGGTCTAGTTCCTTGCACGTATGCCAATATGTGCCCGCCTTCTATTTCAATTTCTTGAACAGCACCTTTTCTTATATAGGTTCTTCCTCGTTCCAATCTGCTTAGAGAATCAGCATATAATTCTATATTTTGACACCACTGTTGTCCCCACCATTCGTTCGATATAGTCTTAGAATGTAAATTAACAATAAACTTACTCATCCAATTCCCCTCCATAAGCAACCGCTTTCTTTAACTCCTCTGGTGAAAGCTTCAAAAGGACATTGGTATCAATATCATTTACATACATATCCGCTAAGGACTGTTTATTCTTAAGCATATTATCAATAACTTCTTCAATAGTATTCGCCGAAATAAATTTAAAAACATTAACATTATGTTTTTGACCAATTCGATATGCTCTGTCAGTAGCTTGATTCTCTACTGCAGGATTCCACCATCGATCAAAATGTATTACATTAGTTGCAGCTGTTAAATTTAGGCCAACGCCAGCTGTCTTTAAAGATAAAATCATATATGGGCATTCTCCAGTTTGAAACGAATTCACATATTCTTCACGTTTCTTCATTGAGGTAGACCCATCAATAGTCGCTCCTTTTTTCTTAAAAATCGACTTCAGCAACTCATCAAGTGCCGGTATTATTTCCCTAAACTGAGTAAACACTAATACTTTCTCACGCTTATCATAAACTGTTTCACATATATCTTTTAATACAATGAATTTTCCACTGGCTTCCGGTTCATAGAAATCCCGTCCGTAATACTGGCTTGGATGATTGCAAATCTGCTTTAATTTCATTACAGATGAAAGAACAATAATCTGTCGTTCCTGATTAGTCTTTGTCCTTGAAATAGCAGAATTCATGTTATCAACTGCCTTACGATATAATACAATCTGCTCTTTTGTCAGATTAATTGAAACATCTATCTCATTCTTATCTGGCAAATCAGAAATAATACTCTTGTCAGTTTTTACCCTTCGTAAAACAAATGGCTGTATTAAACCCTTAATCCTTTTATGAGCATTTTCCTGCTTGTACACTGCTTTAAATTCTTCTCTACTGCCCAATAATCCAGGATTCAGAAAATCAAATATCGACCACAACTCCATAACGTTGTTTTCGATCGGTGTACCAGTCATTGCGATACGCATATCAGATTTGAGGCTCTTAATCTTCCTTGTTTGAGAAGTATAGTAGTTCTTTATTGCCTGCGCCTCATCCAAAATCACAACATCCCATTTCATCTGAGTCACATACTGAGAGTTCGATACTGTTTGATATGTTGATATAGTTATAAATCCGCCGTATTTTCCTTCTTTTGGAACGTTATTGCCTCTCAACACATAGATATCCATGTCAGGCGTAAACTTACCAACTTCAGACTTCCAGTTCGCAATTAGCGTTACCGGAACAATAATCAGAACATGACCATCTGGTTTTTCTTCTCTAAATTTCGAAAGGAACGATAGCACTTCTATAGTTTTGCCCAAGCCCATATCATCGGCAAGACACACTCCAAAGCCAAGCCTTGACATTCCCCATAACCATGAAAAAGCATCCTTCTGGTATGGCCTAAGAATACCATCTAGGTGATTTGCTACATAACCGTCCCTAACATCATCATATGTTTTACCTATTAATAGATTAATCCAATCACTTCTCGAAAATTCAATATTCGGAGCTTCATCGTTAACTCGTTTTCCTATACCCGCCTTGATTTTTAATAATTCAAGAAGAGTTGTGCCATCAGCAGACAAATCTTCATATTCTTCTAATAGTTTAACAAGATCATTATGATTATTCTCAATCCATCTTCCCTTAATGATCTCAAGACCTTCACTTCTTTGCAAAAGCTGTCTTGCTTCTTCTGCTGTAATCTCAAATCCATGATAAATAAGTTTTGGAGTAAAGCCATTTAATACTAATTGATTAAAATACCCACTTGAAAGCTCTTTCTTTTCTGCTATATCGATCCTTATGGTTGAATCATTTTCTCTAGACCATTTGGGAATTCTGCAAACGATACCACATTTTTCAAAAACAGGAACATCCTTTAGAAACTCATACGCCTCTCTCTCACCCATTTTTATCGGGAAATAAATGTCCCCGCTTTCCATATACTTTGCGACGAAAAGGCTTTCTTTCGAAGCTAATGTAATCCCTTCAATTAATCGGTTTAATTCCACATAATTATTCTTAAATTCCCGGATAGCATTTTTCAAAGGATAATGGACAATTTTACCCTCCTTTGATTTTGTGTAAGATGCCATAAATGCAAACGGATACTCATCTCTATCCTTATTCTCAACCAAATGAAAGTATATTCTTGAAGGTATAAAAACAGTAATCCCCTTCGTTGCAAGGAATTCTCTCTGCGAGCCATCAAAAGCAGATGCTTCACTTATGTAATACTCATAATAAATATCTGCCTGATTTCTAATCCATTGATTTGTAACAAATTCTTTTCCGGCAATAAACGGAACAGTCGCTAATAGCTCATCTAACTCACTTTGCGTAATTGGTTCTACAGTTATTTCTCTAAAGTTTATTCCTTCAGACTCAACTATGCGTTTTAAAAATCTTCCTGCTAAATTATGGAGAAAGTCTACCGAAGGCGACTCTTCTGTTACTTCTAAAAATGACAGCTCATACAGAAACCTTCTTTTGTCCTTTTCAAAAAGGTCAAAAAAAGATTTTTGCGCCCCAGAAAGCAACAATTCATCTGAAACATCAGCTTCATATCCACATTCAGTTATATAAACATTAAAATATCCTTCTTCATAAGAGGTCACATCATCTTTAAACAGTAATTTCTGATCATATTGAGTCATGCCAGTATCTGCTTTTTCCGGATTATTTTTTTCTTCAAGGTTCCTATCTGCCTCAACATTCATATATTCAAGATAGAGCTTAATTGATATTACATAGCTATCATAATGATGTTCATTAAGCTCTTCATAGCCAGAATCCTCCAATAATTCAGCGACTGTTTTTCTGACCAGCTCTTTGTCAGATGTATAAAGCCTAAGTTCCTCCGAAATATTCGTCTTTGCATAATCTTCTGATTTTTTTATTGCTAAAACATAACTTTTTGCAAGATGGTCTTCTATCCCCTTAGTATTTTTCAACCATCTGTAATAGGCCTCTTTATCATTTCGGTAATAATGCCTTGGACTATAGTTTTGTAGTGTATCATTATTCTTTTCTATAATTGTATGATTCATCTGTTTTATTAAACCTTCGGCGAATCCGAATTACCTTTTTACTATTTTAAATTCTCGTAATAGGATTTAATCATTTTGGCCATCAACAATCTTCTTTTAATATGATTATCTGTGTCCAGCATTAGTCCCAAATATTATCAAAGCCCGGTTTCAACGTAACCATATTGCACTTAATACTTAACTATTCCACATACTTAACTATTGGCAACTATAATTTCGAGAATCGTATCACAAACCAATTAGTCAATCCCTTCATGATCAAAATCATTTGTATTCCCACCTTCCAAACCCACAATTCTCTGCAGATTGATATACCGGCAGCAACACTGATTTCAGTTCACCCGAAAACTCAGAGTAATCCACACCCTCTCTATAGATTCTGAAACGGATATCATCATTGTTAACATGCTCTTTTGCACATTTTTCAAATTCTTTATGGACTGTCTCATATTTCCAGATCATTTGATATGACTGATACTCAAGCTTAGCTAATTTCTCGAAGTACGTATCCCAATCCGGTAGATTATTACTCTTGGCACTATTTATGCTCTTGGTCGTCGGGCTAAGATTCCACATTTCATCATGCGCAACATAAGACCAAGGGACAAAATGATCGATGGAAATATCTTTTTCGGTTATCAATAAATCACTATATATTTCTCGAATAGGTTCTATTGTGGCTAACAATTTCCAATATTTCTTAACCTTTTCAAGTTTACGTTCTTGAGGTGGATACAGTTTATCAGCTATTCCTGGTACGCTTGGATTCCTTCTCTGTAGGTAACGAATCATATTGTATTCAAGCCATCCACGGATAATCTCCTGATTCTTGTTGATATATCTGATCCAATCTTCTTGAATGATTATCTTTGTAGATAAGCCATTTAAGGCTGTAAAATAATACAGAAGTCTACTTTCCTGATTTATAAGCGAAATCAGTTCATTTTCTCCTACATTCCACGCGTCACCCTTAAGCAACTCAAAGAATGGCGCTTGAAGTCGATAAGGCACATTTCTTGTAAGAGTCCTCTTCTTATCTATGATCTCCTTATCTTTTGTATCTCGCAAAAAATCTATTATGGCAGATTTCTTCTCGCTGGACTTTAGTTCCGGAAATTTTTGTTTTATCAGATCTACAAGATTTTCCAAAGTATCCTTTGGCCCAAGATTAAGACGATACTCGGTAACCATATACCATGCGTCCGAGATCATCTCATCAACCAATTCCTCGTATGTGAGTTCATACTTACCAGCCGTCACCTTCGCCAGAATTGCTTTGAACCAGAAGAACTTATAACACTCACTTGTATTATCAAATAAGCGTCCAAGGTATTCTATATTCAGTTCTTCAGAATAAGGTAACTGCATAATTTCCTAGCTCACAACCAGCTTTCTTACCTGCTTAATATACTTGGCAGGTATTTCATCTTCCAGACTCCAGGTAATACTCATCGGTCTGCTACCCGTATGTTGAACATAGTTAACAAACCCAAGTATGCTATACGAAGGTGTGTTCCCCCATGCATCCTTCTTTGAATCTCTGACACATAAGAGCAACTTGCTGCCCTGTTCTCTATGATGAATATATCTCTGCCCTGTCGGAGATTCTGCATTGGTCGTGCTCTGGCTCTGCCAGTGGAAAAGCGTTTCGTTTATAGCATAATCATCGTACATAGTGGTTGGAGAATACTCTTTATCCGATTTATTCAGAGTGACGAACATTACATCTATCTTCTTATCCGGCAGCCACTTAATACCTTCGCGTACTGTTGATGGCTTCATGAAATCCAGCGCAACCAATATCTGATCTCTGGAATATGTGCAATGGAGATCCAACGGACACTCAAATCCAAAATCCAACTCTTTATCAACCAGATCAATATGCTCATATCTATATTCTAAGAGAGCCTTCATCTCAGAAAGAAGATTCTTGCTTAGACTTAAAGCCTTAAAATACTCATATGCCTTACCCGGATTAGAATAATCAATCACATCCATCCATAAGGTTACATAGAACATCTGAAGCATTCTCTTCTCAATTTGCGTAAGTGTATTGAAATCAACAGATTCAAGATTATCAATTATTCTCAATATGAATCTAAGAAGTCTTCTGGAATCTACATAGGCAAGCCTCGAAAGAGCTGATGCAGCCCCTTTCTCAAATGGTTCATCGAATTCACCAAGAACATTTGCAAATACACACATTCTAGAGAATGTATCCTTCTTGTAGATAGCTCTTGGATCCATCTTGTAATATGACAGGAAGTTTCTAAGGGTTAATTCCTTTCCTGTATCTTCTGTGAATGTAGCAATCTTATTAATAATTCCATTCTTTGTCTCTATAGAGCTCTTAATATTCTGAAGTATATATTCTTCCGCTTTTCTCTCTAACTGAATGTAACATCCCTTTGGAACTGAGACGAAGCCCTTCTTGATCTCGCCTTCTACACTCCTCCTTGTATTTGATAATAAAGCAGCGAACTTCTCTTCGTAGTTATACTTCTTATTTGCCTGGCCAATGAAATCCAAAACCGTAAGACAATCCTTGCTCTCATCAAGACGAAGTCCTCTTCCAAGCTGCTGCAGGAAGATAGTTAATGACTCAGTCGGTCTAAGGAATAGAACAGTATTAACTGATGTGATATCTACTCCTTCGTTGTACAGGTCTACAACAAATATTACTTTTATCTCGCCACTTTCCAGTCTTTTCTTAGCAGCAGCTCTGTCTTCTTTTCCGGAATCCGAATCAAGCTCCAAGGACTTAATTCCATGCTCGTTGAAGAATTCTGACATGAATTTCGCATGCTCTTTCGATACACAGAATCCAAGAGCCTTCATCGCATCCACAGAAGTCGTGTATTTTTCAATATTTTGTATTACACTTTTAGCTCGTCTCTCTGCTATTTTCCCGCTTAGTGCAAGTATGTTGCTAAGCTCACTCCTATCGTATCCACCCCTGCTCCATTTGATCTCAGAATAATCGATCTCATCGGATACTCCGAAATACTGGAATGGACAAAGAAGCTTTCTGTCTATCGCTTCAGGCAGTCTTATCTCAGCTGCTATTCTTCCATTGAAGTATTTTAGAATATCTTCGCCATCCATTCTTTCAGGAGTTGCAGTAAGTCCCAATAAGATCTTAGGTTTAAGCGTATCAAGTGGCACCTTATAAATCGGTGCAGCAGCATGATGG
Source organism: Lachnospiraceae bacterium XPB1003 (assembly GCA_900102065.1). GTDB lineage: Bacteria > Bacillota > Clostridia > Lachnospirales > Lachnospiraceae > NK4A136. The sequence continues at coordinate 74,106 of FMVK01000011.1, read as the reverse complement.
AACTCATCCACTATTACGAAATCATAGTAGCCTGAATCTAATTCCTCATATAGTTTTCTCGAATTCAATGTCTGTATGGAAATAAATAGATGATCTAAGGATTCCGGCTTGTAACTTCCAACCCAGAGATCGCCGAAGTTGGGATCCTTAAGCACTCCACGAAATGTCTCTATACTTTGCTCAAGAATCTCTTCTCTATGTGCAACGAATAACAATCTATTCGTTTTACCCGGATTTTCTTTACAGTATCTCGCATAATCAAAAGCTGATATTACAGTCTTTCCACATCCGGTTGCGGCTACAACCAAGTTTCTATAGTAACCAAGAACTTCTCGTTCTGCCTTAAGCTTATCTAAGATCTCTTGCTGATATGAGTAAGGTCTGATGTCAAAGACATATTTTCTATCCTCGCCTTCCCCCACATATTTTTCGTTGTTGAGTGCCTGAATAAGTCTTTTCTTCTGAGAGTCATCATAGGTTTCAAACTCTCTGTCATTCCAGTAGGTATCAAAGGTTCTGGCAACCTTATCTATGGTCGCAGCCATATCCTTTTCAGTTGCTTTGACGTTCCACTCAAGGCCACTTGTCAGTGCTGCATTCGACATATTCGAAGAACCGATATAAGCAGTTGTGAAACCTGTTTCCCTGTAGAAAATATAGGACTTAGCGTGAAGCCTTGTTCTTTTCGTATCATATGAAATCTTGATCTCTGTATTAGTAAGTCTGCTTAGTTCCTCGACCGCTTTTACATCTGTTGCTCCCATATATGATGTGCAGATGACTCTAAGCTTTCCACCTTTACCGGTGAAAACCCTAAGCTCATTAATAAGTTCTCTCAGTCCGCTCCATTTGATAAAGGATACCAGCATATCTATTCTGTCAGCTGATACAATCTCCTTTTTTAATTCATCAAGCATCTGCGGTTCTCTAACAGCGCCTGTAAAAAGACTGCTATATGCCATAGATGTCTGAGGACGAACTATATCTTTTGCTTTCTTCCCAAGCAGAATTCTTTCATCATTGCTTTTCAATACCGCAAGAAGCTGCTCCCCGGATTCCTCGATCTTTATCTCATCCTTAGATTCGCTATCAACCACCCCAATAACACTATTAATATAGTCAATCTGGTTCTGCAGAGCATTATCGTCGCCTGATGTCTCACGTATAACATCCATTTTTCGCTTCAGGAGTTCTGCCACATAAGTTGCCAGAATTCTTGATGCCTCAGCTCCATCTACTTTTTCACGGTGTTTACATTCGTCAGGTATCTGCTCCAGTTCACTATTAATATGCTTATTTATTATCTGCTCATACAGTCCGGGTTTCATCTATCCCTCCAAGAGTATTTTCTCCTTATTCCTGTAACGTATTTAATGATCAATGTTGTTTCTTCTCAAACCTCACACATACCCGATAAAGCTTCTTCTCCAGCTTATACCGACTCATAGTTTCCTCTTTTAAATACTCAATGTCGTAATCCTTAAAGAACCTTTTTATATCTGCCTCATCAAAGTATCTCTTAATGGTTCCTGTTTCCGTTTCATATAGATGAGGTTCTATTTCAACGCCTTGCCCTGCGCCATGGTTCACATCATTTACAGAATTCACCCTTATCAGCAAGTGGCCTTTCGGCACAAGTATTCGCTCTATCTCGGAGATGATTCTTAACGTATCCTTTTCCGTAAAGTAATGCAGACACAGATCAGCAACCACTACTTCAAATGAGTTATCCGGGAACGGAAATCCATCCAACATATTGAAACGCTTAGTTTCTTTGATTTCCGGAAAGTTTTTTTGAATCATCGCTATAGCCTTTTCTGACTGATCACACGCGATTACTGACTTGCCCTTATCTATTAGATAAAGCGTATTATTTCCGCCTCCACAGCCCAGATCTAGTATTGGTAAGGATGATCTGTCTATAATATCTTCGAATCTATCCAGCCAATCATCAACCTTAATGGAGTTCCTGTTATAATCCAGTTCCTCATGAATTTGGTCCCAATATTGAAGAGAATTCTCCCGATAATTGCCTTCCATTTCTTCCCTCACATCCATTTTTAATTATACCACTCTGCCCTTGATGTACATTTTTGTAATACCATTATTCCGCAAATTTTCCCAACCTCTCCTTCGCCATCATCGCATGCTCATCTCCGCACTCTTCCCCCAGCTCCACAGCTTTCCTGTACAGCTCTATAGCTTTTTCCTTATTTTGGTCCACGACTTTCCCCTCATCATACAGTCTGGCCATATAGTAAAGGCCGCAGGGATTTTTCCCGTCCATATGCTTTAGGTGCTCGTAAGCCTTATCATATTCTCCGCGATTGTAGTAGAGCTGCCCCAGGCACTCATGACCATAGGCTACTCCCTGATTGATCGCAGCCTGATAATATCTGATGGCGAAGCTCAGGCTCTCCTCATCACCATCAGCATTGTATCTTTTTTCCCAGTAGCCTCCGGCGATTATGAGCTTCCACAGTTGGATATTCGCATCCCTATCATATGCCATGCCGAAGTACTTTCCGGCTTTATCATAGCTCTCGTGAACGTACTCACCGTCGAAGTACATATTTGCCAGGGCATACATGGCCTCGCCGTCATCTTCGGCCAGGGCCGCCTCCAGGTAGAACTGATAGGCTTTGCCGATATTTCCCCTGCCCTCGTATTTTTTTGCGATCTCACACATTTCACTGTTATTCATATGATGGCCTCCTTATACACAGCTCCGGCTCCCCCGTTACTTCCCATGAGGTAAATGTAACTTGCCACGCGTCCAATAAAAATAGCTCATTTTTTCAAAGGCACAAAAAAAACGGATAACCGCGCCAAAACGCAGCTATCCGCCAAGTAATGGATCTTATACCTTCCATTCCAGGGATTTTTTTTGAAGTTCATACATATGCGCATCGATAACTAGTCTTCTTTCAATTGTTCCATAAGCTCTGGAATGTCATATTTCAGTGTTTCATATACAATTTTAAGATCCACATTTCCATAATCATGAACTATACGATTTCTAAGGCCTGACATTTCATCCCATGGAAGACCAGACTTTTCGTTCTTGTATTCTACATGATAGCTTCTTGGCATTCTCAGAAATCTGGATCATTCTAAAGAGCATTGAATCTAGAAGAACTTCATTTTCATTTAGTTCCTGCAAATCCACGTCCTTCATATGAATTACAATAAACGCAATATCTTTCTTTATCTTATCCAGGTAGTAATGATCATTTTTAATATTACCCATAAATTCTAATACCATCCCTTAGTATTTCATTGGTTAGTTCCAGGTTATCCTTGAGCTGATCAAGGTTAAGGACATCTACTTTCTTATGTAAGGCTAATCGAAGTTTTTCAACTAATCCATAAAACTTAAGTCCCTTCACATCAGATGAAATAAGAAAATCTAAATCACTGGATTCTGTCGCTTTTCCTTTGGCATAAGAGCCAAACAAAATACAGTAATGCACTGGATATTCATCAAAGACTTCTTTGCACTTATCTCTGATAAAATCCATATCCAGAATGCCGTGTTCCTCATCTATAGGGTTCAAAGCTTTGAGTTTTTCCAGAATGTAAGCATATTTTATAGTGCCTTCTTTTTCCTTATCATTTTCATATGATTTATATGACCTAAGCGAAATATCGACTAAATCTGCCACTTGCTGCTGTGTAAGTTTTTTTTCTAACCTCAGCTCTTTAATCTCACTCATTTTGCACCTCATTAAACATTTGAATGCATTATTTGCACTTTACGCATCTATATGGTGCAATATTTGCACTTTAAAGTCAAGAGGCAGGCGCAGTCTTTTACTGCACACCTTTACTGCACACTCAGCAAGGTTATTGCTTCCTGTATCTAACAATGCTTTTCCAAGGACGACCTTACACTATTTTTTCACTATTTTTCATTATTCCCGGGCCTCCCGATCAGAATAATTCATCAACGGCTGCATTGAACTTGAACTTTCCTGTTTTTATGCCATGTCTTTTACAATAATCACGGATCCATGCTGCTTCTTCCGGTGTACAGTCCACATTAAACCGGCGATATGCCTGCATAAGTTCTCCATGGTATACCTCTACCGTTATAAACGGCTTATTGACATCATCCGCTCTCCTCATAAACAGTATGGTAGTATCGTTCTTGATCATTGCCTCGACATACGTCATCAGACAATTCTGCATATATATGGATTCACGGCAGAAATCGTTGATGGTCTGAGGAAAACGCACAATATACTTTTCCCCCCGCTCCTGCCAGTCATAGTCCCTTTTTCGATTTGCTCTTCGGATCTGGCGGTCATACTCTTCCCTATGGAGGATAAGGTAATATTCCAGCTGCTTAAGCGCTCTGTTGTCCCCAGAATCATTCACACTCTTAAAGTAATTCTCATATATGGGATCCATGGAACTGAATATCTTGCGCAGCTCACTAAACCTCATGTTGTTTCTTTCCATAGCCATGAAGACGTAATACGTGGATCTACTGCGGATAAAGGCCAGATCAGGCTTTCTGGATCTGAAGAGCCTTCCCGCTTCCCCCACAGTAAGATCTCCGCTTATCAAAGTAGCTAAGTACCTGCATTGGGCATCATTGAGCTTATCTTCAAAGAGATCCGGAAACTTTTGATTAAGTTCTTTTATAAAGATCCTGTTTTCCGCCCTGCTTACGAGAGCAGCTCCATCAGCGCAGTTTACGCTCCTTAGCACCTTCATCGTCAGCCCATCGTATATATCAGCGGGCTTCCTTGCCCCCAGGTTCAATTCATCGATCTCATCAATATGTGCCGCCAGCTCATCAAGCCCTGCCTTATAGAGCATCTCCTTAGCTGTGTTTTCCTTCATACAGTTATATACATGATCCAGAAGCCTGAGGCTCTTGGTCCAGTATCTTTGGATATGCCATTCAGGTCGCAGCTCCTTATACTTTTCATAGATCCTTTCTATCTGCCCACCCGGATACCCGCAATTTTGCGACTTGATACAATGCTCATGGAAGAACACCTCACTATCCCTATCCCAGGTATAGCCTTCATGAATGGCAAAGCGCCTTATATAAACAGGCTTGCGATCCGGATCATACACAATATATATTGAATCGATATAGGGATCCGTACGGAAGATGAACAGATACTCCGTGCTTTGAAGCGCATTAACATCGTTTCTCACGGAATAAGCCAATTCTTCCTCCTCTATCTCAGGCGGAATCCACGTATTCTCTTGCATATTCAGTTCAAGAAGGTTAATACTATGATCCATACCTTGTTCCTCAGAAGAATTTACATCGTTACCCAACCGGTCCCGGCTATCCCGTTACTTATATTATCCACGTGGCTTGTCCTATAATTCGGACTTTAGGGTGGTTTTCCGTGGAAACCACCGACAAAAATAAAAGGATATGCAAAATTATGCACATCCTAACTTCATAAAAATTACACTATTTTTTCACTATTTTTTTCGGATATCTGCTCATTTATAAACATCGATAAATCATTTTTTTGAGAACTTCTCTAGTATTTCCATCACCCTTTCATACGTCATATCGTCCGGATCCAGATTTGCCCAAATTATCATTCCTTTATCGGAATCTTTTCCCAACAGTTCTTTAAGCTTAAGAAGATGAGCATCAACTTTTTCCAATTCTGTTTTATTAAGAATTCTCAAACGATACAACGGAGACAATAGCGGTCTATAACATCGACATTCCGCATCATAAAACAAATCTCTATGAACCAAACTACTGCATCTCCACAATTCCGTATAGGGAACATTGAATAGTATTGTCGGGAGACAACAATCAAACTGATCTTGATCCTCAAGGATCATCGCATCAAACAGAGGGCCAAATGGTCTGCAGTCTATCCTTACAATGTCGCCGTAGCAAAATGGTGTTGAAAGATTCAGATCAGTCTCTCCACTGGAATATTTCGTATTTTTCGGAAGATAATACTTATTCCCATGATCCTGAGCCACACCAGTCATCTCATTAAACCAGCAGATATGACCATTGACTATATAGTATTCATACCTCTGTTCCATTTGTCCCGTAGAATTCTTTACCCACAATTCCAAACGGTACCAGTCACCGGTTCTGTCATCCTCATCATCGGCAGCTTCTTCCTGTTCCATTCTGTCTTCATTTTTGATATATTCGAGAGCACTTTTCACAGAAGAAAACATTCCTGCCGGACTGCTTTTTTCAATAAATACATCAGTGTCATACCATTCCGCAAACAGGTAAAGCATACCGCTGCTTTTTTCCTCAGGTAACTTGCTTAATGTTGCCAGAGCCTTACCTATTTCTACATACGTATTTGAAAGTACTTCTCCGTCAGGCTGATATATAGCTATATATTCACTAATCAATGTCATCTTCTCGTCCAGACTGATTGGGGATCCGCATATGATTTCATTAAATGTCAACTCCGTGACACTTCCGGACATCATAAGATGTTCCGTCATTTGTTCAGACATGCCACATCTTCTCAATATGTCATACACCTCATTACCCATTACTTTCATACCCCGATAATATTTCGATCGCTCTATCTGCATCATCTTCTGTAAAGCCTTTTACAGGATCAGTATGTATCAAATGGGCTTTTTGTTCCTCATCGAAATCCGCAAATATGTGATCATCGATTATCACATATCCCTCCGCATCCCCGCATGATTCCAGGTAACGCCTTATTCCTGCTCCTCTGTCTGTAAAAAACTTATCATCCAGCTTCTCATCATGAGTGCAGCCATGGATCTTTAACCTACACTTTTTTAATTTATCAAGGAGATATATGATATCATTATCACAGCAAAACCTCTTTTCGCTCCACCCGTATTTCCAGTCACTCGTTAAGATGATCTTTGCGTCGGTTCTTTGTACGACCTTAGCCAGGTTGCGGACAAGTTTCATTGAAACTCCGGCATAGCCGCTTGGATTACAGTCCTTTGTATTCTCGTTATTCAATACACCATCAATATCCAAAAAGATATACTTCATATCTTTTTCCTCCATTGATCACATCGCAGAGCCATCCAGGATCCTTGAAATCTCAGGAAATGACCTCATATATTCAATCCTGTGATCCTGTTGAGATGAGCGCAGGATCTCATCCTTAAGGATTTCCCAATCGTACAGATCGATATCACCTTTTATCTGGGCTGACAGAAGTGGCAAGAGTCGCTCGAGGCCTTTGAACTCTTCTCTGTAGTATTCGATATCAAGATAATTTGCCATTGCATCATCATATATCTCTTTAAGACTATCCCCGAATCCAATACTCCACCCCATTGCGATCATATCGCTTGAATCTGTGCCCTCCCTATAGCGCTTCCCCTCTTCCGCATCTTTTCTGCGCCATTCAGGATCAGTTCCCAGCATCACAAACGGAGTATGATCTGCCTGGCTGCTCGCACATGGGATGACGATATCCCCCTTTTTAAACGGGATTGGAATATCAAACCACATTTGATCAAAGAAATCACACTCAGCTGAAAACTTAGCATCCTGATCAAGATACGTTGACATCTCTGCAGGAAAGCGTTCATGATCCTGTGCGCAATGATATTCAGACATAGTATCACCTGACAGATTGAATCTTACTTTCAGATAATTGGAATAATCATCAGATGCTTTTGAAAACAAATGCTTTGTGATTGTATATCCAATAATATCGCTATCTTCTTTGATTTCCTTTAAACAATACTTCTGTGCATCTTCAATACATCCGAAATACAATCCGGCTTCGCACCTCTGATATACAGGTCTATAGTCCCCGACATATCTTTTACTATAAAATGTAAACTCCGGAACAAATACGCAATCGTCGTCATCTGAATTGAAATATGAAAGAATGAGTTTTTCATTTTTCATCTGCAATTTAATCAGTTCATGTGCACTCATTCCATAGGCTGCAGGAATACGTCTGACGTTTTTTCCCCATCGGCTGCCTGCCTTTTCATCCAGAATGATATCATCAGTTTCTCTGATCAGTTCCTCCCATGCCATATGGCGCTCATCCATAGTCTTATGACTTGAGGCATAGATAAAATAAGCCGATTCCAGCAGGTTAGGTTTATAATCAATAGATTTAAGATATGCTCTTATGTCTTTAGAATTGATAAAATCTATGTAATCCATTATCGATTCCTCCCATCAACTGCTCAGTCCAAATTCCACCAAAATTCCGTTTCCTTATGTTTTAATGCCTTTGCTCTGCAGCATGCATCATCCCAATCGTCTATCCTTTTATACTTATGCCTTATCTTTCGGGAGCAATACTTCTTGATAACTTTTGATCTTTTTCCTCTATAAAACCGTTTAAAATATAAAGGCTTTTCTTTATTGTCATGGTCACGATCTTCATCTTTATAACGAGGCCGGACTCCGTACAGATAATTTAAGCGACCCATTCTGAGGTATTTATAATACTCAACTCTCATTGCAAGTCTTTTTCTCGATAAGGATCCTCGACATTCCTGCTTCCTCGGAAATTCCTCTTCACAATATTTAATTTCCTTATTCATCAACCTCTTCATCAAGAAATGCTCCACTCATCGCATCCACCGCGAAACAATAATGCTTTGATCCATCTGCTATCCAGGAGATCTTGTCCTTTACTTCCTCAAGTTCAAATGCTTTCACAACGCTTTCCTTAGCATCAGCTTCTTCTATTATCACCGGATTGGCAAAGATCTTTATCTTGCCATTTTTAATTTCTACACGTCCCCGCGGATAATGATTATATGTATGCCTCCTGCATATTCTTGCTGAAGCTTTTCTTTTTTCCCATTCGATCTCATGATTGAAATTATCTCCTGATTTTGAGCTAAACTCCGCTTTCTCCAAAACATTTCCGGAGAGGTCACACTTAACTTTTACCGGGAGAACAGTTACTCCAAACATATCATCATCAAAACAGGTTAAATAGCACCAAAATATACCTTTGTACATATCGTTTTCCTCCGTTAGTCATAGCCAAAATAGTAAAAATACACATCCATGAATTCTCCGAATTCAGCTACATCATCGAAGATGTCAGAATTAAAATGTATAGAATCTATCATATATTTATTTCCGGCGATGTCTGAGGTGATCTGCTTTTTGGGCGCATTCTCATATTCATCTACCGTAGCTTTCCCGGGAAGAACAAACGCAGATATCCTCACATAAACATAATTGATCGGATCTGCTTCCCAAGCTGTATTACTATGAAACCTGGTCGTAAAGTTAACCGCCTGAACTGTTTCGGAGCAAGTCTCATATTCTACGGAATAATAATCTTCCGGAAAATTATTGCGGCTTTTTTTCCTAAGGATTCTTAATATTGTCTGTTCTAACTTCAGTTTCCGAACATCTATTGGAATCAAATGGTTTGATACATACGAACATTCGCCAGCTATCCCGGTCAGATATATTCTTACTTCACATTGTTCTTCGCGAATGACAAACTCATTCTCACGGTTTTCCCATATAAGCAATGCTTCTTTAAGAAACATCTTGGTTTTTAATGCTTCTCTATTTCCGTAAGACATATAATTCTCTAAAGCAACTAATTCTTTACCCTTTAGAAATCCGATCAGTTCATCTACTGTCGGGTATGAAAATTCTCCGATCGACTGAATCTTGCTGCAGGGCTGGGTTTGAAATATTTCTTTTTCCTCAAATCCCCTCTTAAAATATATACAGAGATAATACTCACACTCCTCGTACAATGATTTCGACCCTATATCCCTTATTGCAAGTGATGTGACTAAATAACCATTCATATTGGAGACAAATATAGTGGAGGAAATGTCTCCAATAATATTGTCCGGCTTAATTTTCGGAAGTTTAATAAGACAGTATAGTCTGTCATTTAGCATTTTTTGTATTACATCTTCCCGATCCGCTTTCATGATCAATTCCATATCTTCATCATTTATCTTGGCCATAAACCCTCCAGTTTCCTATAGTCTCTCAGCTAATCCTCCGTTACATCATCAATTTCTTCACGGAGCCTCCTTATATCTTTCGGTCCATATTTCCTGACATCATCAACAACAATGATGGAATCAATGGATTTAAGCATATCGAGTAATACTGAAACCTCAGACGCAGATGCTGCCGTATGGATAATTCCGCCCGCATTGTCGCTACCAACAATCTCGTCTGGTTTATCAAAAAGCAATCGTTCAAACGAAATGAAGAAATGAGCGGTCCACCACTCTAAATCAAGCTCATTTCTATCGGTATAATCATTTCGTTCCTCGTTTATACCAGCAAGGCCATATTCCGTACGCATGAGGGCATGGATTTCACTGGGCGATCTATGATGACCTTCATCCGTCACCAGATGATTATAGAAACGACCTTCATCACCTTCATTGCTTATTCTCTCGATAGTCTCAATTATGGCTTGCTTAATATCTTCAAAATTATCAGTGAAACTAATCGTATAGCAAAAAAGATTCTCTCTATCCAGATATAAGTTCAATGCCTTCTCGCGGTAATTTGTATTCTTGCGCACGAAATCTGCTAATCTGTCACAGATCTTAAAATATAGATTTATCTCACCGCCGTTTGTTTCATATCGAACGAATTTAACAACTTCCATAGCACTTGCTCCTTTCCTTTTCTTTTGATGCAAGTATAAAATAAGGGATGTGCATTTTTGTGCACATCCCTATTTATCAGTTCCATACCTTTTTGAGATTATTTACTATCTTCCAAAGTCCACTTTTCTGTTGCATGGCCGTAAACCCACAATGCCTGATCTAATTCACGCGGAATGTACATAACATCACCGTTCTTATGTATTTCATCCGGAAAAACCTCTTTCAAAAGCCACATATATTCCTCAAGAATATTTACCGCCAAGTAATAATCTTTTTTTATCGGTTCCTTTCCTTTCGGATGATCATTCTTCAGTGGAGCATATGGAACAAATACTTCAAGTGGCGATTTGTCCATCATAAGTGCTTTCACTGCAATATGTGCGAATCGATCATATATAGGAACAGCCCCCTTTGACAAAAAAAACATTTGGTTAATAATGTAAACAGTTCCATAGTTGAATAAGGTATACTCTTTTTTTATTTCCTGAAACAGTTTTTTTCTATCTTCTTCTTTCGAAAAATCGTATTTTTCAACTTTTATCTGATGATTTTCCACATATTGTTGAAATTTATTTCCCGTTAATGCTTCTCCTTCTTTATTATATTTTATTGAGTATCCATTTCCATTTGATAACGGTTTACTGTAATCAAAATGTTCAGCCCTTCCAGCCTTCCATGCGAAAGATTCAGCATCAAATTTACCGTTACTTATTTTATCCGTAATGTTTTTTTCTAGTTCTGGATTTGTTCTATTAAGATCCTTCGGTACCCCTGCCCTATCAAAATCTTCGTCGGAAATAGGATTTCCCGGATCATAAAAATAGAATTGTTTATACCTATTTTTAAAGCTTTCGGCATCAATTTTATTCATATTCTCTGTACCTCCTTTTCAGTTCTTTCCTCACCAGCTTGCGCAGTTCACACACTCCCGGTATCTCAATATCCGTTGCATTGCTCTTTACAAGCCTAACCATAGCCACTTCATTTTCTTTGTCCTTTACTCTAACGGCATCTTCAGTTTCATCATAGAATCGCCCCCCTTCCAAGCCTTTAATCTCAAGGCCAATATCTGTTTATCATTCTCACCATATTTTGCCGTCCTACCGGATTATCGGTATGGATTTTTACCGGATAAAAAGTCTCTCTTTCAGCTAACCAGTCAAGGAGCTTGATAGCATCTCCACCATCCAGAAAATATTCTCCCAGGTCATGATCCAGATCCAGTAGTTCAACCGGTTGCTTTTTTTCTTCCGCCTTCTCGATCATTGCTATGGCTTGATTAACCGATCTTGCCCACATATACCCTTCCGGTGCCGGCCTTAGATCATCTAACCAGATTTTCATCTATCTTCAGCCACCTTTTTTCTCATAAATCTTGTATCCCTTTTTCAGTCTTTCCTTAACTTCCTCTCGCAGTGATAAAGGTTCCAATATTTCAACATCCGGTGCATAGCTCTGAGCAAACTGAACCATGGCTGCTTCATTTACTTTTGCCCGAACACAAACAGTGTCTTCTGTTTCATCATAGAATCGTACTTCTTTGCCGAACATATCTATGATGTCACTTATCATAGGCTTAACTATGCGAAAGCTAACGGTCGAATCTTCGCTTGAATACATGTATACGTGCTTCTTCATATAGTCAGCAAGATTAAGTCTTTGGCCTTTAGACCACTTTAATTTTTCAAAGGGTTTTGCCTTTTCATCTATGATCTCAATTTCTGTGATCCGATCGATCCTATAGTTAGATACATCGTCATATTTATCATAATTACAGATCAGGTAATATTTTCCTTCTTTGGCTACCATCTGATATGGACTGACGACATATACACGTTCCTCGCCTTCTTTATCAAGCTTTGGATGCTGCTTCTTATCAGTACCATACTCAAGGTACTTAAACGACACCTTCTTTTGTTTACCTATTGCTTCATCGAGAACCTCTATATTGAAAAAAATCTGCTGGTTATTTGTCTTATCCTCAGGCATCGTGCAGATATAATTCATGTTGGCGCGGAAGTACTTATTCGAGAGCGATTCAAGTTTTATAACGAGCTCTTTACACTGACTGTATGGCAGATGTTTTGAAAACAGGAGTGAATCGATGAGCAATCTCAGTTCCGGCTTTGAAAAATCTCTCACAAGATAAAATTTGGTCATGATCGTGCTTTTTTCTGCCACTCCGGTCTTTTCATTTCGGATCGTCCTTGTCGTTTCCTGTGATTCGATCACATACCCAAGTTCTGTCAGATCCATTATATTGCCTTTAACGGTACGTCGATCAACTTCCATCTCGTAGTCCCGCTTCAGCAGATCCACAATTTCCGCCTGTGACAATCGATGCTCTTCATCCGAATATTTTTTTAATATATCTAACGTGTTAAAAAGACTTAATTTCTTTGCCTGTTTACCCAATTAGATTTCCCCCTTTCGCCCCCTTATCGGCATGCTTCTCCACCGTGATGAATTTCCTCCGGATACAGCGTCGGCTACACTTTAATCATAACTCTAAAATAGAATGTTTTCAGCCTGATTTAATGTCATCAGCATCAGATTATAGAGTATTGCAATTGTCAAGTTCTCATGCAATCCTGCGAGTTACGGATAATGCTTTCAGATCCTTATAAGAAATAGTTTTCTTCTCATATAGTTTTTCAATAACAGCATCAAGGAAATACCTGTTATTGATCAGAAGCTGCTTCACCTTTTTATAGTAACGGGACACCTCAATTGCCGTTGTTCTATCTAAACTTTCATATACAGACTGCGCAGTTTCATCCCCATGACACCATGAACCGAAATCATAGGAAGTATGCGCATCTATTAAGTCCCGAACCAGTTCAAATACGGTACGCATATCCCGATTAGTTCCCATATCAGTTTCTCCCAGGACTATCTCAGTGGCAGCCTTCCCGCCTAATGCTGCCATAATCTGCTTTTCCGTGCCTTCAAACGTATCATCATCTTCATCATTCGGTCTGTACGAAGTCAAACCGCCTGAATCTGTCCTCTTATGGCAACAGATAGACGCAAAATCAACGGACTCCGGAGAAAGGATTTCAGAAATCACTACATGGCCGGCCTCATGTATAGCAATCCGCCTTATAGTTGCATCAGGAAATGCTTTTTCATCAGTTTTCATTCCATAAAATGTTCTGAGACACGACTGAATAAGATCTTCCTGACTGATCAGTTCCCGTCCTGCATATCCCGCATGAAGACCTGCATCATTAACAACCTTTTCGAGGCTTGCACATGAATAACCTCTTGCAAACCTGGCTAGCTCCGCAGCATCAATACTATCATCTACATTTTTGTCTTTCAGATAAAACGAAAAGATCTTTTCAGAATCCTCTGCGTCAGGGACACACAACCTAAAAACCCAGTCAAAACGACCACTTCTTGTAAGAGAAGCAGGCAGACGCTGCATATCATTAGTAGTAGCGATCACAAAAACATCTTTGCCCTTCACATCATCAATACACGCCTGAATCGTAACATATTCCTCTGCATTACAATGGACTTGATCTTCATTCGCAAATTTATCCATATCATCAAGAAAAACGATGGAAGGCGTGTTTTTTGCGGCCTCGTCGAATGTTTCACGAATACAGTCCACGAAATCTCCGTCAGGCTTATTCTTTCTGATCGTAAAGGCCTTTCTTCCGCTTGCTGCTACAAACTCACTAGCAAACAGAGTTTTTCCCACGCCTGGTACTCCATTAAGCAGAATACCTTTCGGTACTGTTACGCCTAATTTCTTATATTTCTCAGGCTCATACATTGCATCTAATGCCATGTTCATTTGCTCTTTTATTGCCGCATAACCGATAACCTTATCAAATCTACTCATACTCTCTTCCACCTTTCTTATTTGATCATAATAATTTCTTTATCCTGTCGCTTTGCATATTGAACCGTTGCCTTTGTTCCACCGGTCGATCCGGTATAAACCGCGATCACTCTCCCGGAATGATCCACCATCCATTCATTACGTTTAAAGAATGCAACTTTTCCCGGTCTGTCACTTACATAAGTTATCCCGTCAGCAGCATTAAGAATGGCATGATATCTTTTTTGCCAGTCTTCCTCCCACAGTTTCTCCATACCGCTAAATGCTACCGCCGAGAAGAGCCTGATCTCTTTGTCTTTCATCTCTTCTCTGATCCTGAGCACGATCTCTGCAGCCCAAAGATCTACACCTCTCTGCATACCTGAGATAAAGTCCGTATATCCCTCGGCTATGGATGTCCGGATCTGTTCTTCAAGCCATTCCAGTACTTTTTCCTCATCTATATCCAGACGTTCCGGTCTGTGCCCCGTAAACGATACTGCATGTTCAACATCTATCTGTGCCATAACCGTTCTCCTTTTCTTGATTAATTAAGTCATCAGGTTCTTCACTTTTGTTTCTGTACTCATATAATAAAAAGAGGGATGCGCAAAATTATGCACATCCCTCTTTTTAAGTCGTGAATCCCGGTTTCATCATATTGTTACCACGCACCATAAAGGAATATTTTTCATCCAGCCTTGATCTATATAATCCGATGAAGAAATCCTCAAAGCCAATTCCGGTGAAAACTTATCGTGATACACACGTAACGATTTCGATTTTAGATTTGTTTCTGCTTTTACTTCTATAGGAACCACATCTTTACTCTTTTGTATAAGGAAATCCGTTTCATAAGTTGATTTCTCTCCAGAATAATAATAAGGTGTATATTTTGTATCAGATACTAACTGTTCGAGTACGTATTGTTCAATTAAAGCTCCTTTAAATTCAACAAAGATATCATTTCCTTGAATTACACTCTCTATATCTAATTCACTCATAGCCCCAAGCAAGCCAACATCTATCAAGAATAGCTTGTATGAAGAAAAATCAATATAAGATTTTAATGGCATCGCCGGCTTTTTCACCTTGTTAACCTTGTAGACCAGTCCGGCATCAACAAGCCACTGTATAGCTTTTTCAAAATCTTTCTGTCTTGCCCCTTCTTTTACTTGTCCAAAGAAGAACTTTTTATTCTCTTTAGCTAACTGCATTGGAAGAGATTGCCAAGTCATACGAATTCGTGGCAATTCATTCGCTGACACATGTTTTCCAAAATCACCCTCAAATTGGCTCAAAATGGACAGTTGTAACTCTCTTGCCTCATTTAAATCGTAATTTTCTATGAATCTACTGACAACCTCAGGCATTCCACCTGTACAAACATATTTCTTAAATAGATCTCTGTATAAACTTGAAAACTCATTTACTTTTTCATAATCAGAATTGGATACATATTCAAAAAGCCTATCCTCACCCATTGCCAACAAGAATTCTCGAAAATTCATAGGGAAAAGACGAAGTTCATCAACTTTCCCAACAGGGAACGAACACCCTTCATGAATGGAAACTCCCAGCAATGACCCAGCAGCTACAATGTGATATTCCGGCGCATCCTCACAAAAATATTTAAGAGATTCTACTACTTCGGGAGACTCTTGAATTTCATCAAAAATCAAAAGAGTCTCTCCCGGTGTTATTGTCACATGCCGATTCACTTCAATGAAATTTATGATTTTTTTTACATCTGCGTCTTCTTTGAAAATTGAACTCAGACGAGAATTATTGTAAAAAGATATGTAGACAGAATTACTAAAATACGAGGAGCCAAATTCCTTCATAAGCCAGGTTTTTCCAACCTGTCTAGCACCCCAAAGGATTAATGGCTTTCGATGTTTTTTTTCTTTCCACTCTACAAGTTTCTCCAACAGAAGTCGTTTCATTATTACACCTGACCTTAGTTTACTTATATTTTGTTGCCCTTTAATAATATCAGAAAAATGCAGTTGTCTCAACATTTTTTCGTCGGAAAAAATGTGCTATTTAACCATTTTTTCGTCATTCCTTCAATCTGATAACCCGCCTCTCTTGTCTACTAAAACATAAAATATGGACAAATCCCGCCAACAGGAACATAATTAATATCAGGACAGCTATCCGCAAGCGATATCTTTGGTGACGATCAGCAAACCGAAAGGGGATCATTATGGACTACGAGAAGTTAGTGATGGACCACAAAAGCAAAGCCTGCGTTATCTCCGTCGACCACCATGCGAACGGCAGCTACGACAACATCCGTATAGTCGCAGCCAACAAGGCGCTTTCCGACGATGCCGAAACGGTATTTCATCGGGCATATGTCCCCGATTCTCCCTATTACTACTATTTGCCCCAGGATAAGAATTTCGAAGATTTCCTGTACAGATCCGCCTGTCTGGGCGAGCCCCTCCATACTTACATTCATGTAGCACCTATGGGGCTGTGGGTTAATATGTTCTTCCTCCCCCTGGATTCCGACAAGGAGGGTACCGGCTTCTGTCTCTATGCCTGTGACGTATCACCGGTCCCCGACTCAAAGCAACAGGCCAGTCTCTCGGCCAATACCGCCACCGGAGCTCTTGATATCAGTATAAAGCTGGGCAGTGCCAACAAGGATAACTACGTCCAGGTCTTCGATGAAGTCATTGAGACTATCCGCCAGGAATGCGGTGCCGAACACAGCGGCATCATACTTTATAACTCTGATGCGGATGAATATACCAAATTCTGCGGAGCATCGGCTCCGAGCGCTTCCCTGCCCTCTGCTGATATTTACGATGCTGCCTGCCTCCATGATCTGGCAGCCGGTTTTGATGAGACCATCCACGGCAGCTCCTGCGTGATCATCAAGGATGAGAATGATATGAAATGGTTGGAATCCGTCAATCCGGATCTGTTCTCTTTTCTGGGTAAATATTCTGCCAAAAGCGTATTGATCTTCCCGCTTAAGCACAAAGATAAAAAGCTGGGCTACCTTTGGAGTCTGAATTTTAATACCGAAGAGGTAGTCCGCATCAAGGAAGTGCTGGAATTATCGACTTATTTTATCTCGTCGGAAATATCCAACTTTTTACTGATGAAGCAGCTCGAATATATGAGCATGGTTGATATGCTTACAGGCTGTAAGAATCGCAATGCCATGAACAATGCCATCAATGATATCGTTGACGGCAAGGTGCAGCACTCCGACCCTTATGCCGTGATCTTCGCAGATCTTAACAGCTTAAAACAGATCAACGACAACCAGGGGCACAATGCAGGAGACAAGCTGCTCCGCAAGGCTTCCGCACTTTTAACCCAGGTATTCTTCGACTGTGAAGTCTATCGTGCCGGCGGTGATGAATTTATGATGATCGCAGATGGATTATCTGAAGATGATATCAAGGCCCGCTTAGCTGAGATCAGCCGCTGTCCCGACATCCACTTTGCTTTCGGATATTGCTTTGTAGGTGGCGGTGAAGACATCCGCAAAGCGCTGCGCACTGCGGATGAGAGGATGTATTCCGACAAGTTGAGATATTACGAAGAGCATCCCGAGAAGAAGTACAGGTAAAAAAATGCCCCCCTGACTCTGTCATAGGTGGGCATTTTTGATCAATCCTTTAGTGCGGTTATTGGTACTACAAATACGCCATCCGGCCGTTGATAAGCCGCATTAGACATACCACAGATCACACAAAGTACAGATGGTGGTACGCCATCTTTTTCTTTTTTAATAGCTTCTTTTATTTTTATCAATTCCTGCGCAGCGCCTTCTATCTGATTCGCACCTACCTTGATCTCAAATGCACACCACTGACCTGAAGGCAGTTCTATGACTGCGTCTATTTCGTTATCGTTATAATCGTGATAATGGAATAGCTTTGCCTCAAATGATTCGGCATAAATGCGAAGATCCCTCTCACACATTGCCTCAAACATGAATCCAAACGTATTAAGATCTCCAAGCAGTCTCTCAGGTGAAGCATTCAAAAGCGCACAAGCCAATGCCGGATCACATAAGTGTCTTTTTGAGGCCTGTTTGATACGAACCGATGAACGGATATTACTGGAAAATGCCTGCTGATCTTCAATCAAAAACAATCTCGAGAAAACATCCAGATACTGCGCCACTGTATCTCTGTCAATCTCTCTGTCATCCGTTTCTTTGATATCTTTCACGAGTCTGCTGTTTGTAGCCATGGTTGTTTCATTTCTGGCTAATGACCGAAGAAGGAGCCATAGCTTCTGTGAGTCATATTTCACATGATCTGCCCGATAGATATCATCTTCAATGATCGCCTCAATGTATGATTGCGGTAAGAGCTGTGCATCCGAAACCGGAATCCCTATATTTCCGGGCCACCCTCCGCGAACCACATAATAGATCAGATCCTGAAGGTTAACCTCTCCTGTCTGTACCGGAGTGAGTTTTCCCTCACATAGATCCTGCAACGAAACTACTCCAGAAGAATCTCCGGATTCGTATAATGACATGGTTCGCATCCTGATCTTGCCAATCCTGCCGGCGCCACTGTGAAGTATCCCTTTTCGTTGTGGCGTTGAGGATCCGGTAAGTACAAATTGTGACTTTTTACCTCTTCGATCAACCATGTATCTCACTGCATCCCATATAGGAGGCACTTCCTGCCATTCATCGATCAGCCTCGGTGTCTCTCCCTGAAGGACTGTTGAAGGAGTTAATTCTGCCAGTTGCCTGTTCTGAAAGTTATTAGAGGGATCTCCTACAAGAAATTCACTATTGCAATGAACGGAAGATGTCCACGTCTTCCCACACCATTTAGGACCTTCTACACAAACTGCGCCAAAGGTTCTCAGATATTGTTCGACTTGCTTGTCAACAATTCGATCTTTATACAGGCTTTTATCAGCGATTCCCATGAACGTACCTCCCATTTCCTGCGATCATTATAACCCATTCCGCAAGATTAGGCAATTTCGTTCCGCAAGATTCGGTATTTTCATTCCGCAGGATTAGGCATTTCCATTCCGCAAGATTAGGCGTTCTGATTCTGCAGGATTAGCCTTCTCTATTCTTCAGGATTCGGAAATACTCTGCTGCGTAACACGGAAGAATCCCTATACTGTAACAAATCAGATCCACTATAGAGAATCCGGTTCCGATGATGACCCTGAGCAGCCTGTTAGTTATACCAAATCTGTCACAAAATCCCCATAACTGCAGGAATTCCACTCCAAATGAAAATACCAGGATAGCCGTCGGCAGCACATACCAGCCCTTCGGCTTTTGGACAGATACCGTCCTGAAAAGCGTATAAAGCAACACAACTACCAGGACATCCCCCAGGTAGTTGCGTATCCAGCCGTGAGCATACAGCCCTATCAGTATCTCTGTGCCAAGAAGCGCCACAGAAGCAATAAAATATATAAGTCGGGTTTTCATATCATCTAATATTCTCTTCAGAAATCTGCATAATTCTAATCTACAGATTATCCACGGATTGATCACATTCCGTTCTTTCTCTTATTCTCTAAGGATACTTCTTAAGTCTTCAGACGTATCCTTCATAGGTGCAACTCTTCCGTTCTTAACATCCTCATCTGATTGTGCGAGGAGTTCCGACAGATCAATCCTTGTTTTAAGCCTCTTATATTCTTTATAGCTGAGAGAAACTGTGTCTCCTATTCCATTATCCAAAGGTGAGTATTCAAGTGTCTTCATTGTCAGATACAAAGCTCCTTCTTGAGATCCTTAGCTGAAAAAGTACCTTCCTCAGTATTGATCATGCTCAGATTGATTTATTTTTTACCGTCTTCGCGTTCCGCAGGCAAGATAAGCGGGATACCAATTTCGTTAATGCGGTCGATAACCTCCTGCGAGATATATTCGGCATCACACATGAGAAGCCTTCTGTGATTTTTACTTTTCACGATCATCTGATAGGAATAGTATTCCGACCGATCCGAAGAAGCCCATAGCATAAGTTGCAAATTGTACTTTGAGCCGGATTTGATCCGTGCGCTATTTGGAGCAGTCGCCCAGTTGATATGCCACCTTTTGCGGATACGGATCTTATCTATGTCATCATAGCGGACTGCCGCCATTCCTCTTTGCGTTCCTATAAGGATCTCAGGCGTAAAGTAAAGCCCCGTCCCTTCAAACCATTCTGATCCCGGGCGCTCCGCCTGCTCATCCAAGTCCTTCGGAGAAAACCTTACGCTGCCGCAGGCAGGATGTAGGTGCCTGAACATATACAGAGTTCCTTCCCAGGACATGATCATACTGTTTACGATAAGTATTGTCAGTCCGAACACCAGTCCCAGTGGATGATCTTCACACAGTATCTTAATAAAACTTGCATCTGATCGTTGAAGACAATGGCCGGCCACACGCCACTTTGTCATTGAATCATCCGCATAATAACCGTATCTGCTGTAATAATCCCACGCGGCCTGACTGATATCCTCTTCCTCTGCAGAATAGCCTCGCAGCTGTCCGCGTACTTTTATACTGCCCTTCCGCTCAAGCTTCTCTAACTCTTCATCGATGCCGGTGACCATCAGTGCATTGTCGCCTATTTTCACCATATAAAAAGACGGATACAATTCCTCCGGCATTTCGGTTATCTCGATGGTATAGAACGAGTCATCCAGCATTCCGAAGAGATCTCCGAAGTGTATATCTGTATTCCTGTATATATCATTATATGTATTAAAAAAACTTAAAAAACACAAAAAGAATCCAAACAGTTCCATTATGATAAGGAACCGCGCCCCAAACATATTCTTTTGTACCTGCGCCTTAAGGTGCTCATTCTGATAAGGATTTTTCATACCGGTTTAATATTTTACGATAAAACCCCGCCCCCTGCAAATGCGAAACAGGTTGTTGCGTATTTTCCGAGGATTCCAATTGTGCAACAACTTGATGCGTAATTTCGGCATCCGGAAAAAGCCTGAAGAACTGGTGCATATACAGAAGGTTCCTTGGAGAAAAAGACTTAACTCCCGGCAGTTGTTTTTTCAGATCTTCACTTATACGGGAAAAAAATATAGAGAGCCTTTTCAGACTCTCTATACTAGAAATAGCTTAAATTCAAGCTTTCCCGGGAACCGAAACCTGCGATTTTCTCCATAATAGAGTTTCGCAGGCTTCTCCATGAAATCCTTTGGGATCTCAAAAGTTCCTAAAAAACATGTTGGCTCAATTAACGTGCCTCGGCGATAGCTGCCTGTGCAACATCTTTCACTCGATGAGCCGATTCTACTGCCAGCACCTAACATAGAAGCCTTTTATTAAGGCTCCATTAGTACCCTAATAGAGACACAGGCATAATAAATGCTTCATCGTTCAAGACCCTGATCTTTTCGGCATTATCAATTACCATACCCTGCTTAATCGGCATATTATACTTTTCTAGTACGGTGAAGTTTTTCGTCGGTTTACTTGGCGCAATCCCTTTCTTAATCTCTACCGGATACAGTGCCCCACCCTTAACAAGAAGAATGTCAACTTCCTTTTTATCAATATCTCTGTAATAATATATATATTGATTCGGCTCTATTCCATGATTGTAAAAGCTCTTTATTATCTCACTTACCACATATGTTTCAAAAAAAGCTCCACTCATTGCACAATCCATCAGCATATGAGCATTAGGCCATTTACAAAGATATGCACAAAGTCCCGTATCCATAAAATACAGTTTAGGAGCTTTGATTATACGTTTGGAGGCATTTGCCATATATGGTTCTAGAAGATAAACTATTCCCGAAGTCTTCAATATTGATATCCAGCGTTTGCATGTTTCAACGTTTATGCCTATAGCATTGGATATTTCGTTATACACAACTTCTTGCGCCGTTCTAAGTGCTAAAAGTGAAATAAACTTACGAAACTGCATTTCACTTGATGCGCTGATAAGCTTTCTCACATCTTTTTCGATGTATGTATCTATGTAGGCCTTGTAATATAAATCACGCTTGGATTCTCCCGTGCAAATATCCGGCATGCCACCTTGAAAAATATCTTCAAATACCACCCCACTGCTTCTATAAAAATCTTTATGGTCACGCTGCTTGTTCAGGAGTTCCTGCAAATCGACAGTAAATAACGCTCCGCTTATTCCACGTTTTTCTGTCTGCGTAAAACCTGACATATTGATAACGGCCGTTCTTCCCGCAAGAGACTCTGAGATTCCCTCCTGAAGTTCAAACTGGTTCGACCCTGTCAAGACAAACATAAGACGTCTTGGCTCATTATTCTTCATCCAGGTTCGCCTCTGCTCATCTACAATTTTCTTTATCTCACTAAGCAATCCTACCGCCTTTTGTACTTCATCTATAATAAGCGGCCAAGGATGAGACTCAAAAAAAGCTCTGGGATTTGATAATGCCATATCCAGTTCTTCAGCATCATCAAGAGTCACAGTTTCAAAGCTATCTCCGAATAGCTGATCCACCGTAGTTGACTTGCCAACCTGACGACTCCCGTATATGGTTATTACCTGAAAAGATTCTGCTGCCTCAAGTAATATTTTTTCAATGTCTCTTTTAATATACATATCTCTTCTTACTCCTTTTGGGATAATTGTAGCGCACACCTTCGATTAAATCAACACTCGACTATGGTTTTAATCGAAACGATACGATGTAAATATAAAAAAGTTTCTGTCGGTGATTTTTAAGATACCAGCCACCTCTTCCTGTGATAAATTTGCTCTAACACGAGCTTCTTTAAGTTTTTTCCCTGTAAATACTGACATTTTCAAACCTCCTTCAACCGGAAATATTTTTCCGCTTTTTGCCCCAAACGCAAAAAAGCGTCCGGGGAATTTTCATGTTAAAACACCTCGAACGCTTCAAAAAATTGCAAACAACAGATTCAAATATACTAATCCGTGTATAGCACCTTATTTTTTTAGATAAAAAAATATAGAGAGCCTTTTCAGACTCTCTATACTAGAAATAGCTTAAATTCAAGCTTTTCCGGGAACCGAAACCTGCGATTTTCTCCATAATAGAGTTTCGCAGACTTCTTCATGAAATCTTTTGGGATCTCAAAAGTTCCTAAAAAACATGCCGTCTCAATTAACGTTTCTCGGCGATAGCTGCCTGTGCTGCAGCAAGTCTGGCGATAGGCACACGGAACGGTGAGCATGATACATAATCAAGACCGATCTTGTGGCAGAACTCAACAGATGAAGGATCTCCACCGTGCTCACCACAGATGCCTACGTGAAGCTTAGGATTAACCGGCTTGCCGAGCTTGATAGCCATTTCCATAAGCTTGCCTACGCCTGTCTGGTCAAGCTTTGCAAACGGATCATTCTCGAAGATCTTTGCATCATAGTAAGCATTTAAGAACTTACCTGCATCATCACGTGAGAAACCGTATGTCATCTGTGTAAGGTCGTTTGTACCGAAGCAGAAGAAGTCAGCTTCCTTAGCGATCTCATCTGCTGTAAGAGCAGCTCTGGGGATCTCGATCATTGTACCAACTTCGTAATCAAGCTTAACGCCTGCTGCTGCGATCTCGGCATCAGCTGTAGCAACTACCACATCCTTAACGTACTTAAGCTCCTTGAGCTCACATACAAGAGGGATCATGATCTCGGGCTTAACATTCCAGTCAGCGTGAGCCTTCTGAACTTCGATAGCGGCACGGATTACAGCCTTGGTCTGCATCTTAGCGATTGAAGGATATGTAACCGCAAGACGGCATCCTCTGTGACCCATCATAGGGTTGAACTCGTGAAGAGACTCACAGATGTTTCTGATCTCTTCTACAGACTTATTCTTAGCCTTAGCAAGCTTCTCGATATCAGCATCCTCTGTAGGAACGAACTCGTGAAGAGGCGGATCAAGGAATCTGATAGTAACGGGGCATCCCTCAAGAGCTTCATAGAGAGCCTTGAAGTCTCCCTGCTGGTAAGGAAGGATCTTATCAAGAGCAACTTCTCTCTCTTCCTCTGTATCAGAGCAGATCATCTCACGGAAAGCTGCGATACGCTCGGGCTCGAAGAACATGTGCTCTGTACGGCAGAGACCTATACCTTCTGCACCAAGCTCTCTTGCCTTCTTAGCATCAGCGGGAGTATCGGCATTTGTACGAACCTTGAGCTTTCTGAACTCATCAGCCCATGCCATTACACGACCGAACTCACCTGCGATAACAGCATCAACTGTAGGAATGATGCCGGCATAGATGTTACCTGTTGTTCCGTCGATGGAGATCTCGGAACCTTCTGTGAATGTAGTACCTGCGAGTGTGAACTTCTTGTTCTCCTCATCCATAGCGATATCACCGCATCCGGATACGCAGCATGTACCCATACCACGTGCTACTACTGCAGCGTGTGATGTCATACCACCACGTACTGTAAGGATACCCTGAGCAGCCTTCATACCTGTGATATCTTCGGGAGATGTCTCAAGACGTACGAGTACGACCTTCTCTCCTCTTGCAGCCCATGCTTCTGCATCATCAGCTGTGAATACTACCTTACCGCAAGCAGCACCCGGTGAAGCACCAAGTCCCTTGCCGAGAGGTGTAGCAGCCTTAAGAGCAGCAGCCTCGAACTGGGGATGAAGAAGTGTATCAAGGTTTCTGGGATCGATCATTGCTACAGCTTCTTCGGGAGTCTTGTGTCCTTCATCTACGAGATCACAAGCGATCTTGAGAGCAGCGGGAGCTGTTCTCTTACCGTTACGGCACTGAAGCATGTAGAGCTTCTTGTTCTCAACTGTGAACTCCATATCCTGCATATCATGGTAGTGATTCTCAAGAGTCTCACAAACCTTGATGAATTCGCCGTATGCTTCGGGGAATTCCTTCTCCATCTGAGCGATGGGCATAGGAGTACGAACACCTGCAACAACGTCCTCACCCTGAGCATTGATGAGGAACTCACCCATGAGCTTGTTCTCACCTGTAGCCGGATCACGTGTGAATGCAACACCGGTACCGGACTCGTTATTTAAGTTACCGAATACCATGGGCATTACGTTAACGGCTGTTCCCCATGAGTAAGGGATATCATTATCTCTTCTGTAAACATTTGCACGAGGGTTATCCCATGAACGGAATACAGCCTCGATAGCAAGCTTAAGCTGCTCTACGGGATCTGAAGGGAAGTCCTTGCCAAGCTGCTTCTTGTACTCAGCCTTGAACTGCTCTGCAAGCTCCTTGAGATCAGCTGCTGTAAGATCAACGTCGAACTTAACACCCTTCTTCTCTTTCATAGCATCGATAAGCTGTTCAAAGTACTTCTTACCAACTTCCATAACTACGTCTGAGAACATCTGGATGAAACGACGATATGAGTCATATACGAAACGCTCGAAAGCAGGATCAGGATTACCTGCGATCATTGCTGCTACAACTTCATCATTAAGACCAAGGTTAAGGATGGTATCCATCATACCGGGCATTGATGCTCTTGCACCTGAACGAACTGATACGAGAAGGGGGTTCTTCAGATCGCCGAACTTCTTGCCGTTGATCTCCTCCATCTTCTTAACGCCTTCCATAGCCTGAGCCATGATCTCATCATTGATGCTGCGTCCGTCTTCATAGTACTGTGTGCATGCCTCGGTTGTGATTGTGAAACCCTGAGGTACGGGAAGGCCAATACTGGTCATCTCGGCAAGGTTAGCACCCTTACCACCAAGCAGATTACGCATTGACATGTCGCCTTCGCTAAACATGTACACCCATTTCTTCGACATAAACGATTTCTCCTCTCCTAAAACGTTTTTCTCTTTTATCAACTTTGCTATCATATCATAAACAGTTCACAATTGATAGAGTGAACCGTTGTATAATTTTCACAAAATTAGAATGAGAAACGGCCGTTAAAATAGTTATCAAGCTCAGATATTGCGATTCTCTCCTGTTTCATGGTGTCACGGTCACGGATAGTAACACAGTTATCTGTCTCTGAATCGAAGTCGTATGTTACGCAATAAGGTGTTCCTATCTCGTCCTGTCTGCGATAACGTTTTCCGATAGCTCCTCTGTCATCGAACTCACAATTATACTTCTTGGAAAGCTCTGCGAAGATCTTCTCAGCGCCTTCATTAAGCTTCTTGGAAAGAGGAAGCACACCTATCTTCACAGGTGCAAGTGCGGGATGGAAGTGAAGTACTGTTCTCATATCGGGCTTCTCTTCTGTTCCGATATTCTCCTCATCATAAGCCTCGCAAAGGAATGCAAGTACCACACGGTCAGCACCGAGTGAAGGCTCGATAACATAAGGAACATACTTCTCATTGCTCTCATCATCGAAGTATGAAAGATCCTGCTTGGATACGTTCATATGCTGTGTAAGATCGTAATCGGTACGATCTGCGATACCCCAAAGCTCACCGAAACCGATGGTCGGGAAGAGATACTCGATATCTGTTGTTCCCTTTGAGTAAAATGCAAGCTCAGCGGGATCGTGGTCTCTCAGACGCAGATGATCTTCCTTGATACCGAGTGAAAGCAGCCAGTCACGGCAGAAACCTCTCCAGTACTCGAACCATTCAAGGTCAGTTCCGGGCTTGCAGAAGAACTCAAGCTCCATCTGCTCGAACTCACGTGTACGGAATGTGAAGTTACCGGGTGTGATCTCGTTTCTGAAGGACTTACCTACCTGACCGATACCGAAGGGGATCTTCTTTCTGGATGAACGCTGTACGTTCTTGAAGTTAACGAAGATACCCTGTGCAGTCTCGGGTCTTAAGTAAACGACATCCTTTGCATCCTCTGTTACACCCTGGAAGGTCTTGAACATGAGGTTGAACTGTCTGATGTCTGTGAAATCGTGCTTTCCACATGTGGGACAGGGAACGGAATGTTCTCTGATGAAGCTCATCATCTGCTCCGGTGTCCATCCGTCAACCGATGACTCAAGCTTGATATTATTTGCTTCCGCGAAGTCCTCGATAACCTTGTCCGCACGGAAACGTTCATGACACTCTCTGCAGTCCATAAGAGGATCTGAGAAGGACTTTAAATGTCCGGATGCGATCCATGTCTGAGAATTCATAAGGATGGCACAGTCAACACCTACGTTGTAGGGTGATTCCTGTACGAACTTCTGCCACCATGCACGCTTAACATTATTCTTAAGCTCTACTCCGAGTGAACCGTAATCCCATGTGTTAGCGAGACCGCCGTAGATCTCGGATCCCGGGAATATGAATCCTCTTCCCTTAGCAAGATTTTTGATTGCTTCCAGTGTCTTTTCCATTTTCTTTCCTCCGGTTAAATTATGGATAAATCAGTACAAAACAAAATAAATCCCGTTTGCATCGGGCGTGACCGTGTACTTATCGTCCATGGTCATTCCCTGTGAATAGTAATCTATCTTATCGGGAAGCTTTATCGATGAAGTTCCCGTCAGTACTGCGATCCTGTCACTGCCTCTCTCCAGCAGATCCTTCTTGCCGATCGAATTCTCGGATGCGGAAGCCTTATAAAGGGATCTGTTGAAATCATATCCTTTATCATATGCGCCCTGCACGGTTCCGAGATAAAGTTCATCCGGCATGTAATTGTTATAATCCTCTGCGGATGAGAATATGAAACTCATATGCATCACACCGTTCTCCAGTGAATTCTCTCCCAGTGTGATGGAATCCGCGCCATGTATCGCATTGTAATCAGCCAGCTCCTGATTGACCATTGCAAGGAGTTCGTTTACATCATAATAGCTCTCTGTAAAAGATTCGCTTATGCTTGCTTTTATCCTTCCGTCATTTAATATCTCTATAGAAGAAGCGCCGGCACTGAGTGCTGACTTATCCGTATTCTGACTGCTGTTCCCGAAGGCGCAGGCTGTCATTACCGCTGCCATCATTACGCCTGTAGCAAAAACTATTATTTTCTTACTGATGTTCATTATTACTTCAACTGCTCACTTTCATTTGTCACACAAAAATTTCATTAAACTATCTAAATATATCACACACATTCTCTTTATTTCAAGACATCAAGCATCTCCGCGCTTTTAAACCTGTGTCCTTCAAAGACTCTGGTGCACTCTGCTGCCGCGATCCTTATCATCTCCGTTAATACTTCATCCTTGAGCTTGAAATGGTACAGTGATTTCGGATGCGTCGCCAGCAGGAAGTCCATGGTATATCCCGCGCTCTGTGAGTACCCCACTCTGTACCGCTCTCTGTCGAACTCACCCATGATCATGATGCTCTTTAATTCAAATACCATCTTCACCAGTCTGTTATCGAAGTCCGGATGGACGAGCGCTCTGAGAGACTGATAGAGAAGTGTCAGCATATCCCTTTCGTCATTATTCTCTCTGGTACAGTAGTCTGCCAATTCCAGAAAGTACATGCCGTACAGTGCGCCTGTGAAATCATCCCTCAGCTCCGGGAAGTAGTTCTTAACCGTCGCATCATTTAATGTATATGAATTTCTACCGGCAAAAAGCTTGAAATCCGCGAACACAAAGAGATCCGTGCAGGCCTGGAGTCGGTTGCCCTGACGCCTTGCTCCGTTCGCAAAAGCGGTGATCTTCCCCGAATTACCGGTTAGGATCACCACTCTTCTGTCAAATTCATTTACGGGCTCGGCTCGAAGAACGATGCCGGGCGTATTCATCAGATCAAGCATATTTCAGATCATTTTTATTGGTGCATTTTTGGGGATCAAATTTATCAAATCATTTTAAACTGATCACTTTTTCAGATCATCCTTGCTGTAGCCGAAGTTCGCAACCAGGAGATCGCTCTCACGCCAGTTCTCCCTGACCTTGACCCAGAGCTTTAAGTTCACCTGAGTCTCAAGGAGCCTCTCTATACCGGGGCGTGCCTGAGAACCGATCTCTCGAAGCATCGCACCCTTCTTGCCGATGATGATACCCTTATGAGACTCTCTCTCACATACTATGGTCGCATCCACATCATAGATATCCTTGCCGTCTCGCTTCTCCATCCTGTCGATCAGAACTGCGATGCCGTGAGGTATCTCTTTATCAAGGAGTCTCAGTGCCTTTTCTCTGATAAGTTCTGCTGCCAGCTGCCTTATAGGCTGGTCTGTCAGCTCATCCTCATCGAAGAAGAAAGGTCCCGGCTTTAAGTGCTCGAATATGCTGCCTAACAGATCATCGATACCCTGCGCCTTTATCGCAGATACGGGAATGATCTCAGCAAATTCACAGAGCTTTTGATAAGCATCTATTACTTTAAGTATCTCAGGCTTCTTTACAGTATCGATCTTGTTGATGACAAGGATTATGGGAAGCTTTATCTCTCGCAGTTGCTCTGCTATGCGAAGCTCTGCCTCGGGAATCTCGGCCTTGGGCTCCACTAACCACAATACCAGATCCGCTTCTTTGATAGACCTGTCGGCTGCTGCCATCATATAGTCGCCCAGCTTATTCTTCGCCTTATGCAGTCCCGGAGTATCCACGAATACGATCTGGCCTCTCTCTTCCGTAAGCACTGTACGTATACGGTTTCTCGTAGTCTGTGGACGCGGTGATGTGATGGCTATCTTCTCGCCGATGAGCCTGTTCATCAGTGTACTCTTTCCCACATTAGGCTTGCCTGCAAGTACTACAAATCCGGATTTCTTCTGACTCTCTTCTCCCATTGTCTCTCCCATTGTTTCTTCAATCGTCTCTCAAATCGATCAGTGGAACAGCGGTTCCGTTACATCAAAACATTCTTTTGCGCTGTTGATCTTGGTCTCATTACCCACAACGCATAATATATCATCTGACATGAATGCTTCTACATATGCTGCAAGTGCTCTGATATCCTCATCGTTTGCACTGAGGATTTCATCCCTTTCCTTCTGGATCTGCTCGTAGCTTATGCCTTCGAGTTCTGCATGAAGGGATCTGGAGCCCTTTGCCGAAGGCATCCTGGGAATATCTATATCGCTCATGGTGCCTATGATATATTTTGTCATTGTATCTTCGTCGGCTTTGAATCCCTTCAGATACTCTGCTGCCTTCTCGAATATATCTATGGTCTCCTTAAGATTGGGATCTCTGTAGGAAACAAAATAGCTTGCGCCGTATCTTCCGAAGCTGTTCATGCATCCGTACGCGCCGCCCTTTACTCTGACATTGGTCCAGAGATAATCGTATCCGAGTATCGTATGGAGGATATGCATGCTTCCCTTGTATTCCATACCGTGATCCTTGAAGTTACCATAGCGGCATACGTATTGAACCTGTGAGGAACAGCTGAGTCCCGACTTCTCTTTCTTTATCTCTACTCTGCCCTTATCTGCTGTTACAGGGGCTGTATCAAGCGCATCCGTGATGGGGCTTACAAGGCCCTTTAAGGAATCAAGCTCTGTTTTACTTCCTGTCACATCAAGGAAGAGATTCTCTTTTCTGTAGACGATGCGGAGCGTTTCCTTAAGACCTGCTACGATCTCGTCTTTCTTTTCATCAAAGTGCTCTTCCCAGTCTTCTAAGCATCTGTAGTAATCCAGACCGCTTATCAGCTCTCTGGTCTTGGCAAATTCCGATGCGCATGCTGCAGCATGAGCTGCTGCCACCAGATGTCCGGATGAGAGCATGGTGCTCTGGATCCTGGATCTTCCTTCAGCGATGATCTCCTTTAAGCGCTTCGTATCATCAAGCTTTGATGTGAGCATGATCTCACCTAAGAGATCAAAAGCCTGAGGGATGTTCTGAGTCATGGCGCTGAGCTTTACTGTAAGATACCTCTTATATTCAGAGAGATTACCGTTGATGACCGCACTGTCGGATGACATGCTGATACATCCGGTGTACTTGTCTACCTCGTATCCCAAAGCATCATAGGTATGCTTAGCCGTATCTACGGATCTGAGTACTCCGTTTAAGAGTCCCGCATACGGATAGAGTTCAAAAGGAAGTTTATCCATGTCGAAGAGCATCGTGAGATATACAATGCCGTTGGTATCTATGTCATGGAAGAGTGTCTTGATGCCATCCACTTCTGTCCATTCGTTGATAAGAGGCTCTGCTTCCTTCCTGATATCTGACCTCTTAAGTACGGGGAGACACTTAAGTGCCTCTTCGGAATCAGGCGTATCCTGGAAGAGCTTTAATGCTTTTGTATTCTCTACGATGGCATCTATCTCTTTATCGGATAAAGAAGCCTTATATGCCGCAAGCTTATCTGCAAGAGCTTTATCCTTTATGGCTGTAAGGCCCTTCTTAGGGATAAGCTTTAATACGGATCTGTGGATATTGCCGAGCAGATATTTCTCCACAAGATCTTCGAAGTAATGCGTATCTATCTTTTCTCTGAGCTTCGCAAAGGTATCAAGCTCCTCTACATGTATAAAAGGCTTGGCATCATCATAGAGCCAGCTGTCCAGACACTTAAGACCCATAAGGAGTCCCTTGGGGTAATGTCCTGAATCCGCTTCTCTGTACTTGAACTCAAGGTAATTGAGATCTGCTAATAGAGCATTCTTGTCAAAACCTTCTTTTACAACACGTCTGAATTCATTCTCGATGAGCTCTACGAACTTTGCCTCATCCTCGGGATTGGCATTTTTTGCAACGATGCTGTAATAAGGCTCGCATATGCCATTCTCAAAAGTAGACATGATCTCGGTACCGATGCCTGCTTCCAACAAAGCCTTCTTTAGAGGTGTGCCGTCTGCATCGATGAGCGCATAATCCACGATCTGGAAAGCAAGATAAAGCTCTCTGTCTGTGGAATCGCCGATCACCGCATTATATGACAGGAATGTATTGTCCTCTTCCTTCTCATCCTCGGATATGGGATATTCCTTTGTGATATAACTTACACTGTCAAAAGGTTTTTGTCTGCCGGGGAAAGATTCTATATCGATCCTGTCATATTCCGACAGATATCTCTCATCGAGCCATTTTAATCTCTCATTCCAATCCGCATTACCATACATATAGATATATGAATTCACGGGATGATAGTAGGATCCGTGGAACTTAAGGAATTCCTCGTATGTAAGATCAGGGATGCACTCCGGATCTCCGCCGCTCTCCACTCCATATGCCGTATCGGGATAGAGGGAATTCATGATCTCTCTGTAGAGCACATCTTCAGGTGATGAGAAGGCACCCTTCATCTCGTTGTAGACAACACCGTTGATCTTCAGATCGTCATTCTTATCTTCCATCTCCAGGTGCCATCCCTCCTGTCTGAAGATCTTCTCTTCATGATAGATATTGGGATGAAGCACCGCATCCATGTAGACATCCATAAGGTTCTTGAAGTCTTTGTCATTGCATGATGCTACGGGATAGACAGTCTTATCCGGATAAGTCATGGCATTGAGGAATGTATTAAGGGAACCCTTAACAAGCTCTACGAAGGGGTCCTTTAAGGGGAACTTCTCCGATCCGCAGAGCACTGAATGCTCAAGAATATGAGCCACACCTGTGGAATCCTTGGGAGGGGTCCTGAATCCAATATAGAAGACTTTGTTCTCTTCGTCATTATCAAGCAGCGCTATCCTGGCACCGCTCTTAATATGCTCCATGAGATAAGCTTCGCTCTTTAAATCTTCGCTGTAGTGGTGCTCCACTATCTTATATTTTTCAAGTAAACTCGAGTCAAACATGCACGTTTCCTTCTTTCTTCTAAATATTGGCTAAATCATTCAGGATTAAAGCTTAAACCCGAATAATGCAAGATTGGAGATTATCATCTCCTGGATGAAATAATCCTTCTTTTCTTCCGGATCTATTGCGATCAGCGCGCCTAAAGACATATCTTTTGTGGTATACGAACCGTCCGCCTGCGGGATGGATATCCTGAGCTTCGCCTTCAGGTTCTCGAAGATACGCTTATTTTTATCATCCGCAGTCATATTTAATAGATGATCCCCCAGCATCATATCTATATCCGCATAGGGTACGATCAGTCTGTCTACGATAGTCTGGAACTTAAAAGGAACGCGTTCCGCGGACAAAATCTCGCGATAGGTATAACGCGCCCCGATCATGGTCTTCGAGAATTCCTGTATCACATATTTATAATCATTTTCACCGAATTGAAGTTCTGCCATATAACACCGTAAAATAATTGTTCTTCAGACATCTATAAAGTCGCCGCAGTTACCGGATACTCTTATTGCTTCTAAGATATCCTCTGTCTTAAAGCCGCCCTCTTCAGCAAGTTCCTCTACTGTGCACTTCCTTCTGAGTTCCTCGGAAAGTTCCTTTGCTTTGCCTATGATCTCCATGACGAGCTTAAGTACCTTGCGGTTAACATCAACTTCCGCATTCTCGGCATTTATCATCTCTTCCATGGCATTCATGACTGTACGCATTACCATCTCGTCGCAGTCTTCCGGCTTCTCGATGCTGCCTAACAAAGTCATTGCATTGGCAAGAGCTACATTGCCCTCTCCTATGAGGTCGCCTGCATCCACGCCCTGTCCGGTATAGAGCTTTGCCACATCTACTACGGCTTTCAGATAGCTGTTAGTAAGACGCTCTTTTGCCTCGTTATCACCGTTTAAAGCTCCCATTACCAGGACACGCTTAAGGTCATCATCTACGTCTTCAAGTTCCTCAAGCTCATCCAGATACATCTTTATCACTTTGCTCTCATCGGCATCCAGATATTCGTCTTCATTTAAAGGCTCACCGATACCGATATTATTCTGCTTAAAATACTCTTCAAGGAGATTCTTCTGCTCCGGGGTAAGATCCGGGAAAGTCTCCTCTATCTGAGCCTCGGATATCTGGCCGCCCTGAAGGATGGCCGTATCCTTAAGCTCACTTATCTTTGCAATGAATTCCTGTTGATCTGTCATAACTTATCACCGTTGGGGGTAGTACCGCCCATTACATCTTTATCATTCTTCGTACTGTTGCTCATATCGCTTCTCTTAAAATGCTTATGTGTAAAGAGATGATCCTCGCAGAACTCATAATTGCCTTCACACTTTGAGCAGAAGCGAAATTCCATATTGGGATAGTCCTCGCTGGTCCTGCCGCAGATTGCGCACTTATGCTTCGCTATCCTGCGGTCATCACGCTCATACCTGATCTCCCTCATCTTCCTCTTGAATTCCTTCTGCCTCTTCCTCATCTGAGGTGATTTGCGCATTCCCTTTCTCGTAAGGGCGAAGAACACCAGGAAGTTAAGGAGCGATGCGCCTATTACAAAGAGACCGAACGGCGTTTCTCCGATACTCAGTTCGAAAGCCAGATATATCATATAGAGTGCATCGAAAATACCCAGCACTTTCATCTTCACGGGTATTATGAACATAAGCAGCACCGTTGTCTCCGGATATGTAGCCGCAAAAGCAAGGAATATGGCCATGTTCATGTAATAAGTGGAATACATATTAGCAGCATGGCAATAGAACCATGATCCTCCCTGGATCCATGTACATTCCTCACCCGTGTGAATTATCTCATATGCATTGAATCCGCTTACAAACTCCGGATTAAAGAACTCGCAGTATCCATACATTGCGAATGCACCCAGCGCCGTGAAGAAAATGCCCATGAAGAAATACAGATTAAAGTAGAAAGTTCCCCAGGTAGATTCCAGTGTCTTCGATATGGAATAATAGAAATACAGCATTATCACTGTAAAAAATCCAAATTCAGAGGGCGGTATAAAGATCCATGTGATAAGTCTCCATACCTGTCCGTGCAATATCGCATAGGGATTAAGGGATATCATATCCGTTATCATCCCCTTGCTTAATAAGTGCAGCATATATCCCACTGCATAAGTGATAATGATTATCAACGGCAGATTAGGAATAGCATATTTGCCGAATTTTCTTTCAAGCTTGTATAAAAATCCCATTTTCAGCCTTTAAGTCCTCTCGCCTGTCTGTCCATGTCCTCAACAACTATGTCGTAGATCTCTCCGAGGCTTCTGCAATACTCGAGCACAAGCCAGGGCTCGTTAGTATGGAAGTGGATCTTAATGGGATCTCCGTCACCGCCTACAGCAAGGAGGCAGTCACCCTTGAAATGTGTTGTGAAATACTCGTTTACTTCATCCTCATCAAGGTTATCTCCGTCAATGAGAAGCTGTGTGTCATATCTGAATTCGATACTGTCCATTTTTAATCTCCTTTACGTTTTGATTTATTTGCAGGTATATTTTTAACTTTTTTACTCGGATAATATCCCGATCTTTTGATCCTTTTTCCGGATTTTATCCGATCGTCAACTCCGGATTTTTACGGTTTTTTCGATTTTTTCCGATCGTCAACTCCGGATTTTTACGGTTTTTCGATTTTTTCCGATCTATCGATCCGGGTTAGCCGGCTTTTCTTATCTGTAATCCAACCGTGAGGACGAGATTTACAAGTATTCCCGCTATCAACACCGCGCAGATCACTTTGCGGCGCATAGGCTTCTCCTTCTCCTCTGCGAACACAAACCTCTCCGCCAGGAGATAGCTGTCTCCAAGGAAAGCAAAGTACAGATAGATCAGCACTCTGTGCCATGATGCGAACATCGTAGGCGAAAGCATAAGGGCCATTCTTACAGCGAATCCCGTGCCCAGAGCGACGATACTCACGTTACGCACTCTAACATTTTCAAATACATTCCATAATACGTAAAGAGTCGCTGCGATATAGATGATCAGTCCCGCAGCTTCCGAAAGCTGAACGAAGGCCGTATGTGCATCATTCATATAGATGGCGGGCGTCGTGAAATCATACTTTGTCTTATGGCCGATGATGAAGTCCTTCACAAAATAAACGGAAGTAAATACCACATCGATAAGCACGGGGATCGCAGATACGATCTTCACGCTGCGCTTCTTATTATCAAGTCCCGCAAAAAGGATGAGTACCGAGAACAGGAAGAAGATCACATCCGGTATCATCACATAATGCTCAAATACGAACACGCCACAGAGTCTCGCCTTGTCGATGAGAGTCAGGTCGAAGAATTCCGGCATCCAGTTGGCGGCTTCCATCTCAGTACGAGCGCCGTTTCCCGGTGCAGTCATGGCAAATACAAGACCGAAGAGACCGATTGCGGTTCCCGTGATCTCGTACCATTTACTTTTTTTATCAATGATCGCGAATACTGCCGCTGTCGCAAAAGCTGCCATTACGACCACTGCAGACTGCTCGCAGTTGGCTGCGAAGATAAGTGCCAAAACATAAAGTCTGTACTGATTGCCGCTTACTTTTTCCCCTCTGTATCTCCTCACCGCGCCTGACAGTGCATAGAGAAAAGCAGCCATGGGCCAGATGTAATTCAGCGAAGTGCATATCCAGCCTGCGGATCCCATATGCATGTAGGGGTAGCAGGCAAAGAGCAGGAATACCAGGTAGTTTTTCTTATCTTTCCTGTCCCCCGTAAGTATCACTGCCGCCGAATGAATGGCAAGGAGGCAGATGAGCGTATCAAGGAGCTGCCAAACGATAAAGGGCATCCTGATCAGCGTAAAAAGTATTGCCTCCGACAGGACTCTGGATGAATCCGTGAGATACCTGTCCAATACTATAGAAAAGAGTGAATCGAAATCCTCTCTTATCACCTTAAAATATGCATCATCATTGGTAAATCCCACAAATGTGAGATGAAGCGCAAGGAAGAAGATCCCTGAGATGATCATCATGATCATGTAGCTGTCGGGACGTCCTGCACGGGTATTATTATTTGTGATCTGATTGTCTGTCTTTTTTTCCATAATCTTAGGTATTATAGCATAATCATGAGGCGTTCGGCATCCTTGCCCCACTTTATTCCTCATGATTACGCCAAATCTTGAAAACAACCCGCTTCAAGGTTATAATTGCGGAGTATGACCGTTTTAACATAGGGTAATTGTATACAGTCGGAAATGTCATACCCGTCTGCATAGGAGTAATACGTAATGAGCACAAAAGGCAATAACGATGCATTAAGACTCGGCATCGATATCGGATCCACTACTGTTAAGATCGCGCTTATCGATGACGCCAACAATATTCTTTTTTCTGATTATGAGAGACACTTCGCCGATATCAGCGAGACCTTAAAAGGCCTCATCGGCAAAGCCATAGAAGTAACCGGTGACAAGAAGATCCGTCCCGTTATCACAGGTTCCGGCGGACTCACCCTTGCCAATCACCTGGGTGTCCCTTTCGTGCAGGAAGTTATTGCCGTAAGTACCTCTCTTGAGACTTTTGCTCCCCAGACAGATGTAGCCATCGAACTTGGCGGTGAGGATGCGAAGATCATCTATTTCGAAAACGGCAGCGTGGAGCAGCGTATGAACGGTATCTGCGCCGGCGGTACGGGTTCATTTATCGACCAGATGGCTTCCCTCATCCAAACGGATGCTCCGGGGCTCAATGAATATGCAAAGGGATACAAATCCCTCTATACTATTGCAGCCAGATGCGGTGTTTTTGCGAAGACCGATATCCAGCCTCTTATCAACGACGGTGCCACAAGAGAAGATCTCTCGGCATCCATCTTCCAGGCTGTAGTTAATCAGACCATTTCAGGTCTTGCCTGCGGTAAACCTATCCGCGGACATGTGGCATTCCTCGGCGGTCCCCTTCACTTCTTATCGGAACTTAAGGCCGCTTTTATCCGGACTTTAAAACTCGATGATGAGCATACGATAGAGCTTGAGAACTCTCACCTCTTTGCAGCCATCGGTTCCGCGCTCAGTGCCGGAACTCCCAATATCTCTGCCGCCGATACCACTAAGGGCCTCGATAATGCAGAGACAACTTTAAAGGAAATGTTCGACCGTCTTGCAGGCGGTATCCATATGGAATTCGAAGTGGAACGTATGGAGCCTTTATTTAAGGATAAGGCTGAATATGAAGCTTTCACCGCACGCCATGACAAGGCATGTGTCGGTACTGCGGATCTTTCAACCTATCACGGCGACTGCTTCCTTGGTATAGATGCGGGATCCACAACAACCAAGATGGCACTGGTATCCGATAAGGGTGCCCTGCTCTGGTCATTTTATTCCAATAATAACGGCTCACCTCTTGAGACCGCTCTTAAAGCATTCAAGGATCTGCGCTCCAAGCTTCCCGGCGGTGCACGCATAGTACGTGCCTGCTCCACAGGATACGGCGAAGCTCTGATGAAGGCCGCTTTCCTCCTTGATGACGGACAGGTTGAGACTGTTGCTCACTATTATGCGGCAGCTTTCTTCGATCCCAAGGTCGACTGCATCCTGGATATCGGCGGTCAGGATATGAAGTGCATCCGTATCAAGGACGGTAATGTCGATTCCGTTATGCTCAACGAAGCATGTTCTTCCGGATGCGGCTCCTTCCTTGAGACCTTTGCCAAGTCACTTAACCTAAGTGTTCAGGACTTCGCAAAGGCAGCTCTTTTCGCAGAGCATCCCATCGATCTCGGTACCAGATGTACCGTATTCATGAATTCCAAGGTTAAGCAGGCCCAGAAGGAAGGCGCATCAGTTGCCGACATCTCCGCAGGTCTTGCTTATTCTGTTATAAAGAATGCACTCTTTAAGGTTATAAAAGTATCCGACGCTGCCGCACTCGGCCGCAACATCGTCGTACAGGGCGGAACCTTCTATAATGATGCGGTACTTAGGAGCTTTGAAAATATTGCCGGATGCGAAGCCATCCGTCCCGATATCGCAGGTATCATGGGCGCTTTCGGTGCCGCTCTCGTATCAAGAGAGCGTTACGAGAAGGGCTATCAGACCACCATGCTCTCCTTCGACGATATAGAGAAGTTTGAATTTACCACATCCATGTCAAAGTGCCGCGGCTGTACCAACAGCTGCCGACTTACCATCAACACTTTCTCAGGCGGCAGAAAGTTCATCTCCGGAAACAGATGTGAGCGCGGTCTTGGCAAGCCCAAGAATGCGAATAATATTCCAAATCTGTTCGAATATAAGTTAAAGAGATTCTTTGACTACGAACCCCTGCCTTTGGATAAAGCATATCGCGGCGTAGTGGGTATCCCCCGCGTCCTGAACATCTACGAGAACTATCCTTTCTGGGCAACCTTCTTCAAAGAGCTGGGATACAGGACACTCCTTTCTCCCACCTCAAACAGAAAGATATATGAGCTTGGTATAGAATCCATCCCTTCGGAATCGGAATGCTATCCCGCAAAGCTTGCTCACGGACATGTACAGTGGCTGGTAGAACAGAAGCCCGACTTCATCTTCTACCCTTCACTTTTCTACGAGCGTGATGAAACCAAGGGCGCAAACAATCACTACAACTGCCCCATCGTCTCCTCATACCCCGAGAATATCAAGAACAATGTTGAAGCCATCACTGACGGCAATGTGATCTTCAGACACCCCTTCATGAACTTCTCTGATCCGGCGCTGAT
The DNA here is from genome assembly GCA_900102065.1 of Lachnospiraceae bacterium XPB1003. GTDB lineage: Bacteria > Bacillota > Clostridia > Lachnospirales > Lachnospiraceae > NK4A136. Next base: position 34,398 of record FMVK01000011.1, on the reverse strand, counting down.
TTCTCAGGCCCTTATCAAAGAATTCACGGAGATCGATCCTTCCAAGATATCGGATGCCGTTGACGCTGCATGGAAAGAGCTCGATGCGGCTCATAAGGATATGCAGAAGAAGGGTGAAGAAGTCCTTAAATGGATGGAAGAAAATCATAAGCGCGGTATCGTGCTTGCAGGTCGTCCCTACCACTGCGATCCCGAGATCAACCACGGTATACCCGAACTTATCAATACTTACGATATCGCGGTTCTTACAGAGGATTCCGTATCTCACTTAGGATGCCCCGACAGACCTCTCATCGTATCCGACCAGTGGATGTACCATTCAAGACTCTATTCGGCAGCTACATATGTCCGCACAAGAGAGGATCTTGATCTCATCCAGCTCAATTCCTTCGGATGCGGTCTTGATGCAGTTACCACCGATCAGGTAAATGATATCCTGTCAGGTTCCGGCAAGATCTATACCTGCCTTAAGATCGATGAAGTAAATAACCTGGGTGCAGCCCGCATCAGAGTTCGTTCACTCATTGCTGCTCTTGAAGTAAAAGAGCGCAGGAATGCAAAGCGCACCATCAATCCTACCAATATCAACCGTGTTCTCTTCACTGAAGAGATGCGCAAGACCTATACCATCATCTGTCCTCAGATGTCCCCTATCCACTTCGATATGTTTGAAGCAGCTTTTAGGACCTGCGGATACAACTTAAAAGTCCTGGATAACGACAACCGTCACTCCGTTGATGTCGGTCTTAAGTATGTTAATAACGATGCCTGCTATCCTTCACTGTGCGTAGTAGGTCAGCTTATAGAAGCTATCCAGACAGGCGAGTATGATACGGATCACCTCGCTCTCATGATGACCCAGACCGGCGGCGGATGCAGAGCCACCAACTATGTGGGATTCATAAGACGTGCCCTTGAGAAGGCCGGATATCCTCATATCCCCGTTATCTCGCTTAACTTAAGCGGTCTTGAAGCCAATCCCGGATTCAAGATCAATCTCAAGCTCGCCGTCAGACTTCTCTACGCAGCACTTTTCGGTGATATATTCATGAGATGCGTATATCGTATGCGTCCTTATGAGATCACACCGGGTTCTGTAGAAGAGGTTCATCAGAAGTGGCTTAAGGTCTGCAATGAGTTCATATGCTCAAAGCATCCTTCATTTGGAAAGTATAAAAAGATATGCGCGCAGATGATCGAAGAGTTCGACAATATACCTATCCACGAGGAGCGCAAGCCCCGCGTAGGTATCGTCGGTGAGATTCTTGTCAAATTCGCACCTGCCGCAAACAATCACTTAGTCGATCTCCTGGAGCGCGAAGGTGCAGAAGCTGTTGTACCCGACCTCATCGATTTCATGTACTACTGCTTCTATAATCAGATCTACAAAGCTGAAGAGCTTGGTATGAGTAAGAAGACCGCAAGGAATTCCAAGCTCGGTATAAAAGGTATGGATTTTGTCCGCTCCTTCCCTGCCAAAGCGCTGGCTAAGAGTAAGCATTTCGATCCTCCTGCCAATATCTACGATCTGGTAAACTATGCAAAGGATATCGTATCCATCGGAAATCAGACCGGTGAAGGCTGGTTCCTTACAGGCGAGATGCTCGAGCTCATCCACTCCGGAACCGAGAATATCGTATGTACACAGCCCTTCGGATGCCTTCCTAACCACGTAGTCGGTAAGGGTGTCATCAAGGAACTGCGCAAGCGCTATCCTACATCCAATATCGTGGCCATCGACTACGATCCCGGTGCCAGCGAAGTTAACCAGTTGAACAGGATCAAACTCATGCTTTCCACAGCCAACAAGAATATGGCAAAAAAAGCAGCGGATAATGCAGATCCCGATAAGAAGACTACTCCGGAAGAGAACTCCAGATGAGTTCAGTTCTCCTCAGCCGCTTTCTTTGCCGCCTCTATCTCAGCCTGTTTAGCAGCTTCATCGGCAGCAGCCTCTCTCATGAGTCTGTTGTAGATCTCCATCGCAGTGGCATCAACCTCCGGGTCACCGGTTGAGATCATCTCCTCTGCGCCGGAAGACTCTCCGTCCGTAACGGATCCTTCCACCGCCGAAGCATCAAAATCCTCGGAGAGGGCATCCGCCAGAAGTTTATCAGCCACAGCATCTGCATCGTAATCATCAGCTGCTGCATAGGCGGCATCACTGCTTTCCATATCACTGCTATCCTTATCATCCTCAAAGGCCTCACCATCCACAGGTATCTTGGTCGGATCGGTGATGTTCACATCCCACCACTTCACCAGGTTGGTGTGCATTTTAGAATAGTAGTTGATCTTATCCAGTTTATCCAGACTTGCTATCCTTTTCAATAACGACCCCTTTATTTAAGATTCTTCAGATTTAAGATTCTTTTTGGTTACAGCCGTATTGCAGTAAAGCTCGGTGTCCGCATGCTTATATACATCGTCTACATCAAAGAGACCTTCTCCGTAAGCTCCGCCCCATACCAGTCTGCATTCGAATTCATCCGAATTACGGTTAAGACGACCTACTCTGTCCACCCATTTGGTTAATACGGAAATAGCCTCTTCCTCCAGATATCCGCAGAATACAAGAAGGAAATGATCCTCTTCCAGTCTGTAAGCATGGATGTTCTCGGAATTAAGTCTCCTGAGTTCTCTTGCTACTTTGGAAATGATACCGTCACCCGCTTCCGAACTGATCTTATCATTAACCACATGGAGATTAATGATATTGAGGCAGGCGATATAGATTGAATCCGCGTAAGGGTATACTTCCTTCTTGCGCTTGTTGAATTTTACGCCATTTGCAAGCATGGTCATGCTGTCATGCTCTTTTTCCCAGCTGTCATCACGCATACTGATCAGGTATTCACTGGTATCCAGCTGGAATTTCTTAAGTGTCTTATACAGCTCTTCCATCTCGTCACCGGAGTTGATCTCCAGTTTCTTAAGAGAATGCTTGGAATCGTCTTCTCCACGGATCATGCCGTCTTCATCGAAGCTTATCTCCGAGATGGCACGGGTCATATCCGTGACAGGCTTTACGACACACAGATCCATAAGTGCCGATGTGATAAATATAAGCACTACGGCGATCAGTATCATGGAGCAGGTAAATATTATGAAAAACTGAAACCTTGCTTCATCCCTTGATGCATCTTTGATATATGAATCAAGTGCATCGGAATAAAATATATAACTTATCAGTGTGGAAAATGCAACCAGCACTATCAATGCCAGACTGACAGCGACCATCGCTCTTGACTTGATCGATCTGAACTTCTTCATAGATTAACCCCTTTAAGACTGTAAATTTCCTGATGTCTCAACACTGCCGGTACAGCATGTCTCGATAAATTTCCATGCCTGTGCCAGTCCGTCATTATCAAAGGGAAATGTTACATTCGTCTTCTTATTATCATCTGTCTTAGCCAGTGAATAAGGCTCCGGCCACATACAGACATTTATGAGCTTTGTCTCTGTTTCATCCGGTCCCTGCTCAACTTTCATGGTGATCATGAACCGCTTGCCGTCACAGCTTCCGGAATACTTTTCCTTCTTGATATAATCCAGTGTTACTTTATACAGATTATCATTAAAATCAATCATTATTGCTTTCCCCGCCGTATTTCTTATCAGCGGCTATGGTCTCATGGATGATATGCGCCAGGCGGATCATCCTTATCTCATTGAGTATAGCACGTTCCTTTGCTATCTTCTCCTGTAACTTTTCCGAACGAAGCTTAAGCTCTTCATTAAGCTGTATCTTCTTCTCTTCGCGGGCCTTCTGCATCCTGGCTTCAAACCTGCGCTGCTCGGCCTGATATCCCGAGGATCCCGGGTGAGAAACAACCGACTTACCCATGACACGGGCCGAACGTTTATAAACATCATAGCCCGATTTCTGCGGTTTTTCTCTGTCGCCGCCTATGGGATAGACATTTTCCAGCACAGAATAAGCCTCAGCCACCTTAAGATACTTCTCATGGTCAGCCTCGGTAGTCCCCGGATTGTCCGGATGCAGCTCCTTGCATAATTCCCTGTATGCTGTTCTGATCTCATCCTTTGAGGCTCCGTATCTGAGTCCAAGGACGGCATAAGCAGTCATCGTATCCATGCCGGATCAACCTTTCATTTAACCGATAAAATGCAGTGAAATTGTAGCATTTTTTAAGTAAGATCGTAAGGAGTAACCTGATAAACGTAATAATTCAGCCAATTGGAATAAAGAGTATTTGCATGAGCCCTCCAGATGAGCATAGGCTTCTGTGAAGGATCATCATCCGGGTAATAATTTACCGGGATATGTATCGGAAGTCCCTGTGCAACATCTCTCTTATATTCCTTATCAAGCGTATAACGGTCATACTCAGGATGTCCCATAAGGAAGACCTGCTTATCATCATTCGATTTTACAAGCAATACTCCTGCATCATCCGACTTAGCAAGGATGGTAAGCTTCTCGCAGGCCTCGATATCTTCCGGTCTGTTGGTGGTATGTCTTGAATGCGGTGCATAGAAGATATCATCGAATCCTCTGATAAGAGGTGTCTTTCTGTGCTGGACCGTATGCTTATATATTCCGAAGAGCTTCTCCGGCAGATCTATCTTGGGAATGCCATAGTGGTAATAAAGACCTGCCTGCGCACCCCAGCATAAGTGAAGCGTGCTGGTAACATGTGTCTTGGTCCACTCCATGATCTGGCAGATCTCATCCCAGTAATCAACCTCTTCAAAAGGCATCTGCTCAACAGGTGCTCCTGTAATGATCATGCCGTCGAATTTTTGCTTCTCTATCTTGTCAAAAGTAGTATAGAAGCGGTTTAAGTGATTCGCGGATGTATGCTGCGAAATATGACTTCTGACCATAAGAAAGGTAGGGTCTATCTGCAGCGGTGTATTTGAAAAAGCTCTGAGAAGCTGAAGTTCAGTATCTTCCTTGATCGGCATGAGATTGAGGATACATACTTTAAGAGGACGGATATCCTGGTGCATAGCACGATTCTCGTCCATCACAAATATATTTTCTTCCTCAAGCTGCTCTCTGGCCGGCAGATCGCTCTGAACTCTGATAGGCATAGCTAAAATTCTTCCTTTCTATTTGCATGTATTAGCATGTAGCATGGTCTTAGTGTCTACTATAGCACAGCAGACAACTTAGTTAAATATCATAAAATTATGAGACCTGATAGTCCGGCATGTACTTGCTTAAGAACTCATCCTCGGTAAGTATGCTTATGCCGTTCTTCTTGGCCGTCTGATTCTTGGATGATGTAGACTCTGAATCGTTATTGATAAGGCACTCGGTCTTGGATGTCACGCTCCCCGTAACCTTGCCGCCGTAGGACTCAATAAGTTCCTTCAGATCACTCCTGTTGGCAAAGTGGTTGAGGCTTCCTGTTATGACAAAAGCCTTCCCCGTAAGATCCGCCGCTCCTTCATGCTTTACAGGTATCTCAAGCTCCAGTTCTTTGAGCAGTGCATCAAGTCCTGCGGCATTTTTTTCATCCGACATATAATCGCAGAAAGCACCGGCAAGAACACCGCCTATACCTTCTATTTCCGACAATTCCTCGACTCCGGCACTGCGGACAGCTTCAATATCAAAAGAAAAATGAGCTGCGATAAGCTTTGCACCCGCCAGACCTATGCCGGGTATCCCAAGTGCATAAAGCATCCTGGGCACGGCAACTTTCCTGCTCTTTTCTATGCTTGATAAGAGATTCTCACATGACTTCTCTTTAAAGCCTTCCATTCCAAGTATATCTTCTCTGTGTTCTTCCAGATGATAGATATCATGGAAGTCTTTTATCAGGCCTGCGGCAATGAGTTTCTCAAGAGTCGCTTCGCTGAGTCCCTCTATATTCATGGCATCGCGTTCCGTGAAATGCACGAAAGCTTTAAGCGCCTTGGCCGGGCAATCGGGTGCTGTACACATGAGCACTTCCGAATCCACCTGCTTCCTTATCTCTGTCCTGCCACCGCATACGGGACATATCGCGGGTATCTCCAAATCATCGGAACCGGTAAGATTCTCGGATATCTGAGGGATTATCATATTGGCTTTGAAGACTCTGATGCGGTCTCCGATGCCCAGTTTAAGCTGTCTGATCATGCTGACATTGTGGACGCTGGCACGTCTGACTTCCGTTCCTTCCAGATCCACGGTATCGAATACGGCCACGGGATTGATGAGTCCCGTTCTGGAAGTCTGCCACTCTACGGATCTGAGTGTGGTCTCCGCGTTCTCATCCGCCCATTTAAAGGCTATGGCACCTCTGGGGAACTTCGCTGTCCTTCCGAGGGACGCAGCATATGTCAGATCATCATAAGAAAGCACCAGGCCGTCTGAAGGGATATCATTATCCTTTATCTTAGCTTCAAATTCTCCGATGGAATCAACCACTGTATCGGCAGTGACCCTCTTAAATTCTACTGTAGTAAATCCCTGCTCTTTAAGGAAGATGAATTCTTTTTCAAATGAATGACCGAAATCGTGAGCTTCTCCGGTCTCTGCATCACTTGCTTCCACAAGAGAAAATATTATGACTCTGACATTTCTTGATGCTGTAACCTTGGGATCCAGCGCACGAACAGAACCGCTGCACAGGTTACGGGGATTCTTGTATAATGCATCCGCATCGGGATTGGCTTCGTTAATCTTCTCGAAATCGGAATAAGTGATGACCGCTTCGCCTCTTATCACAAGCCTTCCCTTGTAAGAGATCTGAAGAGGCAGTCCCTTAAAGGTCTTTGCATTCGGAGTAATGACTTCTCCCACTTCTCCGTTACCGCGGGTTACGGCTTTTTTCAGCTCCCCGCCCTCATATGTAAGGACTACGGTAAGACCGTCCTCTTTCCAGGATAAGAGTCCTTCCTTATCACCAAGCCACTCTTTTAATTCTTCTCTGCTCTTGGTCTTATTTAACGAAAGCATGGGAGACGGATGTCTTTCCTTGGGAAGGGCCGTAACCGGCTCGTATCCTACATTGACTGTTGGCGATCCCGCAAGGACGATACCGCTCTCTTTTTCGAGTTCCAGCAGCTCATCATAGAGCTTGTCGTACTCGAAATTGCTCATTATCTCGCGGTCTTCCGCGTAATATGCTCTGGACGCCTCGGAAAGGATATCCGTCAGCTCCTTTTGTCTCTCCGTCAGTTTCTTTGAATCGGTTTCCATTAGGCACACCTCGTTGTCATTTAAAAACAACAGGGAACGTGAATTCACGTTCCCTGATAATATACGATTGTTACATCAGGATGATCTTCATGGAGTTTTCAGGCATCGAGCCCTTCGCCGAATCGGTCTCCGGCTTCTTCCATGCTGAGCTTCAGTGCAACAGCGATCTCACTGAACAGTATCCTCTCCGCATACTTGAGCAGCTTCTCTTCTGCTATATTGAGTCCCTTGTGATTCTTGCGGTTCTCAACTCTCATATATCTGAGGCATCTGATCAGATTGGATATCTTAAGACTGTCTGCAGATTTAAGGATGACATCACACGCATCCCTCTCAGGCAGTTTTCCGCGACGCTTCTCAGAAAGGATCTTGCCGATCACGGACTCCGCCTCTTTCTTGCCAACGACCTTACGGGCTATCTCATCCTCCCTGTCAACAGGGACATAGATAGTATCTCTTGAGTCGTAAAAAGGCTTAAGAGAATAGTACACCTTATCCTTTCCCGCAAAGGAAAGAGGTCCAATTTCCGATATCTCACATGCCCCCGACACCCCGTACATAACATAGTCACCGACTTTATACTTCTGCATTGCATCCTCCATTTCAATATGCTACAATTATAACTTTTTTAAGCCGGAGATTTCAAGCTGAAAAAAGCCAAAAAAAGCAGCGGTTACCCGCTGCTTTTTGACTTAATTTGCAAAAACTTTTATTAAACCTTTTAGTTTATCCCTTTTCTTTAACCCCGCATGGCAGTGATATATGCCAGACCGCCGGTGGCAAGACCTACGATAAGCAGAACGATCGCAGCTACAATGAATAAGCAAAAATATGATCTTGCGAAATTCTTTACATTCACATTGGCAGGTGCGAAGCAAAATACTATGAGCAGTATAAATCCGATAACGGGGATCGCAAAGAGAAGCTCATAGCCAAAATATCCCCACATGCTGATTGGCTGGTACTCAGGCGGGATTGAGGGTCCCTGGTTAAAGTTCTGATTGTAATTCTGATTAAAATTCTGATTATCCATTTTTCATTTCCTCCTTTTTTTATATCGGGTAATATGAAGATCCTCACTATGCGCGATATTATTCCCCTAAGGATCTGTCATCCGATATTCATGCCTTCCTTGATAATTATATATTTTAATACTCCCGGTCTCAATAGCGGATATTATGTATTTATCAGCCCCCACTCTCACGGGCAGCTCGTATGAAGGTTTATTATGTGATCTTGCCGATATCCAACCCCGTAACGCGCCTCGAAAGGCGCGCTGCTTCGTAACTTCTTTACATGTTTAATTCTAATTGGAATACGCCTATGAATCGTTAGCGCGAATGTGGACATTGAGCTGACGCTAAGTTATAATATTCATTTAGATTTCCATGCTATCCGGATTTAGAAGAAAATCATAAACACTCATTACCAATATGCCTTTATCATTATAAAGCGGTGCCACAGCATCCTTTGTAATAATTATTTTTTTAAATCCATCGCCTGTATTCACTAGTGAGCGTTGTTCCTGTTCCATCTTTTCTTTATCAGGCAACGCATAGGCTGATTGAATATAAAATCTCTTTGAACCTTTGTTGCAGACAAAATCCACTTCCAACTGTTTTCGGATCTTCTTACCATTTTTGTCAACTTCATTCATCACAACAACACCAACGTCCACATTATATCCACGAACTTTTAATTCATTAAATATAATGTTTTCCATTGCGTGAGTCTCCTCAACCTGTCTAAAATTAAGTCTCGCATTTCTAAGTCCCAGATCGGTAAAATAATACTTCGATGGAGTATTAATGTATTTTTTACCCTTGATATCATATCGAATTGCACTATCAATAAGAAATGAATCTTTAAGGTAATCTATATATTTGATTATGGTTTCTGTGCTTATAGTCTTGTTTTTAACACTTTTAAATGTCGCAGATAATCTGCTTGGATTCGTAAGCGATCCAATTGCTGAGGATAAAATGTTCAGAAGTTCTTCTAACTCTGCCTTATTTCGTATATTATTCCTTCCGGTAATATCAGAAATATAGGTTTCCTCAAATAGGGATTTTAAAAAATCAGATTTTTGATCAGCCGTTTCAAAGCCTAGCACAAGCGGTATTCCACCGAACAGCACATAATCCCTCCAGCCTTCCTGTTTGTCACCGTCATATACACTCATAAATTCACTATATGTTAACGGATACATATGAACTTCATCCCCACGTCCACGAAATTCAGTAATAATATCTTTTGACAGAAACTTGGCATTACTTCCCGTTACATATACATCCACATTTTTCTTTCTTCCGAGGCTATTAAGAACTGATTCAAAATCATCGAGCATCTGAACTTCGTCTAATAGAACATAATACATTTCATTATCAGCGATTTTTTCCATTAGATACGGAAATAAAACTTCAGGATCTCGATACTTTCTATTCTCAAAAGAGTCAAATGCAATCTCAATAATATGGTTTTCATCAACTCCCTCATTTACCAGATACTCTTTAAAAAGATTAAATAAAAGGTATGATTTTCCACATCTTCGCATACCTGTTACAACCTTAATTAGTCCGTTATGCTTTTTTGAAATAAGCTTATTCAAATATATATCTCTGCGTATTTCCATATTGTTCCGCCTCATTACTTATTGAACAAAAATGCGGAATCCGCATTTTTGTTCAATAGGATTATATGCCATAGGAATAGCTTATTCAATACTCTAATCGACATTTATGCGGATTCCGCATTTTTGTTCGATACAATTTAAATTGTGCCGACAGTTGTAGTATCACTATGGTCGTCTTTTCATTATTGATCCATTTATGGATATTCCATGGGCATTATTGGGGCGCATTATTCTAATTTTCAAAAAGGCGCCCAATATATGGGTCCCGGGCTCACTGCGTTCGCCTCCTGGGTAGCTATCTGCATAAATGGAACGTCGTCGCGTGAGACCGGGGTAGAAAAATACGTCGTTCAAACAGTGCGAGTTTATGCGGTTTTCAACGTGAGAACGTCGTTGAACGACACGATGCGTCGTTCGTACGACAAGTCACATACTCTAAATAGGGTCAGTTTATACTAACTGGCCCCATTTCATTTTTAGCAGACATTTTGTTTGAGGAACTACACATAAATGACAGTTACAAATCTTCTTCGGCTAACCATTCTTCCAATTTTCTTTGTAATAGTTTTTTATCCGGCAAGTATAACTCGTATTTTGCAGCATAAATGTTTGCATCTTCCGGCAATGTCAATTCAACCATAGAATCATTTTTGTCACTGCATAGAAGAATTCCTATAGTAGGGTTTTCATCTTCCGTTTTTTCATACCGATCATAATAATTTACATACATCTGCATCTGTCCCAGATCCTGATGCTTCAGTTTTCCTATCTTCAAATCCAAAAGCACAAAACATCGAAGCAATCTGTTATATAGCACTAGGTCGACCTTAAAACTATCTTCATCAAATGTGAAACGCTTTTGCCGATCAACAAAGGTAAATCCTTTACCCATTTCCATCAAAAAATCCTGTAAATGATCTATAATTCGGGTCTCGAGCTCTGATTCTGAGTATTCTGGTTTCTCCTGCAGTCCCAGGAATTCCAAAACAAGCGGATCTTTAACAACATCCTGTGGTTTCTCAACGATCTGCCCTTTCTGAGCTATTTCTTTTACCTTATCCTTATCTGTACTAAGCAAGATACGTTCATAAAATGAACTCCCATATTGGCGTTGAAGTGTCCTCACCGTCCAATTACCCTCAGCCGCTTCTATCTCGTAAAAATCACGTTCTTCCGAGTTTTTTACGCGCATCAGTATTAAGTAGTGGGACCAAGATAATCTAAAAGGATTCTCCTTTTTCAATTTCCCAAACATTGTTTGGGATTTCTGATCTATAAATTCCGTAAACAGTGTTTGGGAAATTCTACCCTGACCTCGGAAAGAAAAGCCTCGATACTCTCAACCTCTTCGTTAAGCTCGCCCTGCTCCTTGGAATACTGCCTGATAAGCGTTTCATACCTGCTCTCGGGCATTTTCCCAAGTGCGTTGTCCTCATAGATCTTGCAGATATGCCTTTCAAGCTCATCCACACGCTTCCTGCATACTCTAAGGCGTTCCTGTTTCTTTTTTGCTTCTGCACTGCGGTTATCAGCTTCCGTCTGAGTGATATGCTCGATGAACTCCTCCGGATTGTCTTCAATAGTGGTTTTGAGGTATCTGAGCGTATCTCTCACGATTTCCATAACTGCATCGGCATTTATCCTATGACCGGAACTGCAATACGTTCCTACGGGCTGTTTACCGTACTTGGCACATACATACTGGGCTACCTTCTTACCGTTGCTTGTTCTGTGACAGTACATGAGACTCCCGCAATCGTGGCAGATTATCTTTCCGTCAAGTGGATGCGGCTCTCCCCATCCGTTCGGATAACGCTTAATGCCCGTCCTGCATTTCTGCGCATTGTAGAAAGTTTCCTCGTCAATTATCGGCTCCTGCGTATCTTCAAAAACCTGCCAGTATTTCTGTGCTACATAATGGCTCTTCTTATCCTTAAAATGCTTTCTGGTCTTGAAGTTGACCGTATGTCCCAGATATTCCTTTCTCGTGAGTATCGAAGCCACGCTCGAACTTGTCCAGCGGTAGGGATGTTTTAATTCCCTGTTCTGCCATAAGCCCATACCCATCTTCTGCTGATGATATGCAGGTATCTCCACCTTGTCCGCTTCCAGTATCTTGCATATCTGGAACGGGCCTTTTCCTTCAAGGGTGAGCTTAAATATACGCTGTACAACCTCTGCCTCCTCGTCCTTGATCCACTTAGTCTTATCATCGGGATCTTTCATATATCCGTAAGGCGAAGAGCTTGCAACGTGCTTTCCGGCTTCGCCCTTCGCCTTAAAAGTGGAGCGGATTTTCTTGCTCGTATCCTTGGCATACCACTCGTTCATGATATTACGAAACGGCAGGAAATCATCATCCCCCTGCAAAGTATCGGTTCCGTCATTAACCGCGATCAGACACACATCTTTCTGTCTGAACATCTCCACGATCTGCCCGACCTTCAGATAATCCCTGCCCAGACGAGACATGTCTTTCACAAGGACGGCACCGATATTTCCGTTCTCAATCTCACCCATCATTTCAAGGAATGCCGGACGATCAAAGCGTGTATCGGATATTCCATCGTCTGCGAAATGCCGGGGACTCGGTAATTCGTGTGATTCAGCGTACTCCATAAGTAGCTTCTTCTGATTTGAGATACTGTTGGATTCTCCTTGAAGCTCGTCATCATGGCTCAGTCTCTCATAGAGTGCCGTGTACCGTTGCTCTTTTTTTATAATGCTCCTTTCCGCCATACAAAAATGGCAACACATGATTAGTTTCTCACTCGTATTCGGGGATATGCCTTAAAATCCCCTGCCTACGCCTCTTGTATCGTCTCGGTACAAGAAACTAATTACATGTTGCCACACCGATTGACAGTTGATATGTATTCTGCCATTTTTCGGACTCTGCCTCGTATGGGTTACGAATGCCGCAAATAAGGTAAATCCGTGTCTTGAACACCTTTATGGACAGGTGTTCGTCAAAACACGGTGTAGTGGACCTGACGGGAGTTGAACCCGTGTCCGAAACATCCGCCATCGCCCTTCTACTATCATAGTCTGTGGTCAGTCATTCCCTCCGCCGAAATGCCACAAACAACGTTTCGGGTTCAGTAGCTTCATAAATCTGCAATATGCTCAAAGCTTTGCATATCCGTTTCCTGCAGATTTGACGCCTCTTACTTAATGTGCAGGTGCACTAAGGGAGACGCGCTGCGCTTAGGCAGCGAGTGCGAATTCGTTAGAATCAGCGTTTAATTTTAATTTTGGGATTAACGCACGCCTGCGGATAGCTTCTTCGACTTAAGATACCCCGTCGAAACCTTTTCAGGCCCATAATTTATAATAGTTTACGGCATTAAGGAGATATTTTCAAGCATCTTAATACCGTAAAATACTTACTTATTCCTCATCTTGAGGGCTCTTTCGATATCGCGTTTTGCATCACGCTTCGCCATATCCTCACGCTTATCATAGAGCTTCTTACCTTTTGCCAGTCCGATCTCGAGCTTCGCTCTGCCGTTCTTAAAATAGACCTGCAGAGGCATGATGGTCATGGTCTTCTCAGCGATCTGACCCGCAAGCTTAGCGATCTCTGCTTTGTGCATCAGGAGCTTCTTTACTCGAAGAGGATCGGTATTGAATATGTTTCCCTGTTCATAAGGGCTGATATTCATACCGACTACAAATATCTCTCCGTTCTCTACTCTGACATAAGCCTCCTTGATACTGCACTTGCCGGCGCGAAGACTCTTCACCTCCGTACCTGTAAGCTCGAGGCCCGCCTCATATTTCTCGAGTATGAAATAATCATGATAAGCCTTTTTATTATTGGCTACTAGTTTTATTCCTTCATGTTTCATGATATCAGTCTATTACCCCGTACCTCTTTCCGGTATTTGATCTTTCTTTTTTCTTTTTATCTGAGTTCTTTTTGGCAGAGTTCTTTTTAGCCGAACCTTTTTTGGTCGCACTCTTTTTGCCGGAGTTCTTTTTTCCGGAACTTATTTTACCGGGATTCTTTTTCCCGTTGCTCTTTTTGCCTGACTTCTTTTTATCCGAATCTTTTTTATCGTAATTCTTCCAATCGAAGCTTAAGTCTGAGAAGATCTCTTTATCGGAACTCTTATTACCCGAATTCTTTTTTCCGGATTTTTTCCCGGACTTTTTATCTGATCTCTTCTCGTCTGAATATTTATCAGGCTTCTTCTTATCAAATTTCTTATCGAATTTCTTATCAGATTTCTTATCAGATCTCTTTCCTGACTTCTTATCGGATTTCTTATCGGATTTCCTTCCAAACTTCTTATCGGATCTTTTTTCCGATTTCTTTTTGGAATACTTGCCCTTGGCCTTTCGCTTCTCGAGATCGTCATCATACAACGCATCGGCTCCGGCAAGCTCAAATTCTATACTCTTGAGATCCAGATCCACTGCGACCACTCTGATGCTCACAGGCTGTCCGAGAGTGAACCTGCGTCCCGTATATCTTCCAACCAGCGCATATTCACGCTCACTGTAATCGTAATCATCGCCGGCTATTTTTGCAACAGGCACCATGCCTTCCACAGTATTCTTAAGCTGAACATACATGCCCCAGCCTGTAACACCGCTTATGACGCCGTCAAACTCTTCACCGATGTGATACTCCATGAACTCGGCCATCTTGATCTTGTCTGCTTCACGCTCGGCATCTGTAGCTGCACACTCCCTGTCGGAGGAACGCTTTGCGATACCGTCGAGAATGGATACATAGTGAGCGATCTGCTTATGATCCAGTCTTCCATGGATCTCATCCTTAAGGATCCTGTGGATCTGGAGATCCGGATAACGTCTGATGGGCGAAGTAAAATGCGTATACTCAAGCACTGCCAGTCCGAAGTGACCGAGACACTCTGTTGAATATCTCGCTCTCTTCATGCTGCGAAGTGATAACGATCTGATGAGCACTTCCTCAGGTCTTCCGGCGACTTCACCTAACATCTTCTGGAGCCATACAGGCTTTATATCAGACGGATCACCGTCTACGTTTAATCCAAGGCCGCGCATCAGCTCTATGAGATCACCGATCCTGTCGGCATCCGGAGTCTCATGTACTCTGTATAAGAAAGGCAGTCCCTGTTCATACATATGCGCCGCAACAGTCTCATTTGCAGAGAGCATGAACTGCTCGATCATGCCTGTTGCCACATTGTGCTCATAAGGAACTATATCGATGGGGCGGCCCTTTTTATCAAGAATGATCTTGCTCTCAGGGAGGTCAAAATCTATAGAACCTCTCTTCACACGCATAGCCTTAAGGATAGCTGCTAACTTCTCCATGCGTTCAAACATGGGTACCAGCTCCTTGTATTCCTTAATGGTCTTCTTGTCATGATCTGCCAGTATCTTCTTCACGGCAGTATAGGTCATTCGCCTGTTAACGCAGATAAGGGATTCCGCTATCTCATAGTCAGTGATATTTCCCTTTTTATCGATACGCATGATGCAGCTCATGGCCAGTCTGTCCTCGCCCTCATTCAAAGAGCATATTCCGTTGGAGAGTTTCTCCGGAAGCATGGGGATGACGCGGTCTATGAGATATACGCTGGTTCCTCTGGATACAGCTTCCTTATCAAGAGCCGTACCTTCCTTCACGTAGTTGCTTACATCAGCGATATGAACACCAAGGATATAATCCTCTCCGTCCATCTCAAGCGATACGGCATCGTCCAGATCCTTTGAGTCCTCTCCGTCGATGGTGACCATCATGAGGTCTCTTAAGTCCTTCCTGCCCACCATATCCTTCTTAGGCACCTTCAGGCGGATACCGCGTATCTGCTTCTTCACATCATCCGGAAAAGTCTCCGGTATGTCATGTGCTCTGATAACGGATAAGATGTCAACTCCGGGATCGTCCATGGAGCCAAGTACTTCCACCACTTTTCCTTCAGGCCTCTTGTGATCTCCGCCATAGAAAGTGATCTTTACTACAACCTTATCTCCGTCCTTGGCCTTGCCGGCATCGGAATCGAATACATGGATATCATCGGCGATCTTCGAATCATCGGGAACCACATATCCAAAGCCTCTTCCCTGTCTGTAAGTTCCGATGACCTTAGTATATCCGCGCTCTAAGATATTGATGATATTTCCTTCCATACGGTGTCTGCCGCCGAAGGATTCCTTTATCTTCACCTCAACGGTATCATGGTGAAAGGCACCATGCAGTCCGCTGTGAGGAATAAATATATCGTCTTCCAGTTCCTCTACTTCTACGAATCCGAAACCTTTTCTGTTTGTTATCAGCCTGCCTGTATAGACAGACTTTTTCTTCTCACTCATTTCTACCTCTTTTTTTTCAAACCATACTAACAAAAATGCCCCGCATCTGCGGGGCACACATTACTAAATGCAATAGATTCAGATCACCTTCATATTGAGAAGCAGCGCAAGAACGAAGAATACAACGATCATGATCCTTGTGATAAGGATCAGACGTCCCTCAAAAGAGTGTGACTTGTTCTTGTCCCAATATGTATCGGATGAGCCGGCGATAGCACCGAGTCCCGAATCACGCCCCTTCTGCATAAGCACTGTTACGCAGATACCAAGACTGTCTATGATAAAAAGAATAGTAAGTATTGTCCTTAACATTCTAAGAAAACCTCCATACTTTTAAATCCAAACAGAAAAATTCTACCACTTTACAATGATCAATGCAAGAAGCAAATTATTTCACTTCTTTCTTACCAACCATCCACATTCCTAAGGAAAGCAGTACCGCACCGGAGAGAGCCATGATGATCATAGTGGATGTAGGGAGTTCATCCCCCGCAAGGAACGGAAGCGCCTTCGTAAACTGCTCTTCATAGAGAACACTTAATACTGCCAGCAGGTTATTTATAAAGTGAGTGATCATCGTAAGGTATATACTCTTTGTCCTGTTTACGATATAGGACTGGACTATTCCAAGAAGTCCGATGATTATAAGGCCGTTTAAGCTCATGTGGTAAGCACCGAAGAGTATTCCCGTAAGGATCACAGCCTTTACTGCACTGTATTTATTTTCAAGTGTTCCCAGCATAAAGCCTCTGAACATCACTTCTTCGCAGATGGCCGGTGCAAGCGCGGAAGAAACCACAGCAAGCCATACAGGGTTATTTCCCCACAGATCGTAAAGAGCAGTATTATCCGCATTTTCAGGGAAGAAAGCAGCAAGCAGCGCCGATAAAAGCACCAGTATCAGATACGCTCCGGCCCAGGCAAGCACCGAACCTGCAAGGCCTCTTATATTAAATCCGTTGAAGTGGAAAAGCTTCTTGAAGTCGACCTTGATATACCAGCCATAGAATACTGTGATAACAAGGAACATAAGCTGCTCCATTATGACGCCCCACAGTCCGAACTTTCCTGCAAAAAGACCTCCGATAAAAAGGAGTCCAAGAAGGAGGATCGCAAATAAAAGAACCAGGTCTCCCATTCCCGGGATCTGCCCCTTCTTTATATCCGCCCTCTTCTCCATGATCCTGAAAGATGCTGCAGAATCCGCAAAGAGTATATCCTCGGAACTGAAAAGCCTCGTCATGATCACCACTGCCAGCGCACTGTAAGCGATATTCGAAAAAAGCACAATGGCAATAATGGACAGGTCAAAATGGAACTTGAATATGGAAGCGATGAGAAGTGTGATATTTACAACCGGTATAAGAGCTGTCTTCTCTGTAAGCTCTAAAGACGGTATCATACCTGCCATTCCTCCAAGAAGAAAGATAAGCATGATAGGTGTTGTAAGATTCTGCGCTTCCTTGAAGCTCTTAGCCATTATGCAGGAGCAAAGGCTGACTGCAGACGCGAAAAGAGCAAATACAAGTATGCATATGAATGTAACTCCCATTGAAGGGATAAAGCTTACCAGATCCACATTCATATTATCGGAAAGCATGTTCATGGAACTTGCCATAAATGCCGTAAGGCCGCCCATCGACAAGAGATTGAGTATGGCTGCGGCTACGGCAATAGTGGATACCGCAAGGAACTTAGCCGTGATCAGCTCCATATTATTTACAGGAAGCGTAAGCAGTGTCTCAAGAGTACCGCGTTCCTTTTCTCCCGCAGTAGTATCGATGGCAGGATATAACGCTCCCATAAGTATGCTTACGATCAAAAGGAAAGGCAGGATATAGCCCATAAGAAATCCGACATTTTCCTCATTGGAAGAATAATCCTTCATGAAGAAACCAATGGGATTCATCATCGCCTTTTCATCCAGACCCTGTTCGATAAAAGCTTCGGATCTGAGTTCATCCCGATATTTTGAAAGCATCTTCTCTACCATTCCCGCAGCTGTCTGAGAGTCTGTTTCGGAAGCCCTGTAAGCGATCTCGAAATACGGATGATTATCGGAAACACTCTCCGCTACATATGCATCAATGGTTCCTGCTTCAAGCAGAGCAGCATCCGTCTCCCCTTCTTCCGGTTCCTTTATTATGAATGTGTATTTGAAGTGCTCCTCGTTGTCCTTAAAATACTGCTTCATTGCATCGGGGTCATTTACACCATCCAGCGCAACGGTATAAGCCTTGCTGGTGCTGGCTGATAAGATCGATGAAAAAAGCGCCATTGATCCAAGGAACATAAGCGGATATAAAATAAGCGGAACAACGATCATCATAAGGATCGTCTTCTTGTCTCTTAAAATGTCCGTGATCTCTTTTTTATATAAAGCCGAAATGATCTTCTTATTCATGTTCAGCCTCCGTTTCCTTTATCAGCGCACGAAATGTCTCACGCAGGTTGGTTGTACCGGTCCGCTCCATAAGCTCTCCCGGAGTACCTTCCGCAATTATACGTCCCTGATAAAGCATGTTTATCCTGTCGCAGAGATACTGCGCCTCTTCCATGTAATGAGTAGAATATAATACCGTGCGTCCCTGCTCTCTCTCTGTCTTCATGAAGTTGATTATGGCTTCACTGCTAAGGAGATCCAGACCCAGTGTAGGCTCGTCAAAAATATAAACTTTCGGGGAATGTATAAGACATCTTGCGATATTGGCTCTCTGAGTCTGACCCGTGGAAAGTGCTCCTATCCTGTTATCCGCGAACTTTTCCATGGAAAGGATCCCTATGATCTCTTCGATGCGCTTCTCCGAAGCTTCTTTATCCATGCCATAGATCTCTGCAAGCATGAATAACATCTCTCTGACAGAGAATCTGTTATAGAGCTTCGTATTGCCGGACAGATAACCGATATTCTTCTTAAGTATCACCGGATCCTTTACTATCTGTCCCTCATCATCTCTGATAAAAACAGAACCCTCAGAAGGATGCATGATGGTTCCCAGCATCCTGAGAAGTGTTGTCTTGCCCGCACCGTTAGGTCCAAGCACTCCGAGTATCTCACCTGAATCCGCATGCATTGAAACATGATCCACTGCATAGAAATCTTCCTTGTGAGACTTCTTTCTGCCGCCCTTGTCATTGACTTCGTTAACATGCCTTGTAAACTGTTTGCAGATCTTGTCGGTTTCTATCTTCATAAGTATCTCCTGCTATGCCTCATCCCCCGGGCAGTATCTTATTGATCACTGAACTTTTCCAAAAGATCAGGTCTGCGCTCTCTCGTCCTTTGGAGTGACTGTTCCTTACGCCACTTTTCGATATTGGCATGATGCCCCGACAGTAATACTTCCGGCACTTTCTTACCATGCCATTCATCAGGCCTTGTATACTGCGGATATTCAAGCAGACCATCGGTAAATGATTCCGTTCCCGCAGATGTTTCATTTCCGAGTACACCCGGAACCATCCTTGCCACTGCATCCATCACAACAAGACTCGCCAGTTCTCCTCCGGTCAAAACATAATCACCTATGGATATCTCATCGGTGACTATCTCCTCTATGACTCTCTCGTCTATACCTTCGTAGTGACCGCAGAGGAATATTATCTCATCTTCCTTCGCAAGTTCCTCAGCCTTCGCCTGATCGAATACTTTTCCCGCCGGTGTGAGAAATACGGTACGGGGCTTTTTACCCGATGCAAGACTTTCTGCCGCCATAGCCGCATATGCATCGTAAACAGGCTGAGCCTGCATGAGCATCCCGGCTCCGCCGCCGTAAGGATAGTCATCAACACGTCTGTTCTTGTTCTCCGTATAATCTCTTATATCGCATGTCTTAAGTTCCAGAACTCCCTTTGATATAGCCCGGCCGCAGATACTGGTATTCATCGCGCCCTCGATAAGTTCCGGAAATAAAGTAAGTACAGTAAATTTCATTCCAGTCCGTCCATTATATGCACCGTCATCCTTCCGGAAGCGGTATCGACTTCAAGTATACATTCCTCGATGGCGGGAAGCAGGATCTCCTTCCCGTTATCATCACGTTTTATCTGATAAACATCATTTGCGCCGGTCCTGTAGATCTCCGTAAGCTTACCGATCTTAGAACCGTCTTCCGCATATACGTCCATACCGATTATATCACCGGCATAGTATTCATTCTCATCAAGCTCCACCGCATCTTCTCTTTTGATAAAGAGTTCTGTCTTCCTGAAAAGCTCGGACTCATTGCGGTCATGGATCTCCTTAAATTTAACGATCAGTCTGTCGTTCTGCTTTCTGCATCTCTCCGGATGAAGTATTATCTCTTCCTTCCCTCTGTGGGCTGTCATCTCTTTTATCTTACCGAATCTGTCCACATCATCCGTGGTGGGAAAAACCTTCACCTCACCTGCGATGCCATGAGGTTCCGTGATAAAACCTATACAAAAAAACTGTTGTTCCATAATACCTCTTTAAAAGATAAAACATCGTGTCCATGATATTCACAGACACGATGCTACAAAACCAGTTATTACATGCTAACGATCATTCCACAATATCAACGTCTGCATAGACGTCATCCTTTGTGGACGCTGCCTTGACGACTGCACGGATTGCCTTTGCGATCCTGCCCTGACGGCCGATCACTTTACCCATATCAGACTGCGCCACTTTAAGTTCAACGGTGATATGCTTTCCGTCAACCTTCTCGGTAACAACAACCTCATCCGGCTTTTCGACAAGAGCTTTGGCGATAACTTCAACCAGTTCTTTCATAAGCCACCTCCGGGTAGTAGTTATTTCTCGATTCCGGCAGCCTTAAGAAGCTTACCTACTGTTTCTGTGGGCTGAGCACCGTTAGCAAGCCACTTCTTTGCCTTCTCCTCGTCAAACTTGAATCCTGAGGGCTCAAGATTGGGATCGTATGTTCCGACCTCATCTATAACCTTACCGTCACGGGCATTACGAGAATCAGCTACAACGATTCTGTAAAGGGGAGCCTTCTTCTTGCCCATTCTTGTTAATCTCATTTTTACTGCCATGTTTTTTTCCTCCAAAAAATATTATAAATGTTATTTATCTGTATCGGATCGGAACGGGATTCCCTCCGGTAACATTCTTAAATTAAAATCTTCTGCCTTTTCTCCCGAATCCCGGGAATCCGCCGAGGCCGCCCATTCCTCCGAATCCGCCTTTGCCCATGCCTTTCATCATACCTGGCATCTGCTTCATCATCTTCTGGGACTGCTCGAACTGCTTTATGAAGCGGTTGACCTGAGCGATATCAAGTCCTGCTCCCTTGGCTATCCTGTGCTTACGTCTGGGATTGAGGAGCTTTGGATTGGCTCTCTCCTCAGGCGTCATGGAAAGGACTATTGCTTCCGTCTGTTTTATCTGCTTCTCATCGATCATGCCTTCGATATCTCCGGCATTGATACCCATTCCGGGGAGCATCTTGAGGATGGAAGCGAAGCCGCCCATGTTGCGCATCTGTTTCATTGACTCCAGATAATCGTTGAAGTCGAACTTACCTTTGCGCATTCTGCCGGCCATTTCCTTGCCGGTCTGCTCGTCTATATCTATATTCTCCTGAGCCTTCTCGATGAGAGTAAGGACATCGCCCATTCCCAGGATACGGCTTGCCATTCTGTCGGGATAGAACTGCTCCAGGTCTGAAAGCTTCTCGCCCATGCCGACATACAGTATGGGTTTGCCGGTAACAGCCTTTACCGAAAGTGCAGCACCGCCTCTGGTATCGCCGTCCATCTTGGAAAGTATGATACCGGTTACGCCTACCTTCTCGTCGAATTCCTTTGCCACGTTGACCGCATCCTGACCGGTCATGGCATCTACGACAAGGATCGTATTGTGAACATCTATCTCTTTCTTGATCTCCTGCAGTTCTTCCATCATGGCTTCATCGATGTGGAGACGTCCTGCAGTATCGATGATCACTACATTGAATCCGTTCTTCTCTGCGTGTGCAAGAGCGGCCTTGGCTATATCAACAGGCTTGTGGTCGGTGCCCATGGCGAAGACCTCTGTATCCGTCTTCTCACCGTTGATCTTCAACTGATCGATAGCCGCCGGTCTGTATATATCACATGCTACAAGCAACGGCTTCTTGCCCTTCTGCTTAAGCTTGCCCGCAATCTTGGCGGTAGTGGTTGTCTTACCGGCACCCTGAAGACCTGCCATCATGATGACTGTTATGGCCTTACCGGGCTGGAGCGCGATCTCCGTAGTCTCGGATCCCATAAGGGAAACCATCTCGTCATTAACTATCTTGATGACCATCTGCGCCGGATTGAGTCCGTTTAAAACTTCCTCACCGACAGCCTTTTCTTCAACGCTCTTTACGAAGCTCTTTACTACCTTGAAGTTAACATCCGCTTCAAGAAGAGCCATCCTGACTTCCTTCATGGAAGCGCGGACATCATCTTCGGAAAGCTTTCCCTTTCCGCGGAGATTTCTGAATATATTCTGTAATTTTTCGCTAAGGCTTTCGAATGCCATATTTTAATCCTTATAATCCAATCCCGGAACCTGCCTGATACAATATCAGAGTTCTTCGAGAATCTCATCGATAACTTTCCTGTCCTTCGGATCGGAAAGATCTTCCTTCAACTTCTCGAGTCGTTTCCTGTTGCGGCCGAATCTCTCTATCAGCCCTAACTTCTCCTCGTATTCCTGAAGAGATCTATCACAGCGGTGAAGCAGATCGTGAACTCCCTGTCTGGAGATCCCCTCTCTGTCCGCTATCTCCGAAAGTGAAAGATCCTCGTAAACGGCCGCTTCGTATACTTCCTGCTGATGCTTCGTGAGCAGCGGGCCGTAAAAATCATATAACAAGCCTCTTTCAACTAACTTTTCCATGACTTAATCATTATACAGGATGAAAAACGGCTGTCAAGTATTTTTTCTTGACAGCCTCGCTTGTCTATATTTATTTAGCAGGTTCTCCGACCGCCAACCGTTTTCGCCTCGTGTCTCCGACCGATAAAGGAACACGTCTGTATATCTCTGTCCGCTCCATGTCCGGTTCTTCACCCCTGTCTTATAACTCTTTTCACTATGTCATCTATAGAGTTCACGCCTTCAAACACCTTACTGTCTCCGTCGATCAGTGTCTGATTCCTGTAAAGCCAGAAATAATACGAAAGAACAGCAAACTTTTCCTTTCCATAATGCTGCTCTAGCCAATTATTGGATGCTAAGAGCCACCATGCCCTTCCAAACTTGTGTTCTTTAATGGAATTCTCAAAGTCGTTGATTATATTCAGTACAGCGCCCGTATCATCGCCTTTTGCGATCATCTCTATGCATGCCGGATCAATATCAGTAACAAAATGCCATACATCCTTATACTTCTCATATATTTCCGGTGTAAGTCGTCCCTCCATGCGGAAAGTCATCAGTCTGTCAAGTGCACCGAAAAGCTCAGGGTGATTTGTTTCGGATTTTATAGCCGCAGCTTTATATTTGTCATAGATTGAAGGGAGTCTGAAATTAGCGGAAACCCATTTATCTATCCAAAGTTCAAAGAGCTTATTATTCCATGCCGAAAAAGCATTTTCGGAGATCATCCTGTCATTTTCTCCGAATCTGCATATCTTCGCTTTAAACGAATCCATCTCAGATAACCTGATATAGAGGGTTAAAGTCTGATTGAAATTACAGTTCTCATCTACGCCGTATTTTTCTCTGTAGAAGTCCCAGTCGATGGGATCCAGCATGGTCTCCCTCTTCCTGATCAGGCATTCCCAATTGGTGGAAAATGAAGCATACTTCCTGTAGAATTCACCCGCATCCGTATAATAGCTCTTATATACACAGGATAGTGTCTCCCATCTTGAATCCTCCGAAAGCCCAAACACAACATCATTGCCTTCATCCATGCCTTCGCACAGCTTGTCTAAGAAGTTTCCCGAAAACCATACCCTATCCTTGCAGGGCCAAATATAATCATATTCTTTAGGAAGTCCCGCCCCCTGTATCACTACCAGATATTTATGATCGCCGTTTACCAATCCGTGAGAATCCACATAGTAAAGGTTCTCATACCCTTTTTCCATGTAAGCGGAAACGATGTCTTTTGTCTTATCATCATCGCTGTCGTCATATATAAAAACATCTATGCCATGGGATTTATACTCATCCAAAGCATTTTCAAATACCTCTTGTATCACATCGGGATGATTATGCGTCAGATAGCAAAGTGCAACACTGCTTTTCATGAATTTGTAACCTCCTCACCGTAAAACGCTGTCCCATACATTATAGCATTTTGAATGCAACAAAAAAACGCAAGTGAGACTTTATTCCCACCTGCGAATAACAGAAACACACCGCATATACTCATATGCGGTGTGTAATATTGTATTATCAAATAAGGGTTCTGGTTACCTTCGGCTTGAATCCGGTCTTCTGGAGTGCATCAAGGATCTGCTCCTTATGCTCCGTACCGAATGCCTCGATGGTGATACGAAGCTCAACCTGAGACTTTCTGTTGGTAGTTACGAACTGGTTATGCTCAAGCTTGATAACGTTACCATTCTGGCCTGCGATGACACCGGCAACTCTCTGGAGCTCACCCGGCTTATCGGGAAGAAGTACGGATACCGTAAATATCCTGTTCCTGAAGATAAGTCCCTGCTGAACTACAGATGACATTGTGATGACATCCATGTTTCCGCCGGAGAGGATGGAAACGATCTTCTTGCCCTTCACATCAAGCTGCTTAAGTGCAGCAACCGTTAAGAGACCTGAGTTCTCGATGACCATCTTGTGATTCTCCACCATATCAAGGAATGATACGATGAGATCTTCATCATCAACCGTGATGATATCGTCAAGATTCTTCTGGATATAAGGGAAGATATGTGATCCCGGAGTCTTAACAGCGGTACCGTCAGCAATGGTATCGACACCGTCGAGAGTAACAACATGTCCTGCCTTTATGGAAGCCTTCATGCAGGCTGCACCTGCAGGCTCAACACCTATAACGGTGATATTGGGTTTTAAGAGCTTTGCAAGAGTTGAAACACCGCATGCAAGTCCGCCGCCTCCGATAGGAACAAGTATCACATCTACAAGAGGAAGTTCCTTGATGATCTCCATAGCGATGGTTCCCTGACCGGTTGCCACTGCCAGATCATCAAAAGGATGGATGAATGTATATCCGTGCTCTTTAGCAAGCTCGTATGCCTTATCGCATGCCTCATCGTAAACATCACCGTAAAGAACAACATCTGCGCCGAAGCTCTTGGTACGGTTAACCTTGATAAGAGGTGTGGTTGTAGGCATTACGATAGTAGCCTTCATATTCTTGCACTTTGCAGCGTAAGCAACTCCCTGTGCATGATTGCCGGCAGATGCCGTGATAACGCCCTTGGATTTCTCCTCGTCGGAAAGTGTGCTTGTCTTGTAATATGCACCTCTTACCTTGTAAGCACCTGTAAACTGCATATTTTCAGGCTTAAGATAAACCTTATTGCCTGTCATGCCGCTGAGATAGTCACTGTAAACAAGCTTTGTCTCAAGAGTGACTTCCTTTACGATCTCGGATGCTTCCTCGAATTTCTCAAGTGTAAGCATTTTCTCTGCCATCACTAATCTCCTCTCCAGGATTAAATATCATTTTCTAAAAACACATTTTACCGTTGTATCACTTTATTCCAAATGTGTCAAAGATCCGTCTATCCGTTCTCAGGCTTCCTCGACCTCTTCATCCGGCGTTACTTCAAATATCGCCTTAACAAAAGCCTTCTCATCGAACTTCTGAAGGTCCTCGATATGCTCTCCCACACCGATATATTTTACGGGGATCCCTAGCTCCGACTGTATCGCTACAGCGATACCACCTTTCGCGGTTCCATCCATCTTGGTAAGGATGATTCCTGTAAGCTCCGCCACATCGTTAAAGTCCTTGGCCTGTGAAAGTGCATTCTGACCTGTTGTGGAATCCAGTACTATGATATTCTCGCGATGAGCCGTCGGATATTCGCGGTCGATGACCTTGTTCATCTTCGCAAGCTCATTCATGAGATTCTTCTTGTTATTGAGACGTCCTGCAGTATCCACAAGAAGGATATCAGCCTTACGTGCCTTTGCAGCCGAAACCGCATCGAAGAGAACACTGGCAGGATCCGCACCTTCCTTGCCGCCGATAAGCTCAACTCCCGCACGATCTGCCCATACTTTAAGCTGATCTCCGGCCGCTGCTCTGAAAGTATCCGCTGCTGCCATGATGACCTTAAGGCCCATGCCCTTGAACTGAGAAGCAAGCTTGCCGATGGAAGTGGTCTTTCCCACACCGTTTACACCGATGACGAAGATGATGCTTGGCTCATGCTCGAATACATAAGCATTCTCTTCCACATGCATCTGCTCTTCGATATCTTTCACTAACAGTTCTCTGCACTCAGAAGGCTTGACTATCCTCTGCTCGGATACCTGTTCTTTTAATCTCTCCAGTATCGTCTCTGTGGTCTGAACACCAATATCACCCATGATGAGTATCTCTTCAAGCTGCTCATAGAAATCATCATTGATCTCTTCCGCACCGTTGAAGATGACATCCAGATTATAAACAAAATTATCTCTGGTCTTGGTGAGTCCCGCTTTAAGTCTGGCAAAGAAGCCGGGCTTTTTAGGCTTCTCAGCGGGAGTATCGATCTCTGTCTCTTCAGGTATCGCAGCATTCTCATCAACGCTGTGCACCTCTTCGGGCTCAGACTCTGTGATAACAGGTGCAGCGTCCGAAGATTCTGAAACAGCCACAGGAACCTCCTCAGTGCTTTCAGCCGTGCTTTCTTCAGTATTCTTTTTCTCTTTCTTTTTAAACCAGAGCATTCTTTTTCCTTTTAATCATCCAATTGTTCATCTATCAGATTAACGGCAACAAGAGTGGAGATACCCTTCTCCTGCATTGTGATACCGTAGAGTCTGTCTGCCTTCTCCATGGTACCTCTTCTGTGAGTGATAACGATGAACTGTGTATGGTTTGTAAGCTTATGGAGGTATCCCGCATATCTTCCGACGTTACTCTCATCAAGGGCAGCCTCTATCTCATCCAGGAGACAGAACGGTGAAGGCTTGAGATTCTGGATCGCGAAGAGTAATGCGATGGCTGCAAGCGCCTTTTCTCCACCGGAGAGCTGCATCATGTTCTGAAGCTTCTTTCCGGGAGGCTGTGCATTGATAGCGATACCTGCTTCAAGGATATCCTCGTCCTTAACGAGTTCAAGTGTTCCCGAACCACCGCCGAACATCTCCTTGAATACTTTATCGAATTCTTTTCCTATCTGATCGAACTTCTCGTTGAACTGCTTACGCATTGATTCATCAAGCTCTGTTATGATACCCTGCAATTCCTCTGCTGCCTTGATCAGATCATCATGCTGTGTCTTAAGGAATGTATAACGATCCATCTGAACCTTATAATCCTCGATGGCGTTGACATTGACAGAGCCGAGTTCTTTGATGGCATTCTTCAATGCATCCTTTTCTTTCTTTATCGTAGGCAGATCTGTAAGCTCGGGATCCTTAAGTTCCGTCGCATCACGCATGGTGAGCTCATATTCCTGCCACATGTATTCTGACATGCCGGCAAGCTCGGAATTTAATTTTTCCTTCTGCTCGTTTAATCTGAACTGCTCTTTATCAAGATCGCTTATCCTTGAGGATAATGTTTCTCTTTCTTCGAAGAACTTGCTGTTCTTTTCCGTCAGCTCATTCTTAACAGAGATCTTATCTTCAAGCATCTTCTCGGAATCGGACTGAACGGATACGGAAGCCTCGATGGTCTTCTTTATCTCCTCGATGTTGTTCTTCCTGTCCTCAATAGTCTCGTTGGCATTCTTTATACCTTCCTCAGCATCCGACTTTTCTTTATTAAGTGAATCAAGTTCATCGGTAATACGCTTAACCGAAGCCTGTTCATATTCCTGCTTCTGAAGTGCTTTCTCGAGGAGGACTTCCTGCTCTGTCACTTTCTGTGACTGTTCCATCTCCTCGTCTCTAAGACCTTCCATCTTCTCCTGTGCTTCATCAATAAGTACGGTAAGATCATTTTCGGTCTTAACAGACTCCTTTAACTGCTCATCAAGTTCAGCCTGATTTGCATGGATATCTTCAACCTGCTTGCCGATCTCTTCCTGCTCGGTATTAAGATCTCCCACGCCCTTAGCTGTCTCATCGATCTTCTCCTGTGCTTTCTGAAGATTGAGGTTAGCGGTATTGAGCTTGATGAACTGATCCTGGATCTTGCCCTTAACCGCTTCCACTTCCACACGGAGACGGTTACGCTCTTCCTTGATCTTCTCGATCTCGGAAAGCAGCTTATCGATCTTCTCAAGAGCTTCTTTTACAGACTTCTCAAGTTCCTCCATCTCACGACGTCTTCCAAGGAGATTGGAATTGTTCTTGAAACGTCCGCCGCTTATGGCACCGCCGGGTACCAGGAGCTCGCCTTCAAGTGTGACCATCCTGATGCCGTAGCTGTATTTCCTTGCTATCTTAAGAGCATTATCTACATTATCAACCACAAGGATCCTGCCCAGCATGCTCCTTGCAACATCACGGTATTCTTCCTTGGTCTCAACAAGAGTATCAGCAAGACCTATTACACCAACCTCATCAAGAGAATCAGGATTCTTGAATTCCTGAGGATCCTTAATTGATGTAAGAGGAAGGAATGTAGCACGTCCTCCGCGTATCTCCTTGAGGTAGGAGATCATCTTCTTTGCTGTGTTCTCATCCTCTGTAACGATATTCTGGATATTTCCGCCGAGAGCAGTCTCAATGGCAGTCTCATACTTCTTGTCGGTCTTGATGATATCCGCAACAACACCGATGATGCCCTTGATCTCTCCCTTCTTCTCCATTACCTGCTTAACGGATCCGCCATAGCCTTCATAGCGTTCCGTAAGATTGGAGATAGCTTCCAGTTTGCTCTTCTGCTGCTGGTGTATAAGCTGAGTATCGCGTAATTCCTTATCCTTTGCGCCTAACTCGTCATGGATCTCGCCAAGTCTCTCTTCCTCACGCTTCTGCTCGAAGTTTAAGTCTTCCAGTTCCTTATTGATACGGTCGAATTCCGTCTGGAGTCCGGCGATTATATTCTTCTGTTCTTCCTCATTGGACTTAGCCTGAAGGAAACGTGAATTAAGCTCGGCACGTCTTACCTTTGTATTCTCGAGCATGGTGTCATAACGTTCCTTTTTGGAACGGATCTCCGCACGCTCATTAAGGATCTCAATGATCTTAGCCTTGTTATCCTCTATCTCTTTATTGAGTCCGTCGATGACAGCCTGGATCTTATCAAGAGCTTCCTTCTCTTCATTCTTTTTGTCCTGGATGCTCTTTAATTCATCATCGGCGCCGGACTTGCTCTCATCTATACCGGCTTTCTCTTCTTCCTTCGCAACGATCTTCTCATTTACGGATGTGATACGCTCGTTAAAGGAAGCTATGCTGCTCTCTGCCGATCTGATCTGTTCTTCGAAGATCTTGATCTCAGCCTCAAGCTTTGTCCTTGTAGAACCTGTCTCGGAGATGGATGCCCTGGTCTCTTCGATCTCTCTCTCAAGAGTATTGATCTGTTCCTGTATCTCATCGTATTCCGAACGGATCTTCTCGAACTTTTCCTTCTCTCCGTTTAAGTCATTCGTAACGATCTCGAGCTTTCCGTCGGTGTCCTTAAGCACACCTTCCTTGCGCTCGCTCTCAAGGAGGAAGAAGTTAACATCCAGCTTCTTCAGATCTTCCTTCTTTCTTAGATAGTCCTTTGCTTTCTCTGCCTGCTTCTCGAGAGGGCCTACTGTACGCTCAAGCTCCGAAAGGATATCGTTTACACGTGTGAGGTTCTGTTTCTCGTTTTCAAGCTTTTTAAGAGCAGTATCCTTACGCTTCTTGAACTTAACGATACCTGCCGCCTCATCAAAAAGCTCTCTTCTCTCCTCGGGTCTTCCGGAAAGGATCCTGTCGATCTGGCCCTGTCCGATGATGGAATAGCCTTCCTTGCCGATACCTGTATCATAAAAGAGCTCGTAAACATCTTTTAATCTGCAGACATTGCCGTTTAATAAGTATTCACTCTCACCTGAACGATAAAGTTTTCTGGCAACTGTAACTTCATCATAATCAACCGGAAGGGAATGGTCCGAATTATCCATGGTGATGGCAACATATGCGAATCCCATAGGCTTACGCATCTCGGTACCCGCAAAAATAACATCCTGCATGGATGAACCACGTAACTGCTTACTGCTCTGCTCACCCAAAACCCATCTTACCGCATCGGCAACATTGGACTTACCCGAACCGTTAGGTCCGACGATAGCTGTTATTCCTTCCTTAAATTCGAAACGGATCTTATTTGCAAACGATTTAAATCCGTGGACTTCAATGCTTTTTAAATACATTACAATCTCCTGAGCGCTTCAAGCGCAGCTTCTTTCTCTGCAAGCTTCTTGCTTCGGCCCGTGCCCGAACCGCAAACGTTTCCTCCGATGAGTACTTCAACCGAATAAGACTTATCATGTTCCGGCCCGGACTCACTGATGATCCTGTACTCTATGGTATCGTGATTCATTGCCTGCACCTTTTCCTGCAGTGCGGATTTCGGATCTGCAGTTACCAGATGTTCTTCGGCATTTTGTAATACATACTCAGTAATAAACTTTCTTGCCGTATCTATACCGCCATCCAGATACAGGGCACCAATCACAGCTTCAAATGCGTCCGACGTGACGGATGGCTTTTCTCTTCCTCCGCTTTGCTCCTCGCCCTTACCAAGTAAGATGAGTTTTCCCAGTCCTATCTTCTCGGCACTTATAGCAAGCGCATCTTCGCAGACAAGTGACGCCCTGAATTTTGACATCCTGCCTTCCGGCATATCCGGATAATTCCTGAAAATATGATCGCTGGAAACCAGCTCCAATACAGCATCTCCCAGATACTCAAGCCTCTCGTTGCAGGAGAGCTTATTGATCTTGCGCTCGTTGGCAAAGGAGCTGTGTGTCAGTGCTTCCCTTATCAACTCCTTATTCCTGAAGCTGTATCCTATCCTGTCTTCTATTGTATTAACGGCACTGTCGATCTCCGACATATTCACGACCTCTTATGAATGAAAAAGCCCTGTATCGAGGGCCTTATCACATTGCACTTCTTATGAATCTGAGTGCGTCTCCAACTGTCTCTATCGTGGAGTAATCACACTTCGGAAGCTTGATCCCCAGATCTTTCTCCACACAACAGAATATCTGAGCCATATCTATCGAATCAGCTCCAAGCTCCGATTCAAAAGTTGAACTGATGGATATCTCCTTGCTGTATACCTGCAGCACCTTTTCTATCGACTTTTTAAGTATCTCGTATTCCATTTTCGATCCCTATGAACTGAGGCGTTCCCTAATCTTCTCGTTGATCTTCTGTTCCTTGAAAGTACGGCATTGAAGAATGCTGTTCTTAATCTCCACCGCTTTCGACGAGCCGTGTGTCTTGACCACAAGACCGTTAAGTCCAAGAAGCGGTGCCCCGCCGTATCTTGTGACATCATAATCCTTAAGTGACTTCTTAAGGACCGGCTTTACCAGAAGTCCTCCGATCTTACCCCGAAGCGAACTCATAAGTCCCTTTTTGATCTCGCTTAAAAGGAACATCGCTTCTCCTTCGTACAGCTTGAGGATGACATTTCCCACAAATGCTTCCGTTACTATTACATCAGCTGCCCCGAAAGGTATATCTCTGGCCTCGATACTTCCTATGAAATTTATATCCTTACACTGCTTAAGGAGAGGTATTGTCTCCTTCACAAGCGCGTTTCCTTTTTCTTCTTCGGCGCCGATATTTACGATTGCTACCGTAGGGTTCTTCACACCCATGGCATTCTCGTAATATATGCTGCCCATCTTTGCAAAAACTTCGAGATGGAAAGGCTTGGCATCCACATTTGCTCCACAGTCGATAAGCAGCGAAATTCCCTTCTGCGTAGGGATCAGAGGCGCAAGCGGCGCTCTCTCTACACCTTTAAGTCTTCCGACTATGAGCTGTCCTCCCACAAGTATCGCTCCCGAGGAACCGGCAGAAACAAAGGCATCACACTCGCCTTCCTTTACCAGTCTGAGTCCCTTTACTATGGAGGAATCCTTCTTGTGCCTGATAGCCATAACAGGCGGCTCGGCAGTCTCTATGACTTCTGTGGCATTAACTGTCTCAATGAGCTTCTCGTCATAGGAATACTTCGAAAGCTCAGCCTTTATAACTTCTTCACGGCCGCAGATAAAGAGCTTGATATCATCAGTACTCTCCAGAGCCTCTATTGCACCCTTTATGATCTCAGCAGGTGCATTGTCTCCGCCCATTGCATCAAGGGCGACTTTTACCGTTTCAGCCATCAGATACCTCGATCATCACGGTTCCGTTTTTGCGCACAAAGTATAATATACAGGAAAAAGGGCAAAAAAACAAGCACGTCCTCTTTTGAAGACGTGCCCGGATTTCGCTTATCGCCAGGGTGCACAAAAATATCAGAAGGTATTACTCGCCTACAGCGATGATCTCCTTCTTGTTATATGCTCCGCAAGACTTGCAAACACGATGCGGCATCATAAGAGCTCCGCATTTGCTGCACTTTACAAGCGTAGGAGCAGACATTTTCCAGTTTGCTCTTCTCTTATCTCTTCTTGCTCTGGAAGATTTATTCTTAGGACAAATAGACATCTTTAACACCTCCCGTCTCTTTAATCACACTTGGCTATTATAAGACCATCACTTATTTTTTGTCAACCGGTTTTTTAAGGAATATTTGCGTAAAAGATCACACGATCTCTTTAAGGGCTTTATCCAGTTTTGCAGCACGTTCCGAACATGAAATATATAATCTTCCAAGCTCTTTTCCCGCTATTTTGATACTGTCCGCCGATTCTCCCGCAGCCTCAATGCTCTTCTCAATCTCCATCACAGTGTCGGCGATGACATTTATATTTTCCTCAAGATGCCTAAGATCTGCCGACATGCTGCCTGCTATTTCATCCGATTCCTTCATCCGCGCTCCCGCGTTCCCGATCCTTTCCGCAGAGAGCTTGATATCATTGCGCAGCTTGATCATCTTGAGCATTATCTCATCCGTATCTCCTGATATCTGTTCGGAAAGCCTCTTAACTTCATCGACTCCCGCGACCGCCGCATACGAATCGCTGCTCTTTGACACTTCTATAGCTGCATTTACCGAATAAAGGTTTACTCTCGAGATCATATCCTGGAGCAAAGACATAGAGTCATATATATCCTCCACCAGCTTCTCCGATGTCTTCTCCGCATCAAGCATCTCCGAGAGCTCAGCTCCTGTCTCGCTTACGATCTCGCATACGGATGCAGAGCTGTCCGCCACGCGGTCGGAAAGTCCTTCAGCCTGTATCCTTCCGTTTATGAGCAGCTCTTTTCTCTCTCTTATGATGCCGATATTCCCCTTGAGCCGTCCGGTCTCTTCCGTCAGATCGTCTGCTCCGGCTATACCGTCGCAGGCTCTGTCATTTATTGCACCTGACAGTTCCAGGCAGGCTTCAACCACGCTCCTGTTGTTTTCCCTTACACTGTCGTGAGCTTCATTGATCTCATCTATATCCTCTCTTGCGCTCTTTAACTCGCCGGAGAGATCTTCCAGCAATGATACACGGTCATTTAAAAGCTTTGCGAGAACACCAATCTTCCCCTGCTTTCTCTCATATTCAACTCCGGATTCGAATTCCGATTCGTCGAATTCATATCCCGCGAACCTGTCCAGGGGTGCAAACATGCGTCTGATCCGGTCCGTGATATAAACCGAGAGGAAAACAAACAGGATAAGATAGAGTCCGAACATTACCAGTGCGTCTCTGAAAAATGACTCGGATCCGGCCAGATATAAAAGCGCCAGTCCCGCAAGAAAGATCAGAGCGAACACTATGCCGTAGCAGACTATGATCAGCCTCACCACATCTGTGGAATAACTCATACGCTTTCCGGATCTTACACGCTGATCGTTTTCAGTCCTCTCTTCATCTGCCATAGATACTGCCATAGATATTCCCCCAATGATCATATTTTATATAAATCATTAAGTTTCATTCTATCATAATAAACATCACTTCAACATCCCCGCCTCCCGTTCCATCCGCGGAGCGTGTGAACGGTTTCGTAAGCTGCTGCCCTATCACGCATTTTCCGGCAAAACTGCAGGCGAGCATTCCACTGTAAGATCGGCACTGCGTGTAGATTTTCACTCCCACTGTGTGGCATTACAGTGTATAAGCGAGCCGTTGCAGT
>FMVK01000024.1 GCA_900102065.1 Lachnospiraceae bacterium XPB1003 | reverse complement strand
TCGAAGTAATTGATGCATGTGGTAATACTACACGCCGTGAATATGATGCTGTCGGAAGACTTATTTTAGTTGTTGATCCGATCGGTAATAAGACTTCCATAGAGTATAACGGATCAGGGAAGGTAAAGTCTTCTACAGATGCACTTGGGCACAAGCGTGAATATGAATATGAAAACGGTAAATTGGTTGCCGAAAAGTATCAGGGGAAGCTCATTAAAAAAAGAGAGTATGACCAAACGGGCAGACTGTCTAAGGTTATATATGCCAATGGACATACCCTGACATACATCTATGATGCCGCAGGAAGAGTAACGCATATGGAGACTTCTTCCGGGAGAACCATAGATAATGAATATGACAGCATGGGACGCCGCATCAGCCAAAATGACTGCGGAAGTGTAACCGCATATGAATATACAGGAACAGGGAAGCTAAAGAAGATCACTGATGCTGTAGGTAATGTAACAGAGTATTCATATGACGCACTGGGACAATTAAGCAGTGTGGAAAGAAAAGATAAGAACGGTAACGGTCATCTGACGGTTTATGAGCATGATCTTGCAGGAAGACTTGTAAGTGTGATCGATCCACTCGGGAATAAGGAAACATACACTTACGACGATGAAGGTAAGCTTAAGATCAAGAAAGACAGAGATGGGTTCGATACGGCTTACAGATATAATGAAATTGGCCTTATAAGCGGTATTGATTATGCAGACGGCAAGTCCGTAAAGCTTTCTTATGATGCTCTTGGAAGACTTAAGAAACTTAACGACTGGCTTGGAAATACAGATATCGTTTCCGATGCTTTAGGCAGAGTGATCAGCGTGACCGATCATAATGGAAGGAGCGTGGGATATGAATATGATGCTGCAGGAAACAGAAGTGCAGTAATATATCCTGACGGCCATGAAGTCAGATACGAGTATGATGATGACGGTAAGCTTGTGTTCATAAGAGATGAGGATGCCGATGTGGAATACATCTATGACAAGAGCGGCAGACTCTCCGGCAAGAATTTCGCTAATGGAAGCGGATGTACATATGAGTATTATCCTGACGGACATATCAAGTCGCTTATTAATGCTGATAAAGATGGAATACTTGATGATTTCAGCTATGAATACAATGAGAAGGGGCTCAGGACTGCTGTCACCAGAAGACGTCGCGGAATGGAGGAAGTATCGGGAAGATACGAATACAATTATGATCCGCTACAGCGTATAAAGAGCGTTCTTAAGGATGGCAGCCTGCTCAGGTCATATACATACGATGAATTCGGAAATCGTGTCCGCATGGAAGAGGAGACCGGACGAGGCCCGGTAATTACTGACTATATGTTTGATGCGGCTGACAGGCTGATCAGTGATCAGGTGGTAATAGACGGTGAAGTTGAGACTTCCAACAGATATACATATGACGGAAGAGGAAATCTTGTTGAGAAGATAGTTAACGGAGTATTAAAGAAGACATATTCATTTGATGCTGCGGGAATGATGACAGCAGCCGAAGATCCCGAGGCTGGAAGAGCAGACTACGATTATAACGGCTTGGGATTCAGAACATCCATGGTAAGTGATAATGCCGGCGTAGTCGCTAAAACAGAATATCTTATTGATATAACAAGAGATGCTTTCAACCTGCTTGAAATGACCGTAGATGGCGAGAAAGAAAGCTTTGTATATGACAGAAATGTTGTAAGTATGAAGCAGCACAGAGGAGGCTCCAGAGTATCTTCTTTCTATCTGCAGGATGAATTGGGCAGTACGATGCGCATGACCGGAACGGACGGTTATGCTTATGATGCCTATGCTTATGACGAATTCGGAAGAGACATCTCATCATATGATAG
Source organism: Lachnospiraceae bacterium XPB1003 (assembly GCA_900102065.1). Taxonomy (GTDB): domain Bacteria; phylum Bacillota; class Clostridia; order Lachnospirales; family Lachnospiraceae; genus NK4A136. The sequence goes on along the minus strand of FMVK01000024.1, from coordinate 3,659 downwards.
AAAAGAAGCAGGGAAGGATTACATTAAAGAAGGTAACCTGATACAGCCTTTCGCCTTCACCGGATACCAAACCGACAATATCAGCGGAATGTATTTTGCCCAGGCAAGAAGCTATGATCCGATAACCGGAAGGTTTAACGGGAAGGATATAAAGCCCGGAAGTGCAATGCTGCCTGACAGTTTGAACAGATATGTTTACTGCCTGAGCAACCCCATTCAGCTTGTTGATGTGAATGGCAAGTGCCCGGAAGGGGATGAAGAAAGTGAGGATAATTCTGTCGTGGTTTCGGGAGGAACAGCTCAAAGCGATAAGTTTTCGTATCAGTTTATTGAGACCGGATTGCATGATATCCATGAGCAAATAGACGCAGGTGTTTCTGCAGATGATATTACATGGATGATTGTAAATGCCGGATATAAGGATACAGATATAGAGCATTTCCAAGAGACAGGTGATAATCTGGGAGTAAATGTGGTCATAATAGATGACAAATATGATTTTATTGACTTTATCAATAATACCGATAGCGATGATCTTATAACAAGAATGTCTTTCTTCTGCCATGGACAGTGTCCAAGATACAGTCATTCAGCTGAAAATCAATTATCCTTTGCATACAATATTGATCCAGACACTTTAGATGGAAGGACTGTGGAGGATATTAATTTTACACAAAGTGATATTTCAAGCTTGGATTCCTCTGTATTTGCTGATGATATGTATACATATTTCTTTTCCTGTAATGCCGGGACGGACGATTTTACGGGTGATAATTCCAGTTTTGCACAGAATTGGAGCAATCAGACAGGGGGCTATTCATATGGTATCAGAAATGGAAGAACTTTTTATGGGGCAATTAATTCGGTTGGTTCATTTGGATTTCATATAGGATCGTTTACTGCTGTCCCAGGAGACTTTGTGAATGGAGCATTAGATATAGTTGGTAAAGCATCTTCAGAATGGGAGGATAAAAAGGAGAGAAGTCAAGCAAGATTAGAAAATTTGGCCTCAGACTGGAAACCGTTTGGATATTCAGAAAAAGGATCTTTGAATTATCCTTGTATGGTTTCAATGGCTGGAGATTTGAATACTACACTTGACGGCGGAGTGTTTGATCGAGGTTTTAGAGTGTTTTGCCCCGAATAATTGATAAAAAGAGGTTATGTAATGAATAAAAAAAAGAAATTTGTAATATGTGTAATAGTAATTGCTGCAGTTATTTTTATTCCTATTGCGGGAATAGTGTATACATTGTGGAAGCTTAATTCTTATACTCCTGGCAATTGGCGGGTTGAATATGATGTTCGTAAAGTTATAGAAGATATTTTCCCTGAACTGAATTATGAAATTGTATCACGTAAATTATATGAGAGGACGTTTGATGGAACGAACAGTGTGGTTTGGGAATTCACAATAAAATGTGAGGAGGATGACGAGATATATACTGTGTATGATATTAATAGAAAAATCAATGCCCCATTTTATTGGGATATAGCTGATTATGCAATAATCTACTTTGATTACTATGAAAAAATAAAGGATGACATTGATGAAACATATGATCTTGGGGCTTATAGAGTAAGTTTGGATAATGAGTTTGTCAGATCATCGAGATACGAGTTTAATCTGACAGAAGATGATCAGATGGATGATGTTGTAGAGAAGATATCATATGTATATGATGGAGCACTGGCAGCCTCTAAAGGTAGTTGGCCGGTCGATATAATATGTATGGTAAGTTACGGAGATAAAGAAAAAGCATTTTTCACCAGAGACTTCTATAGTAAAGGCACTGTCACAATGGATGAAAATGAGCGAAAAGCTTACATAAGAGAAAAATTGGAAGAGCTTAAATAAGGCGTTAAGATTGGGGGAGGAACACCGGTTTATTTCTATGGATGATAAGATAATCATAGTGAACGCTTTAACCCTGATCGTCCCAACGCCGTATGGTGCACTGATATCACTTATATATGGACTCAGAACGGATTCGTATATTTAAACTGCGTTATGGACTTATTTGCCAGAAAGATCATTTCCTGGACTCTCGCAGATACCATGGAAGTATCTACAGTGATTGAAACTATCAATAAAGCCAAGGCTTATCGAAATACCGATCTACCTTTGATAATACATTCAGACCGCGGTAGCCAGTATGTTTCAAATGCCTGGCGTGAAGCCACCAAAGATATGCAGTGCAGCTATTCACATAAAGGATATCCTTACGATAATGCATGCATTGAATCTTTCCCTTCCTTGATTAAAAGAGAATGGCTGAATCGTTTTAACATAATCAATTATGATCACGCTTATAGGCTTATATTTGAATGCATTGAAGCCTTCTATAACACAGTCAGGATTCATAGTCACTGTGACTATATGACGCCTGATGGATTTGAAAAATTTTATGAGAGGGTTAAGGATCTGCCGGCTGCATAGTCGGTAGAATATCTCATTTTAGGTTGCGCTAAATCTTGACACAGGACCAGGTGTGGATTGGTATAAAAAGGTGCATGGTTGTGAGGAAAATTAATTGTTTAATTTCGGTATTGTTAATAGTTTTAAGCAGTTTTCTAGGCCTGATAGCAGTAATTTTTTCTTATATTGATAATCTGTTTTCAGTGCCGATCATATATTTAGCAATAGCGCTTATCCTGTTGTTACTGTCCGTACAGATTTTCCAGGCAACTAAGTACAAAAAGCCTGTTTTTCTCATAATCAATATATCTGTACTGCTTGTGTTCGGAGTTGTATTTCTGGCTTCAATCCCCATTAGAAGAGAAAACGACAAGAAGCTTTGGGAGGAGAGGAATAAGATTGTATCGCAGATAGAATCCGGAGAGCTTAATCCTGAAAGCGGAATAGTGTATTTGGATGAAAGCTCTGTGAATGAACAAATATCAGATTCCTGCAGAGTTATCTTAGCGATGGATGGGGAGAAACCAGTGATCTATTTCTTCGAGTATGCCGGAATGCTTGAATCATCGAGCGGTTATATATATTACTCTGATCTGATAGAGGCAAATGATTGCCTTCAGGGGATGAGATTTATTAACAAAGAGAAGATTGAAGGTAATTGGTACAGATGTAGCACTGATTAGGAATAAGACGATAAATGTATATAAAAGGTATATTCCTGATAAACGATGGCGAAATTTAATTCTTGTGCGATACCGATTTAGGGTACGGGATTAGTTCAGATGAAAGCGGAGAGAACATTTATATACGTCAGAATGGTAAACTGGTTTATTTTAACATGATCTTGAAGATGAGCTTGATGATCTCGAAGATGAATTAGATGCTTTAGATGATGATGACGACGATGATGATGATGAAGAGCACTGGGGACCGCCTAAGGAAGATGATTAATGGCGGGTTTCGAATTGTGTTTACATATATAAGTATAAGGTAGTTTTAGAATGGCAAATAACAATCCTATAAAAGTAGATTTAGACAGATTTGAGAATAACATAAAAGATATAAGAGAAGTGAGCCGGGAGATCATAGCTGATAATACAGTTTGTGATGAGCCTGCTAAATTTATTGCAGATAATCCGATCATTCAGGATTACTGCGACTTCCATAACGAAATACTGGATCTGTTGAAAACGTTTAAGAAAGAAAACGAACTCTTTACCGATAGGTTATCTGAAATTGG
>FMVK01000026.1 GCA_900102065.1 Lachnospiraceae bacterium XPB1003 | reverse complement strand
TTTGTATTGTCAGACGGAATGTCGGAATCTGACAAAGAATCTGACAAAGGAGAGGAAATAGGATTCTATAAATATCAGATTGGCGGGTGTCACTACCTGTATGAGGATTATCTGACTGAGGATGAGGCGGTAAATAATGAGTTAAAGGAACTGTTTATAGACTATGGAGTGGATTTTGATGGGATGGCTGACGAGGTACTAAGTCAGCTAAGGCTTGGTGATCTAAGTGACTATTGGGATGACCTTAGTATTGAAAAAAGAAAAGCCATAGCCAGAGTTTTCTATATAGATATGAATAGGATCATTGATGAGAGATCAGATGATGTAGAAAGAGTGGAGAGTATATTGACATTGTTCCAGAATGGCGGTGAAGTCACCGGAATGGCTTTTAATGTAGATGATCTGAATGAATTAAAAGGACTTATTTACGGTAACGGAAATACATTCACGGATGTAGAAAAGAAATTGAGTTTTGCTGGCTATGATAGCACATTGGATGTGCTCGAAAAGATGGCTACAATGCCTATGCTCGAAGAAATATCTTCAATGCCCGATCACCGTCTCGGACTTCCGATAGGTCGGGTTAAGATAAAACAAACCGATAGTGGTGTTAACTTCTCTATTTTATTCGGAAATAATCATGAAGAAGAGATGGGGTTGTATTTTGATCAGAATAGAAGCAAAGAGTATCTTAACAATATATTAAAAGGGGATCCCAGTGCGTTTAGTCATTTCACAAGTATCACAGGAATGGATATGGAGGAGGCTGCGGATTATATTTGTACATGCGTAAATTCAGATGATCTGAATTTTATGACTGAACTTTTAAAAACAGATGGGACATATAAATTTATAGTTGATTATGATCCGAGAACAAAATTATCCTGTGGAACAGCGTTAAAATTTGCTGACTATACAACTTTGATTCTCAGCTCGTCCATGAAACGGGAAAATGTTGAGGGTAATAAACAGGAATACGTAAATTTAATCAACTCGGTGCTTGAAAATCAATCAAGTTGTGATGAGATCTATCCTCGGGAAATTAAAAGCGATTATGGATACAGAACTTTACTGGAGGTGATAGGTGCTTATTCGCTCATTGATGCTGATATGGAAAACCGAATTGCATGGGCAACTGCAGATCTGGAAGTCAGGAATGAATTAGGTTTGGACTCATATGGATTTACATTTGTTGATAAAGATAAGATAGAAGAAAGACTTGCGGTCGTAAATATGAACGCAACAGTTTGGACAAGAGTAACAGACTGCTATAGTAGTATAAATATCGAAACTGATCCTAAAATATCAGGCTATGATTTGTGGGATAGTAATAAAATTGAACTGGTTTCACTATCCGGGGAAAAGATTGAATGTTTCAATGGAGATTATAATCAAGCGCAAAATTATGTAGGATCAGCCATCCTAAAAGAAGCTTATGCAAATATGATCGAAGACGAATCTAAGATACCAATGAAAATGGCGGCGGATGCAGCAATTGCTTTCGTAACTGCCACATGCCCCGAGATTGGAATCCCTGCATCTTTAATTGCGGCTTTTGCATTTAACGATAGTAAAGGTGAGATTGGCGCTGTTGCAAAAGGTGTAGGAAAGTTGTCTGACTCTAAAATATATAAGGGATCTATTGACGCAGTAAACTCTTTAGTAAAAGGTGGAATAGATCTTTGTAATTTGGATGAGAGGTACGAAGAACAAGTTGAACAAACTTTGAATGATTATTTATTTAATTTTGGAGGTTCGTATACGGCTAATGGAATCCAGGTGATCGAGTATGCCAATATGTGCGAACTTTTAAGGATGAACTATATGGGGGTTAATGAGCTGTACGGGCTTGGGATAGATGATTACACAACAGATGATACTGATAATGAGAAAGAAAAAACCAAATATTCAACAATTCTAAGTGATGTTAAGGATGCATTCACGACGAAAACATTTTTTTTACACATTAAAAAACAAAAGTACTCGGATGATGAAATAAAAAGTGCGGTGAATTTGATTTTGTTTGGCTCTGATAGTTCAATAAGTGATAAAACCGGGAATGACTCAGTTTACAAAAACATTTTTGAAATACCGGTGGATCTGAGATATCAATGTTTTTATGAAATATCGGAGGAAGCACAGTGTTATCCCGGTACAACAAACCAAAAAATAAATATGATAACTGAATATAATAAAGCAACAGGAAATATCTTGGTTAGTGAAGGAGATGGTTGATCTTATGAAGAAAATTATAAAAAAAATTGTTATTGTGATCATTTCATTGGCGGTATTACATCTAATAGTTGTTTTAATATTTCCAATTACATTTCAAACAAAGGATTATACAGCGACATTGTACGTGAATGGAATAGGTTTAGATAACTATAGAGGGGGAGATAAGGATGTTCAAATTCCAAATTTCATTGGTATTTTTCCTGTCTTTTCTATTGAAGGAGGATGCTTTGAAGATAACGAAACGATAGAAACTGTTGTCATCCCAAATAATGTGAAATATATTGAAGCATTTGCATTTGATGAATGTGTAAATTTGAAATCTGTTGAAGCTTCGAGAATCAAAGTTATAGGCGAATATGCTTTTTCACGTGATATTAAACTGGAAAGGGTTGAACTTGGTGAAAATGTGCAGACAATAGAGAGATTAGCTTTTTCGGAATGCCCTGCCTTAACATATATACCGTCAAGATCATCACTTAAAGAAATTGGTGGGGGAGCATTTGCTGAATGCGGAATTGAGGAACTGGGGGATTTGTCAGGGGTGAATGTTGAAAGATCTTATATTTTTGAAGATACGCCCTGGATGGATAAGCAAGATACAGATTACGTAATAATCAATAACGTCCTTCAAAAGTATAAGGGGGACAAGAGTGTTTCGGTTATTCCTGATGGGGTCGAGGTACTGGCAGGAGCCTATGAAGCGGAATCTGAGAAACCGTTAACGATTTATCTTCCTAATTCAGTTAAAAAAATTACTTCATATGGATTGTTTTGTAATCCAAATTACGTGATATATATTCCGGCAAGCGTTGAATACATAGAATATTGTGAAGAGGGGAAAAGAAATGGCTGTAAGATCATTACAGTTTCCGGCTCTTATGCAGAGAAGTATGCAATAGATAATGATATCAACTACGAGATCGTCGATGGCTGGGAAGTGCCGGAAGAAGACAGCGCAGAATAAGCGTAATCCATTGACTTATATTATTCAAAAAGCAGGGAAGTAAATAAAGAAGTCAACGAGAGCCGTCCCTATTGACTTTACCTATTGACTTTTTAAAAGCGTTTTTACCGATGGACTAACGGTAAATCAACCGTTTTCAGATGAAGAAATTGATAATGCATTACTTTTGATTTGGTATGGCGATGAAGCATCAAAGAATAAAGTGATTGAGAACAGAG
>FMVK01000002.1 GCA_900102065.1 Lachnospiraceae bacterium XPB1003 | reverse complement strand
CGAGAGGCATGCAAACCTAAAGTATAAATATGGTAATCGTCACTTTTGGTGCAGAGGATATTTTGTAGATACCGTAGGGAAAAATGCAAAGAAGATTGAAGAATATATTCGTAATCAGTTAAAAGAAGACTTGGAATACGACCAAATGACACTGAAAGAGTATATTGACCCGTTCACGGGTGAGCCGGTAGTAAAAGGCTAAAGGGAAGGCGCTTTAGCGCTAGCCCGAGACCGCAGTGCGGAAGGCGGACCATTCAGAGCCTCTTTAGAGGCAAGCAGGGAATAGCGGCTTATAGCCGCAGAGCAAACCACCGGCTAAGCCGGTGGTCATGATTATGGGGGCGGAGGCGCCCGGTTCCATTGATTATTGGACTTGCTGGATATATAATTACATGATGTATATACGTAGCTCTGCGGAGTGATTCATTATTTGGCAGTTTTGCCGGCTGCAAAGAGTTATTGTATGAAATAAGCTTTTAGAGGAAATTGTTTTGGATAAAGAATTCTCAGATAAGATAAAAAAAGATCTGGTTTACGCGATCATTCCGGCCAGATCCGGAAGCAAAGGCGTGAAAGATAAGAATATCAAGACCGTAGCGGGATATCCCCTCATTTCTTTTTCTATAGCAGCGGCAGCTTTGTGTCCGTATGTTGAAAAGATCATTGTATCTACCGATTCGGAAAGGTATGCAAAGATAGCGAATTATTACGGGGCCGAAACTCCTTTTCTGAGGCCTGCTGAGATATCGAAAGATTCATCTCCTGATATAGAATTTATGGATCATTGTATCTCCTGGATGGCGGAAAATGAGTCTGTTATGCCGGAGTATTTTGTTCATTTACGTTCCACAACTCCTTTGCGTGAAATGGACGTTGTCAATAATGCAGTTAAGACCATACTTGATGCGCCTTCTGCAACAAGCTTACGATCAGTTCATCCTGCACCCGGAACACCACAGAAATGGGTAGTGGTAGGCGATGACGGTTTTTATCAGCCTATCATACACGGGATGACAATGGATGATGTCAATAAGCCCAGACAGGCTTTTGAAACAGTATATATTCCTGACGGATATGTTGATGTTCTGAAAACGGAATATATTTATATAAATAAACGTATGCACGGAGATCTGGTAAAGAGCTTTATTGTTCCGGAAAGCGTAGACGTTGATGCTGTTTCGGATTTAAATCAGGTTAATGAGATATTGGAGTTACAGGGACATCCGATCCTTGAATATTTAAGAAATAATTTCAAAACTTTGGACGAGGTGGAGCTTTGAAGATCCTATTTTGTGGGCTCGGCAGTATAGGCCAGAGACATTTAAGAAATATCAAAAGACTTTATGGTGATGAACATGAGATCATGGCCTTCCGAGTCGGACATTCCCAGCGCACATTTTCTGATGATATGAAGATCAGGGATGGCGTTTCATTAGAAGAAGAATATCATATCAAAGTATTTGATGCCCTTGATAAGGCTTTAAATGAGAAACCGAACGTTGTTTATGTGACAAATGTTACGTCAAAACATATGGAAACGGCTATTGCAGCAGTTAAAGCAGGCTGTGATGTTTTTATCGAAAAGCCTTTATCGGATTCACTGGATGGTATCGGTGAACTTATAAATACTGCTAAAGCTAATGATTCAATAGTTTATGTGGGATATCAAAACAGATATCACCCGTGTATTTCCGACATAAAGAAAGAACTTGAATGTTGCTCAATAGGTAACATTCTTTCCGTGGATTCCGAATTCAGTGAGAGGCTTGTCACCATGCACACTTATGAGGATTACAGCGGGACATATATGGCAAGAAAAGATCTTGGAGGCGGACCGGTTTTAAATCTTCAGATTCATGTACTTGATTATCTTCAGTGGATTTTTGGAAAACCTGTTAATGTCTTTTCTGTGTCGGGAAATAAAGCAGGGCTTAAAGTTGACGTTGAAGATCTGCAGTCATCGCTTTTTAGTTTCATGACCGATGACGGATCGGTTATCCCGGTTTATTGTCATACCGATTTCTTACAGTTTCCGCCGGCGCACAGGATAAAGATCGTTGGAAGCAAAGGCAGGGTAGAAGCTGATTTCAATGCTGCCGAAACAGTGATCTTTAGCGGCGACGAAAAGCGTGTGATCGATCATTCCGATTTCATAAGAAACGATATGTTTATTGAAGAATTAAAAGATTTTATGGAATGCGTTAAATCAAGAAAACAGCCCAACACCGGGATAGAAGAAGCTTTGATCAGTCTTCGCATGGCTTTGGGATCAAAAATTTCTGCTGAAGAGAACAGGCAGGTTAAGATGGAGGAATTAAAGATATGAGAGATAATGCAAAATATCTGAACAAACTTAATATTGACGGACGTGTTTGTATTGTTACCGGAGGCGGTGGACTTATCGGTAAAAAACATACTGAGGCTATCGTTGAAGGCGGCGGAATTCCTGTTCTTCTTGATATCGTTCCTTTCGGAATGGAAAGAGTAAAAAGTGAAGTAAAGGTTGAATACGGCGATGATGTTGTCATAGAGACATTTGTAACCGATATCACAAGGCGCGAGGCTTTGGAGAAGGTTCGCGATGAACTGCTTGAAAAATACGGCCATATAGATGTTCTTATCAATAATGCTGCTAATAATCCGAAGGTTGAAGACGGATCAAAAAATCTTGCGTTCAATACATTTCCTGCATTTCCTGTAGAAATATGGAATCAGGATATAGCCGTTGGCCTTACGGGAGCAATGCTTTGCGCTCAGGTATTCGGCGAAGTGATGGAGAAGCAGGGGAAGGGAATGATATTAAACATTTCCTCGGATTATGGTCTTATTTCTCCCGACCTGAGGATATACAGAAAAGAAGGGATACCTGAGGAAGAACAGACCATAAAGCCTGTGTCCTACTCGGTTGTTAAGCACGGTATCATTGGTCTTACAAAATACTTGGCAATCTATTGGGCTCAGAAAGGCGTAAGAGTTAACACTCTCTGTCCCGCAAGCCTTGAAAATGGTCAGGATGAAGAATTCATTAAGAAGATCAGCAACCTGATCCCTATGGGCAGGATGAGCGATCCTGATGAATATGTTTGTACTGTTCTTTATCTCATTTCGGATGCAAGCAGTTATATGACAGGATCAACTGTTGTTCTTGATGGCGGCAGAACAAGCTGGTAGAGCGTTCGTATTACAATGGGAGTTCTTTAGAGAATGGCTTACGATGGACTGACTGTCGCCGCAGTTACTGATGAATTGAATACCAAACTTTCGGGCGGGCGTATTTACAGGATCGCCCAACCCGAAAATGATGCACTTTTGCTTACCGTTAAGACCGGAGAGGGGCAGTACAGGCTGCTGTTATCCGCCAATGCGTCACTTCCTATAGTTACTCTGACGCAGGATAACAGACCGAATCCTATGACTGCCCCTAATTTTTGCATGCTCCTTAGAAAACACCTTCAAAATGCAAGGATCCTGGGCTTTTCACAGCCGGGGCTGGAGCGTGTCATCAGACTTGAAGCCGAGCATTATAATGAAATGGGAGATCTGTGCAGTATCACCCTGGTGACGGAGATAATGGGAAAGCACAGTAATATCATCCTTACAGAAGCTCGCGACGGCGAAGAAATCATACTCGACAGCATCAAGCATATTTCCAGTATGGTAAGCTCCGTCAGAGAAGTTCTTCCGGGAAGAAAGTATTTTATTCCGGAGACACAGGGGAAGACCGATCCGCTTGATGCTTCGGCTGAGAACTTCTTAAATGAGCTTGGGAACAGAAATATGTCATTGCCCTCTGCTTTATGTACTGCATACAGAGGAATATCGAATCAGATCGCCGGAGAGATAGTAAGACTTTCGGGGCTGGATCCGGATATGGATATACAATCTGTTCTTTCCGATGAAAATGGTGCAAGGATAAATCTGTGGGAATCATTTTCAGATATCATGGCGGATGTTAAAAATAAAGCATTTTCTCCTGTGATCTATTATGAGAATGATGCGCCTGCCGATTTTTCCGCCATCGATACGGGAATGTACGAGCATAGGAAGAATTATAAGAGCATATCGGAACTGTTAGAGGCCTTTTACAGCGAGAAGGAAGCGCATGTCAGGATCAGACAGCGTAGCGCTGAACTGAGACACGTTGTTCAGACCGCGTCGGAGCGTGTTGCCAGAAAGCTTGACCTCCAGGAAAAGCAGTTAAAGGATACGGAGAAGCGTGAAAAGAACAGGCTTTACGGAGAACTTCTTACAGCTTATGCCTATCAGATACCTGACGGCGTAAAGTTTTATGATGCGCTTGATTATAATACAGGCAATACTGTAAGGATAAATCTGGACGATACGCTTACGGTCAGAGAAAATGCTGCCAGATTTTTTGAAAAATATCAGAAACAGAAGAGAACATATGAGGCTCTTACCGTATATGTAAAACAGTCTCGGGATGAACTTGATCACCTGGAAAGTATTCAGGTTGCTTTGGATATCGCTCTTAAAGAAGAAGATCTCCTTGAGATCAAAGAGGAACTGGCGGAAGCCGGCTATATCAAAAAGCACGGCAACCCAAAGAAAAAGGTTAAGATCACGTCAAAACCGTTCCATTATGTTACGGAAGACGGATATGATATCTATGTCGGTAAGAATAATTTCCAAAATGATGAGCTGACATTTAAGTTTGCCGACGGCGGCGATATGTGGTTCCATTCCAAAAAGATACCGGGATCGCACGTGATAGTAAGGACCGGCGGTAAGGAACTGCCGGATCATGTATATGAACAGGCGGCTGCCCTTGCGGCATACTATTCCGGCGCCAGGGATCAGGATAAAGCCGAGATAGATTATACGATAAAGAAGAATGTAAAGAAGCCCTCCGGCGGAGCACCTGGATTCGTGGTTTATTACACAAATTACTCCATGACCGTAAGACCGGGGATAAACGGGCTCAGACTGGTGGCGGAGTGATCTGCAAAAACTGTCGCTTCACGGTGGAAAAGGTATTCATTTTAGGATATAATTTTCTTTGGTTGAACAGTATCCGCAATCTGATCGCGGATATGTCCGACGGGTATTTATGAGTGGAAGTTGGAGGTACATGTTATGGGATTCGGAAGTTCAGTATCCGCTTTTACCAAGGGCGTCAGTGAAAAAGCAAAAGGTAATGCCGAGATCATGAAATTACGTAATCAGATCTCAGGTGAAGAGCGTACCATGAACGATCTGATGCTTCAACTCGGAAAGAGATACTACGAGCTTCATAAGAATGGTACGGCAGAAGGCGAGTGTGCAGATCTGGTAAATGATATCCTGTTCCACGAGAATAAGGCAAGAGATCTTGAAAGACAGGCCAGCGAAGTCAGACAGGCCACGGATGCCGTTAAATTCACGGCTGATCCCGGACAGGGCGCGGATTACGGAGAGTTTAAATCCGGAAATAAGCCTGAAGGCAACAAGTTCTGTACGAAATGCGGAGCGCCTTTACAGCCCGGAATGATTTTCTGCACGAAATGTGGAGCCAAGATCGGCTGAGATATAGATAGTTCTTATTACAAAGTCCGTTGACCGGTATTTGCCGGCACGGGCTTTTTTACTGAAAAATAACTGTGCGTTATGTGATACTTCTACAATTTTTTACTTGTGGATGATAAATTCTTGTTGTAGTATAGAGAAGTTAAAAAGTAAAACTCGGCGGAGAAAAAACGCCACGTGGAGGTCAAAATGTCACTTTCATTGTCAAAGAGATCGGAACAGGTTAAGCCGTCATCAACTTTAGCTATAACAGCTAAGGCAAAAGAGTTACGTGCACAGGGCAGAGATGTAGTGGGTTTCGGAGCCGGAGAACCGGATTTCGCTACTCCTTCCAATATCTGTGATGCAGCCATCAATGCCATTAAGGATGGCTTCACCAAATATACACCTGCAGCCGGAACTGTTGAGCTTAAGGAGGCTGTTTGCGGAAAGCTTGAGAAATTCAATCACCTTCATTATGATCCCGCACAGGTGATCATCTGTAACGGTGGTAAGCATGCTCTGACAAATATTTTTGACGCTCTTATAAATCCCGGAGATGAGGTTATAATTCCGGCTCCTTACTGGCTCAGCTATCCTGAGATGGTTAAGCTTTCCGACGGTGTTCCCGTTATCGTTTACAGCACAAAGGAGAACGGATACAAGGTTACTGCAGAGCAGATTGCTGCTGCCGTAACAGACAAGACAAAAGCGATCGTTCTTAATACACCTAACAATCCTACAGGTATGGTATACAGCCGTCAGGAACTGGAGGCTATCGCAAAGGTAGCAGTTGAGAAAGATTTCTATGTAGTTGCAGATGAGATGTATGAAGCTCTTATCTATACAGGTGAGGAACACGTAAGCATCGCTTCTCTCGGTGATGAGATCTACAACAGGACGATCACATGCAGCGGACTTTCCAAGAGCTATGCAATGACAGGATGGAGAGTCGGATATGCTGCAGCTCCTCTTGAGATAACAAAGCGTATGAGTGCTATGCAGTCTCATGCAACAAGTAATGTTAACTCCATCGCACAGAAGGCTGCTGTAGAAGCTCTTACAGGACCTGATGAAGCAATGAAGAAGATGAAGGAAGAGTTTGATCGCCGCAGACAGTATATGTACGGCAGAGTTAAGGATATGCCTCTTGTATCATGCCTTGAGCCCGAAGGTGCTTTCTATGTATTCATCGATATGTCTGAAGTATGCAAGAAGGAATACAAGGGCGAGAAGATCGAGAAGGCTGCAAAGATCGCCGATATCCTTCTCAATGAATTTGATACAGCTGTAGTTCCCTGCGCTGATTTCGGATATCCCGAGCATGTGAGACTTTCATATGCCATCAGCATGGAACAGATCGAAAAGGGACTTGACCGTATAGAGAAGTTCTTAAAGAGTCTTTGAAAAATATAATGATATGTTATAAAACTGCCCGGTTATTTAAGCCGGGCAGTTTTTGAATGTTGAAAGCGGTCAAATATTAAAATTTATGATCATCGGAAAGGTTTAAAAGGTGAAGTTATATGGAAGATAAGCATGTTCTTTTAGCGCAGGATGACCTTGAAAATATGAAGATAACAAGACTGAAGCGAACCGAGATAGCCAAGGGAACCATAATCACATATTGCCATGATACGATAAAAGCGCCAAACGGTCATATCTGTGATTATGATTTTATCAGGCATCAGGGAGCCGCTGCGGTACTTCCGATAATGGATGATGGAAGGCTACTGCTTGTCAGACAATACAGGAATGCCATAGACAGATTTGCTCTTGAGGTACCGGCCGGCGGATTGGACGGACCGGATGAACCGACTATAGATGCGGCTAAACGTGAACTGGCAGAAGAGGCAGGGTACGAATCCGATGATATTTCTTTTCTGGTATCCATTTATCCCACTGTTGCTTACGGTAATGAGAAGATAGATATCTATCTGGCTAAGGGCCTGAAAAAAGTCAAGCGTGATCTGGATCCGGATGAATATATTAATGTTGAAGCGTGGGATCTGGACGAACTTGCTAAGCTTATTTTTGAAGGAAAGATACAGGATGCAAAGACTGTTTCCGCAGTGATGGCTTATTACTACAAGTTGAAAAACAGCAATATATGACAGTGAGGTGTTGACATAGCAAGTTTAAATAATAAATAATGACCCATTCGGTCAACGATAAAAATTCTTTTTTCCAAGATGTGGTGGACATAAAAATATTATTTCCGAGATGTTGTGGAACGCCCGAAAACCGCTATTTTTAGGCAAAAATTCGTCAAAAAAAGGGTTTGATTTTCTGAAAAACCGCTTTTATAATCATCTTACACCGGTCGGAACAAACGGCCACAAATTAAAAATAACTGGTGGGGACGGTAACATAAAATGAAAATTGAGAATGTTTTAGACGAATTTATCACTTATATGAAAGATGTAAAGAAGACATCTACAAATACCGAGATGTCTTATAAACGTGATCTTGATAAATTCGGAAAATATCTTGAGCTTCACGGAAACGGAGATGTGACCAAGGTTACACTTACAACTCTTCAGAGCTACGTGCTTGATCTTGAGAAGAATCATTTCGCAGCTGCAACAGTATCGAGAAATATCGCATCGATCAAGGCGTTTTATCATTTTATGCTTCGCAGTCATTATATAATGGATGATCCTTCAGATGGTCTTAAGGCTCCGCACATCGACAAGAAGATGCCTGAGATCTTATCAACCGATGAAGTCAACAGGCTTCTTGATCAGCCCAGAGGCAATACGCCCAAGGACCTTCGCGACAGAGCTATGCTGGAACTTCTCTATGCTACAGGTATAAGAGTTTCAGAGCTCATCAATCTTAAAGTATCCGATGTAAATCTTCAGGTAAGTTACATCATGTGCAGAGATTCCAGAAAGGAAAGAGTCATTCCTTTCGGCGCTCCCGCTAAAAGAGCTCTCACTGATTATCTTAAGAATGCAAGAAATCTTATGGTTTCAGATGGAGAAAATGATACACTCTTTACTAACTGCTCCGGTCAACCCATGAGCAGACAGGGATTCTGGAAGCTTGTAAAATATTATGCAAGAAAGGCCGGCATTACATCCGATATCACACCGCATACTCTCAGACATTCCTTCGCAGCTCATCTTGTTGAGAACGGCGCGGATCTCAGAAGTGTTCAGGAGATGCTCGGACATTCAGATATCTCCACAACGCAGATTTATGCGAATATGACTCAGAATAAGCTTCGCGAAGTTTATGCAAAGAATTTCCCTCGTGGATGATATAGAATTTTGGTAATGGATTGCATGCGGCCGTTTTGATATAATTTCAAAACGGTCGTTTTATTTTTAAATACAACAGGAGATAAGCAAAATGTCATTTGAATTCGTAAGAAGACTTCCGACACCAACGGAGATCAGAGAGCAGTACCCGGTTCCGGAGAAGCTTCAGGAACTTAAGAAGGAAAGAGATAAGGAAATTTGTGATGTCATCGCAGGAAAGAGCGATAAGTTTTTGGTCATCATCGGACCCTGCTCGGCGGATAACGAGGAGGCGGTAGTTGATTATACCAACAGATTATCCAGAATCTATGATAAGGTAAAGGACAGGGTCATCCTTGTTCCCAGAGTATATACTAACAAGCCCAGAACCAATGGTGACGGATACAAGGGGATCACTGCGCAGCCCGATCCTACGGAAGAACCCGATTTCTTAAAAGGCCTCATAGCCATGCGCCAGATGCATATCAGAGTTATGAAGGAATCAAATCTGACAAGTGCGGACGAGATGCTTTATCCGGAAAACTGGAGATATGTTTCTGATATCCTTTCTTATGTTGCGATCGGCGCCAGATCGGTGGAAGATCAGCAGCACAGACTTGCTGCCAGCGGATTTGATGTACCGGCGGGAATGAAGAATCCCACCAGCGGACATCTTTCTGTAATGATCAACTCCATACATGCGGCTCAGAATCCTCATTCATTTATTTACAGAGGATGGGAAGTAAAGACTTCGGGAGATCCCTATGCCCACGCGATTTTAAGAGGCGCGGTTAACAAGCACGGCAGATCCATTCCTAATTATCATTATGAAGATCTTGCTCTCCTTATGGAACTTTACGGTGAATCCGATGTTATCAATCCGGCATGTATCATCGATACCAATCATGCCAATTCGGGAAAGAGATTTGCGGAACAGCCCAGGATCGTTAAAGAAGTATTACACTCACGCCGTGTAAATGCAGATATCAGAAAACTAGTTAAGGGTGTGATGATAGAAAGTTATATCAAGGAAGGCTGCCAGAAGATAGGCGAGGGAATATATGGAAAGTCTATCACGGATCCGTGTCTGGGATGGGCGGATACGGAACAGCTTATTTATGATATCGCCGATCTGGTCTGATGCTCAGCAGGTCTCTCTGTGAACAAGATCGCATTCGATCATTTCACAGACGGGCACATCGGTTTCACCGTTAAGGACTCTGAGGAGTCTGTCGATGGTGATGCTGCAGACTTTATCAACTTTATTATCTATACTGGTGAGTTCCGGTGCGGACACTTCACAGATAGATGAGTTGTTATAACCGACTATATCAAGGTCTTCGGGAACCCGGAGGCCTTTTTTCAATGCATATTTCAGAGCGCCTATGGCCATACCGTCATCAGTGGCGATGACAGCGTCAAAATCAAGATCCTTTTCGCTCAGCAGATCCAAAACCGTATGAACATTGTTCTGGGTATGGAGGATGAGTTCGGGGTCCGGATCGATAGAGGCTTTTTTGAGAGCTTCTTCATATCCTTTTTTCTTCTGGTTTGCGGAGTAGGACTGTGAATCGGTGAGAAAAAGAATATTCTTTCGTCCTTTATTAATGAGTTTATCCGTTACTTCGAAAACGGCTTTTTTATCATAAGTTGCAGTGCAATAGATATTTTTTCCTTCTATGATGCCGTTGATGATAAAAACAGGCTTTTCGCCTGCGGCAGCAAGTATATAATCCGTGTTATGCGTCGGATCTTCGCTTCCCGCATAGGTGGAACCTACGAGAATGATGGCATCGATCCTTTTTTCAAGAAGGAGCTTTAAATGTTTCTCTTTGTCTTTGGCATCATATCCGCTGCAACCGAGGATGCAGTCATAGCCGTAAGCAACCAGAAGTTTTTCGAGAGATGAGAAAGCAGACGCCATATACTGGTCGGCAATATCCGGGACCAGGATACCTATGGTGTGCATACTGTCAGATCCCAGCCCTTGAGCAAACACATTAGGGTGGTAATCATTTCTGTCGATTATAGCCATTACCTTTTCTTTGGTACTCTTGCTTACTTTATCGCTGTTGTGGAGTACTCTGGATACGGTGGCGATTGATACGCCGGCTTCTTCTGCAATGTCATAAATATTCATATCGCTGATGCCTCATAAACAGTAAGCCCTTTCATCATCTTAAATTATTATCATTAGCCGTACAAGGGAACAGATGTGCGGTATAAGTATTGCAAAAGCAAAACAAATGTTCTATAATACAAACTGCGATTCAATATTTAGCGTATTATCACATAAGGATGCCGTATCTTGTATTAGTTTGGTATCTGATGTTATAATAGCGCTTGCCGCAGAGGTAGACATAACAGGGAGGATTTTATAATGCCTGATAAAAATACTGCAGCATCGTCTTATGGTGCGGAAAATATTGTGGTTCTGGAGGGACTTGAACCTGTCCGTGAGAGACCGGGAATGTATATCGGTTCTACCAGCACCAAAGGTCTCAACCATCTTGTATATGAGATAGTTGATAACTCGGTTGATGAACATCTTGCGGGATGCTGTGATCATATTCATGTTACTTTGGAGAAAGACGGGTCGGCGACCGTTGAAGATAACGGCCGTGGTATGCCTGTGGAGATGCATGCAAAAGGCATGTCTGCAGAGCGAGTTATATTTACCACACTACATGCCGGCGGTAAGTTCGATAATAAAGCATATAAGACCAGCGGTGGACTTCACGGTGTGGGTTCTTCCGTTGTAAATGCTCTTTCCAATCATATGACCGTAACCATCAAAAGAAACGGACATATATATGAAGATAAATATGAAAAGGGTAAGCCTGTTACCAAGCTGATAGGCGGACTTCTTCCGGAGATCGGCAATACCAGACAGACGGGAACAAAGGTTAATTTCGTTCCGGACGATACCATTTTTGATAAGACGGTATTCAAAGCTGAGGATATCAAAAGCAGACTTCATGAGACATCTTATCTCAACCCGGGGCTTACCATCACTTTTTCTGATTTTCGCGGTGATGAACCGGAGGTTGTGGAATATCACGAGCCCGAAGGTATCATCGGTTTTGTTAAGGCTCTGACTAACGGAAAAGAAACCGTTACGGAAGTTATTGATTATAAGGGAGAGGCTGAGGGCGTTGAGGTCGAGGTCGCTTTCCAGTATGTAAATGAATTCCAGGAGAATGTACTTGGATTCTGTAATAATATCTATAATTCGGACGGCGGTACTCATATAACCGGTTTTAAGACAATGTTTACTACCGTTATCAACAGCTATGCAAGACAGCTGGGTATACTTAAGGATAAAGATTCCAATTTTACAGGTCCCGATGTCAGAAACGGTCTTACAGCAGTTGTCAGCATCAAGCATCACGATCCCAGATTTGAGGGACAGACCAAGACCAAGCTGGATAACCAGGATGCAGCAAAGGCTGTGAGCAAGGTTACCGGTGACGAAGTGGTACGTTTCTTTGACCGTAATCTGGAAGTCCTTAAGGCTGTCATCGGATGTGCCGAGAAAGCTGCGAAGATCAGAAAGACCGAGGAGAAAGCAAAGACCAACCTCCTTACAAAGCAGAAATATTCATTTGATTCCAACGGAAAGCTTGCAAACTGCGGATCAAAAGATGCTTCGAAATGTGAGATCTTTATCGTCGAGGGTGATTCGGCCGGAGGTTCAGCCAAGACTGCCAGAAATCGTGAATATCAGGCGATACTTCCTATAAGAGGTAAGATCCTCAATGTTGAGAAAGCTTCTATAGATAAGGTTCTCGCCAATGCCGAGATCAAGACCATGATCAATGCTTTCGGCTGCGGTTTTTCCGAAGGATACGGTAATGATTTTGATATAACGAAACTCAGATATGACAAGATCATCATCATGGCCGATGCCGATGTGGACGGTGCTCATATCTGTACGCTGCTTCTTACTTTATTCTACAGATTTATGCCGGAGCTTATCTCCGAAGGTCATGTTTATATCGCTATGCCTCCTCTTTATAAGGCAATGCCTTCCAAGGGGCAGGAGGAATATCTTTATGATGATGCGGCCCTCGCCAGATACAGAAAAAATCATAAAGGTTCATTTACACTTCAGCGATACAAGGGTCTCGGTGAGATGGATCCCGAACAGCTTTGGGAGACAACCCTTGATCCTGAGCGAAGGATGCTTAAGAGAGTTAATATAGAGGATCCCATGATCGCATCACGTACAACCGAACTGCTTATGGGCGCAGATGTACTTCCAAGAAAGGAATTCATTCACGAGAATGCAACCGAAGCAATGCTCGATATCTGATGAATCTGTGATAAGAGAATCTACATGAGGTGACATGTTTAATGAAAGATAAAGAACAGGAAAGAATAATCAAAACGGCATATTCCGATGTAATGCAGAAGTCTTATATTGATTATGCCATGAGCGTTATCATAGCCCGTGCGCTTCCCGATGTAAGGGACGGCCTTAAGCCGGTTCAGAGAAGGACTCTCTATGATATGCATGAGCTGGGGATCCACTACAACGGAGCCTACAGGAAGAGTGCACGTATAGTCGGCGATACCATGGGTAAATATCATCCTCATGGTGATTCATCCATCTATGATGCGTTAGTTGTAATGAGTCAGGATTTTAAAAAAGGTCTTGCTCTTGTTGACGGTCATGGTAACTTCGGCAATATTGAAGGCGATGGCGCAGCTGCAATGCGTTATACGGAGGCTCGTCTTACCAAGATCGCGGAAGAGAATCTCTTATCGGATCTTGATAAGGACGTAGTGGATTTCATCCCTAACTTCGATGAGACAGAGAAGGAACCTTCGGTCCTTCCTGCGAAGTTTTCCAATCTTCTTGTGAACGGTTCGGAAGGTATAGCTGTCGGTATGGCTACCAATATACCTCCTCATAACCTGGCAGAAGTGATCGAGGCTACCAAAGCTTATATCAAAAATGAAAATATAACTTCCGATGAGCTTATGAAATACGTAAGCGGTCCGGATTTTCCTACGGGAGGCATCATCACAAATAAGGATGAGCTGCCTGAGATATACAGGACCGGTGTCGGCAAAGTCAAGATCAGAGGTAAGATCGAGGTAGAACAGGCTAAGGGCGGTCATGTGCTTGTTGTGATCACCGAGATCCCTTATACCATGATAGGTGCAGGTATATCCAAGTTCCTGCAGGATGTTGCGGCGCTTCAGGAGACAAGAAAGACAACGGATATAGTCGATATCTCCAATCAGTCTTCCAAAGAAGGTATCCGTATTGTCATTGAATTGAAGAAGGATGCTGATGTAGAGAACTTCAAGAATCTGTTATACAAGAAGACAAGGCTTGAAGATACTTTTGGCGTGAATATGTTAGCTATCGCCAACAGCCGTCCCGAGACTCTTTCTCTCAGAGAGGCTATCAGATACAATGTTGAATTCCAGTTCGAAGTCAACAGAAGGAAATATACGACTCTGCTTCAGAAAGAGCGTGAGAAGAAAGAAGTTCAGGAAGGTCTTATCAAGGCATGTAATGTTATCGACCTTATCATCGAGATCCTTCGCGGTTCGAGAGACCGTGCCCAGGCTAAGGCATGCCTTGTAGAAGGTAAGACTGAAGGCATTAATTTTAAAGCCAAAGAATCAAAGATAATGGCAGGGATGCTTCATTTTACAGAGCGCCAGGCCGATGCTATCCTGGAGCTCAGACTCTACAGACTTATAGGCCTCGAGATCGATGCTTTGAAGAAGCAGTATGAAGAGACTACGGCCAATATCTATAAATATGAGGATATCCTGGACAGAAAGGATTCCATGGCTCGTGAGATCATAAAGGATCTTGATCTCATAAAGAAGCAGTTTTCAAGAGAGCGCCGTACGGTTATCGATAATGTGGCTGAAGCAGTTGTTGTGGAGAAGCCGGTCGAAGAGATCGACATGGTATTCCTTATGGATCGTTTCGGATACTGCAGGGTGATCGATACTGCAACATATGAGCGTAATAAGGAAGCGGCAGATACAGAGAATTCTTATATCGTTAACTGCAAGAATACAGGTAAGCTCTGTGTGTTTACCAATAAAGGAAATATGCACAGTTTCAAAGTCAGCGATCTTCCTTACGGCAAGTTCAGAGATAAGGGATTGCCGATAGATAATGTCAGCGGTTTTGACTCCAAGAATGAGGATACCGTACTCGTCATGAGCCGTGATGACATTTCATCAATGAAATTCATATTCGTCTCCAAGCAGAGTATGATCAAATATGTTGATGGAAGCGAGTTTGATGTTGCAAAGAAAACCGTTGCCGCCACGAAGCTTAATGATGATGATGAACTTAAGGGCGTATGCGTGATGACACCTGAAACATATGTTGTTATGGCATCACATAAGGGTTATCTCCTTAAGATAGATACCACTCAGATCCCTGAAAAGAAAAAGGCTGCAGTTGGTGTTCGGGGAATGAAACTTGGCGCAGACGATCATATTGAAGAGGTATTCTTTGGAGATATGGGCGCTGAGAAGAATATTGTAAAATTCCATGAGAAACATATAGATCTTCAGATCCTTAAGCCTGCTAACCGTGACGGTAAGGGATCAAAGATGCGCTGATCGGAGGTGATGATATGCGAGTGATCGCGGGAAGCGCCAGAAGTCTTATCCTTAAGACTCCGGCCGGTGATAATACAAGACCGACAAGTGACAGGATAAAGGAAACTCTTTTTAATATACTGATGAATGATGTACCGGATGCTGTTTTTGTGGATCTTTGTTCCGGAAGCGGTCAGATGGGCATAGAGGCTTTGAGCAGAGGCGCGGCGAAAGCATATTTCATAGATAATGATACGACTGCTATCGGATGTATCGAATATAATCTCAAGCACACGAAAATGATAGACAGATCCATCGTTCTTAAACAGGATGCTGTAACATCCGTGAGCTATGGTATCCGTGAGCATGCTGATATCATTTTTGCGGATCCGCCTTACGGAAAAGGTATAGATGAACAGATCCTTGCCGCTGCAGCAAATTCCAAAGCTGTGGATAAGGACACCCTTATCATCATCGAGGAGCTTAAGGAACGTGATTTCAGCTTTGCAAACGATCTTGGATTTGATATCATCAGAGAGAAAATTTACAAATCCAATAAGCATGTTTTTTTAAGAAAGGCCTGATATAAAGGGCAAAGGTTTCTAAATGAAAAAGGCTGTCTACCCCGGAAGTTTTGATCCGATGACATTCGGACATCTTGATGTGATACGACGTGCGTCAAGCATGTTCGATGAACTGACCGTTGCTGTGCTTAATAACACGGCAAAGTCTCCGTTGTTTTCCGTTGATGAACGTGTTAAAATACTTGCGGAAGCGACGAAGGATCTGGCTAATGTCAAGATTGACTCCTTCAGCGGTCTTCTTGTAGATTATTGCAGGGAGAGGGATATACATATCATTATCCGCGGTCTTCGTGCCATTACGGATTTTGAGTATGAGCTCCAGACCGCACAGACCAACAGAAAGCTTTCCGATGATGATGTGGATACAATATTCCTGACTACAAGTCTGGCTTATTCTTATCTTAGTTCATCCGCAGTTAAACAGATCGCGACATTCGGCGGAGATATATCCCAATTTGTTCCCGATTTTGAAATTCCGCTTATTGTCGAGAAATACAGTAAGAATTGATACGAGCTTTTAGCTCTTTGGGGGAAAGGAACCTAATATGGCTAAGACAAAAGCAAAGCTGAAGATCAATCAGACTATTGATGAAATTTTCACTTTTCTTGATAACGGCAAAGCATCTTTCATGCATCCCGAGATTGTTAAGGTTAATCGTGAAGAGCTTACGGATCTTTTAAATGATCTCAGGAAGAATACTCCTTCGGAAGTGGCACGTTATGCTGAGATATGTGACCAGAAAGAAACTATAATCAGTGAAGCTGAAGAAGAAGCTGCACGTATAAGACGCGAAGCTAAGGAACAGTCTTCACAGATGTTAACCGAAGTAACTGAGAAGACTAATGAGATGGTCAGCGAAAACGAGATCTATCTCAGAGCAAAGAAGAATGCCGATCAGGTTATCGACCAGGCCAGAGAGCATGCGGAGCAGATGTTGGCTGATGCCGAGAATCAGGCAAGAAGGACTTTGTCCGAGGCGCAGGCTGAAGCTGATCGCATAATGAACGAAGCAGATGCTTATGCAAGAGATTATTATACCGGCACCAAGGATTATCTTGATTCCATGCTTCGTAATATGCAGATGCTGGTTTCGGATTGTATCAGTTCCACTTCAAGCAATACGGACAGACTTCTTTCATCACTCAATCAGGTTCAGCAGACCGTGACACAGAATCTCGAAGCTCTTAATCAGGTTCCGGAACAGACGTCTGATGAGGCTGGTGGAACACAGGAATACGTTGAAGATCAGAATACACTACAAATCGATGCTGCAGATGGCACCGGCCAGGCAGAATCCTAAATAATAATCTTAAAACCGGCATCCGCCGGTTTTTTTGTGGAGGAATTATTTGAATAACGAAACAAATAAAAAAGTCATAAAGGGAGAATATGGATATCTCAAAGCCGAAAGGAAGAGAGTGCTGATCTTTACATTGATCTTATTTTCCGTTTCATTCGGAATACTTGCATTGGGACTGATCATCTGGAAATCAAATAAAAACTTTTTTTCCATCGCGGCCGTATTGGGGATGCTGCCTGCGGTAAGATATCTCATCAATGCTATCATACTGGAGAAGGCTGTTAATTCAGCTGTCTGTGAAAAGGAACTTGCGGATAAGATAAAGGCTACAGGCTACGAATATGTTTTGATGGATCTCTATATGACTTCCTATGATACATCTTTTCCGATTCCGGCTCTGGCCGCTGACGATTCATCCGTTGTGGGGATACTTAAGGATGATGGGAAGAAGAAATCTGATGCTGCAAAGGCTGAAAAACATATCTTAGATATGATGTCCCAAAACGGTATAAAGAATAAGACGGTCAAGCTTTTTGAATCCGAAGATAAGTTCATGGACAGATTAAAACAGCTTTCCGCTAAAGAAGATGTTCAGGATGAAGAAACCGTAAGATCCATATTGAAGCTTATGATGGAGATCTCAATCTGAGTTATGAAAGAACTTGTTATCAATGAAAAAGATTCCGGGCAGCGTCTTGATAAATACCTGAAGAAGTATATGCCTTCTGCGGGAACGGGCTTTTTATATAAAATGCTTCGGAAGAAGAATATTGTTTTAAACGGAAAGAAGGCGGAGGGCAATGAACTGCTTAAGGCAGGAGACGGCATCCGCATCTTTTTTTCTGATGAAACTCTGGGAAAAATGAGACAGGGTAACGATAGTGATAAAGCAGACGCCCACGACAGAGAGGATACAAGATCCGGAACGAACAAAAGCTCTTATCGTGCGGATGATCTGAAGATCATCTATGAAAATGAGGATATTCTGATCATTGATAAGCCGGCAGGTTTATTAAGTCAGGGGGATGACAGCAATGAAGTCTCGGCCAATGATCTAATAAGGATCTATTGCGGAAATAAAGACAGGGATCCCGACGAGACATATAAGCCTTCTGTATGCAACAGGCTGGACAGAAATACATCCGGATTGCTTTTGTGTGCAAAGACTTATGTTGGGAGCAGATTTTTAAACGAAATGATAAAGAGCCATGCCATGAAGAAGATCTATTTGGCGGTATCGGAAGGCATGATAGGAGAAGCGGGAACTCTTGACGGTTATCTGATCAAGGACAGTTCAAATAATAAAGTTAAGATAATGGCTTCCGGGAAAGAGACCGAACATGTCGTCACTTCTTACAAGCCTGTTACTTATAATGAGAGATATACGCTTTTGGAAATTGAACTTATAACAGGCAAGACACATCAGATAAGAGCGCATATGGCATCCGTCGGACATCCCCTGGCGGGGGATATAAAATACGGCGGTCATCCTTATAAAGGTGAAAGGGTTCAACAGTTATGTGCGTATAAGATTATTTTCCCGAAAGCGGCAGATCCGTCTGCGGACGATAATATAAAAAGATGTCTGAGTATGCTGCTTAAAGATAAGCCCGACGGGATACTGATGTCTGAGAATGCACTATTGTTGACATAAGATCAGGGTTTAAGATATACTTTTAATTTGGAAATAAAGGAAAAATAAGGACCGGAGAATGATATGGAACAAAAATTGATCCACACGCCTGACGGTGTACGTGATGTATACGGGACCGAATTGCGTGCAAAGAAAATTACAGAAAAGAAAATAATAGAAAGATTCAGAATGTATGGTTACAAAGAGATTGAAACACCTGCATTTGAATATTTTGATATTTTTTCCAATGAGATAGGAACAACGCCTTCAAGAGAATTATATAAATTCTTTGATAAAGAAGGCGATACACTGGTGCTCAGACCGGATTTCACACCGTCAATCGCAAGATGTGCATCCAAGTACTTCCTTGAAGCAGACGAAGAGGTAAGACTCTGTTACAGAGGCAGAGCATACAATAATACATTAAGTCTTCAGGGTAAGCTTAAAGAAACCACTCAGGTTGGAGCCGAGCTGATAAATGACGGCAGTGCGGATGCGGATGCCGATGTTATCGCTATGGTCATCGAGACCATGAAGGAGATCGGGTTTACTGATTTCACAGTGAGCATAGGACAGGTTGATTTCTTCAAAGGACTCTGTGATGAAGCAGGACTTGATGATGAGGATATTGCTAAGCTGAGAGAACAGATCTCGGTTAAGAATTATTTCGGAGCAGCCGAATTCCTCAGCGAACACAATGTTTCTCAAAAGATCCAGGATCTGTTACTCAGATCAGGAGACGTGCTGGATGCAGATGAATTAAATGCTCTGATAAACGAGACTGAAAACGAGCGATCAAAAAAGGCTTTGCTCAGGCTCAAGGAAGTTTACGAGCTGATGCAGCTCCACGGGCTTGAACAGTATGTTTCCATAGACCTTGGAATGCTCAGTAAGTTCCATTATTATACGGGCCTTATCTTCAAGGCGTATACATATGGTGCCGGAGATGCGGTAGTTAAAGGCGGAAGATATGACGGCCTTCTTGAAAAATTCGGCAAGGAAGCACCTGCCATCGGCTGCGTATTCCTTTTGGATGATATAATGAGCGCTCTTAATGCTCTCGGTCTTATCTGCGAAGAAGAAGTGATCCCCGAGATCATTGAATACTCCGATGCGGACAGAGAGGAAGCGTTTAAAAAGATAGCTGCGATAAGGGCTTCGGGTAAGCCTGCATACGGACGACATTGTCGCAAATGACGGCAGCAAATACACTTATTATTTATCGGGAGATCCCGGGATTGGTAATAAAATGAACGAAGAAAGATATCTTACATTTGCACTTACAAAAGGCAGACTTGCAGAAAAAACATTAAAACTTCTCGAAAAAACAGGTATTACCTGCAAAGAGATGGAAGATAAAGAAACAAGAAAGCTTATTTTCGTTAATGAAGAACAGAAAGTAAGATTTTTCCTTGCCAAAGGTCCTGACGTGCCCACTTATGTTGAATATGGTGTGGCTGATATCGGTGTAACCGGCAAGGATATCATCATGGAAGAAGGCAGAAGATGCTTTGAGGTTCTTGACCTTGGCTTTGGAAAATGCCGTATGTGTGTATGCGGCCCGGAGAGTGCAAGAGAACTGCTTGAGCACCATCAGATGATCCGTGTCGCCAGCAAATATCCGAATATAGCCAGAGACTATTTCTTCAACCGCAAGAATCAGACGGTTGATATCATCAAGCTTAACGGCTCTGTTGAACTGGGCCCCGTCGTAGGCCTTTCGGATGTTATTGTTGATATAGTGGAGACCGGATCGACTTTAAGAGAAAACGGACTGGGCGTTCTTGAAGAGGTTTGCCCGCTGTCCGCAAGAGTTATCGTTAATCAGGTGTCAATGCGCATGGAAAATGAACGTATCAAGAAATTGATATCGGATCTTAAGGATGCGCTTTCGGAATAATAATACGCACCTGTGCTCAGGCATGGAGGAATAAAATGAATATCATCAGTTTAAATGAAGAAAATAAAAATGTGCTGCGTGAGACTCTGGCAAAGAGGAGTACTTCGGGATTTAAGGATATCGAAGACAAGGTTGCGGCAATAATAGCCAATGTTAGAGAAAACGGAGACAAGGCTCTTTTTGAGTATTCGGCTCAGTTCGATCACTTTGATCTGAATTCTGAAAATATCCGTATTACCGATGAAGAGATGCAGGCTGCGGTTGATGAGTGTGATCCTGAATTTATCGGCGTTCTTAAGAGAGCGGCTGAAAATATCCGCGAATTTCACGAGAAGCAGCGCCGTCAATCCTGGATGGAACCTAAGTCTGACGGTTCCATACTGGGGATCAGATTTACACCTATAGAGATCGCCGGTGTATATGTTCCCGGCGGTAAGGCTGCTTATCCCTCATCCCTTCTTATGAATGTTATTCCTGCCAAAGTTGCGGGAGTAGAGCGTATAATCATGTTCACACCTCCCGGACAGGATGGACATGTAAGTCCCGCAACACTTGCTGCTGCCAAGATCGCAGGTGTGACAGAGGCTTATCGTGTGGGTGGAGCTCAGGCTATAGCTGCCATGGCATACGGAACAGAGAGCATACCCAGAGTACACAAGATCTGCGGACCCGGAAATATATTTGTCGCTATGGCGAAAAAGGCTGTTTATGGACAGGTCAGTATTGATTCCGTAGCGGGTCCCAGCGAGATACTTGTTCTTGCAGACGAGACCGCTAATCCCCGTTTTGTAGCAGCAGATCTTTTGAGCCAGGCCGAACATGATGAGATGGCTTCTGCCATTCTCGTTACTACATCACAGAAACTGGCAGAGGATGTAAAGAAAGAGATAGAGGGATTCGTTCCGAAGCTTGAGAGAAAAGAGATCATACAGAAGTCTCTGGATAATTACGGTTTCCTTTTTGTTGCAGAGGATATGGATTCTGCGATCCTTGCGGTAAATGATATCGCTTCAGAACACCTTGAGATCATGACAAAGGATCCTTACGAGACTATGACCAAGGTAAGAAATGCAGGCGCGATGTTCTTAGGAACATATTCTTCAGAGCCTCTGGGAGATTATTTTGCGGGACCGAATCACATTCTTCCCACAAATGGAACGGCAAAATTCTTCTCACCCCTTAATGTGGATGACTTTATGAAGAAGACAAGCATTATTTCCTATTCAGAGGATGCTCTCAGACGCGATTGCGACGATATAATCTATTTTGCAAATAAGGAAGGACTGACTGCTCATGCCAATTCCGTTGCAGTCAGATTTGGAAAGGAAAAGAAGTAAAACAAATAACTTAAGAAAGGCAAAGGCCCATGAGAAAAGCAACGGTAAAAAGAACCACAAAAGAAACCGATATCGAGATCACGATCAATCTTGACGGTACAGGAAAAGCTGAAATCTCTACAGGGATCGGCTTCTTCGATCACATGCTGGAAGGTTTTGCAAAGCACGGATTCTTTGATCTTAAAGTAAAAGTCAAAGGTGATCTGGAAGTGGATGGACATCATACCGTTGAAGATACGGGAATCGTTCTCGGAGAAGCCATAATGAAGGCTCTCGGAGATAAGGCCGGAATAAAGAGATACGGTAATTTTACTCTTCCCATGGATGATGCCCTTGTTCTTTGCAGTATCGATCTTTGCGGCAGACCTTATCTTGGATATGATATCAACCTGCTTACAGACAAGGTTGGCGATTTCGAGACCGAGCTTGCAAGAGAGTTTTTCTATGCGGTTTCATACGGCGCAATGATGAATCTTCACTTAAAACAGTTTGCAGGTGAGAATACACACCACATCATAGAAGCTGCCTTTAAGGCTTTCGGTAAAGCACTTGATCAGGGCACATCATTTGATGAAAGAGTAAAAGGTGTTCTCAGCACCAAAGGAAAACTTTGATTTGAAAGGAAATTAAAATAATGGCAGAGAAAAAATTCTGCGCTTCCATCTATTTATATCAGGGAAAGGCAGTTAAGAACCGCAGAGACAGAGCGGTTATTTCAGAAGAACCCGAGAAGCTGGCAGTAAGTTACTGCGATAATTACGCTGACGAGATCATAGTATTTGATCTTTCGGAGACCGACGCGGAACATGAAGAGTCTCTTCTTATCATGAAGCAGATCGCTACAGCTTCGGAAGTTCCCGTTATCGGATGCGGTAATGTTAAGCGTTTTGAAGATATCAAGAAGATACTTTATACAGGATGCAGCAGAGCAGCTCTCAACTACAGCAAAGATGCAAATGTTGAACTTACCGAGGAAGTGTCCAAACGTTTTGGTAAAGGTAAGATAGCTGTATGTGTTAAGGATGCCGATGAAGTTAAGAATGCTTCGGATAAGATAAAAGAATATGCGAGCCTTGTTATATGTGTTAATGCCGCTGATGAATATGATACGGATCAGGTTCAGGATGTGGTCAAGGCTTCACCTGTCGATGTGCTTCTTCCTATGCCGGATGCGGTACCTGGTAAGCTTGCGGAGCTTTTATCCAAGGATGGTATAGGCGGATTCTTCGGACCTCATATCAATGCTTCCATTGATTCACTCATGGGCATTAAATCATTTTGCGCTGAGCAGGGTGTTGAGGTTAACGGTTTCGATGCAAAGCTTAAGTTCTCTGATCTTAAGACAGATAAGGATGGTCTTATCCCTGTTGTTGTTCAGGAATACAGGACAAATCAGGTTCTTATGGTCGCTTATATGAATGAAGAAGCTTTTGAATCTACCATCAAGACCGGAAGAATGACTTATTATTCGAGAAGCAGACAGTCCCAGTGGGTTAAGGGCGAGACCAGCGGACATTTCCAGTATGTTAAGTCCTTATCTGCGGATTGTGATAAAGACACTCTTCTTGCAAAGGTCAGCCAGGTCGGAGTTGCATGTCATACAGGAAGCTACAGCTGCTTCTTTAACGATATCGTTAAGAAGGAATATATCAACAGGGATCCGCATAAGGTCCTTGAAGATGTTTACGGTGTTATCGCTGACAGAAAGGCGAACCCTAAGGAAGGATCTTATACAAATTATCTGTTTGATAAGGGCATCGACAAGATCCTGAAAAAAGTTGGCGAAGAAGCTACAGAGATCATCATCGCAGCAAAGAATCCCGAGAAAGAAGAAGTTAAATATGAGATCTCGGATTTCCTTTATCATTGCATGGTCCTTATGGTTGAGAAGGGCGTAACATGGGATGAGATAATGAGTGATCTTGCCAGCAGGTAAAAATATATATGATAGTAAAACCAGAGGACAGAAAGCTTGCTCTTACTCATGAAATACTGATGAGTATAGATAAGCCGTCACGTTATACCGGTGGAGAACCGAACAGCGTGATGAAGGATCCGGACAAAACTAAAGTAAGATTTGTCATGTGTTTCCCCGACGTATACGAGATTGGTATGAGCCATCTCGGTATCCAGATATTATACGGATTGTTTAATTCCTGGGATGATGTCTGGTGCGAGCGCGTATACAGTCCGTGGACTGATCTTGACAAGATAATGCGGGACCGAAAGATCCCGCTTTTTTCGCTGGAAAGTCAAAGCCCTGTAAAGGATGCTGATTTTCTCGGCATTACGATCCAGTATGAGATGTGTTATACGAATATACTTCAGATACTGGATCTGTCAGATATTCCATTTTATTCAAAAGACAGAACAGAGGCAGATCCCATCGTTATCGGCGGAGGACCCTGCGTCTATAATACCGAGCCTATAGCTGATTTTTTTGACCTTTTCTATATAGGAGAAGGCGAAGTCAGATACAGAGAACTTATCGATCTGTATGAGGATTGCAAAAAAGCCGGGATTTGCAGAGAAGAGTTTTTAAAAAAAGCAACCGGGATCGAAGGTATCTATGTTCCGTCTCTCTATGATGTTACATATGATGAGAATAACCGCTTTGTTTCCATGAAACCAAAATACGATTTCGTTCCCGCTAAGGTTAAAAAACAGCTGGTCAAGGACATGAATGAGGCTTTTTATCCGACTGCTCCCGTTGTACCCTTTATCAGAGCCACTCAGGACAGAGCAGTTATCGAGGTGCAGAGAGGCTGCATAAGAAACTGCAGATTCTGTCAGGCGGGGCAGATCTATAAGCCGGTTCGTGAGAAGAGCGTTGATTATCTTCTCGATCATGCTAAGGCGATACTTAAGAATACCGGCTATGAAGAGCTTTCTTTAAGCTCACTTTCCACCAGTGACTACTCCGGTCTAAAGAGATTGCTTGAAGAACTTATGGACTACTGTGGTCAGAAGAAGATAAATATATCTCTGCCGTCCCTTCGAATAGATGCATTTTCTCTCGATGTCATGAACAAGGTTCAGGATATCAAGAAGAGTTCGGTCACATTTGCACCTGAGGCAGGAAGCCAGAGGATGCGTAATGTCATCAATAAAGGTCTTACTGTAGAGAATATTTTAAACGGTGCCGAGATGGCATTCCGCGGTGGTTGGAATAAGGTAAAGCTGTATTTCATGCTGGGACTTCCCTTTGAAGAAAAAGAAGATGCGGAAGCTATCGCTGTTCTTTGCAATGAGATAGCAAAAGTTTATTTCGAAACCGTACCTAAGGAGCAAAGACAGGGAAGTGTTCAGATAACAGCCAGCTCATCATTCTTTGTGCCCAAGCCTTTTACTGCTTTTCAGTGGGCGCCAATGAATAAGCCGGAAGAATTCCTTGAGAAAGCCAAGATCACAAAAGCGGCAGTCAGGGCTCAGCTTAATCAAAAGAGGATCTCCTATCATTATCACGATTGTGGCACTACTATCATTGAAGGTGTTCTTGCCAGAGGAGACCGAAGGCTCTCTGCATCTATCGAGTATGTATACAGACACGGTGCCATCTTTGATGCATGGACTGAAACTTTCTCATATGAGAACTGGCTGAAAGCCTTTGAAGAAACAGGTGTCGATTATACGGATTATATATTCAGAACAAGACCCGATGATGAAGAATTCCCCTGGGATTTTATAGATTCGGGTGTACGGAAAGAGTTCCTATTGCGCGAATGGAAAAATGCATCAATGGCAAAGAAGTCTTCAAACTGCCGTGAACAATGCATGGGTTGCGGATGTACAGAGTTCGGTTGCGGAGTGTGCGTGGAATGACATTCAGATTTAAATTTTCAAGAAGAGGTCCGGTAAGATACCTTGGGCATCTTGATATGATGAGATATTTTCAGAAGGTCGTGATGAAGGCGGAAGTCAGGGCTAAGTACTCCGAAGGTTTTCATCCCCATCAGCTTATGTCTTTCGCATATCCTCTCGGTGTGGGAATGGAGACGGACGGCGACTATATGGATCTTGAGATGGAAGATGGAAACGATCCGGATGAGGTAATGAAAGCACTCAATTCGGTTATGAACGAGGGCGTATATATATCTGCTGTCACGGTGCTTCGTGAAGGTGCGCAAAATGCAATGGCAGCCGTTACCGCTGCGACTTATGAGCTGATATTGGAATGCGATGATCCGATCGAAGGCAGACTTATCATAGAGAAAGCTGTTGAAGAGATGCTTGCGTCAGATACTATAATGGCTGATTCCAAGAAGTCGTCAAAGAATATCAGACCCGGTATATTTGAACTTATGGTTGAGCCAAACGCGGATGAGCAGGGGATAAGGCTTTACATGTTTTTATCCAGCGGTTCAAAGCTCAATGTCAGGCCCGCAGATCTTTTTAATACTCTTTTGACTATGCCTTCAGTAGCATCTGCAGGATCTTCGTTTAAGATGTCTTTACTCAGACGTTTAGAAATTTTCGGTATGACTGAAGATGGGAAGCATGTTCCGCTCATTAATCCTGACGTTTTATAGTTGATAAATATATACAATTTTTTTTCGGCGCATGCAGATTTTTTGTTGATTATTTTGTATAATGTATTTATATTTGGGTATTAGATAAAGTCTGGTTTTTATACGGAGAAAAGAGGGGTTGCACCATGACAATATCTGATGATCGTAAGCGCAAACTTGACGGTTTATTTAAGGCTTTTTCCATAGTGGCTGACGGAACCTATGTGTTTGTGTGCGATATGCAATATAACTACTCAAGGTGGAGCAAAAGTGCGGTTGATTTCTTTGGCTTGCCCGGAGAATATATGGAGCACGCAGGAGAGATATGGGGAGAACATATACATCCTGATGATAAAGGCAGTTATGACGAAAGTATGGATGCGCTTTTTTCGGGGAAAGCGACTTCCCATGATATGCAATACAGAACGATCAGCAGAGATGGCCATTACGTCATGTGTACCTGCAAAGGTGTTGTATTATTCAAAGATGACGGTAATCTCGACTATTTCTGCGGCTCAATAAGAAATCATGGACTCTTCGGTCATGTTAACGATCTGACGGGATTACGCAATAAATACGGTTTCTTTGAGGATCTCAGAAGCGCTATATCCAAGGAACAGCCCTTTGTGGTTTCTACTATCAGTCTTACTCACTTCTCGGATATCAATACAGTTTATGGATACGAATTCGGAAATCTTGTTGTTCAGAAGTTTGCAAGAAAGCTTGTTGATTATATCGGTAACAGAGGCCTTATCTACAGACTTGACGGAGTAAAATTCGGCGTTGTAAGCGAAAGTTTAAGCATTGATGAACTGAAGGCTTATTATGAACGTATACGAAGTATGATCAATGACGGTTTTATGGTCGACAACAGGGATATCAGACTTCAGACAAGCGCCGGTGCTATAGCTGTGGACAGATTCCCTGTATCTGATAAAGTGGTCTATTCCTGCCTTGTTTATTCTGTGGGTAATTCAAAACGCTACAGACAGGGGGATATGGAAGTTTTCGATAACAGGCTTACCAAGGAAAATATGGATAAGCTTGATCGACTGGAAGCCATCAGAAACAGCGTTGCGCATAACTATGAGGGGTTCTGTTTATATTATCAGCCGGTAATGGATGCATCTACCGAGACGCTTAAAGGCGCGGAGGCTCTTATCAGATGGCAAAATGACAGATTTGGCCTCGTATACCCTAATGATTTCATTCCTGTTCTTGAAAGTGATGCCATTTTCCCTATTTTGGGTGAGTGGATACTGACACAGGCTATGACGGATGCGAAAAGATTTATTGAGAAGTTCCCTGATTTTATACTGAATATCAACCTGTCATACGTTCAGCTTAAGCGAACCGACTTTGTTGAAACTGTTAAACGTATCCTTATGGAGACAGGATTTCCTACTAAGAATCTTTGCTTTGAGCTTACCGAGCGATGCCGTTTTGTGGAAAAAGAGATACTTTATGCTGCACTGATGTCGTTTAGGCAAATGGGGATAAAGATCGCGCTGGATGATTTCGGGACGGGCTTCGCATCAATTGATATCTTAAAATATATTACCTTTGATACCATCAAGATAGAAAGGATCTTTGTCAAAGATATTGCAGCTAATGAAAAAGAGGAAAGGCTACTGGGTATCTTTACTGATGTGGCTGCGACATTCGGCAGCGATGTGTGTGTTGAAGGCATAGAGACCGGGACAATTCGCGATATTGTCAAGAAATATCATGTAAATTCTCTGCAGGGATACTTATATTCGAAACCTGTATCGTTAGAGGATTTTCTTGCAAAATACATAGATTGCTGACGATAGATATTGCCATTCATATTAATTGATCATAGTTTGACCGAGGTGATTGTTTCAGTTTTGCTGGGATTATCATCTCGATTTTTTTGCACAGAAGAATTTTCACATATCCTGTTATTGCTTAAGAATGGCCAATAGGCTGTTATGTTAGTCTTTTTTGAGATATGATGTTCTGTGGCAGATGAATGAAGAAAATGAAAGATCTTGTTATTGAGAAAGGATTAAATGTGGCTTCAAAGGAAAAAAATGCGCACCTTCAATGGGAGCTTGTGGAAGAAAAACATCTGATAAATGACGAATGGATAGACTTCAGAGTCTCTTCATGGAGATTTCCTGACGGTAAAATATACGAACCTTATTACAGCTATTCAAGAAAAGATTATGTTGTAATAGTTGCGTTGGATGAAGAAGACAGATTTATCTGTGTGAGACAGTTCAGACAGGGCATCAGAGAGATAACTACGGAATTTACGGCGGGAGGTATAGAAAAGGGAGAGGATCCTGTTGACGCCGCGAAAAGAGAACTGGCGGAAGAAACGGGATATGTTTCGGATGACTGGAAGCTTCTAACGAAGATCCCTTCAAATGCAACGATCGCAGACAATCATGCTTATATCATCGCCGCAAGAGGATGCAGGAAGGAAAAGGAACGGCATCTGGATCCCATGGAATTCATAGATGTTGAATTAATATCCGGAGAGGATCTAAAGCTCCTTATCGATGAAGGCGGTTTCAAGCAGGCCGTGCACATAGCGGCATATTATATAGCAGCTGATAAGGATTGAACTATGGCTATAAAGACCGGTAAAGACAGAATGAATTTGGCAAAAAAAGAGATGACTACCGATGCAGAGAGAGTGATAGTTTTAAGATGCACGCAGCCGGAATCGGGCAGGCTTATCTTTTATCTGAAAAATAAAAGGATCAATAAAGTTTTATTTGAAAAAGAAACTCCGGGGTTCATAGCCGGTGATATATATTTGGCCAGAGTAAAAAATACAGTTCCTTCATCAGGCGCTGCATATCTGGATGCGGGACTTGATGAACCGTTATTTATAAATACCGGGAGCAGGTCGCATTTTTTTCCCGCAAACCGCAAAGAGGATACGGTCCTTAAGCCGGGAGACGAGATAGCTGTTAAAGTAAGGAATACAGCCATCGGAAAAAAAGCAGCCAGAGCTATATGTGCGGATGAGGTTCCAAGGGAAGAGTATATTCATAAAAAAGCTCCCTGTATTTTACACAGGGCACCCGGTGAATTTGAAAAAAGCCTCAGATATGCTGTTTCGACATCGGATTGTATCTGGTATACAGATGATGAGACGATTTACCATGATGCGAGGGATATTCTTAAAAAACTGGGTGATAAATTTGCGGGAGGCTGCGACGATATAAGGCTGTATGATGACGACTCCATCTCGATAAAGGCGCTTTTTGACCTGAGAAGATCTTGCGAAGATATACTCAAACGCAGGATAAGGTTAAATAGCGGAGCTGAGATAGTCATTGACAGGACAGAGGCAATGACGGTCATTGATGTTAACAGAGCATCTTCGGGATATGATTCTGTACTGGAACTAAATATTGAGGCTGCAAAAGAAGTTGTATACCAGATAGGGGCGCGAAATCTGGACGGCATGATCTTGGTGGATTTTATCAATATGGATTCCGCTCAAAGTGAAACGATATTGATTGAGACTTTAAATGAGGATCTAAAGGCTCTTGAGCCTGCAGGAAAGGCTGAAGATATAACAAAATTAGGTATTGCAGAAATCATAAGACCCAAAAGCGGTAAAAACAACGACAGGGTAAAAGAGGCAATCAATAGTACTATATTAGCCTAAGATAGAAAAAACGTATTCATATTCCGACGGTTTTTAACAGAATATAGGTTAAAAATCGGAAACCCTTTGTTTTCAAGGGGCAGCGGGGTTGAAGACGTTTTTTTATATTGCTAATATAAACCTACGGAAAAATAGTATACAAAGCGGACCGGCTAAATCCGCGAAATTATAAAAACAGGAGGAACAATAAGCATGGCAGTAGAAGTATTCCAGTGTAACTGGGGAAGCTCACTTAAGAGTTTTCTCTCGGCTAAGAGCCAGGAGAAGCTTTTTCTTCAGATCGACGACACCAAGAGTGAAGTCAAGGTAACCGGTAAGGGTTATATCTGTAATGAAGACGGTAAGAACGAGTATGTATCCCAGTATGATTATCCGGCAAAGGATATCAGAGAGGTTAAGAAGGGCGAGTTCCAGGGGTCGGACGCTCTGATCATCGTTACAAAGCTCCAGACTCTTTACGGAGCAAAGAAGACTCAGACCATTCTTCCCGGTCTTAAGGATATGGATAAGGCTATCGAGAGACTTACAGAGATCTCAAAGAATGCCGGTGGAATGTCAGGAGATTCAAAGTCAAAGCCTGCAGCAGCACCTGCACCCGCACCTGCACCCGCAGCAGCAAGACCCGCTCCGAAGCCCGCACCTTCACGTCCTGCGGCAGCACCCGCTCCGGCACCTGCACCTGCTCCTGCACCTGCACCCGCTCCGGCACCTGCACCTGCTCCGGCACCTGTAGCAGCACCTGCACCCGCAGCAGCACCTGCGCCCGCGACAGCACCCGCAGCTTCGGCTTCTACACCTGTAGTTCCTGCATATACACCTTCAAGGACTGCTTCCACAGCGCCTAAGGCACCTGTAAAGGCTGCCGCTCCTGCAAAGAGCAAAGAGTCCTATGAAGAGAAGAGACAGAAGCTCGAGATCCTTCATGAGTCAGGAATGATCTCCGAGACAGAATATAAGGATAAGACCCTTAAACTTATCTGCGAAGAGAGAGGCATGGGTGAGTACTACGATCAGATCAGCAAGGTCATCACAATGCATGAGTCTCACCTCCTTAGCGATGCTGAGTACGAGACAAGTCGTGATGCACTTGTAAGAGAGGCATTTGATCCTTCGATCCGCGATCTTACGAAGTTCCGCAGCAATACTGCAAAGCTTCCCATCATTCTTATCAGCGGTATCGTTTCTCAGGAAGAGTTCGATAATGGTAAGGAACAGCTTCTTGCCAGCGTTCAGTATGATGAGATGGATAACAATGATGACTTTACTCTTAAGCTTCAGAAGCTTCCCATCCTTATCGATGCAGAGCTTGTAACCAAGGAAGAGTATCAGTCGGATGTGAGCGAGCTTAAGGAAATGTTAAGCCCTTCAACATCAGATTCGATGGATGTTCTCGAGATGAAGCTTTCAAGATGGCCGGCTATGGTAGTTGCAGGTGCAGCTTCACAGCAGGAATACCAGCAGAAGCAGCAGACGCTTATCGCTGACGTAATGGCACTTCCCGCAGGCGATGAGTTCTCACTCCAGAACAAGATCGAGAGAGTAGTTATGCTTCGTGATAAGACATGGCTCACAGAGATGGCTTACCATGATAAGAAGCTCGAGATCCTGAAGGGAATCATCGAGAATCCGGATGTTGTATCCAGAATGAAGCTCCTTCTTGTTGCAAGAGATTGCAAGCTTTCTTCAAATGAAGAGTTCGAGACAAAGAAGCAGGAAGTTATCAAGGATATCTTCGCTCCTTACAAGGATATGACAGAGTTCAAGGAGAAGGCAAATCTGCTTAAGAGTATCAGTGAAGCAGGCATCATCTCCGTTGATGAGTACAATAACTACAAAGAAAAGCTTATGGGAATCTGATAAGTTTTGTATCATTCAGCCGGACGGAAACGTCCGGCTGTTTTCTTTTTAGAACCTTCGGGAAGCTTGTAATGATAACGTTTTTCGGCTATAATACAAGTACCGGATGTCAACTTAAGGTCTTCTGTTTTTTGAGCCTACATTACTTTAAACGGGATTCCTAAATTGCTCGGCCGATGTCATGCCCCGGCAAGTATTTCAGGGAAGGCAGACGTTGATGCTGCGGTTGCCCACCTAGACATGTCTAGGAGTCAAAGAGGGAGACTGGACATTCGGTTTTTGAGTGAAATGCCCATAGGGACGTGGTTATGATTAGACTGTTCAAAGATATCCGCGGTTTCATGCGTGCGTTAAAAGAGAATAATACGTCTTCATTCGCTGCGGCTGCAGCGTTTTTTATGTTTCTGTCGCTTATCCCGATCGTAGTTCTGTTTTGCAGCATATTACCTTATACAAGAGTTTCTTTTGATCTGGTTGAGGAGATCGGTGTTCAGATCGTTCCGAAGGATTTCGCATCTCTTATCACAGAGGTTGCTCATGAATTTTCGGGCGGATCAGCTGCTGCCATTTCTTTATCAGCTCTTATAATGCTCTGGATCGCCGGTAAGGGTGTTTTTGCACTAATTAACGGTTTAAATGCCGTACATGGTGTTATAGAGAAAAGAAACTGGGTAGTTCTCAGGGTCAAAAGCAGCTTTTATACGATCATATTGATATTTATGATCATCTTTTCTCTTGTTATCCTTGTCCTTGGAACACGTATCAATGAATTGCTGGTGACTTATATACCGGATTTTCATATAGTTATCAGAGTCATGCTTCATTTCAGATTTGCTTTTGTCTGGGCTTTCCTGACATTGATATTTCAGATCCTTTATACAATACTGCCAAGTACAAAGCTCAGATACAGAGAACAGTTCCCCGGAGCTTTGTTTGTCAGCGTCTGCTGGTCGGGACTGTCCTGGGCTTTCTCGGCTTATATCAACAGGTTCCATGGATTTGCTCTTTACGGATCTTTTGCAGCTATAATGATCGCCATGTTCTGGCTGTATTCCTGTATGTATATCATTTTCGTCGGCGCTCAGATCAATCTTTATTTCAGACCTCTTTTTGCAAAAATTGCAAAAAAGGGAAGTGAACATCTGCCGGGACGAAGGCGTAAGAAGAAATGACGGCTTGACTTTAAAAGCTAAAATGCTATTATAGTAAAAGTTTATATGTTAAAAGCTGTGATGGTGCACAGTAGGAGCTGTTTCCGGGATACCGGTTTTGTTACAGAGAAAGCGATCATCGGCTGAGAGTCGCCCGACATTATCAGTTCTGAAATTCACACCTGAGCCTGCAGGCCGAAATCAACCTAAGTATAAGTAAGCCTGCACGTCACCATGCGTTAAATGGTTTGAGGAGTCCGATATGTAACTTAGATCGGGAACCAGGGTGGTAACGCGGAATTATTCGTCCCCGGATGGCTGTATCAGCCATCCGTTTTTTTATTCCCATCAGAATGTGTCAGATGAAAAGCCTGACACGGGGGTGTTACCGTAAACATATGAAAGAAAAAGAAATTATGCTTCGGCATGGAGGATCATTATGAAAGAGAAACTTGAACAGATCAAAAATGAAGCTTTTAGCAAGATCAAAGAGAGCGATACTCTTGATAAGCTTAATGACATCAAAGTGGCTTATCTGGGTAAGAAGGGAGAGCTTACTGCAGTCCTTAAATCAATGAAGGATGTTGCGGCTGAGGATCGTCCCAAGATCGGTGCAATGGTCAATGAGGCAAGAGAACAGATAGAGAATCTTCTCGAAGAGAGCCGCAGGAAATTCGAGGCAGCTGCAATGAACGAGAAGATGAAGAAGGAAGTTATCGATGTTACTCTTCCCGCCAATATGCCTAAGATGGGACACAGACATCCCAATACCATCGCTCTTGAGGAAGTGGAGAGGATCTTTATCGGACTCGGTTATGAAGTTGTAAGCGGACCTGAAGTAGAAAAAGATTATTATAACTTTGAAGCATTAAATATTCCTGCTGATCATCCCGCTAAGGATGAACAGGATACTTTCTATATCAACGGAGATATTCTTTTAAGAACACAGACATCATCGGTTCAGATCCATGAGATGGAAAAGGGAAGACTTCCCATCAGAATGATCGCTCCCGGAAGAGTATTCCGTTCAGACGAAGTAGATGCTACACACTCTCCATGCTTCCATCAGATAGAGGGACTTGTGGTTGATAAGAATGTTACATTTGCCGATCTGAAAGGTACACTTGATTCTTTCGCTAAGCAGCTGTTCGGAGAGGATACAAAAGTTAAATTCCGTCCTCACCATTTCCCTTTCACAGAGCCTTCTGCAGAGATGGATGTTAGCTGCTTTAAGTGCGGCGGCAAGGGATGCAGATTCTGTAAGGGATCCGGCTGGATAGAGATACTCGGATGCGGAATGGTTCATCCTCACGTACTTGAGATGAGAGGCATCGATCCTGAAGAATATGTAGGCTTTGCTTTCGGTGTGGGACTTGAGCGTATCGCACTTCTTAAGTACGAGATCGATGACATGAGACTTATGTATGAGAATGATGACAGATTCCTGTCACAGTTCTGATGAAAAAATGATCATTATATAAACATTATCGTTCATACAGGAGAATAAAAATGAATTCAGCATTATCTTGGATAAAAGCATATGTACCCGGTCTTGAATGCACAGATCAGGAATATTTTGACAGAATGACTCTTTCAGGTACGAAGGTTGAAGGTTTCACCAGACTTGATAAGAACCTTGCAAAGATAGTAGTCGGTGAGATCTTAAGCATCGAAAAGCATCCCGATGCAGATAAGCTTATTATCTGCCAGGTTAATGTAGGAAGTGAAAAACTTCAGATCGTTACAGGCGCTCC
Source organism: Lachnospiraceae bacterium XPB1003 (assembly GCA_900102065.1). GTDB lineage: Bacteria > Bacillota > Clostridia > Lachnospirales > Lachnospiraceae > NK4A136. The sequence continues at coordinate 396,779 of FMVK01000002.1, read as the reverse complement.
CAATGTCAGTGTAGGAGATCTGGTACCGGTTGTTCTTGATGGCGGCAGAGTAGCCGGCGGTCACGACGGTGGCCCGCTTCCCGAAAACGGCATTGAGATCAAAAGCGGAAAGCTTCGTGGAATTGATTCCTACGGAATGATGTGTTCCATCGAAGAGCTTGGTTCAGACAGAAATTTCTATCCCGAAGCACCCGAATACGGTATCTATATCTTTGATAAGGATGAAGTGAAGCCGGGAGATGATGCCATTGAAGCACTTGGACTTCATGATACTGTTTTTGAGTATGAGATAACATCCAACAGAGTTGACTGTTATTCCATTATCGGTATCGCCAGAGAAGTTGCGGCAACTTTCGATAAGCCTTTTAATCCGCCTGTTGTTAAAGAGAGCGGCAATTCGGAAGATATCAATGATATCGTCAAAGTTGAAGTAAAGGATGCCGATCTTTGCCCCAGATACTGCGCAAGAATGGTAAAGAATATCAAGATCGGTCCCAGCCCCAAGTGGATGAGACAGAGGCTTGCAGCAAGCGGTATCCGTCCTATCAATAATATTGTTGATATAACAAACTATGTCATGGAAGAATACGGCCAGCCCATGCATGCGTTTGATCTGGATAAGGTTGCAGGCAGCAAGATCGTTGTTAAGAGAGCTGAAGACGGCGAGAAGTTCGTTACTCTCGACGGTCAGGAGAGAACACTTGATAAGGATATCCTTATGATCTGTGATGCAGAGAAGGCTATCGGTATCGCAGGTATCATGGGTGGTGAGAATTCCAAGATCACTGATGATGTTCATACGATGCTTTTTGAAGCGGCTACTTTCAACGGTCCCAATATCAGAAAGTCCGCAAAGCGTCTCGGCCTTCGTACGGATGCTTCAGGTAAGTTTGAGAAGGGGCTTGATCCCAGAAATGCTCCCGAAGCAATTAACCGTGCATGTGCTCTTATAGAGGAGCTTGGTGCAGGTGAAGTTGTTGGCGGTATGATAGATGTATGTGCTCCTTTAAAGGATGAAGTAGAACTTGAATTCAAGCCTGAAAAGTACAACAGACTTCTTGGAACCGATATCTCATCCGATAAGATGCTTGAGATCTTTAAGAAGATCGATCTTACGTATGATGAGAAGACAAATATGCTTCATATACCTTCATTCCGTCAGGATCTGTTAGGACAGGCTGATATCGCTGAGGAAGTTGCGAGATTCTATGGCTATGACAAGATCCCTACAACTCTTCCCGGTGGCGAAGGTATGGAAGGAAAGCTCTCATATCCTATGAGAATAGAGGCTAAGGCTCGTGATATCGCTGAGTATTGCGGATTTTCACAGGCTATGTGTTATTCCTTCGAGAGCCCCAAGGTATTTGACAAGCTTATGCTCGACAGTAACGATGTAATGCGTAATGCTATCACGATCTCAAATCCTCTTGGTGAAGACTTCTCTATAATGAGAACAACTACCCTTAACGGTATGCTCACAAGTCTTTCGATCAACTTTAACAGAAGAAACAAGGATGTCAGATTATATGAGCTTGGTAATATCTACGTACCCAAGGCTCTTCCTCTTACGGAACTTCCCGATGAGAGGATGCAGCTTACATTAGGTTTCTACGGAGAAGGAGATTTCTATTCGCTTAAGGGTGTTATCGAAGAATTCCTTTTATCCGTTGGTATGAAGATGAGACCTGAGTATGATTCCAAGTCGGGACTTGCATTCCTTCATCCCGGACGTCAGGCAGCTGTTTCTTATGACGGAACCAGGATCGGTTTCCTTGGAGAAGTTCATCCCATGGTCGTATCAAATTATGATATGAAGGGTCGCGTATACGTTGCTGTGCTTGATATGCCTGCTATCGTTCCTCTTACAAGTTTTGCAAGAAAGTATACAGGTATAGCCAAGTTCCCTGCTGTAACAAGAGACTTATCAATGGTTGTTCCCAAGGAGATCCAGGCAGGCGATATCGAGAAGATGATCAGACAGCGCGGCGGCAAGATCCTTGAAAGTGTTAAGCTCTTCGATCTCTATGAAGGTGATCAGGTTAAAGAAGGCTGCAAGTCCATTGCTTATTCACTTTCCTTCAGAGATATGGAAAAGACTCTTTCCGATGATGAAGTCGGCGCTGCTATGAAGAAGATCCTTAACGGTCTTCAGGGAATGAATATCGAACTCAGATCATGATCTTTGTAATCATGTTGCGATCAATAATTTTCATTTAGGTTCCAATTTGCGGAGGTTTAACAATGGAGAAAAAATCTGTTTGGGAAAAATATACTGAAGCCGATAAAAAGAAGGCTTTTGATTTTGCAGACGGTTATAAAGATTTCCTAAGTCTTTGTAAGACTGAAAGAGAAGCTGTGGATTATGTCATTAATGATATAGAAAAGCAGGGGTATGTAGAATTTTCCAAAGCAGTAAAGAGCCGCCGCAAGCTTAAAGCAGGAGATAAGGTTTACTTCTGTAATATGAATAAGGGTATTATCCTTTTCCAACTTGGAAAGAAGCCTCTCGAAGACGGAATGGCAATACTCGGAGCTCATATCGATTCTCCCAGACTTGATGTGAAGCAGAATCCTCTTTATGAAGAAGGAGGCATGGCTTACCTTGATACGCACTATTACGGTGGCATCAAGAAGTATCAGTGGGTAACGGTTCCTCTTGCTCTTCACGGAGTGATCGTAAAGAAGGACGGAACATCGGTTATTATAAATATCGGTGAAGAGGAAGATGATCCTGTTTTTTTCGTATCCGATCTTTTGATACATCTCGCTTCCGAGCAGATGGAGAAAAAGGCTGCCAAGGTTATAGAAGGCGAAGCTCTGGATGTTATAGTCGGAAATATGCCGCTTAAGATAGAGCCTTCAAAGAAGAGCGCAAAGAACAAGGCTGCTGATGATAAGAGTGCCGCAAAAGAAGCGGTAAAGGCAAATGTACTTGATATCCTAAAGCAGTATTACGGAGTGGAAGAGGAAGATTTCTTAAGTGCAGAGATCGAAGTGGTGCCTGCCGGTAAAGCACGTGATGCCGGTTTTGACAGAAGTCTTATCCTTGGATACGGTCATGATGACAGAGTGTGTGCTTATCCTTCATACAAGGCTATGTTGGATGTAAAGAACCCTGAGTTTACGGGATGCTGCATACTCGTTGATAAGGAAGAGATAGGATCCGTAGGCGCCACAGGCATGCGGTCAAGATTTTTCGAGAACTGCCTTGCCGAATTGATGAATGCTACAGGAAGCTATTCTGAGCTTGCGCTTAGAAGATCACTTGCAAATTCATTCATGTTAAGTTCGGATGTTACTGCAGGATTTGATCCTTCATATGCTTCAAAATTCGATAAGAAGAATGTGGCATATATGGGTAAAGGGTTTGCATTTAACAAGTTTACAGGCTCGCGAGGAAAGTCAGGCTCTAATGATGCCAATGCCGAATATCTTGCAGCTATCCGTAAAGTCATGGATGATGCCGATGCTCAGTATCAGGTTTGCGAGCTGGGGGCCGTTGATGCCGGTGGCGGTGGAACCATAGCTTATATCATGGCTTTATATGCTATGAATGTTATTGATGCGGGAGTACCTGTTCTCAATATGCATGCTCCTCACGAGGCTATCAGCAAAGCTGATCTTTACGAGGCATACCGCGGATATGTAGCTTTTCTTAAAGGGATAGATAAGGCGTTTATGCGCTGAAAGTGTTTTTAATGGCAAATACAGAAATATTAAAAAAATCAGATTATTATTATGATCTTCCGGAAGAGCTTATTGCTCAGGACCCCTTAAGTGACAGATCTTCTTCAAGGCTTATGTGTCTTGATAAGGAAAACGGGAAGTTGACACATCACCATTTTTATGAACTTCCAGATTTCTTAAGACCCGGTGATTGTCTTGTATTAAATAATACAAGAGTTCTTCCTGCAAGGCTTTACGGAATTAAGAAAGAAACCGGTGCTGTTATAGAAGTCCTTCTTTTAAAGCGTCTGGAGGATTCCTGTTGGGAAGTCCTTGTTCGCCCCGGTAAGAAAGCTAAGCCCGGAACTGTCATTGATTTCGGTGACGGAATGATGACCGGAACAGTTGAAGATATACTGGAAGAAGGAAACAGAAAGATACGCTTTGAATTCAAAGGTATCTTTGAGGAGATACTTGATAAACTGGGCGAGATGCCCCTCCCGCCTTATATCCATCACAAGCTTCAGGATAAAGAAAGATATCAGACGGTATATTCCAAGGAAGAGGGCTCCGCTGCAGCACCTACGGCAGGACTTCATTTTACAAGAGAATTATTGGACAAGATTTCCGGGATGGGCGTTCATGAAGTATATGTAACACTTCACGTTGGACTTGGCACTTTCAGGCCTGTTAAGGAAGAGAACATACTTGATCATCACATGCATACGGAATTCTGCAGGATAGATAAAGAAGCTGCAGATGAGATAAATGCAGCAAGAGCAGCCGGCGGAAGGATAATATGTGTAGGTACAACGTCCGTCCGTACACTGGAGAGTCTGACGGATGAAGACGGGATCGTTCATGCCGGATGCAAAGATACAGATATTTTTATATACCCGGGATATAGATTTAAAGCCGCAGATGCGCTTATTACCAATTTCCATCTGCCTGAATCAACTCTTCTCATGTTAGTATCCGCTCTGGCGGGTAGGGATAATATTCTTTCGGCATACAAAGAGGCTGTGAAGGAGAAGTATCGTTTCTTTTCTTTCGGTGATGCTATGTTTATCAGCTGAGACTTGCTATAGATAGCATATGATGCTAAAATCTTAAGTGATTTGTTATGTTAACGGGCTATGGTATGGGAGTTATGGAAGAAAAAAGAAGGAATAAAAGAATTGATCTCGAATGCAGTCTGATCGTTAAGCGACTTGGAAATGATACGACGGATGCTGCAAACGGTCTTACGATAGAACTGCTTAATGTTTCAAAGAGCGGTATCGGGTTTAAGTGCGCTGAACAGCTTTCCATCGGTGAGGTTTATGAATGCTACCTGACTATATGGACTAAAGAGACCATACATGCATTCATACAGATCGTCAGAGTTCAGAAGAACGAAACTGATTATTCCTACGGAAGTATATTCATCGGAATGACCGAGACTGATACCAACCGTATAAGCATTTATTCCGAATTTAATGACTGCGATTTTAACAGCTGAAAGGACCGTCGGATGAAAACCGCTATAGTAACGGATTCAAACAGTGGAATATTTGGATCCGAAGCAAGAGCGCTCGGTATTCATGTGGTCCCGATGCCGATCATTATTGACGGACATACGTTCTATGAGAACGAAAATCTTACAGCCGGCGATTTCTATGATGCACTGATATCAGGCAGAGATACCGGCTCTTCTCAACCGTCTCCGGCTTCACTTTTTGATATCTGGGATGTGGCTCTTCAGGATGCTGATGAGCTTGTTTATATTCCCATGTCTTCAGGATTATCCGGATCTTGCAATACCGCTACAGCTCTTTCGGATGAATATGAAAACAAAGTACAGGTGGTGGACAATCATCGTATTTCGGTAACCTTAAGAGGCGCTGTGAATCACGCATGTAAACTGGCTGCCGAAGGAAAGAGTGCTCTTGAGATCAAGGAAATACTGGAAGAAGATTCAAGGAGATCAAGTATCTATCTTGCTGTCGAAACACTGAAATATTTTAAAAAGACGGGGCGTATAACGCCAACCACGGCTCTTATAGGTGATATTCTTTCGATCAAACCCATATTATACTCCGACGGAGATACATTTGAAGCGGTGGCCAAGGTCAGAGGACTTTCGAAAGCAAGACAAGCGCTTATTGATATGATAAAGCGGGATCGTGAAGAGAAATTCAAGGATTATCCTGATAAAGATATATGGATTATGGGATCGGGATCCTTCGTTGATAAAGCAGATGCTGAAAGCTGGTTAAAGGAAGTAACGGAGGCTTTTCCGGGATATGATATTATGTATGATCCGTTATCATTATCTATAGCATGCCATACAGGCCCTAACGCATTTGGTGCGGGTATCATGCTTAAGCATTGATAGAAGTTGAAATAAAACATTTGAGATAAATGAGGTAAAGGGTTTTTTTTTTAAGTGAGAATAGGGATTCTTGGATTAGGAGTAATAGGAACAACTTATGCATATGCTTTTCAAAAAGCAGGTCATGAGACTTATCATATCGTTCGGGAACAGAAAAGAACATCAACCCCGACAAATATACCCGTACATCTTCTTGATGGAAGATATAATTCCAAAGGAGAAGAAAACGACGGAGAGTATATTGTTTCACTGTCAAATGAGGGGGATGAATTTGATTTTATTCTGATAAGTGTTGCAAGCGGAAAACTTGTGGATGCGATGCAGACGATACGAAATAATCGTCTTAAAGGCACCGTGATACTTTTTTGTAACTTTTGGAACACCAGGGAAGAAATAGATTTGATCATGGGTGATGTACCTTATATAACGGCTTTTCCGACTGCCGGCGGGCATATGGAGGACCATTCACTCAATTGTGTTCTGTTTGATCATATCATGCTTGAGGGCGAAGAAAAGGCCGGAGTATCCAATTATTCCGATCTGATATCTTTGCTGGATTCTGCTGATATAAAACGGGAAATTCCCAATGACATGTTTGAGTGGATATGGATCCACATGGCAATTAATGCAGGTGTAACCTCTACCGCCGGGCGAGGAGGAAAAATTGATGACCCCAATAGTCTTGCTCGTGAACTAATGAGTGATTCAAAGGCACTTGCGATCGCTGTGAAGAGTATAAGAGAGACGATCAAGACTGTTGAGGCACGAGGAGTGGATCTTAGATTGTATAAGAATGAACTAATGCCATATAAGATTCCGGCGTGGATCGCGGGTATAGCCATGAAGAAATTATTTGCCACTAATGAACTTACTTCCAGAATAATGACATTACATAACGACATCAATGACATCATGTACGGATGCAAATGTGTATATGATGAAGGGAAGAAGCACAATTTGGATCTTCCCTTGTTTTATGCGAATATGGATCGGATTATTGCAGATTAAAACCGGATCTGCGGTTAATACAGGCTTTCCAAAGTTGAGAAGAATGTCGGATAGGAAATGCTGACACATTTTTCATCATCTATGGTCACGGGAGCATCTGATACAAGACCTGCAATGGCAAAGCTCATTGAGATGCGATGATCATTGTAGCTCTTAATCGTTCCGCCGTTTAAGTGGCCTGTTCCCTTTATTATCATTCCGTCTTCTGTGGCAGTTATATCAGCTCCCATTATCTTAAGATCATTGTCCATGGCATCTATCCTGTCACATTCCTTGACATGGAGTTCTGCTGCATCTTTTATTATGGTCGTGCCATCTGCGTAGGCTGCAAGGATAGCAATGACGGGTATTTCATCAATAAGGGTGGGGATGATATCACCTTCTATTGTGATACCTTTTAAGGAGTCCTTACTGTATTCTACATAAATGTCCGCAGTTTTCTCACCGCCGGACACCCTTTCGTTTTGAAGTTCTATCTTTCCACCCATGGCTTTAACAACTTTGATGATCCCTGCACGGGTCGGGTTGATCCCTACATTTTTGATAAGTAATTCCGATCCGGGTACAAGAAGAGCAGCTGCAATGAAATATGCGGCTGAAGATATATCCGAAGGAACGTCGATATCACAGGCAAAAAGTTCGGAAGCGGGTTTGATCCATGCAGTAAGTCCTTCCGAGCTGATATCTGCTCCAAAACCTTTCAACATTACCTCGGTATGATTTCTGGATAATGCAGGCTCTGTGACGGAAGTAGGTCCGTCTGCGTAAAGACCTGCGAGCAAAACAGATGATTTAACCTGTGCGGAAGCAACAGGGGATGTGAAATCAATCCCATGAAGCTTTCTGCCGTTTATGATCAGAGGCGCACAGCCGTTATCTTTTTCACTTTTAATATCAGCACCCATCATGGATAAAGGTGTCATTATCCTTTTCATGGGGCGCTTTTCGATTGAAGCATCGCCTGTAAGTCTTGTTTCAAAATCCTGAGCGGCAAGGATTCCGGAGATAAGACGGGTAGTGGTACCTGAGTTTCCCGTATAAAGGGTTTCGTCGGGTTTTTTAAGGCCGTGGAGTCCCTTGCCGTAAACCAGTATCTCTTTATCGGAAACTTCTATATCAATACCCATTTTACGAAATACGGATATTGTGGAAAGGCAGTCATCGGCCATAAGGAAATTGGTGACTTTGGTTATACCTTTAGCCAAAGCGCCGAACATTATGCTTCTGTGCGATATTGATTTATCTCCGGGAACGGTGATAGTTCCTTTTAAAGGTGTATTTGTCTGTAAAACGGTTTTCAAGCTTATTCCTCCGTTGAGTAAGATTTATTGATCGAGATCCATGCCCATTATAAAATGAGCTTATAGCCGGCATCCTTAACGATAGGTATGGCTTTTTTCATGGTTTCTTCATCATAGAATTCGATATAAAGGGCACCTTCTGCCTGTTCTCTGTTATGAGTGATTCCGGTATTCATTATGCTGATATCATATTTCGCAAGAAGAGTTGCAATGCCTGCGATGGCGCCGCTTTCGTCAGGAATATCCACATAGATACGGTTGATGGGCTGTATGAGGCCTCTTCCTTTTTCCGGCATTGATGCTCTGTATGCGCCGCTTTCTTTAAAGAGTGCATTTATCTTATCAAAATCGCCTGTGGCAAGGATTTTGTCTGTTTTTTCGAGCTCATTTATATAATCGCGAAGCAGTACTCGGATATTCTCTGTGTTGCTCCTGCAGATATTTTCCCACATTGAGGGATCTGAGGAAGCGATACGTGTTATATCCTTAAAGCCTCCTGCTGCTATCGTCTTCATTAATTCATCCGAACTGTCGTGATCTTTTACGCTCTTAACAAGAGTGGCTGCGATAAGATGGGGCAGGTGACTGATTGCTGCTGTGGCAAAATCATGTTTTCCCGGAGCAGCTGTAAGCGGGATTGAGTGGATCTGCTTTACAAATCCCGTAAAGCGCTCGGTATATTCCGGCTTGGTTTTGTCTGAGGGCGTCAGGATATAATATGCGTTTTCGAGTATAGCGGCATCTGCGCTCTCATAGCCTGTTTTTTCTTTGCCGGTCATGGGATGCCCACCGAGAAAAACAGAGGCAAGACCGAGGTCGTCAACTGCTTTTTGTATATCACCTTTAACACTTCCGACATCGGTTATAAGGATGTCGCTAATGGTATCTTTTATTGCCTCAAGATTTTTAATATTAGCTCCGGTAGGGGCGCAAAGAAAGATAACATCCGTATCGGGATCGATATCGGTTATGTCATCCGTAACTTTGTTTACTACTTTATCCGAAAGAGCACGGTTTAATTTCTCGGGATGTCTTGCATAGACATTGATCACTGCATCTGCTTCTGTTTTTCTGATCGCTTTTGCGATCGAGCCGCCTATGAGCCCGAGACCTATAAAATGAAATTTTTGAAAGGGAAAATCAGACATGTGTTTATCCTTAAATGATCATAAATGTTTATTGGATTATATCTGCAAATTCAGCACCGGATGCTTTGGCAAGATCTGAAGGAGCTAACTCCAGCTGCATTCCGAGTCTGCCACCGCTGACTATCATTTGCTCTAAACTTTTTGCTGTTTCCGAGATCCTTGTAACAAACTGTTTTTTCATGCCTATGGCGGTACATCCGCCGCGTATATATCCGGTAATATCATTGATCTCTTTAACATGGATCATTTCAACATTTTTCTCGCCAACGCTTTTTGCGGCTTTTTTCATATCCAACTCTGCGTCGATAGGAAGAACGAACACATAATAAGCCTTGCTGTGACCGCGGGTCACAAGTGTCTTATAGACCAGATTGTGATCAAGACTTAACATATCCGCTATCTGACCTGCATCTATGAATTCATCGCATTCATAAGTATGCATTTTATAAGGGATCTTCAATGTGTCGAGCTTACGCATCGCATTTGTTTTGTTTTCTTTTTTAGCCATAGCCTTAAGTTTATCATAAACAGCGGGATTTGACACCGTTACAAATTGAGATAAAGGTATTTTTTTTACCGGATTTATATTATCATATAGGCATTTGGTTGATTTGAAACAGGAGGCCGTAATGAAAAAACGATTATTGGGTTTATTACTTACGGGTATCATGATTTTTTCGGTGACAGCATGTTCTTTTGATCTCTCAAAAGACAAAGTAGAAAAAGAAGAAGATACCGATACTGAGGAAGAGGATAAAAAAGACAAGGATAAAGATAAAGATGAAGGAGGTGAGGGTGATGATAAAGAGGTTGTCCTCACATCCGATTATCTTTATGAATATCTGGGAAATTGCTATACCATTGATGCTTCGGGTGCTCCCGGTGCCTCTTATGATATAGAGGAATTAAAAAATGTTATTCCCAAGGGACAAGAAAACGGTGGAGTTAATTTCAAAAAATACGGTGACGGTATCCTGTTTTTTGATTACACCGACTATTCTTCCGGGGACTCGGTGACAACGGTCTATGCACTTGATCCCGATACGAAGGAATATTCGGAGCTTTTTGTTACCGATCCGGGATGGTATTTGGACAGTATAGATTTTTATGAAGGAAAGCTCTATGTTGATATTCAAAAGGACGGCGCCCGTGAAGAAAAAGTATTTGTAAAAGACGGGGATGGGGCAGAATTTATCTCCGAAACAAGCAAGTATGCCGATCTGTTAAAGGGGACGGAAGGGTATCAGAACATGGCCGGCGGAAGTTATATCACTGACGGATGCTATGATTATTATGACAGTTCATATACCAGATCCCTTGAAAAAGCAGGATATCTTATCGGCAGGGCTGATGATGGATACTATATGATCACTGCTGACGGTAACAGCGAGAAATTTGAAGAATTAGATGACGACGCGGTCATCGAGTCATATGATTCCGGTCATATCATTTATGGCGAATACGGTGAGGATTATCATTCTTATATCGTATATGTTTATGATCTTAAAACTGGCAAAAGCACACCGGTATCCGAAGACGAACGTATCTATACGCTTTCGTTAATTGAGGGAAAATTGTTTTATTACATGCCTAACGATACAGGAGAATATGGTGTATTAAATAATTCGGTTTACTGTTATGACTGCGGGACCGGTGAGTCTAAAGAATTGTATTCGGAAGGATCGGTTCCAGGTATAAATTTGACTCCCGGAGTTCAGGGATTCAGGATCTGCGGAGGCAGGGCTTACTATATGAAGCCTGAGGGAAACTGCGTCAATTGGGTCAGCGTTGATATCGAAAACGGAACGGATCTTAAGGATACAGGGTTTGCGGTCAATGAGATCACTGCTTTTGATCACGGCTCTGTAGAATACAAAAGCGGAGAAATTATCTGCCCTTATTGCGGTACTGTTTTGGAATCCTATTACATAGAGAAATTTGTTCTGGATGATGGTTATGAAAATGCTGCAAAGATAAATGAAAAACTTGATGAAGCGTTTAATAATAACGTTTCTTATTATGATATGGATACTACCGAATTGGAACAGGATGCATGCGAATATCACCTTGAGTATCCCGATGAATATCATGAGACTATCGATGAAAAAGTAAGTAAGGTCGGTATTATTGGGAAAGATTACCTGTATATTGATTATGATGGATACTGGTATGGCGGTGGCGCTCACGGATATCCTTCGAGATCACAGGATCTGTTTGATATGAGGACAGGAGAGTCGGTTACATTTGCTGATCTTTATCCCGGAACAGATGAAGACTTTAAGGAACTTGCTGCGGAGAAGACAAGGGATGATTATAATTCATATGATGAATATGCATCACCTTATTTTGCACAGGATCCTGATGAAGTATACCGGCAGGCATATGATTCTTCCGATGTAAACAGCGGTAATTTCGAATTTGTGGAAGATGGCGTATACATGTATTATTATCCTTATGAAATGGGCTCTTATGCCGCAGGATTTATTGAAATATTCTTTACATATGATGAATTGGGCTTTGAACTGAAATGAGGGTGGTCATGATGAAAAAAAACAAAGATATGTATGATGATATCAGAAGCAGGATCCTGCTTGGCATATCCATTCTAATCATTATGGTAACAGCAACGGTTTTTTCCGATATGCATTTGGTACATTCATCGGGAGATGTTGAAATGCAGGTTAATAATACTCTTGCTACCAATGCGGAGTATTACACGGGCATGTTTTCCACTGCTGTTACGCAGTCTGTAAATCCCACTGCCACTATGGCGGCTCTTTCGGTGATAGGGACTGTTGAGAATGCGGATATTTACTTCAAAGGTACGGAGTGGCTTGAAAATACGGCTTCTTTCCTTGATAAAGTACCTTTTATCAGGACAGCGCAGACTCTGCCTATAGCAAATCCGACTGCGGCGGTGATACTGACTATCATAACCGTTACTTTGTATATTCTGAGATCTATAGCTGCTGCTAAGGCAGTATCGGAAGTTTCCCTTGATAAGCTTGAAGATATAATGGGGTATATCGCTATAGTTGCTCTGTCTTTACTCCCTGTTGCAAATTCGCAGGTTGTGGAAGCCGCGGGTGGAGATAAGAATTATGTTACGGCGGGAACCTATGTCGCACTCATCATTATTGCGATCCTTTGTGCAGTCATCAATGTATTGATATATATGATTGTCCATACCTGTATGGATGCTGTTGAATTCATACTGGCGATGGCTCCGGCTCCCGGAACAGGCGTTATAGGTCAGATAGGAAAGGGGATTTTACATTTCTTCCTGATACTGCTTCAGATCTTTGCGCCTGTGATCAGTCTTATCCTGAGTATCCTGATACTTGTGGCCTGCTTTTTCCTTTTTAAATATCTTACAAGACTTAGCATATATTACACGCATATATATGCGGGGCCGATACTTAAGAAGCTGTTCAGAAAAAGAGAACCTTCGAGGCTTATACATAAAAAGTTCCCCAAATCCGTTTCCAAGGTTTATCACGATATTACCATGGCTGTTCCCATCTTCTCAATGAGGGGGCATGGGAAATTAGTCAAAAAGCGTGAACTTCTCTGGCTTGTGGACAGAAACCCGGGTATATGTCTTATCAGGACTCACATGTTTAAAAAGCCCGATGAGATCACTCTTGAATCGATCAATACCTACAAAAAAGAGCTTTACCTTCAGAAGGACTTCAGATTTACAAGGATACTTTCCGAAGATAAAACCTTTGAGCTTATATTCAGCTCCGAATATGCAGACAGATTTGAGGAATTACTTGAACGTTTGGGCCTGCCTGACTATCAGATAGTTAAGGACAGGAAAAAAGCTGAGCAGGATCAGAAAAAAGAAAACGTAAAGAATGCGGCAAAAAATGCCGTGTTCGGGATCAAAAAGCGCTTTTCCGGTAAGTGATCACCTCTCCGAATGGAATAAAATGCTTAAATAAGCAGTTCTGTCGGGGGTAGACATCATTGTCCGGTCAGTAAACACGTCATTTCTCGCTTTGTGTCGTGTTAAAGATCGAAAGATAAAAGCAAGACGTTTCATTCGAAAAAAAGAAAAAATATCAAAGTAAAACTTTTCCGGGGAGAAATGTTCTCCCCGGTTTTTTGTTTGAAGAAAATGCACATATAAACATTGAGAATACACCGGATATCTGTTAAAATTAACAAGGACTTGATGCAGAAAGCCATATTTATATTGTCATTATTACCAATCTGCAAAATTATACCCGAGGAGGACAGAACATGAACGTTTATACGACAGACAAGATCCGAAACGTTGTTTTGCTTGGCCACAGCGGGGCCGGTAAGACGTCACTGGCTGAGTCCATGGCTTATCTTGCGGGACTTACCAATCGTATGGGCAGCGTCGAGGACGGAAGTACCATTTCTGATTTCACCAAGGAAGAGCAGAAGAGAAAGATCTCTCTTACAACCAGCGTTATACCGCTTGAATGGGAAGGGGCAAAGATCAATCTCATGGATGCTCCGGGAATGTTTGATTTTGTAGGCGAAGCAGAAGAAGCATGTTCTGCTGCCGGAGCTGCGATAATCGTTGTATCCGGTAAGGCGGGTATTGAAGTAGGTACAGAGAAAGCATGGGATCTGTGTGAGAAATTCGGACTTCCCAGAATGTTCTATGTTACCGATATGGATCTGGATAATGCATCCTTCAGGAAGGTTGTTGAAGATCTTACTGAGAAATACGGGAAGAAGATAGCACCTCTTCATTTCCCTATAAGAGAAAATGAAAAATTTGTGGGCTACGTTAATGTCATTTCAGGGAAGGCACAAAAGTGGGTAGGCAAGGATGTTCAGGAATGTGATATGCCTGATTATGCAAAGGAATATTTGGATAAATATCACGATATACTTATGGAAGCGGTTGCCGAGACCAGCGAAGATATGATGGACAGGTACTTTGCGGGAGAGACCTTCTCGGAAGATGAGGTACGTGCAGCGCTCAGGATAAGTGTTAATAACAATGAGATCTATCCTATTTCCATGGGATCCAATCTTCTTTGCCAGGGAACATTTGCGCTTATGGATGATATCGTTAAGCTTTGCCCGCCGCCTACCATCAGAAAGGCTGCCGGTGTATCGCTTAAGACTAACGAGATCTTCCAGGCAGATTATGATTTTTCCAAACCCAAGAGCGCTTATATCTGGAAGACCATCGTTGATCCTTTCATCGGAAAATACTCACTTATAAAGGTTATGAGCGGCGTATTCAAGGCTGATGATGTGATCTATAACAAAGATAAGGACATAGAAGAAAAGGTATCTAAGCTTTATATCCTTTGCGGATCAAAAGCTACAGAGATCAAAGAGCTTCATGCCGGAGATATAGGAGCTATCGCCAAACTTACAGCTGCCAGAACGGGTAATACTCTTTCTACAAGAGCGAATACCATTCAGTTTGGTAAGACACAGCTTTCCACTCCGTATACATGCAAACGGTATAAGCCAAAGAATAAGGCTGATGTGGACAAGCTTTCGCAAGCTCTCCAGAAAATGGGGCATGAGGATCTGACGCTTCGCAATGTTAACGACGGAGAAAACAGGCAGACACTCCTTTACGGTATAGGGGATATGCAGTTAGATGTTGTTGCTTCCAAACTTAAGGATCAGTACAACATTGAGATAGAGCTTTCGGATCCCAAGGTTGCTTATAAAGAAACGATCAAGAAGAAATCCGATGTGGAATTCAAATATAAAAAGCAGACCGGTGGCCATGGCCAGTACGGTCATGTTAAGATGAAATTCGAATCTTCGGGAGATCTGGAGACTCCTTATGTATTCGAGCAGGAAGTTGTCGGCGGATCCGTTCCGAAGACATATTTCCCGGCTGTTGAAAAGGGAATTGCGGAGTCCATGTCCAGAGGTCCTCTTGCAGCTTATCCTGTAGTGGGTGTTAAGGCCATTCTTTATGACGGATCCTATCATCCGGTTGATTCTTCGGAAATGGCATTCAAGACTGCGGCAAGAGAAGCTTTCAAAAAGGGATTCATGGAGGCAGGTCCCATTCTTCTCGAGCCTATATCAACACTTAAGGTTACTATACCTGACAGTTTTACCGGAGATATCATGAGCGACCTTAATAAGCGCAGAGGCCGTGTCATGGGAATGAATCCTATAGGTCAGGGAAAGACTCTGGTTGAGGCTGAGATCCCCACATCCTGCCTTAAGGGATACTGTACGGACCTCAGATCCATGACGGGCGGAAGAGGCGATTATTCTTATGAGTTCAACCGCTATGAGCAGGCTCCTTCCGATGTTCAGGAAGCTGAAGTCAAGGCAAGAGCCGAAGCTGTTGCAGCTGATAATAAAGAAGAGTAACGACAGATATTGAATAGGTAAAAATGTAAAGCGGCGCGGGACAGTCAAATGTCTTGCGTCGCTTTTTAACTTCTTGAAAAATAAGCCCGATACAAGTAAAATATACTTGTTGTATTATGTAAATCAGAATGTACGTTTTGCTTTTTACTGGCAGGACGTTTTGTTTGGTTTTATATGACTGATAAAAACACCGAAAAGAAGAACCTGGAGGATTATGATTCCAGGATGCAGACTCTTATCAGGATAGAGATGGAAAAGGCTGAAAAGAGGAGAAAGCTCCTCATCGGCTTTTTGGCGCTTATTGCTGTGGGGAGTCTTGGCTATTTCGGATTTTACTATGCCACTTCATCAAAGTCGGGAGGACGTTTTGATGAATTGTCGGATCTGGTCGGATCCGATGCTTTATCCAATATGGACAAGGACAGCGGGGCTGGATATATCGCCAGCCTGTCGCAGAAAGATAACGATGAAGTTACGCCTGATGTGCTTGAAAAATACAGGACATTATATAATTCCAACAGGGATCTTATAGGCTGGATAAAGATTCCAGACACTGTTATAGACTATCCTGTCATGCAGGCAGATGATAATGAATATTATCTGTCTCATAATTTTGACAGGAAGGACGATAAGGCTGGCTGCCTTTTCCTGGACAGCAAGTGTGATGCAGTTCATGGAAATGATAATTACATAATATACGGACATCATCTGACCAGCGGAAGGATGTTTTCATCTCTTTCGGATTATGAATCAGAGAGTTATTACAAAAAGCATCCCACCATAACATTTGATACGATTTATGAGGAAGGTACTTATCAGGTTATGTATGCCTTTCGTTCGAGGGTCTATGATGAAACGGATGTAAATTTCAAATATTACGAATTCATCGATACGGATTCCGATCAGGAATTCAATTCTTATATGAATGAGATGAAGGGTGCGAGCTATTATGATACGGGCGTTACGGCTGTCAGGGGCGACAAGCTCCTTACACTTTCGACCTGTGATTATAAGGAAGAAAACGGCAGATTTGTGGTTGTTGCCAAAAAGATCAAATGATTTATGAGGATTTTCCCGCTAAATATTTAAAGATAATATGCCGAAATATATAACGGGTTTTTATGATCACTGCTATCGGATCAAATAATGACCGGCGGAGGAGATTAAAATGGCTGTAGATAACAAGAAAAAGGGAACTTCCGGAAATAAGACTTCCGACAGGACAATTTCCGGTAAGGATATTTCGAATAAGAAGGCTGTGGATAAAAAATTCTCGGATAAGAAATTCTCAGATAAGAAATCCTCAGATAAGAAATCTCCGGATAAAAATGTCTTGCCAAAAAAGGCTTCCGGAAAAAAGAAATTTGCAAAAGGAACTGTCCGTAAAGCTGTTGCAGGCGTTCTTCTTGCAAGTTCGCTTTTTGTGGCTGCCATACCCGCGGATAAATCCGGCGTCGGCAAAGCAGGTACAGATTCCATGATCTCTTATGATACAAGGAAAACCAACGCTTCCAACGGTGATTTCAGTCCGGGTAAGGACAGCGCGAATGTTGATATTGCTTCCATTCTTAATAAGAGCGGAAAGGCTATATACAACTCATTTGTTATTACGGGATCCGGCTCCGGACTTAAGATATCTCGTGAGTACTTTTATTATCTCGATAAGATAAATGATGAAACTGTTCCCATCATTTCCGGTTACAATACAAATATCGGAGGAACTCAGCTTGATCTTGATTTCCTCTATATCTACGATTTTGTCAATCCGTCCGCTTTTACATCATATAAAACTTCCAAGATCGATGTCATTGATTACGAACTGGATACATCTCCTTATGCAACAGATGCCGATTCAAAGAAATACATTGATTTCTTCACTACGTATTTTTCGGATGAATACAGCAGCTGGAAATCCAATTTTGATGATGCGTATGCTGAATACAAGACCAAGGTTGAAGATGCCGGCGGCACACCTCTTTCTACGGTAGATGTTACTGTTTCTGATATCGCTGCTGAAGTAACAGAACACAGGATCGAGAATTTTCACAAAAAAGGTGATGAACTTTCGGAAGAACAGTGTTCTCAGATTTACTGCAATGATACTTCAAATAAGAGTGCCGGTGGATTGTCTCTTAAAGGATGTTCTATCGTATCCGCAACTAAAGCTTCTACCGATGAGTATCTTTATGCTTATGTTGGTGAGGGTAATTCGACCATTACGGGAAAACTTCCTTCAGGTACTTCCGTATTTCTTGTAAAAGGTGATTCAAATACCGCCAATTGTGATGACGATGGATTCAGGTATCTCAATAAGATGGAACCTATGGCGATATCTGCCGAGGCTTTTTGTGATGCGACTTCCGTTGCTACGGTTACAGTAGGAAGAAATATAAGATATATCGGAGACGATGCTTTCAATATATCCAAATCAAGTTCTACATCCACAACCAACCTTGAGACGCTTGATCTTAAGGGCGTCAGCTATATCGGAAACAGAGTTTTCTACGGATGTACAAACCTTAAGAATGTTGATTTCAATGATTCGACGGCCAGAATCGGTAAAGAGGCTTTCTATAACTGTACAAGTATAACCGATCTCACTATTCCTACCGTTACCACAGATATAGGTTTCGGAGCTTTTGCCAACTGCACAAGCTTAAAAAATCTGAATATGGAAGGCAATAATACCAATGATTTTACTATCGGCGAGTTTGCTTTCTATAACTGTAATTCACTTACAAGCATAAACTTCCCGGACGATAAGACTGCTCTCGGATATGGCTGCTTTGCCATCGATTCGGGTTCTGATTCACTTGATACATTTACTTTCCCGGAAAATATCTATGACTATGTAAGTTCTACATCAACCGGCTCCACACCCGAATATGGCAGTGAAGCGATAGGTGACTTCATTCTCTGTGGAAGAAGAAGTCTTCATAAAGTTGTATTTCCTGCCTATGGTTCTACAGAGACAGAGATCATTCCCGCCAACACGTTTAACGGCTGCCTGAATCTTCAGCGGGTATGTCTTGGTGCTGAAACCGCTAACGGACAGAAGACAACTTCATGTTCTTTTGTTGAATTTGATCCTGCTATCTTTGATCAGATAACAGATGCGACATTTGCTGTATGCGGCCCTCAGAACAATTCGGTTACACCCAGCCAGGTTGCTTCTCCCAGAGAGTGTACCTGGGAAACTTATACATCAGAAAATCCCTATGTTCCGTATATCTATTATGATAATGATGGAACAGAGCATTATGAAGTCGGAATGGGTGATTACAGATATGATCTCAAGACCGATACCAGCAACAAGACGGCTGAGATCGTCAGCTGTTCTTTAAAGAACAATTCCGTTTCGGAGATCCCGGAGCTGATCGTTCCCAGCGAAGTAGGTGATTATTCAGTTACCAGCCTTAAGGATAATGCCCTTGATCCGATCAAGGATAAGGTTGTTAAAGTAGATTTCGGTGACACTCTGAAATCTGTCGGAGCCAATATTTTCTCCGGAGATACCAAGCTTGTTGAAGCAACCTTTGGCCCCGCAATCGAATCGGTTGGTGCCGGAGCTTTTGAAGATTGCACCAATTTAAGACATGTTTATTGGGAGAAGCCTTCAGATCTTTCTGCTATGGCGGCTATTCCTGGTGACGCTTTCTATACCAAGGGAGATAAACTCTATTTCCACGGTGAGATCGACAATGGTTATGCTCCTTTCGCGTATGCTATGGGAAATAATAAGATCAACTCAAGCTCGGTAAGGATCTGCTATGTCGAGACTGCGCCTAAGAATCTTTATGTTGTTCATAATGATACTTTAGGCAATGTACTTATTGACTATCCTCATTATGCCGATCTCAGTGATGCGACAAGGACTGCGTTTGAGAGTGGCGGATACGGATCTCTCAATGATGATCAGAAGAAAGAGCTGGATGCTTCAAGAATGCTTGTTCTTCCGAAAGGTATCCAGTCTGTCGACGTTAAGAAGTTCGTTGAAACCGACAGCATAAACAGCAGATATATAGACAACTCAACGCCTGTATTTGGCTCGGGAACCACAAGGCTCAAGGTATACAGCTCGGAAACCAAGAACAATTCTGTAGTACCCGGTCTTTTCTCCGGATATATGGATGAAACGACTGAGGTTAATAAGGACACAGCTAACGGTTCATTCTCTGAGACAAGAGGAAATGACTGGATACTCAGAGTAGAGATGCCCGGTGTAAAGGAACTGCCGGATGCATGTTTTGACAGCTGCGAGCGTCTTACAAGCATACTTATAAGCGATAACTGTCAGGCTATCGGCGACGAAGCGTTCAAGGATTGTTCGGCTCTTGGTGTCATTGATACTACTGACAGTACAAAATTCAGCAGTGAGAAAGCTATCCTTTACGGAAAGAACTCCAATGGTTATGAACTGATCACATGTCTTCCGGGAAGAGGAAACAGACCTAATGAAAATGCCGAACTTATCGGTGGTTCCAAGACTGTTGATACAACTAACGATCCATTACTGGCACAGGTTACGTCCATCAAGCCGGGTGCGTTTATCAATTGCCTGTATCTCACAACGGTTGATCTTTCTGCATCCGGTGCAGAGGATATTCCCGAAGACTGCTTTAGCGGATGTACTTCTTTGGGAACGGTTAAGCTTCCCGCAACAACCGGATCCATAGGTCCTCGCGCTTTTGATGATAAGAAAACAGGTAGCCTTGTTGTCAATCTTCCTTCAAGATCCGTTAACTTCAGTGACTCGGCTTTTGATACAGATACTCCCGATATCAAAGTTTATACATATAATGACGGAAGTGTATGGAAATATAAGCCTTCGGGTTACTCACAGGTTTCATCTTCAAAAGAGAAAGTAGTATTTAACAATACTGATGGTAACGAATTTACGCTTCTTCCTTTAGGACTCACATATAAAGTGCAGTTCTATAATGATGACGGTACAAAATACGGTAAGGAATTTACCGTTGAGGCCGGCGGAAGCATCAGTGATGAAAATATGCCTTCGAATCCGGTTGCCAAGGCTCAGGACAATATATCTCTCGGAAGAACAGTATTCGATTACTGGTACTGGATGGATGAAGACGGAAATAAGGTGACCGATTACAGAGCATGGACAAACATCTCTCAGGACAGAGATATCAAGCCTCAGTTCTCAACACCCGAAGAGAAGACATTTACACTTACATTCTATGATGATGCAGGTAATGTTTTCGGTACTCCTCAGAAGGTTAAATACGGCGGAAGCGGCGAATATCCTGATGAAGAGCCTAAGCCCGCGCTTCCCGAACATGCAGGATGGACTTTCAGTTTCTGGTCACCCCAGACAACATCCAGCGTTAAGAATGTAACGGAAGACAGAACATGGATCGCTGTATTTAAGTCAAATGACAAGGTTAGTCAGGAGACCATTAAATCAGACGCTACAGATCTTAAATCTGTGGCAAATAACATGGCAAGTTCGCCTACACTCGATAACCTGAAGGCAATGATCAACAAATACAATAAGGTCATCGATGATTCGGCCAATCCCGCAAATGATGTGAGCGGTGAAGTTATCAAGGCTATTGCCGATATGAAGGGCGATGTAAAAGATGCCAAGGATCAGCTTAAGGCTGTCGGTATCACCATTAAAGATGATGGTACTCTGGCATTGGACGATGCTGCATTTAATGCGGCTGATGAAAATGCAAAGAAGGCTGCTGCCAATATAGCTGCCGATGTTTCTGCTGATGCCAAGAAGATCGTTGATGCCGCAACTGCTACAGCAACAGCAAAGTCCGGTAACCCTGATAACAGCAATACCGGAACAAAGATCTCTGACAAGGGACTGCAAGATGATGCAAAATCACTGGCTGATGCTGCCGGCAAGGCTACGTCGCCGATCAATTACGAGAAGCTGCATGATCTTCTTGAAAAATACAATGATGTTATCACTGATGCAAATGCAGTAGGTAAGGATTATCCCGATTCAGTAAGGAAGGCTATCGATGAGCTTAAGAATGACACCAAAGATGCAAAGGACAAATTAAAAGCTGCAGGTATCACGATCAATGAAGACGGAACTCTCAGCATGGTTGATAAGGCTGCATTTGACGAGATAGATCAAAAGGCCAAGGATGCTCTGGCTGACTGGACCAAGGAAGTTAAAAAAGATGCGGACGATATCAAGAAGAAAGCCGAGGAAGCAAAGGCTTCTTCCGCAACAACTCCCGCTGCGACTGCTAAGGCCAGTGCGGCTGCAAGTTCGTCCGTTGCCGCTTCACCCAGCGCAAGTGGTTATAATGCCATCGTTGAGAACGGAGCCGGTTCCGGTTCCTATGAGGCAGGTAAGGTGGTTACCATCACTGCTTATGCCGCTCCTGACGGAAAAGTATTTGACAGATGGACAACATCTAACAGTGATATAGGTTTCAGTGATCCGTATAATGCTTCCACTACCTTTATCATGCCTACACATGATGTTAAAGTTACCGCAACTTATAAGACACCTTCGGCATCATCAAATAATGCGGGAACAAACAATAATAATAACAATTCCGGCAATAACAATTCGGGCAACAGCGGTTCAGGAAGCGGCAATTCCGCATCCCGTTCCGGCGGTAACGGTAATACTGAAGTTAGGATAACGACCGAAGCGATCGATAATAACAATAAGAATCTCGGATTTGCGGAAGTTGAAGGATCAACCGATAACTTCGTGATCAAGGTTACAGATTCTGCGGAAGCATCTGCTGCTGTTGAATCCGCACTCAGAGATAAGTACGGTGCAGATTTCGATCATGTTAAATTTGTTGCTTTCGATATCTCGCTTTATGATTCTACCGGTACACAGAAGGTTGCTAATGCAGATGATCTGGCCGTTAATATCACGCTTCCTCTTCCGGATGATCTTGTAAGTTATGCAGGTAATAACAAAGTAGGTGTAGTTGTAAATGGTGTCCTTGAGGACAAGAGACCTACATTTACTACAATTGACGGAGTTCCCTGCATAAAGTTCACGGGAACACACTTCTCTCCGTATACCATTTATGTGGATACCGAGAATGTTGTAAGAGGTGTATATGATGAAACGCCCAAGACAGGTGACGGGGTATCGCCCAAGTGGTTCTTATCGGCCGGAATGATGAGCCTTTCATGTGTGCTCTTCCTTTGGAAGGATAAGAAGAAACCTGTTAAGAAAGCTGCTGCAACAAGAAGATAAACAGTTATAGAGAATATAAATCATTAGGAAAGGAGGACTGTTTCCATGAAAAAAAAGACCATATTCATGACTGCCGTACCGGCTGCAGTCCTTCTTACCGTTCTTTGCATAGGTGGAATTTATACTGCGAATGCTAAGGATTCCGGAGTCAATATAAATGGGGGCGTAGTGATCAACTACGTAGGTTCCGAAACAGAGATCATCATTCCGGATGGAGTTCGTACCATCGGACGTGAGGCTTTTGCCGGAAATACTCAGATCACATCAGTAAGACTTCCTTCATCATTAAATAAGATCGATTATGGTGCTTTCAGGGGATGTACTTCTCTTAAATCGGTAGATATTCCTGACAGTGTGTTTGAAATAGGCGATTCAGCTTTCTGGGGATGCAGTTCACTTGAAACCGTTTCCATAGGTAGCGGTTTATACAGTCTTGGAGACGGCGCTTTCAGTGATTGCGGAAATCTGAAACATATCGGCCTTGATCCGGCTAATCACTTTTTTGATGCCGATGACTGTACGATTTTAACATCCGATCATAAAAAGCTCTGTCAGTATCTTGCGGGTGGAGAGCATTACACATATACAATACCAGGAACTGTAGAGGAGATTTCAAGGTATTGTTTCTGGGGCTGTGATACTTTGAAAGAGATCATTGTTCCCGGAATATCCGTTATACCAGAATATGCTTTTTCAAATTGCAGAGGGCTTGAGAACCTGATATTTCAGGTACCTACAAATGAACTTTCGCTTGGAGCTGTACAGGATTGCTCGTCATTAAAGCAGGTGACCCTGCCTATATCAGTTAAGAATATTCACAGTAATGCATTTGACGGCTGCCCTTCCACATTATATTTTAATTGCCCTGATTTTTCCGGTGGCGCGGTTTTTGCCGAATCCAAAGGTTATACTACCGGAGATATGTCACTGTATGATGACAGAGAACTCCTGGCTGCTGAAGCAGAGTTAAAACAGAGCGGCGCTGCTTCGGATTCCGGGAAAAGTGTTTCAAACACTAATGATAATAGCGCAACAGATGCCGGCGGAAATGAAGGTGGCGGTAGTGAAACAGCATCAGGTACTGCTGCATCCGATGATCCTTCTGTAAATGTAACTTATGTTCCCGATACAGGTGACGGTGATGTGCTGGGATCTTCCAAGGTTGTATCCGACAGAGCATATGTTATCATTGACGGCGGATTGCCTGTAAATAACGGTAACAGCAACTCACAGACGGTGCAGGTTTCGAACGCGGCTAACGGCATTGAAGATTACGCTCATTACCTGGATCAGACAATCATCTCATTTGATATACCTGACGGTACGTCAACTGTCGGAGATTTTTCTTTTGCAAGGACGTCCTTAACGCAGATATTCATCCCGGACGGGGTAACTTATGTCGGCAAAGGCGCTTTTTATCACTGCGATCATCTCGCAAAGGTCAGGATCCCTGACTCAGTAACGGAAGTGGGCGAGAAAGCATTTGCTTACACAGAGTGGTATAATAACTGGGTTAGCTCCGGCCCTGAAGGAGAAGATAAAGATTTTCTCATTGTCGGAGACGGAGTTCTCATTGGATATAAGGGTGATGAAGAATCACCTGAGCTTCCCGCAAGCGTTAAGAGCGTTGCGCCGGGCGTATTTGAATGATCCAAATATAAATTGCGGATCCTTAATTTGGACCGAAAAAATAGCAACAAAAGGGAGAAAAAGACAACATGAGCAAGATTAGCATGAAGACACCGTTAGTAGAGATGGACGGCGATGAGATGACAAGGATCTTATGGAGTATGATCAAGGATGAGCTCCTTACTCCGTATATAGATCTTAAGACTGAATATTACGATCTTGGATTAAAGCACAGAAACGAGACAGATGACAAGGTTACTGTAGAGGCTGCAGAGAAGACAAAAGAACTCGGTGTTGCGGTTAAGTGTGCAACAATAACGCCCAATGCTGCACGTGTTAAAGAATACGATCTGAAGGAAATGTGGAAGAGTCCCAACGGTACCATCCGTTCAATTCTTGACGGAACAGTATTTCGTACGCCCATACTCGTTAAGGGGATTGAACCCTGTGTAAGAAACTGGGAGAAACCTATCACACTTGCAAGACATGCTTACGGTGATGTTTACAAGAATGTTGAGATCAAGGTGCCCGGACCCGGAAAAGGATATCTTGTTTTTGAGGATGAGAAGGGGAATGAAGTAAGAGAACTTATTCAGGACTTCAAGTCACCCGGAATACTTCAGGGTATCCATAATCTGGACAAATCCATCGACAGCTTTGCACATTCCTGCTTTAATTATGCTCTGGACAGCAAGCAGGATCTGTGGTTTGCAACAAAGGATACTATCTCAAAGAAGTATGATCATAACTTTAAGGATATTTTTACGGAAGTATTCGAAAAGGAATACAAGGATAAGTTTGAAGAGGCGGGTATCACATATTTCTACACACTTATCGATGATGCCGTTGCCCGTATCATGAAGTCCAGAGGAGGTATGATCTGGGCCTGCAAGAATTATGACGGAGATGTAATGAGCGATATGGTAAGCTCTGCTTTCGGTTCGCTTGCAATGATGACTTCCGTTCTTGTTTCTCCGGATGGTAATTATGAGTATGAAGCTGCTCACGGAACTGTTCAGCGTCATTACTACAAGCATCTTAAGGGAGAAGAGACTTCTACCAACTCGGTTGCCACGATCTTTGCATGGACAGGTGCTCTCAGAAAGCGCGGTGAATTGGATGGCATCAAAGAACTCAGTGAGTTCGCTGATCTTCTCGAGAAGGCAACTGTATCAACCATCGAAAGCGGTCGTATGACAAAGGATCTTGCACTTATCACTTCCATGAGTAATGTGAAGGTTCAAAATAGCGCTGATTTCATAAAAGAGATAAGAAACACTCTTGAAAACAGATAATTGATATTATGTCAAAAAAAGATGAAGTTTTTGTCCCTGCATTAAAGGGAAAAAAGATACCGATCATCTCACTTGATAACAAGTGGTACAGGCTTATGGCGGGAATCGAACATACGCCTGAGATGATCGAGAAAGAAAATAAACTGAAGGGACTCTTAAAACAGCAGGGCCGTATCAACAGTGAACTTAAGAGTATCCGTAAAGAGAAGGCTGCGCTCATGGATAAGATCGTGGGCGTTATGGATGAGGACGATTCTGCTTCAAAACAGGCCGATTATTCAGACAGGATAAACGAATGTAACAGCAGGATCGACAACCTTCAGGATGATCTTATGGAACTTCCGAAGCAGATCAACGAGGTAAATCTGGCGCTTATGCTAGATACTATGGAGATCTGTGACAGAGTCATTGCGGAAAATACAGCGAAGATCAATGAATTCAATGACTGGATAGATAATGTCAGGATTGAACTTAAGAAAAATGTTGTCCGCAGACAGGAATGTGAAATGAAGAATCAGCAGATGTATTTTTATATGCATGATATCTTCGGACCGGATGTGATGGATATCTTTGATATGCAATATAATCCGGAGGACAGGATGATAAAGGCATCCGAAGCTGTTCCCGAGAAGAAATAGAACTATGCAGCAGGTTTTTACAGCTCATCAGACAAAAGAATATGAGGGACACCTGATGAAATCGGCAGGTGTTCCTTCTTTACTTTTGATGGAACATGCAGCTGAAGCGATTGCGAGTGCTGTTGCCGCATATTCGCCGAAAAGGGTCCTTACTGTTGCCGGATACGGTAACAACGGTGCGGATGGTCTGGCAGCATCCCGTTTGCTTAAAGCTGAAGGCATAATTTCAGATATTCTGCTCATCGGTGACAGGACACATGCAAGCAGTGAATGGAAAGTTCAATGGGATATCTGTAAGGCTGCGGAAATAGATTTTTATACGTCTGTAGATGATATCCGTGTTGCAGGGATGTCTTACGATCTGATCATCGATGCGCTTTTGGGAATTGGTTCTTCAAGGGATCTAAAAGACGATCATCTGCTTGCGGTCGGTATGATAAACAGATCAAAAGAAGAACATGGGGCAAAAGTAATATCCGTTGATATTCCGACCGGCCTTCATCCGGATACCGGGCGGATACTTGGAGATGCTGTCAAAGCAGATGAGACCGTTACATTTTTCAGGCTGAAGTCAGGTCTGTTATTAAATAAAGGCAGATCATTCACGGGAAAGATAAGCGTTGTTGATCCTATACCGCTGTCAGGTATAAAGCAGATTTTTTCCGCAGATGCAAACGGAAATGAACAGGATAATGCTTTGATCATGAATTCGGTTGATGATAATGATCTGCAACAGGCGCTGGAACGCGACAAGACAGGTAATAAAGCCACATTCGGCAAGCTGCTTTGCATATGCGGCTGCAGCGCCATGCCCGGCGCATGCATCCTTAATGCCCGTGCTGCTTTAAGAGCCGGTGTCGGTATGGTAAAGATCCTTTCTGATAATAATAACAGAGACCTTTTGATATCAGATGTTCCTGAAGCGATGTTTTCGTCTTATAACAATATTGCGGATGTCGAACTGGAATCGGCGATAGCATGGAGTGATTGTATCGTTATAGGCTGTGGACTGGGGACGGATCCCGAAGCTGTTGATTTATTTCACAGGACTTTGATCATTGCCGATCGTTTATCGAAGTCTGTTGTCATTGATGCTGACGGTTTGAATATCCTTTCAAAGGATATATCTCAGTTAAAAGGTCTTGGAACGACAGTGGTTCTTACTCCTCATCCCGGAGAGTGGCGCAGGCTTTTTCCGGAATACGGTAACGGCTATAATGATCCGGATACGGTCAGAACTCTCGCAAGAAAATATAAATGTATCATAGCCGCTAAAGATGCAACTACTGTCATATCCGACGGCAATGAAGTTTTCCTAAATACATCGGGAAACGACGGAATGGCTACCGCAGGCAGCGGTGATGTACTTGCCGGTATCGTCGGAGCTTTTCTTGCATCTGATAATAAAGACAGAGCAGGTTTAAAAACCGCATTGGCGGTATATCTTCACGGTGCTGCGGGAAATGAGGCATCGGTAAATAACGGTAATGTATCTCTTACGGCTTCATCAATAATCGATGAGCTTCATACAGTCATACTGAGTAAGTGTAATACTTGACTGAGCGGGAAAGGAAGTTTTGAAAATGATAAATACGGAAAGAGTAAGTGCAATAGTCAATCTTGGCAATATAAGGCAAAACATAATCGAAATCTCAAAGCATGTTCCGAAAGGAACAGGTGTCATGGCTGTCATCAAAGCAGATGGATACGGTCACGGCGCTGTTGCCGTAGCCAGGAGTCTTGCGGATCTCGACTGTGTCTATGGTTATGCGGTTGCAACTATAGATGAGGCCATGGAGATCGTTCATATTGGATGCGACAAACCGATACTTATTTTAGGCTATGTTGCTCCTTCTATGTATGGTATGGCTATAACAAATGATATCAGAGTGCCGATCTTTGACCTTCACAGTGCGTCCAAGATCAATGCCATGGCTGCGCAACTGGGGAAGAAATGTAAGGTTCATATCAAAGTAGATACCGGAATGGGCAGGATAGGTATCATGCCGGATGACAGAGGTGTTGAGTTTGTGAAGCAGGTTAGCTGTATGAGTGGCCTTGAGATAGAAGGAATATTTACTCATTTTGCCAGGGCTGATGAAGCAGACAAGACTTCGGCTAATGCTCAGGCGAAGGCTTTTAAGGATTTTACCGACAGGCTTGAAAAAGAAGGCATTCATATTCCGCTTAAGCATTGTTCCAATTCCGCTGCAATAATCGATATGCCGGATCTCCATTTTGATATCGTGCGTTCCGGTATCATCACTTACGGACTCTGGCCTTCTGATGAAGTTAACAAGGGAAATATTGTTCTTAAGCCTGCAATGGAGATCAAGAGCGCTGTTATATTTATAAAGGATGTTCCTGCAGGAACTCCAATAAGTTACGGTGGTACATATGTAACGGATAAAGAAACCAGAATAGCGACTGTTTCCATAGGATATGCCGATGGTTTCCCCAGAAGCCTTTCCAATAAGGGTGTTGTTCTTATCAAAGGCAGAAGATATCGTGTCATCGGCAGAGTCTGCATGGATCAGCTCATGGTTGATATTGAAATGAATGATGATATCGATGTTGGAGATGTTGTTACCGTCGTAGGCAGAGACGGTGATGAAGAGATCACCATGGATGAATTCGCACTTCTTTCAGATCGCATCAATTATGAGGCTGTCTGCGATATAGGTAAGAGAGTTCCCAGAGTATATAAGAGAAGTTAAGAGGAAAAATGTTCGGATTATTAACGGATTATACCAGGGTCCCTGTTGTTATAGTTTTGATACTGATGGCGCTTTGCGGCATATATGCTGCATTTATTTCTGCGCTTTCTGCTCTTTCGCCGGATGAAGAAGATGATCTGGACCCCGGTATCGGAAAAATGAAAGACAAGCCCGATAAACTTATCGGATCTGCTGTTATCGTTTTTTTGATAATGAACGGCGGATTTTCGATTTTTATCTTTTTACCTTTATTATTCAGATCACTGCAGGATATCAATACCAAGATCTCCAACCCGGAGTTATTCTGGCTGATAATACTCATATGGTTAGCTGTCCTTGTGCTGGAAGCTGCCATTGTTGTAATATTTCCGTTTATGCTCGGTAGAGCTTTCCATCTTTCGGTCCTCAGGACTTTATACAAGTTCTGTAATATCTCCACAGTCATTTTTGCTCCTTTAGCAGTTCCGGCTAATGCATTTGCTGCGCTTCTTACCGGCATATTCGGAGGCGGCAGGAAGAAGGATGACGTTAATGTTACGGAAGACGAGATATTAGCCATAGTTAATGAAGGGCAGGAAAGCGGCGCTATAGAAGAGAGCGAAGCAAAGATGATCAATAATATCTTTGAACTCTCAAATACAGAAGCCTGCGAGATAATGGTTCCCAGAAACAATATCTCCGCTTTTGACGATTCGGTTAAGATCAAGGATGCTCTTAAAGATATTCTGAATTCAAGCTTTTCACGTTATCCGGTCTATCATGAAGACCTGGATCACATCGTTGGCATACTTCATATTAAAGATGCTATCAGGCTTATAGAACAGAATCCAAAGCTTAATCCTAAGCTTGCTGACATAAAAGACAGTTTACATGCTCCGGAATTTGTTCCCGAGACCAAGAATATAGATGATCTTTTCCGAGAAATGCAGTCATCGAATATACAGATGGTAATAGTTACGGATGAATACGGTCAGACATCGGGTCTCATAGCAATGGAGGATATACTTGAGGAGATCGTGGGCTCCATCAGGGACGAATATGACAAAGAAAGTGAAATGATCACTTCGGCCGGAGAAAGCTATGAGATAGACGGCCTTACAAGACTGGATGATCTTACTGAGAAATTCGGGATAGATTTCGGTGAAAGTGATTTCGAGACCATAAACGGTTTTATAACCGACAGGATGGGGCATATACCGGAAGACGGTGAAGATTTCGAGACAGATATAGACGGTTATCACTTCAAAGTATTGAAAACAGGCGAAAAAATGATCAGGCTCCTGGATGTGAGCAAGATAGGTTAAAATTGTAATCAGATTGCCTGCAGATACAATATATGGTATAATTCTGCTAATTGTGTAAAGAAAAAGATATATATTTTTTCAGGAGGAAGTTATGTCAGGACATTCAAAATTTGCCAACATCAAACACAAAAAGGAAAAGAATGATGCGGCAAAAGGAAAGATCTTTACAATTCTCGGAAGAGAGATCGCTGTAGCAGTTAAGGAAGGCGGTCCCGATGTAAATAATAATTTCAAGCTTGCTCAGGTCGTACAGAAAGCCAAGGCTGCCAATATGCCTAATGAGACAATTGAGAGAGGTATCAAGAAGGCTGCAGGCGCAGGTAATGATGTAAATTACGAACGCGTAACCTATGAAGGATACGGCCCCGGCGGAACAGCTATCATCGTTGAGGCGCTTACAGATAATAAGAACAGAACAGCAGCAAATGTTCGAAGCGCTTTTACAAAGGGAAGCGGAAGTATAGGAACTCAGGGCTGCGTATCTTTCATGTTTGATTCCAAGGGCCAGATCATAATCGATAAGGAAGACTGTGAGTTCGATGCGGATACTCTTATGGAAAAGGCGCTTGATGCAGGTGCCGATGATTTCAACGAGGAAGATGATTCCTACGAGATACTTACTTCTCCGGAGGCATTTGAAGCAGTAGAGAAGGCTTTTCAGGATGCTAAGATTCCCATGGCAAGTGCTGAGGTAACCATGATCCCTCAGAATTATGTTGATGTTACGGATCCCGAAACCGTTAAGCTTATTACAAGGATACTCGATCTTCTTGATGAAGATGATGATGTTCAGAACGTATATACTAACTGGAACGAATAATGACCGATAACAAGGACCTGAGTAATACAGATACCGTAAACAAGAGCGCCGCACGCAAGCCAGCAAAGCTTGCGATAGTGGTGCCTTGCTTTAATGAGGAGGAAATGCTCCCCATTACTTTTGATGCTCTTTTGGCTGTACTTGAAGGTATGGTAAAAAAGCAGAAAATACGCGATGACTCTTTTCTGCTTTTTGTTAATGACGGATCTTCCGATAAGACAATGGAGCTTTTACGGGAAGCGAGCGAAAAGAGAGAGCATATCTGTTGTATTTCTTTATCCAAGAATTGCGGACACCAGAGTGCGCTTATTGCAGGACTCATGACTGCAAAGGATATTTCAGATATTACAGTCTCAATCGACGCGGATCTTCAGGATGATACTTCTGTGATCGAAAAGATGGTAGATGAGTATTATGCCGGAGCCGAGATAGTATACGGTGTCAGGAGCAGCCGTCAGACAGATACATTTTTTAAGCGTACTACGGCCGAAACATTTTATAAGATGATGTCTGCTTTGGGCGTGAAATCCGTATATAACCATGCGGATTTCAGACTTATGAGCTCAAAAGCCCTGGAAGAATTATCAAGATATAATGAGAAGAATCTGTATATAAGAGGGCTTATTCCTTTACTTGGATTTAAGACAGCTCAGGTTACTTATGAAAGAGCTGCAAGACAGGCAGGAGTATCCAAATATCCATTCAGAAAGATGATGGCTCTTGCTCTTAACGGCATTACGTCATTCAGCACAAAGCCGCTTACCATCATAATCGATCTTGGACTTGCTGTTTTATTGATATGTTTTATTGCTGCCGTTTATGCATTTATTTCTTATTTCAGAGGAGATACTGTACCGGGATGGACATCCATGATCCTTTCCATATGGTTTTTGGGAGGAGTGCAGTTACTCTGCCTTGGTGTTATCGGCGAATATATCGGCAGGATCTATGCGGAAGCCAAAGGACGTCCGTTATATTGTATAGAGACAAAATTGCTTGAAGGTGCGGGAGGTGACCATAATGCTCTTTAGTAAGAAGAACAGAGAAGTAAAATTCGAAGATATGGCTCACGATCAGGTGCCCGATATAAAAGAGCTCGAAGCATCTCTTGATTTCCTGAAGAGTAAACCTTCGGATAACAGTGATAATGCAAAAGCTGATGAAACTGTAAAACATCCGAATAATGAAAAGAGTGAAGCAGAAGAAGTATCGATAAATGTTCAGACTCAGACTGTAGAGCAAATCGTTGAAAATGATGGCCACAAGGAACCTGATGATAGCAACACCGAAGTTAAAGCTGTCAATACAGATGTAAACGAAGCGCATCATAGCTCTGTGATCGTGGAAAATAAGGATCAGGATGCAGGTGATGTGTCTGATGCCGTAAAGGAAGCTCAGGCGCTTATGGCACAGTATGAAGCCAAAAAAGCTTCGGGTGAGTTGAAGATTGATGAGAGGCGGAAATATGCAAGAAGCAGATTCTATCATATGCCGACCAATCAGGCTATCATAGACATTTCCGAGCTTGAGAAAAATAATGAACAGGCGGCGGACGATCATGAAAAGACGGATGCAGACAAGAAAGATGAGATAACGGATGCGCCCGAAGTAGCTCCCCTGAAGGAAGAAGGCGAGTTGCATCACATCGTCGCGGCGGATGATCATAAAGATAATGAAGGCATCAGACGTGATTCATCAGCTTTATTGACTGATTCAAGAGATCCTGAAACCAAGGAACAGAAGACTTCCGAAAAGACAACAAAAATGGATTTCAGGAATAATGCCCTTCTTCAGAGTGAAAGCGATACATCGCAGACGGAAGAAAAAGATGTACCAAAAGAAGATAAAAAAACTTCAGAAGAAGATGAATCCGAAGATGCTGAGGATAAGCCTGTTAAAAAAGGACCTTTTACAGGTGAGACGAAGATTGTAAAGGTTCCGCCAAGGGATATCATCAGTGAGGTGGAAGCGAAGATAAATACGATGAACAAGCTTGCACCGCTTGCACAGCTTAAGAATCCGCTTCCCCATCCCAAGAAGCATATTTCAAGGAAGATGGATTTTGATCTGTTACCGAATAAGGAACAGATGTGTTTTGACTTAGAAGATTTGACAGGTAAAGATTTCTTTGATGTAGAGTAGATATGGCAGTACAGTCGGGAAGGAAGAGAAAGAGTCCTGCAAAGAGGACTTCTTCCTCAGGAAAGAAAACAAACAGTAAAAGAAGAAAAAGAAAGAACGATTCTTATGTCGCGACCATAGTATGGTTGTGTGTTTTTCTTGTAATAATTTTATGCATGACCGGTGTGATCGGCGGTGCTGTAGGACCGGCAATGAAAAAGTTCTTTTTGGGACTTTTCGGCATTATGGCTTATATCATCCCCATCTGCGGACTTGCATACATGGGATACACAAAGCTTGTTAACAGCAAGCCTGTTTTACCCGCGTTTAAGATCAGTGCGTGTTCGGGACTTGTGATCCTTGGAACTTTGTTATCTTTTTTTGCCAAGGTTTCTTTTTCCGATCTGCTTTTGCTTACCGAGGGCAGATGGAAAGCTTTATACGAGGCGGGATCAGGTGGCGGTGCCGTTTTCGGTATGATCGGATTATTATTCTTCAAGATCTTCGGTAAGGGCGGCTCCATAGCTATACTTATTTTATTATGCCTGGTATGTCTTATATTTATGCTGGGCGATAATATTTTCATAATTGTTGATGCAATACGTACCAGGATCGAATATTTCAGAGAGGGCGTCGAGAATTACGAGGGCTTTACCGAAAGCGACGAGGACAAAGAAGAACGTCGTGAAAGGATAGAGCGTCGTGAAAAGCGTAATCGGGAGATGTTCTTTGATCGTCAGGAAAGACGTAAGGAAAATGCTAAACGACGCGAAGAAGAAAAAAATGCCTGGCTTGAAAAGAAAAAGGCTGATCTGGAATTAGCAGAGCAGACGAAAAAAGAAGAAGCATTAAAGAAAGAAGAATCGGCAAGAGCGGCTCGTGAAGAAGAATTACGACGCAGAGAACAGGCACAGGATGAGGCTATTTTATCCAGGAATTCCAAGAGAGATAATTCTGTCAGACGTATTCCTTCTCCCGCGCAGGGGGCGGCCGGAAGACTGGATGATCTGCATGAGATAACTGTTATCGCAGATCCTATTGCGTTGTCACAGGGGGCACTTTCGGTATCTCCTATAAGTGATTCTTTATCTGCTATAAGCAGTGTGTCCGGAAGGATGAAAGAGATCACACCGGATGGAGGCTTTAGTGATGGAGATATCAATCCCGTAACCGGAAATATCTTATCCGGGGATGAAGACTCTAAAGCAATCGTGGTATCGGATTCAAAGCCTGATTCCGCAGAAAAGGATATAACCGCTTTTTCAGGCACTCAGCAGGAGATGACTGAGATCCGTATCAAAAAGCAGGGGATCAGCTCCGAACCGAGTAAGGCTTCTGCGCCGGATGATAAAGATCAAAACGATAAGACGTATATCATACCCGAAGTTAAAGTGTCGGGGGGCGATTCATCCTTAGTTGACACATCCGCGGTCGATATTACTGCGGATCAGGACATTGATAAAGAATCATCAAAAGAATCCGCAAAAGAAGCCGCTAAAGAATCGGAAGTGGTTACAGGCAGTTCTGCGGCTATAGATATTACCGGACTGGATAATATGCCTGCTCCGGTAACAGAAAGGACACATGCGGCGCAGAAAGCTGCCGAAAATGATCCGGGAGATGTGCAGGCACCGCCTCGCAAACGTTTAGCCGATTATGAAAGACCTCCGATCAATCTGCTTAAGAATAATGAAAAGCGAAGCGGCGGTGATTCCGACGAAAGTCTCAAAAAGACTGCGCTTTTACTTCAGGAAACATTAAATGATTTCAAGGTTGAAGCTAAAGTTACCGATATCAGCCAGGGACCTTCGGTTACCAGATTTGAACTTCAGCTGAAGACAGGTACCAAGGTAAATAAGATCGTTAGTCTTAATGATGATCTGAAGCTTAGTCTGGCTGCACAGGATATCAGAATAGAAGCTCCGATACCCGGTAAAGCCGCCGTCGGTATAGAGATCCCCAATAAGGAAAAGATACCTGTTCTGATGCGTGAGCTTATTGATTCGGATGAATTCCGTTCATCAAAAGCAAATCTTACTTATGTGCTGGGACGTGATATCACCGGTAAGACCATTGTATCCGATATAGCGAAGATGCCTCATCTTCTCATAGCCGGATCAACAGGTTCCGGTAAATCGGTGTTTATCAATACTTTGATAATGAGCCTTTTGTATAAATCGTCACCTGATGATGTAAAGCTCATCATGATAGATCCTAAAGTGGTTGAGCTTTCTGTATATAACGGGATTCCGCATCTGCTTCTTCCGGTGGTGTCGGATCCTAAGCAGGCAACAGCTGCTTTAAACTGGGCTGTTGCTGAGATGATGAACAGATATAAGGCTTTTTCGGAGCATACTGTTCGCGATATCAGAGGATATAACGAGAAATCAAGGGCAAATCACGTCGAAAAGATGCCGCAGATAGTCATTATTGTTGATGAGTTGGCAGATCTTATGATGGTTGCTTCAAAGGATGTTGAAGCGGCTATCTGCAGACTGGCTCAGCTTGCTCGTGCGGCCGGCATACACCTGGTTATAGCAACACAGCGTCCAAGCGTTGATGTTATCACAGGTCTTATTAAAGCCAATATGCCCAGCCGTATTGCTTTTAAGGTTTCTTCCGGTGTTGACTCCAGAACGATCCTTGATACGACAGGAGCCGAAAGATTATTGGGTAACGGAGATATGCTGTTCCATCCCCAGAGTTTTAACAAACCTCTTCGTGTTCAGGGTGCATTTGTTTCCGATGACGAGGTAATGAAGGTAGTTGATTTCCTCAAGAAGAATGCCGGGGCAGATGTATATGATAAAGAACTTGCCGATCAGATAACCAAGATGACAGGTTCATCGGATCAGGGAGATGAGAACTCCGGATCGGGATCCATATCGGATGAATATGATACTTATTTTGCAGATGCATGCAGGTTTGTTGTTGAGAAACAGAAGGCATCAAGCAGCATGCTGCAGCGTGTATTTAAGATAGGTTATAACCGTGCGGCCAGAATGGTAGACCAGATGGAAGGCGCGGGAGTAGTCGGGCCTGAGGAAGGCAGTTCACCCAGAAAAGTATTGATGGACAGCCTTCAATTGGACGAATTTCTTAAAAGCATTAATCTAGGATGATAAGGGAGGATGAAATGGGTAGCGTAAAATCAGATATCGAAATAGCACAGGAAGCGGTTCTTGAACCGATCACAAAAGTTGCATCAAAGCTTGATATCACTGACGATGAAGTTGAACAGTATGGAAAATACAAAGCAAAGATATCGGATGATTGTTTAAAGCGTATCGCAAATAATAAGCCAGGAAAGCTTATCCTTGTGACAGCCATCAATCCTACTCCGGCAGGCGAAGGAAAGACAACAGTTTCCATCGGTCTTGCTCAGGGCTTCAACAGACTCGGGAAGAAAGCGTGTCTTGCTCTCAGAGAGCCATCTCTCGGTCCGTGCTTTGGTGTAAAGGGCGGCGCTGCAGGCGGCGGATATTCTCAGGTTCTTCCCATGGAGGATATCAATCTTCATTTCACGGGTGATTTTCATGCGATCACTGCAGCCAACAATCTTCTCGCTGCCATTATCGACAACCATATCCAGCAGGGAAACGAGCTTCGTATCGATACCAGACAGATACTCTGGAAGAGATGCATGGATGTTAATGACAGAACGCTCAGAAATGTAGTTGTCGGTCTTGGAGCTAAGGGCGACGGTTTCGTACGTGAGGATCATTTTGTCATCACAGTTGCTTCAGAGATAATGGCTATATTCTGCCTTGCGACAGATATGGCGGATCTGAAAAAGCGTCTTGCTTCCATCATAGTTGCTTACGATCTTGACGGTAATCCCGTTACTGCAGGGCAGCTCAAAGCTGTCGGAGCAATGGCAGCTCTCCTTAAGGATGCCATCCGTCCGAATCTTGTTCAGACACTTGAGCATACTCCCGCTATTGTTCACGGAGGACCTTTCGCCAATATCGCTCACGGATGCAATTCCGTTATTGCTACAAAAGCAGCGATGAAGCTTGCTGATTATACTATTACCGAGGCCGGTTTCGGTGCGGATCTCGGAGCTGAAAAATTCCTTGATATCAAGTGCAGGAAGGCCGGTATTCATCCCGATGCGGTGGTCATCGTTGCCACGATCAGAGCACTTAAGTATAACGGTGGCGTTGCTAAAGCCGATCTTTGCACCGAGAATGTTAAAGCTCTTGAAGAGGGGGCCTGCAATCTGCTTAAGCATGTAGAGAATATACAGTCCTACGGATTGCCTGTATGTGTTGCGATCAACAGATTTACATCCGATACGGAAGCTGAGATAGATTGCCTTAAGTCCATTCTTGCTAAGATCAATGTTCCGGTTGTGCTTGCAGAAGTATGGGCAAAGGGTGGCGCCGGAGCAACGGAACTTGCAGAGAAAGTAATGGAGCTTGCGGAAGAAAAGAGCGAATTCAGGTTACTTTACCCTGATGAAATGGGTATCGCCGAGAAGATCGAGACCATTGCAAAGAAGATCTATGGCGCGGGTAATGTTGAATTTACAGATGCTGCCAAGAAGCAGATAGCCAAGATAGAAAGCCTCGGATTCCGTGATCTTCCTGTATGTATGGCTAAGACACAGTATTCCCTTACTGATGATCAAAAGAAACTCGGAAGACCGGAAGGCTTTACTTTCCACATAAGAGAAGTATATGTGTCGGCCGGAGCAGGATTCGTAGTGGCACTTTCGGGAACGATAATGACAATGCCCGGACTTCCCGCTTCGCCTGCGGCTTATAACATCGATGTTAACGATGAAGGTATGATAACAGGGTTATTCTAAAATTAGTGCAAGGAGATTATTTTCATGGCAGAACTTATCGACGGAAAGAAGATTTCAACCGATATTAAGGATGAGTTGAAAGAGGAAGTATCAAAATTAAAAGCTGAAGGCAGAGAAGTTACACTGGCTGTAATACTTGTGGGTGACGACCCTGCATCGGCAGTATATGTAAAGAACAAGAAGAAGGCTTGCGAATATATCGGTATAAAGTCTCTTTCATATGAGCTTCCTGCAGAAACTACCGAAGACGAGCTTCTTGAGCTGATCGAAAAGCTTAACGGTGATGATACCGTTAACGGCATACTTGTTCAGCTTCCTTTACCCCGTCATATCGATGAGAAAAAGGTTATTCGCACTATTTCTCCCAAAAAGGATGTGGATGGTTTCCATCCTGAGAATGTCGGTGCACTGCTCATAGGCGAACCCGGATTTGTTTCATGTACACCTGCCGGTATCATCGAGCTTCTTAAGAGAAGCAATGTTGAGATAGAAGGCAAGGAATGCGTTGTTATCGGAAGAAGTAACATTGTTGGCAAACCCATGGGAGTTCTTCTTCTCAGAGAGAACGGAACAGTAACCATTGCTCATTCAAGAACAAAGAATCTTAAAGAGATCTGCAAGAGAGCTGATATACTTGTGGCTGCTGTTGGAAAGCCTAAAATGATCACTGCTGAATATATTAAGGAAGGCGCTGTAGTGATCGATGTGGGAATTCACAGAATGGATAACGGAAAGCTTTGCGGAGATGTGGATTTAGATGATGTGGAATCTCATGTTTCCAAGATAACACCGGTTCCCGGAGGCGTAGGACCGATGACTATTGCCATGCTTATGTATAACTGTATTGCTTCTGTCAGAGGGTGAAAGATCAAATGACCTGTCCTGTTTGCGGAGCCGAAGTCAAAGAGAGTCTGTTATTGTGTCCACATTGCGGATATGAATTCAGATTTATTCCTGATTTTGATCCTGAGATTGAAAATAAGATAAATGATACTTTGTCCGGAATATCAATAGACGAAGAGGGAATGCCTGCGCTTTCTCAGGAAGAGCTTGATGCAGGGTACTATTACGATCAGGATGGTACTCTGTTTTACGATGGCCCTTTATATGATGCCGAGGGTTTTCAGGTTGATGACGAAAATTATAAAGGCCCTCTTTATGATGCTCTCGGCAAGAGAGTAGACAAGCCTGAATATGATGACATGCAATATGCAGATGATCAGGCGGCGGCTGAATCCTATCCGGAAGCTTATTCGGAGGAATATCAGGATGAGTATGCCGAGGAGTATTCAGAAGAGGCTGATGCAGGTCTGGCAGAGGATAATTCCGAAGAGCTTGTTATGGAAGATCTTGATGAAGAATACCCGGAAGATGATGCTGATCTGATGAACGGCGATACTTCTGACTTTGGTAAGCGCGGAACCCTTTATGATGAAGATGTCGATGATGAGACAGAGGAAGATTATCCCGAGTTTGATGAAGAATACGACGGAGATTTCTTTGAAGATGATGAACAGTATGATTATGATAATGATGATCTGTTCCATCAGCTTATTCTTGCTTTCAAACAAAGCAAATACAAGAAGATACTTTTTGCTGTTCTCATAGTGATAGCGCTTGTGGTTGGTATTTGTTTGTGGCGGATCTCAACGAATATTTATCGCAACAATTCATATGAATATCAGGCATCGCTGGCAGATGAAGCATATTTGGACGGTGATATAGACGGTGCCATTGAACATATGGAGAGGGCGCTTACTTTAAATTCAAAAGACGACGGGATGAAATTCAAACTGGCGGATTATTATTTTGCCGCTTTTGATGATGAGAAAGCTCTTCTCACATTATGGGAAGTCATTTACGAGAAGAATGCCAACAGCCAGAAGGCTTATCAGAAGATGATCGATTATTATGCCGCAAGACAGGATTACGGCAAGATAGAAGAGATACTTTCGGGTTGCGAGGATACTGCTATTCTCGGACAGTTCCAGAATTATCTGGCAAATCCGCCGGAATTTTCGGTTGCTCCGGGTGAGTATGATGAAGTTCAGAATTTAAAGCTTTCATCCAACTCTAACGGAAATATCTATTATACTCTTGACGGTACTTATCCGACGACTGCTTCGACCCTCTATACTTCACCCATTACGATGGATCTGGGGTCATATGAGGTCAAAGCCATTTTTGTAAATGATTACGGCGTTGAATCAGAACTTGCGGATGCGGTTTACAGGATCTATATCAGAGTTCCGGATGCGCCGGAGATATCCGTTGAAGACGGTGAATATACGGAACCCAAGTTTATTGAGACAGAGGCTCAGCAGTTCTGTACGATTTATTACACCACAGACTCAACACCTCCGTCCATGGAAAACGGGATCCAGTATACAGGTCCTATACCTATGCCCATAGGACACAGCCATTTTAATTTCGCATCATTTTCACAGGAAGGTGTCAGCAGTGATATCACGGAATGTGATTTTGATCTGAATATAGAATCCGAAGTTGATATTCAGATGTCCATTAACAGCATTAAGCAGTATAACGTCAACCAGGGAAGAGCTGTGGATATGGAAGGACATATCCCCGGCAACCTTACACGTTATACATATGTTGTTGATTCTGCCATTATGGAAGGCGGTGAGGAGGATGAGCCTGATGCTCCGAAGAAGCCTGCCAAGAAGGATGAAAAGAAGATCTTTTATCTTGTGACCGAGAATACTGTCGATGTTATCGGTAATACCATGAAGACCGGAAATTATTATCTTATCGACTGTGCAGACGGTTCATTATACAAGTGCACAAGGGAGGCAGAGGAAACCGAAGACGGTAAAGATGAGATACAGGTATATAAGAGATCCGAACAGATACCGCTTGAAGACTGCCTGCCGCCCATAGTATTAGATCCTTCATTCAACTTCACTGATCAAGATCAAGGAGGTCCGCAATAATGGGTTCATATCAGAATAAAAGCGAACGTGCAAAAGATCAAAAATCTTCGGCGATCATGCTGTTATTGTTCGGCGGGGCCGGTATGATATTTGTATTGCTCTGGGCATTTAATATACTTCCCATTAATGTCTCCATGTACAACAGATTTTTGAGCTGTGGTATTTTGGGTGCTTTCTTTCTGACAATACTTATTTTCGGTTTTTTCTCCATTGCTTCCTATAACAGATTAAAGGATTCAGCAAAAGAAGAGGGAAAACTTGCGGATGAGATCTGTGAATGGTACAGAAAAGAGCTTACGGCAGATAAGATAGATTCAGGCCTTTTTCCAACCTCGATCGAAGAAGTTCCGGAAGAAGAAAGATATTTCAGACGCAGTGCAAAGATAAGAATGGCCATTGCGCATAAATTTATGAATCTTAAGCCTGATTATATCGAAGAGCTTACTGATAAGATTTATGATGAGCTGTACGGAGATAATTGATATTGGAGCTTAATGGATCATTCCAAAACAGGATGTCGGAACTTCTTGGCGATGGATTTAAAGCTTATATGGATTCTTTTGATGAGGAATCTGTAAAAGCGTTTCATTTAAACCTGTCAGTCATTTCTGCTGATGCTTTTTCGAAATGGGAATCCTGTCTTGATGATATAGATTATTCCAAGATCCCGGACAGTCCATATGGTTTTTATTATAAGAGTGAACAGATAGGCAGGACACCTGCGCATCATTCCGGCATGATCTATTCGCAGGATCCGTCTGCCATGGCAGTACTTTCATGTGTTGGATTGGAGAAAGATGAATCCCCAAGAATTTTGGATCTGTGTGCTGCTCCCGGCGGAAAGACTTCTCAGCTTGCCATTGCCTCAGCCGGAAAGGGCGTTGTAGTGGCCAATGAGCCTAACCCTTCACGTAATCAGATATTATGCTCCAATATAGAACGCATGGGATTTGGCAATGTGCTCGTTACAAAGAGTGAGCCTGCCGAGCTTGCGTCTGTCTTTCCTTCATATTTTGACCTGATACTTACGGATGTTCCGTGTTCGGGTGAAGGAATGTTTCGTAAATATCCGGAAAGCGTCAATGAGTGGAGCGAAGAAAATATCAGAAATTGCGTGAGCCGCTCAAAGGAGATCCTTGAAAATGCTGTTTCTATGCTTCGTCCGGGGGGCAGACTGATTTTTTCGACCTGCACCTATGCTCCGGAAGAAAATGAGCAAACATGCAGGATGCTTACCGAAGATCTCGGACTCATATATGATAAGGCGCCTGAGTACACGTTAAAACACGCATTGTATTCAGAACTGAGCGGCGGAAAAGGATACAGATTTTATCCTCATCTGTTTAAAGGTGAAGGCCAGTTTGTATCATATTTTAAAAAGCCCGGTGAATCTCGAACCTGTGCGACCGGAAATGATATCGGCTTAAAAAAAGCATCTTCGGAAATTCTAAAACAGATCGATAATTGTTTTGGTGGGATGCCGGATATAAATATTTCGAGGATATTTATCTATAAAGACAGAGTTATCTATTTAGCGGACGGAATAGATCGCCTTCCT
Organism: Lachnospiraceae bacterium XPB1003; assembly: GCA_900102065.1. Taxonomy (GTDB): domain Bacteria; phylum Bacillota; class Clostridia; order Lachnospirales; family Lachnospiraceae; genus NK4A136. Next base: position 353,881 of record FMVK01000002.1, on the reverse strand, counting down.
GCCAAGGGGATCACAATGGTAGGCGTGAATATAGGAAAGCAGGATGGGAAAAACTTTACGCCGCATCATCATGTTTTCTCTGCGCTCGGAAGAAAGCTTCCGACATATGTTGAACTCGGAACCGACAGATCTTTGATGGAAGCTTATCTGCGTGGTGAAGAGATACGGTTGACCGATGCTCTGAAAGATAATTCCAAATTGAAGGATAAGTGTTTCGGTGCAGTATTATTTGCGGGTGTTCCTGTCGGCGGATTTAAATACGCAGGCGGAAAACTAAAAAATCATTATCCTAAAGGCTTAAGAAATCTGAGGTGATCTGATTTGACGGAAAATACGGAATTTAAATACAGTCTCGATATGGATCTGGAATCATTAAAAATCCTGTTTGGTTCCTTTGATGAATCCGTTGCAAAGATCGAAAAAGAGTTGTCTGTTGATATTACAGACAGAGATGGAAAACTGAATATCTACGGCAGAGAAAGAGATGTAAAAAGAGCAACAAGGCTGATCATAGATCTTCTTGAATCATCTAAAGCCGAGAAAAAACTGGACAGGCAAAAGCTCGATTATGGTCTGAGTCTTGCCAGAGAAGACAGAGCAGACGTACTTACCGAGCTTGATAAAGATGTGATCTGCAGGACTATACAGGGAAGACCCGTTAAACCCAAGACGGAGGGACAGAAGATATATGTTGATGCGATCCGTGACAAAATGATCACTTTTGCATCAGGCCCCGCCGGAACAGGAAAGACCTTCTTAGCCATAGCCATGGCTGTAACAGCATTTAAAGCTGAAGAGGTAGGTCGAATAATTCTTACAAGACCAGCTATTGAAGCCGGCGAGAAACTTGGATTCCTTCCCGGAGATCTTCAAAGCAAGATCGATCCTTATTTAAGACCTCTTTATGATGCTCTGTATCAGATAATGGGAGCTGAAAGCTTTCAGAAGAATACTGAAAAAGGTTTGATAGAAGTAGCTCCACTGGCTTATATGAGAGGCCGTACTCTTGATAATTCTTTTATCATCCTGGATGAAGCACAGAATACGACACCGGGACAGATGAAAATGTTCCTTACAAGGATCGGTTTTGGATCAAAGGCTGTTATAACCGGAGATCTGACACAAAAAGATCTTGCGGGCGGAACTCTCTCCGGGCTCGAGGAAGCGCTTAAAGTACTTAAGAACGTTGATGAGATCGGATTTGCAAATCTTTCCAGCCGTGATGTGGTAAGGCATCCGCTTGTTCAGCGCATCGTAACAGAATACGAAAGATACGAAAAACGTAAAACAGAGATCAGGAAAAGATATGCCAAAAGCAATAATAATCTTTGAAGATATGTCTAAGGAACTATCAGAGTTCCCATTAGGCGAAGATGAGATGATGAGTACAGCCGAAGCCGTGATCAACAAAGCTTTGGAGATACATGACTGCGAAGATGACTGTCAGGTTGATCTGTATCTTACAGATGATGAAAATATAAGAGAGATCAACAGAGATAACCGTAATATTGATAAAGTTACCGATGTGCTTTCATTTCCGAATCTTCCATTTACACCGGATACCGTAGCGGATTTTTCACTTTTGGATGAAATGTCCGAAGCTGACTATACCGACCCGGAATCGGGGAAGATAATGCTCGGTGAGATAGTGATCTGTAAGAGTAAGGTCATTTCACAGGCTACGGATTACGGCCACAGCGTAAAAAGAGAATTTGCTTTCCTTACGGCTCATAGCATCCTTCATCTTTTGGGTTACGATCATATGGAAGATGACGACAGAGCGGTGATGGAAGAAAAACAGCGGGAAATACTCGATTCATTGGGGATAACAAGGCAGGATTGATATGGCAACCCAACGTTTAAGAAGAGAAAAAAGATCAGGCAGATCTGATAAAAGTAAGGCGGTCGGCGGATATAAGGTGGCTTTTTTCTGTATGCTGTTTAGCATCGCAATTCCTTGTTATGCAGGTGTCGAAGGATCTTCATTCTTTTATATGAGTTTTTATATAGCATCCGCATTTATCCTGCTCTTTCCTTTGGCTCTTTCTCAGGTTTGTAATCGCATGATAAGAGTAAGGCACGGCGCCGGAGGAGACAGAGCTGCCGGTGCTGTAAGAAAAGCCTGCTTATCAATCGGAATAACATATTCGATAGCGGCTTTGATACTTACTGTCATATTTAAAGAACCTGTCACCGAAAAGCTCCTTCCCGGTAACGGTTCGGTTAATGTTTTCTTTACACTTGCTTTTGCCTTCTTCATTGGGGCGATATATCTGATACTGAATGCTGCGGTAGATCCTTATCTTCGCCATGGAGAGACTTCGGATATAGCCGATGCGGGAGCGTTATTAATGCCTGCGGCCGGAATAGTTGTTGTTATTTTTTCATTATCAAAGAGTCGCATGACAGCTTCGTTTTTGGATAATGCAACTTCCGGAAAAGCTGTTTTTTCCTCAGGACTTGCCGTAGGTGTTCTTATTGCCGGCTTATTCTTATTCTTAAGGACATTGTTGCTCTATATCTCTCATTCAAAGAGGATTGATAAGATCATTTCTAAAGACAGAGCTAAGTTAAGAGAACCCGGTTTCATCTTAAGTTTTCAGGCCGGAGTGAGACATTTTGCTTCGATATTGCCTTCGATATGTTTATTACCTGCGCTTGTTATCGTGTTTGAAATATGCCTTAGGATTAAGGGGAGTGAGGCTTTGTTTATCTATGATTCGGGGCTATTCCTTTTGCTTGTATCCGGAGCCTTTTCGTTTCCTTTTCTTTATTCCATTACATATTTCAGCAGGGAAAGCTATATGCTCAGCAGAGCCTATAATGTGGGTGAGCACACGGAAGTCTGGAATCGTATCAATATCATTTTAAAGACAGTATTTCCCTGTGGTGTATATTTTTCAGCATGGTTTTTGGCTGCTTCATCGTCGATAGTGCCTTGTATCCTCAGAGAAAGATCAATGGCAGGAGCAAGACTTTTGTATTTTATCGCGCCGCTTATTCCTCTTGCTGCCATATCCGCAGGATTGTTATATATCCTGCTTTCGATCGATAAGACAGGGCTTTCCATATGTTCAACTTTTGTACCTTTAGCTCTTTCTCTTATCTTTTGCTACATCATAGGAAGCAAGACCGATGCAGGAGTATATGTATTACCTGCCGCTTTAAGTATTTACATCATTATCGCTCTTGCTGTTAGGATAGTTTTTGTTTTCTATACAGTGGATGTCAGACTGCCATATAAATATTTCGGAGAGGTTCTATTCTGTGCTTTTATTGCAGGCGCCGCAATGAAGATACTATCGCTTTTGGCCGGACTTATAAAACTCCCCGATATCGCCACTGCGTTGATAACTGCAATAGCGGGATTTGCTGTGTTCTTTATCCTTTTATGCAATGCAAGACTTTTAACGGTTTATACAGTCAAAGATCAGCCTATGGGAAAATTCCTTTTTGCTGCAGGTAAGAGATTCAGGATAATTCATAAAAATGAAAGAGAATAAATCGATGGTAAGAGGAAGCCTGGCTGTGATAGGCGGCGGATACGGAGGATTATGTTCTGCCGTTATGGCATCGGCTTCCGGATTTGATGTCACTGTATTTGAGCGACAGGATAAGACTTTAAAAAAACTGGCAATTACCGGAAACGGAAGATGCAATATATCAAATCAAAAGATAGATATTTCCGATTATGTAACGGGCGACGTTCATTCTCTTGAAAAGATCCTTTCGGCATTTTCTTCGGAAAAAGAAAATGCTTTTTTTCGTGAACTGGGGCTTATATTGCGTGCCGATGAATCAAGGCTCTATCCGATAACAGGTAAAGCTTCAAGTGTTACGGATGCTTTGAGATATAAATGCAATGAATCGGGAGTGACATTCATCTGCGACGCAGATGTTACCGAAGTTGTAAAAAAAGGATCGAAATTTGAGATCAGACTTAGAGACGGCAGCTTTGAACACTTTTTTGACCGTTGCATACTTTCCTGTGGCGGAGCTGCAGGGGTATATAAGGAAAATGCAAATAACGGATATGATATAGCAAAAAAAGCAGGACATACCGTTAAACCGGTTTATCCCGCTCTGACTAAGGTTATATGCAGCTCCGGAGAGCAAAAAGAATTAAAAAAGCTTGATGGCATAAGGAGCAGAGCGGCTGTAAGTCTATTTGAAGGATCCGATAAGTTTATCGCCCTGGAATCGGGCGAAGTCCAATTTACAGCCACAGGTCTTTCAGGTATCCCTGTTTTTGATCTTACAAGATATATGGATGCTCACGGTGCAGGGCATTATTATGTCAGTGTTGATCTGCTTCCGGGTTTTTCGGATGAAGATTTTTTAGAAAGGACAGAGCTCTTTTCAAAACGTACACCCGAAACATTTTTTACAGGTCTTCTTCTGCCGCAATTTATTCCTGTTATTTGCGATAGATGCGGTATTAGCATCCATAAGAATATAGCGGATATGACTTATAATGAGTTAGATTCATTAAAGTCTGTTTTACATGATCTTCGATTTACGGTTGATAAAACCGGTGATATGGCCAATGCTCAGATCAGTGCAGGCGGAGTGCCTCTATCCGAAGTGGATGAGCATATGGGGTCAAAGATCGTTAAAGGGTTATATATTATAGGCGAAATGCTGGATGTGGCCGGAAGATGCGGCGGATATAATCTTCATTTCGCAGCGACCGGAGCATATAATGCAGTGGAAGGCATGAAGAATGATGCTGAAAACAGATAATATAAAGATCAGAACACCGCTTGATCCAAAGAAGGAAATGACAGTCCTCAGAAATGCGGTGATCAAAAGGTTAAAACTTAAAGACACTGTGATCAAAGATCTCACGATAATAAGAAGATCGCTTGATGCCAGGAAAAAGAATGATATTTTCTGGGTTTATTCCGTGGCTTTTTCGCTCGGAATGAAAGTAGAGCAGGTTACCGAGATTGTTAAGAACAGCAGAGGTAAGATCACTTATTTTTCACCAAGAAAGTATGACACAGGAGCTGATTGGGAAGTATACAATGAACGTGATGAAAAAGGCAATCTTTTGAGTATTAAGCCTACTGCTAATTTTGCTTTCATCAGGGAACATGAGAGGCCTTATATCATTGGTACAGGGCCTGCAGGACTATTTTGCGGATATGAACTGGCTCGTCTTGGCTTGCGTCCGGTACTTATAGAACGCGGAGATAAGATTGAAGACAGAGTTAATGCTGTGGAACATTTCTGGAATACCGGGGAACTTGATCCCGGTTCCAATATTCAATTCGGAGAAGGCGGCGCGGGAACTTTTTCCGACGGAAAGCTGTTTTCTCATGTTCATGATAAAAGCGGCCGCGTTGAAGAAGTCCTCGAGACTTTCGTAAGATTCGGCGCGGATCCTGATATCCTTTACGACAGCAAGCCTCATATCGGCACAGATGTCCTCAGACAGGTAATAAAAAATATGCGCTCAGAGATGGAGATCATGGGTGCGACATTTAAGTTTAGGACTACTTTTATCAATCCCGTGACCGAAAACGGAAAGCTGACGTCCATCAGGATCAAAGATAAAGACGGAAAGATCGAGATGATCCCTGCAAACCTCCTGGTACTTGCTCCGGGGCACAGTGCAAGAGATACTTTTATTAATCTCCATGAATCCGGAATTGAGATGCAAAACAAACCTTTTGCCGTAGGATTCAGATTTATTCATCCTCAGGATGATATCAATATGGCTCAATATGGTGCTGATCATAAAAGCAAACTATTACCGCCTGCGGATTATAAGGTTACTGCCAAAGCCTCCTCAGGAAGAGCGGTTTACTCATTTTGCATGTGTCCGGGCGGATATGTGGTTAATGCCTCCAGTGAAGACGGAATGGTTGCGGTCAACGGGATGAGCAACAGAGACCGCGCTTCGGGCAATGCCAACTCTGCCATCGTCATAACGGTTGATGAAAATGACTACGGCGAAAAGCTTTTTGACGGAATGCGGTTCCAGAGAGACCTTGAAAAGAATGCATATATGCTGGCCGGAGGCCGGATACCTGTTGAAGTATGGAGCGATTTCTGTGAAAACAGGGACGAAGCATTTCACAGATTTCATAACGGCGAAGAGCCAATGATAAAAGGTGCTTATGAATATGCGAACTTGAGGAAAATACTTCCGGAATCTTTTAACAAAGACCTTATGGAAACGGTTCCTCAGTTTGCAAGATATATAAGCGGATATGATTCCGGCATGACGCTTTTAGCCGGTGTGGAAACCAGAACTTCATCACCGGTTAAAATGGAAAGATTTGATGACGGTCAGAGTACTATCCGGGGAATATACCCCTGCGGTGAAGGTGCCGGGTACGCCGGAGGCATAACATCCGCTGCTGTAGACGGATTGAAAGTTGCGGAGAAAATAGTAATGTCTTATAATCAGTTAGTGTAGATTTTATTGATTTTTAACGATATTTTACCGAAATTATACAAAAAACAGATAAGTGATTGAAATGGATCAGTACAGAGAACTTTTAAAAAACAAAAAAAGAATAGTAGTCAAGATCGGTTCTTCGTCCCTCAGACACAAAGAGACAGGTGATCTTGATTATATTAAGATGGAAACCTTGGTCCGCGAATTATGTGATCTCAAGAACCGCGGAAAAGATGTTATTCTTGTAAGCTCGGGAGCTATCGCTGCAGGAAAGAAGGTCATGCATTTAAAGAATGAAGATCACGAGATCGCCGTTCAGCAGGCATGCGCAGCCATTGGGCAGGCAAGGCTTATCGAGACATATGAAAAGATGTTTTCGGAATACGGTCATGTGGCGGCACAGGTTTTGATGACCAAGAATACCATAATCAATGACCTTAACAGATTTAACGCACATAATACTTTTATAGAACTGTTAAAGTTGGGTGCCATACCTATCGTTAATGAAAATGACACTATCTCAACATATGAGATAAAGTTCGGTGATAATGATACTCTTTCCGCCATTGTTGCGGCTCTTGTGGGTGCGGATCTTCTCATATTATTGTCCGACATCGACGGACTCTATACCGATGATCCCAGATCCAATCCCAATGCCCGTTTTATCCCAATAGTTCCGGAACTTACTTCCGATATAATGGGCATGGGCAAGAAGACCACAGGTTCCGATGTGGGAACAGGCGGGATGGATACAAAACTTTCGGCAGCACGTATCGCCACCAGTTCCGGAGCTGATATGATCATTGCCAATTCCAAAGATGTTCATATCATACACAGGATCATGGACGGAAGAAGTTTTGGAACATTATTCCTTGCAAACAGAGATGATAACTTTTTCATCGGAGATTATCTTAAAGAAGACTGATATTACAAAGAGGTGCTATGGCCGACACATTCGGACAAAATTTCATGATAGATCAGTCTGACCAACGAGACAGGATCAACGCTTTTAATAAAGAAAAACTGGTCGAAGCCAAGAAAAGATTCAGGAAAGATATGATGAGGGCCAGAGACGGCCTTACTTCAAAGGACGTTGATACTTTCGGTGATCAGATCCTGGAAAAATTAAAATCTTCACCTGCTTATGTCAGAGCCGGTGAGATACTTCTCTATGCGTCATATCGTAACGAAGTCCCCACGGAAAGGATATTTGCTTATTCTGTTTCTGTGGGAAAGAGAGTATATTACCCTAAGGTTGAGAATAATGATCTTGTATTTACAAGAGTAAGAGACTTAAGGGAGCTTGAGATCGGATTTAAAGGGATACCCGAGCCGCCTTCGGCAGGAAGTCCTGCGGAGATAAGAAATACCAGAGCGGTGATAATCTGCCCGGGGCTTGGCTTTGGAATGGACGGAAGTCGAATAGGATACGGCAGAGGTTATTATGACAGGTTCCTTTCGGCCAATCCGGATATTTATAAGATAGGCGTCTGCTTTGAGATTCAGTTTTCAGATACAGTCCCACATGGTGAGGAAGATCTGCCAATGGACGAAGTGATAACCGAGAAACATTCTTACCGTATGGTAAAACCTATGAAAGATCTGAGGTGATAAATATGGCATCATATGATGATAAGCTTATTGAGCTTTGCGAAAAAGCAAAGAATACAAAATACGAACTCCAGAAATTAAGCAATGAAGAAAGGAATAAAGCACTATACGAAGTTGCCGATAATCTGATCCGTCACAGTGCGGATATAATCGCGGAAAATGACAAGGATATCGCCAATGCAAAGGAGAGGGGAGTAAGCTTACCTCTTCAGGACAGATTGATGCTCAACGAAGAAAGGATACAGGCAATAAGCGAAGGCTTAAAGCAGGTTGCATCCTTACCCGATCCGCTTGGCGATGTACTGGAAAGATTCGAGCGTCCCAACGGATTAAAGATCGAGAAGGTTAGAGTTCCTCTCGGTGTTATCGGTATCATTTACGAGTCCAGACCGAATGTTACAGCAGATGCATTTGCGCTTACATTTAAAGCTGGCAATTCGGTTATATTAAAAGGCGGTTCCGATGCTATAAATTCCAATATCGCGATCGTAAAATATATAAAAGAAGCACTGAAGACTGTGGGAGTCAACGAGTCTGCAGTAGGACTCATTGAGTCAACGGATCGTGAGACGACCACAAAGTTCATGCAAATGAAAGAATATGTTGATGTTCTCATCCCTCGCGGATCCAAGAACCTGATCGCCAGTGTTGTGGCAAATTCAAAGATCCCGGTAATTGAAACCGGTGCCGGAAACTGTCATATATATATAGATAAAGCTGCGGATCATGATAAGGCTTTAAGTATAATAATCAACGCAAAGACGCAGAGACTCGGCACATGCAATACAGCCGAATCACTTGTGGTTCATAAGGATGTTCTAGATTCTGTTTTCGTTGATGCTGCAAAAGCTCTTCGAGAAAAGAAAGTTGAGCTGTTTGCGGACCGCTCTTCTCTTGAAGCTTTTTCGGATGCGGTTCCTGCCTCTGAAGAAGATTTTGCGACTGAATATCTTGATCTTAAGATGTCCGTAAAGACCGTTGATGATATTGATGAAGCAATTGCTCATATCAACAGATACAGCACACATCATTCCGATGCGATCATAACGGAGGATAAAGCTGCTGCAGATAAGTTCTTAAACGAGATAGATTCTGCATGTGTTTATGTGAATGCTTCCACAAGATTTACGGACGGTTTTGAGTTCGGTTTCGGAGCAGAGATCGGAATAAGCACACAGAAGCTCCATGCAAGAGGTCCCATGGGACTTAAGGAACTTACATCATACAAGTATAAGATAATCGGAAACGGTCAGATTCGTGGATAATAGTTTTAGATTTAAAAATGCCGATTACAGCGCTTTTATCAGTACCAAGGAATATGAGGCTGATAAAGAGATCGGATATCAAAAAGAATACCTTGAAGAATTAAAAAAGCTTACGGTAAGATTCGGTGAAAAGATCGGACATGCACCTTCTGCATGTGTGGTCACCTTCGGGTGTCAGATGAATGCAAGAGATTCCGAGAAACTTGCAGGTGTCCTTAATGAAGCCGGTTTTGAGATAACGGAGAGCGAAGAAGCAGATCTTGTTGTTTTTAATACCTGTACCGTTAGAGACAATGCCAACCAGCGTGTATACGGCAGACTGGGAGCTCTTCATGCAATGAAAAAGAGCTATCCCGATAAGAAGATCATCATATGCGGCTGTATGACTCAGGAACCGCCTGTGATCGAGAAATTAAAAAAGACATACAGTTTTGTAAATCTGATATTCGGAACTCATAATATATATAAATTTCCGGAACTCCTTTGCAAAATGTTTGAATCGGATAAGCTTGTCATCGATGTCTGGAAGAAATCGGATGAGATAGTGGAAGCTTTCCCGACAGTAAGAAAATATCCTTTTAAATCCGGCGTTAATATCATGTTCGGATGTGATAATTACTGTACCTACTGCATAGTTCCTTACGTAAGGGGCAGAGAGCGCAGCAGACGCAGCAGTGAGATACTGGACGAGGTAAGAAGACTGGCAGATGACGGAGTGGTGGAAGTAATGCTCCTTGGTCAGAATGTCAATTCATACGGTAACGGCATCGAAGGCGAGATCAGTTTCCCGGAACTTTTAAGTAAAACAGCTAAGATCCCGGGAATAAAACGCGTAAGATTCATGACATCCAATCCCAAAGATCTTTCCGACGAACTTATTGATGTTATGGCTTCATCCGATGTGATCGCCAGACACCTTCATCTTCCTGTACAGTCAGGTTCGGACAGAGTGCTTAAAGCCATGAACAGACATTATACTCATGATGAATATCTGGCTTTGGTGGCCAAGCTTAGGAAGGCTATCCCTGATCTTTCCATCACAACTGATATGATCGTCGGTTTCCCCACGGAGACTCCGGAAGATGTGGATGAGACTGTAAGACTTGTAAAAGAAGTCGGTTTCGACAACGCTTTTACATTCATATATTCAAAGAGAACAGGTACACCGGCAGCCGATCTCGAAATGGCTATGACACCCGAAAAGATATCGGAATGCTTTGATAAGGTATTGAAGACCGTTCAGGACAATGCAAGAAGCTGCGCGGCAAAACTGACGGGGCTTAAGAGCGTAGCTTTGGTTGAGGAGCTCAACGAACACGATCCCTCCCTTGTTACCGGCAGATTATCAAATAATTATCTGGTTCATTTCCCGGGAGATGCGTCCATGATCGGAAAACTTGTTAATGTGGAACTTACCGAGAATAAAGGATTTTATTTTTACGGAAAAGCTATCTGACAGGATAATCAAACAGGAATAATAAGAAAATGTTTACATACGAAACAATAGATTATAACCGGGTCACTCCTATGATGCAGCAGTACCTGGATACTAAAAAAGGGTACATGGATTGTATCCTTTTTTACAGACTCGGTGATTTTTATGAGATGTTCCTTGATGATGCGGTTAATGCTTCTCAGGTTCTTGATATCACACTTACAGGCAAGAACTGCGGTCTTGAGGAAAGAGTACCCATGTGCGGTATACCTTTCCATTCAGTAGACGGTTATCTTGATAAACTTGTCGAATCGGGATACAAGGTGGCTATATGCGAGCAGACGGAAGATCCCAAGCTTGCAAAAGGGCTTGTTAAGCGTGAAGTTGTCCGTATAGTAACACCCGGTACAAATATCACACCGCAGGCTCTTGATGAATCAAGGAATAAATTCCTTATGTGTATAATCAGTCTCGAAGGTTCTTTCGGCATTGCATTTACCGATATCTCCACAGGTGAATTCTTTCTTACAGAAGCTGATTCATCCGACAAATTAAAAGATGAGATCATTAAACAGGCTCCCAGAGAGATCATTTGCAATGAGGCCGCAATGTTATCATGCTCGTTTCTTGAGAAATTAAAGAATGAGAATAATATAGCAGTAAGTACCCTCGGGAGCTGGTATTTTGATTCCGATGACTGTAAAAAAGCTCTTTTATCACATTTTAAGGTATCATCTATAACCGCTCTCGGTATTGATATGTTTTCCGCAGGTACGATTTCTGCCGGAGCTCTTATGCAATATCTTTATGAGACACAGAAGATCCCGCTTACGCATATAACACATATCCTTCCGTATACAGGAAGCAGATATATGCTTTTGGACTCGGCCACCAGAAGAAATCTTGAACTCTGCGAGACCATGCGTGACAAGTCTAAGAGAGGTTCGCTTTTTTGGGTGCTTGATAAAACAAAGACGGCCATGGGAGCAAGAATGCTGCGCTCCGATATAGAACAGCCTCTTATCGATGAAGAAGGTATCATCAGGCGTCAAAACGGTATTGAAGCATTAATGAAATGCGGAATGGATCGTGATGAACTCAGAGAATATCTTACGGCAATATACGATCTTGAAAGACTGCTGGCACGTATCAGCTATCATTCCGCAAACCCCAGAGATATGCTTGCTTTAAAGGGATCTCTTTTGATGCTGCCACCGATCAAAACTGTCCTTAGAGGTTTTGAATGTGCAGAATTACTTGAGATAGATGAAGCCATCGATTCGCTTGAAGATATTTCGGGCGATATAGAGAAAGCCATTATAGAGGATCCTCCTGTAACCATAAGGGAAGGCGGGATAATAAAAGACGGATATGATAAGGATATCGACGATCTCAGATATGCGAGCACTAATGGTAAAAACCTTCTTGCGGGGCTTGAAAATGAAGAACGCGAACGCACCGGAATAAAGAATTTAAAGATCAAATATAACAAAGTTTTCGGTTATTATCTTGAAGTAACAAATTCATATAAGGATCTGGTTCCTAAGGATTATGTCAGAAAGCAGACGATTTCAGGCTCAGAGCGATACAGCATGCCGAAATTAAAAGAACTGGAAGATATGATCCTTAATGCACAGGAGAAACTATCAACACTGGAATATGATGCTTTCTGTGCTTTACGTGACAGGGTTGAGGAAAATCTCGCAAGGATCCAGAAGACGGCACGTGCGATCGCAAGACTTGATGTGCTTTGTTCTCTTGCTGTCGTTGCTGAACAGAATCACTTTGTAAGACCGAAGATCAATCATAAAGGTGTCATTGATATCAAGAACGGTAGGCATCCTGTTGTTGAAAAAATGATGGGAAATGATCAGTTTATCGATAATGATACTTTTCTCGATAAGAGAAAGAACTGCATTTCCGTTATCACAGGCCCTAATATGGCCGGTAAATCGACCTATATGAGGCAGGTGGCATTGATATCATTAATGTTCCAGATAGGTTCTTTTGTTCCTGCAAAAAGTGCTGATCTTTGCATCGTTGACAGGATATTTACCAGGGTCGGTGCATCCGATGATCTTGCAAGCGGTCAGTCCACCTTTATGCTGGAGATGAACGAAGTTGCTAATATCCTTAAAAATGCCACATCCGATTCGCTTCTTATACTTGATGAAATCGGAAGGGGAACATCTACCTTTGACGGCCTTGCAATAGCATGGGCTGTGATCGAATATATAAGCAGCAAGAAGATCCTTGGGGCAAAGACCCTCTTTGCTACGCATTATCATGAGCTTACGGAACTTGAAGGTAAAATGGATAATGTTAACAACTACTGCATAGCCGTAAAAGAACAGGGAGACGATATCGTATTCTTGAGAAAAATAGTTCCCGGTGGAGCGGATAAGAGTTACGGTATACAGGTTGCAAAACTTGCAGGTGTACCCGTGGCTGTAACCGACAGAGCGGCAGAGATAGTTGCTCAGCTTATGAATAATGATATAACCGGGAAACTATCGGAGATCGCTATTGCCGATCCTGCTGCAAAACGTACTGCTGTTGTTTTCGATGATGTGGACAAAGGACAGATGAGTTTCTTTGATACAGCAAAAGACGAAGACATATTAAAAGAGCTCGAGGAATTGGATATTACCAAACTGACGCCTCTCGATGCATTGAACACTCTCTATAAGTATCAAAGTAAACTTAAGAACAGATATTGATAAATGAACAGAATACAGGTACTTGATAATAATACAATTGATAAGATAGCCGCAGGTGAAGTAGTGGAATGCCCTGCAAGTGTTGTAAAGGAACTTGTTGAAAATGCAATAGATGCAGGTGCCGATGCAATCACCGTTGAAATAAAAAGCGGTGGTATCGAATATATCAGAGTCACCGATAACGGTTGCGGAGTCGAGCCTGAAGATATGGCTACGGCTTTTTTGCGCCATGCAACCAGCAAGATCACATCCATAGATGACTTAAATTCACTTCATTCCATGGGGTTTCGTGGCGAAGCTCTTGCAAGTATCGCTTCTGTCAGTCATGTAACCATGATATCCAAGACTAAAGATGCGCTGATGGGGCACAGATTCGAGATCGACGGAGGAGTTGCCGGAGAACTCACGGAGATCGGAGCTCCGGATGGAACGACGATAGTTGCGACACATCTTTTTTATAACGTTCCTGTCAGACGTAAGTTCCTTAAATCCGCTGCTGCGGAGGGAGGGATGATCGGGGAACTTATGGAGCACCTTGCTCTTTCCAGACCTGACATTTCTTTTAAATTTGTTTCCAACGGAAAGAATCAGATTTTTACTAACGGTGCCGGTGATCTACATGATGTGATATACCGCATCTACGGAAGAGAGATGGCCCGAGAAACTATCCCCGTATCTTATGAAAAAGACGGCATCCGTATAGACGGATATCTTGGCACACCTGCCATCAATAGGCCTAATCGTAATTTTGAAAATTACTTTTTAAATAACAGATTCATAAAAAGCGATGTGGTGGCAAAGAGTCTGGAAGACGGATACAGCGGATATACAATGCAGCATAAATTCCCCTTCTGCGTAATATCCATCGAAATGTCTCCGGATGAAATAGACGTCAATGTACACCCCTCCAAAATGGATGTTAGATTCCATGACAGAGAAAATGTATATGATAATCTTTCGCAGGCTGTAGCAGAAGCTCTCCATGATCATGAGATGATCCCGGAAGCTGAGCTTGATAAAGATAGGCGTAGCATACGTCCTGAGATAAGCGAAGCACCGGAACCCTTTGAGAATAAGCGTATTTCCGACATCGCCAAAACGACGGATAGCCCGGCATCAGATCAACAGGTTCCTTTGACTAAAGAAAACCGTGATATCTTCAGCGTTGATTTTACCGATACGGAAGCTGTGGTTAAGGAATTCAGAAACAGCGATAACAGCGATAAAATTGAAGATCCTAATGATAAGGTCAATGATGCGCCTGTCAGATTCAAGGATCTCAGGGATTTCACCGAACGCAAGGCGGTACAGATGGAGATACTTCCAAAAGAAAGAGTTATCTCTGCAAATGCCAGAAAGCGTTATGAACTGATAGGACAGGTGTTTAATACATATTGGATCTTTACTTACGAGGACAAGCTTTATTTTGCCGATCAGCATGCGGCGCATGAAAAAGTCAATTACGAAAGGATGCTTGCGAATTACAAAGAACATAAGGTTTACAAGCAGCAGACTTCGCCACCCATAGTTATCAGTCTTTCGGCAGAGGAAGATGAAACACTTCAGAAGTTCCGGGACTATTTTGATGAACTTGGATTCGAGATAAATGATTTCGGCGGAAGGGAATATGCAATTCATACCGTTCCGCTTGATCTGTACAGGAAAGATGCAAAGACTCTCTTTATGGAAATCCTTGATGACCTAAGACTGAGAGGAATAAAAGACACTCCCGATGTTATAGAACGTGTCATTGCTTCCATGGCATGCAAGGCTTCCGTTAAAGGTGGGGATGCCATATCCCGTGAACAGATGGATACTGTTCTTGATGAATTGCTTACACTTAATAATCCTTATCATTGTCCTCACGGCAGACCGACTATATTCTCAGTCAGCAGGACCGAACTGGAACGGAAATTTAAGAGGATAGTAAACTGATTTTTTATGGATAAACTTATCATCATCGCAGGCCCGACTGCTGTAGGTAAATCGGCCGCAGCTGTAGAACTGGCAAAGAAAATTAACGGAGAGATAGTTTCTGCCGATTCCATGCAGGTATATAGAAATATGGATATCGGTACCGCTAAGATTAGCAAAGAAGAGATGAAGGGCATACCTCACCACCTTCTTGACATCTTAGATCCAAGTGATGATTTTAACGTATCTGTCTTTCAAAAATTTGCAAGCGAAGCAATAAAAGACATTAACGCAAGAGGTAAGATACCTGTTCTTACAGGCGGTACCGGTTTCTATATCCAGGCTGTCCTGTATGGGATCGAATTCACGAAAGAAGAGACAGACAAGTCATACAGACATGAACTGGAAGAGATCGCAAAAACAGAAGAAGGAAGACGCATACTCTTTGAACGATTAAAACAGACAGATCCGGAGTCATTGCAGACTATACACGAGAATAATATCAAGCGTGTGATACGTGCCCTGGAATACTATAAAGAGACGGGGCTTAAGATCTCAGAACATAATGAAGAGATGCGTAAAAAGCCGCCCGTATACGATCATGTCGGTTTCTTTTTGACAGATGACAGAGCGAAACTGTACGAGCGCATAGACAGACGCGTGGATAAGATGATTGGAGGCGGACTTGTTAGTGAAGTAACAGCGCTTAAGGATAAAGGTGTTCCTTCGAATGCTACATCAATGCAGGGACTCGGCTATAAAGAGATTTATTCTTATCTGCAGGGCGAGAGTACTTTGGAAGAGGCGGTATATCTGATAAAACGCGACAGCAGACACTTTGCCAAAAGACAGATCACATGGTTTAAGAACAGGGAAGACTTTATAGAGATAGACCGTTCCGGATTTACAGATCCGGAAAATGAAATACCGGATCTCATGTTAAAAAAGATCATCGAAAAAAATATCATATAAATATAATCATGCTCTTCACGGAGGGAAAAATGAATTATCACCATATACATAAAGAATTAGGGATCGACGAAGAAACTTTTGCGTTTGGAGAAAAGATCCGCAAGGGATTAAAGGACAGATTCGAGGAGATCGATGATACTGCAGAGCTTAATCAGTTAAAAGTCATTAATGCAATGCAGAAGAATAAGGTGAGCGAGGCCTGTCTCCTTGGAACTACAGGATACGGATATAACGATCTCGGAAGAGATACACTTGAGAAAGTATATGCGGATATCTTCCACACCGAAGACGCACTTGTCAGACCGCAGATAACCTGCGGAACACATGCACTTGCACTTGCGCTCATGAGTAACTTACGCCCCGGTGACGAACTTTTAAGTCCTGTCGGCAGACCCTATGATACTTTGACGTCAGTCATCGGGATCGATGAAGATGACAGATCAAACGGACATATTACAGGTTCGCTTAAGGAATACGGAGTTTCTTACAGACAGGTGGATCTTCTTTCTGACGGATCTTTTGATCTTGAGGGAATAAAAAATTCCATAAACGAAAAGACCCGTATGGTCACTATTCAGCGTTCAAAGGGTTACGCTGTAAGACCGACACTGTCCGTAGAAAGGATAGGCGAGCTCATATCTTTTATCAAGAATATCAAGTCTGATGTTGTAGTGATGGTAGATAACTGTTACGGTGAGTTCGTACAGCTTTCGGAGCCTTCTGACTTCGGCACCGATCTTTGCGTGGGATCACTTATCAAGAACCCCGGGGGCGGATTATGCCCATGTGGCGGATATATAGTCGGAAAAAAGGAATATATAGAAAATGCAGCATACAGACTGACTTCTCCGGGACTCGGAAAAGAGGTGGGTGCATCATTGTCTATCCTTCCTTCTTTTTATCAGGGGCTTTTCCTGGCGCCTACGGTTACGGCATCGGCGCTTAAAACTTCGATCTATGCCGCAAATCTTTATGAGAATCTTGGGTTTAAGGCAACCCCTAATGCAACAGAACCCAGGTATGACATTATTCAGGCAATAACACTGGGCAGCGCAGAGAGGATCTGTGCTTTCTGTGAAGCGGTTCAGGCTGCATCTCCCGTAGATTCATTCTTAACTCCCGAACCCTGGGACATGCCCGGATATAATGACAAAGTCATCATGGCTGCAGGAGCATTTGTTTCCGGTTCAAGCATAGAGCTTTCAGCTGACGCTCCCATAAGAGAGCCTTATGCTGTCTATTTCCAGGGCGGACTTACTTTCCCTCACGGTGCTTTAGGAATGCTTAAGTCTGTACAGGCCTTAAAAGACAAGGGACTGATATCCTCCCTCGGGGTGTGATAACTGATTTTCGGCACTTTTACTGCACAAACCACTGATTTTATGGTAAAATTTATTGTTATGGTAACCAAAAATCACTTGAAAGGAACTTACTGATGGGAATTAATGCTTTCGGCATCGACCTTGGATCCAGCAATATCAGGATCTATAACGGCAACGATGATTCATATATGATGGAAAAAAACATGATCGCTATAGAGGGCCGCGATACCCTTTTTGCGTATGGAGATTCTGCATATGAGATGTATGAGAAGGCTCCGGACAATATTTCGGTTTCTTACCCTGTAGTTAACGGAGTTATTGCTGATATCGTCAATATGAACACTCTTGTTCATTATTTTATCAGCGATCTCGGAGGCGGTTCTATCAGACCGGCTGACTACTATATAACAGTCCCGGATGATGTTACAGAAGTAGAGCAGAGGGCATTCTATGACCTTATCCTCGACAGCAACGTTAAGGCCAGAAATGTCTATACTGTTCAGAAGGCCTGCGCCGATGCTGTAGGTATGGATATAGATGTTAAGAATTCGCAGGGTATTTTTATCGTTGATGTGGGATTCCAGACCACTGAGATCTCTCTTTTATCCCTTGGGGGCATTGTGGCATCAAGGCTCATAAAAGTAGGCGGTCAGAAGTTCGACGAAGCTATAAAATCCGCAGTTCGTAAAGAATATAATCTTATGATCGGCAGCAAAACCGCAGAAAAGTTAAAAGTTGCCATGCGTGAAGTGCAGGATTCGGGTAAAGGTGCCGTTGTTTACGGCAGAGATATCGTTCTTGGTCTCCCTGTTGAGAAGGAGATCGATACAAATATCGTATTTGACAGTATTAAAGAGAATATAAGCATTGTCATTGACAGCATCAAACAGATCCTTGAGAGAACTCCGCCCGAACTCGGTGCTGATATCTACCACAGAGGAATCTATCTTACCGGCGGCGGAAGCCAGATCGTTCATATGGCCGACATGATCGCAGATGCAACAGGTTTGAACGTTAATCTTTCGGATGATCCCGTAGCCACTGCAGTCAAGGGAATCCAGAAGATCATGAAAGATAAGAAATATGCTTCGCTCGCAAGGTCTGTTGAGGAAGACAGATGAGTCCCATATTAAAAAAGAAGCAGGAAAAAAAGAAGATTCCCGGAAAATATCTGCTGCTTCTTGTCACGATCATATGTATCGGTATGATGGTCGTGACATTTACAACAGATATTAAGGGTAAGGCACTTAATTCGGCTGTTGCCGTTATCGTTGTTCCTTTCCAAAAAGCAATCTCTCATACAAGCTCCGAGCTTGTTGCCCTTGCTGATGAAAAGAAAGAGATAGACGAACTTAAAGCTCAAAATGAAGAGCTTAAAAAAAGGATCGATGAACTTACCAGCGAAAATACACTTCTTGCACAGGATTATTATGAACTTAATAATCTTCGTACATTATTTTCTTTAAACGAAACTTATTCCGAATACAATAAAACAGGTGCAAGGATAATCGCTGCCGATTCGGGTAACTGGTTCAGTACCTTTATCATTGATAAGGGTTCCCAGGATGGTATCAAACCCAACATGAATGTTATCGCCGGTGCCGGACTTGTCGGCATTGTTACAGAGACGGGAGATAACTGGGCAAGAGTAAATACCATTATCAATGATAATGCCAACGTTAGTGCTTCCATTCTTCATTCCCAGGATAATATGATCGTTACCGGAAGTATGGAATTGATAGAGAAAGGTGTTATCTCATATTCGGATCTTCTTGATACCAATAATGATACGGCGGAAGGTGATAAGGTCGTTACTTCCGATATAAGTTCAAAGTACCTTCCGGGTATACTGATCGGATATGTGGATACGGTTGAGACCGATCCCAACAACATGACGAAGTCGGGAATGATCACTCCCGTAGTGGATTTCGAACATCTTTCCGAAGTGCTTGTGATCACGGAGCTTAAGCAGGATACAGAGAAATAATATGTTTACTTTGATCAAAAAGTGGATAGTCGGTATTTTGACCGTGCTGCTGTTGTTTGCTCTGCAGACCTCGGCTTTCAGATACCTGCCTTTCGGCAGATCCGTTCCTAATTTTATATTGATCATTACATGCATGTACGGATTGATGCGCGGTGAATACGCAGGTATCATCACGGGTTTTACATGCGGCCTTATGCTGGATATTTTTTGTATGGATATCCTGGGCTTTTACGCTTTGCTCTATACATACGTCGGTTTCTTTTGCGGACTCGCCAACAAGTATTACAAGAAGGAAGACTATAAGCTGCCTGCTGCCGCAATCATTCTTTCCGACATTACTTTTATGCTGCTTAAATTCTTCTTTACTAAAGTATTGCTCGGATATTTTGATTTTAAATTTTACTTCAGAGATTCGATACTTCCGGAATTTGTATTTACCATACTGTCCGGCATAATTATTTATCCGATGTTGCTCTTTACGGAGACTCATTTTATTGATTATACATCCGACAAATCAGATTCGGGTTCCGAGGGAGGCGCCGGTGTTTTATGATCTCAGAGAAAAAATCATATCTTTTGTGACTTCCAGATTTCTGGTTCCTTTCCTGATGCTGGCTGTTATTTTTTTAGTGCTCATTGCCAGGATATTTAAGCTTCAGATCGTAAACGGCGATTCCTACAGAGCTAATTTCACATTAAGCATTGAAAAGCAGGTCAATATCCCCAGTACAAGAGGTAATATCTATGACAGAAACGGAGAGCTTCTTGCTTACAATATACTCGCTTATTCCGTTACCATAACAGATACCATTGAATCCGGAAGTACTAAAAACCGGGAGCTTAATGAGATCGTTTTAAAAACAGTTGATATCATTGAAGGGAACGGCGACTCGGTCATCAATGATTTCGGAATATATCTGGATGAGGATAATAATTTCTGCTTTTCTTATACAGGCACCAAACATCAGCGCTTCCTTGCGGATATCTACGGTAAGGCTCTTGTTTCCGATCTAAGTTATGATCAGAAAAACGCAAATCCGGATATGGTCATGAGCTATCTTTGCAGCGCCTCAAAATACGGTATAGGTGCTTATACCGGCAATGAAGGCTCGAAAGTCGGTTTTATCCCGCAGATGGGATTTACCAAAAAACAGATGCTTGATATCTCTATAATAAGATACAATCTGTCTCTTAACGGCTTTCAGAAATATATCGCTACTACCATTGCCTCTGATGTATCCGACAAGACGGTTGCCGAGATCATGGAGAATTCCGATATCTTACAGGGCGTAACCATCACCGAAGATACAATCAGAAAATATAATCACAGTGTTTATTTCTCACAGATACTGGGATATACGGGAAGGATCTCCGAGGAAGAATACGAACAGTATTCCGCTTCCGATCCTAATTATTCAACAAATGACTATGTAGGTAAGACCGGCATCGAGTTTTCTATGGAATCCGAGCTTCAGGGACAAAAGGGAAGCGAGACTATCTATGTTGATAATCTCGGAAGAATACTGGAGACGGACAATGTAGTTGCACCCACAGCCGGAAATGATGTTTATCTGACAATAGATACCAATCTGCAGAAGGCTGTTTATCGTCTGCTCGAGCAGAAGATCGCGGGTATCCTTACATCAAGGATCGTAAATGAAAAGACCGTTAACCAGCACGGTCGTAACAGACAGATCCCGATTTATGATGTTTATTATGCTCTGATATCCAATAATGTCATTGATATGAAACATCTGTCCAAGGATTATGCCGGTACCACAGAGCAGGAAGTACTTGCCACTTTCCAAAGCAAGCAGGCAGATGCCTGCGCACAATTGCGAAAGGAAATGACGGAGCTGGATACGCCTTATTGCGACCTTACTGACGAATATAAAGAATATGAGAGCTTTATCATTTCAATGCTTTCATCATCCAACTACGGAGTAATACTCTCCGATAAAGTCGATGTCACCGATGAAATGTACAGGAAATGGCATTCGGAAGAGAGTATAAGCATTAACGAATATCTGAATTATTGTATTTCCGCTCAGTGGATAGATCTGACCAAACTGACTCTCGATGATAAATATTCGGATTCCGGAGAGATCTACAATGCGCTGGTTGATTATATCATCGATAAACTTGCCACTAATCCCGATTTTTCGAAGAGGCTGTATAAATATCTCATCATGAATGACATGGTGACAGGAAGACAGCTTTGCCTGATTTTGTGGGAACAGGACCTGATCCAGGTTGAAGACGACAGACTTGAGGGCCTCAGGAACGGTTCCATATCCGCGTACGGATTCATGACAAAGCTTATCTCGGATATCAAGATCACACCTGCTCAGCTTGGACTCGAGCCCTGTTCCGGGTCGTGTGTTATCACCGATCCAAACAGTTCGGAGGTGTTGGCTCTTGTATCATATCCCGGATATGACAATAACAGGCTTGCCAATACTGCCGATTCTGCATATCTGGCCAAACTTGGTTCTGACAGATCAAAACCCCTTTGGAATTACGCAACCCAGCAGAAAACCGCACCGGGTTCAACCTTCAAAATGGTTAGTTCCGTTGCCGGTGTGGAAGAGGGCGTTATAAACATCAATACTGTCATAGATTGTGAGGGAAGCTTTACAAAGCTTAACGGAACCATCCATAACTGCTGGATATATCCCGGATCTCACGGACCGCTCACACTTTCCGGTGCCATTCAGAATTCCTGTAACTACTTCTTCTACGAAGTAGGTTACAGACTGGCTGATGATGACGGAAGATATAATGATGCATACGGTATAGAAAGACTCTCAAAATATGCTACTATGTTTGGTCTCGGTCAGACAACGGGAGTCGAGATCGCAGAGTCCGAGCCCAATATCTCCGATCAGTATCCTGTTGCATCTGCCATCGGTCAGGGTACCCATAACTATACAACCGTAGGTCTGGCACGATATGTATCGGCTGTTGCAAATAAGGGAACCGTATATCAGTTGAGCCTCATTAAAGAGATACGTAATGCTGACGGGGTCACTACTTACAGCGGAAAAAATAAGATCGTAAACGAGATAATGCTCGATCCCACACTGTGGAATGCAATTCATACAGGTATGATGAGAGTGGTGGCAGACAAAAAGTATTTCAATGATATAGGTATCATATGCGCAGGTAAGACCGGTACCGCGCAGGAGGCCGAGAACAAACCCAACCATGCGCTCTTTGTAGGCTTCGCGCCGGCGGACAAGCCTAAGATCGCCATGGCGGTCAGAATAGCTAACGGTTACTCCTCGGATTTTGCAGCCCAATTGGGATGCGATGTAATAAAATATTACTTTAACCTGGAAGACAGAGACAAGCTTATTACCGGTAACGCTTCGGATGCAACAGTAACGTCAGCCGGAGACTGATTATATGAAATCCAAGATAGAATTAAAAAATTATAGTATAGTTTTGGTCATATGTCTTATCACACTTAATGTGATAGGAATTTTTGCCATAGGATCCGTTAAGGAATCACTTCAGACCAAACAGATAGGCGGAATGATACTCGGCATATTCATCATGGTACTTATCTCGTTTTTTGATTATGCCTTTTTTCTGAAATTCAGCTGGGTGATATATTTCTTAAATATCGGCCTTCTGGCAGCGGTTGAATTCTTCGGGAAATCTTCCCATAATGCTCAGAGATGGCTTTTGATCCCAGGCATTGGCGTGAAGTTCCAGCCTTCCGAACTTGCCAAAATTTTATTGATACTTTTTTTTGCCAAGTTTATAATGGTACATAAAGAGCGATTAAACAGGCCGCATATTATCTTTATCATGCTGGCTCTTGCGGCTCCAGTGGTCATCCTGGTATTAAAACAACCTGATCTCTCCACAACGATCATGCTTATAGTGATATTCTGCATGCTTTTGTTCATTGGCGGATTGAGCAGGAAGATAATATTCGGGGTATTGGCCGTCACGGTACCTGCTGCCATTATATTCCTTTTTCTTGTAATGCAGCCCGACCAGAAGATCATCGAGCCTTATCAGCAGAAACGAATCCTCGCCTGGGTTGATCCCGAAAAATATGCTCTTACGGATGCATGGCAGATGCAGAATTCAATAACTGCCATAGGTTCCGGAAAGTTGTACGGGAAAGGGCTTAACAATAACGAAGTTACATCCGTTGTAAACGGTAATTATATTTCCGAAGCGGAAAATGACTTTATCTTTGCCGTTGTAGGTGAAGAAATGGGATTTATAGGTTGTTCCGCTGTTATAGCGCTTCTCGTCATGATCGCAGGACAATGCTACTATCTGGGGATCAGATCAAGAGATCTTGCAGGAACACTGATATGCTTTGGAATGGGGACGCTGATCGGTGTGCAGGGATTCTTTAATATAGCGGTTGCCACCGGTATCATGCCTAATACCGGAATTCCTTTACCTTTTGTAAGTTATGGTCTTACATCCCTTGTCAGCAACTATCTGGGAATGGGATTTGTTTTAAGTGCAGGTCTTAGAAGAAAAGAACCTGAGCGCAAAACCACCGAGATCGGTCAGATCGGATTGGAGAATAATATATGAAAATTGCACTTATTGCTCATGATGCAAAGAAGAAACTCATGCAGAATTTTTGTATCGCTTACCGCGGCATACTCGGTAATAACGAGATCTACGCTACAGGTACCACAGGAAGACTTATCGAAGAGGTTACAAATCTTTCTGTTCATAAATTTCTGGCAGGCCACCTGGGCGGAGAACAACAGATCGCAGTTCAGATAGAACATAATCAGATCGATCTTGTCATCTTCCTCAGAGATCCCTTAAATCCCATGTCTCACGAAGTTGATGCCGGTAATCTTCTCAGACTGTGCGATATGCATAATATACCGGTTGCCACTAATCTGGCTACCGCAGAACTTCTTGTAAAATCACTTGACCGTGGAGATATGGATTTCCGTGAAATGTATAAGAATTAAGAATCGCATATCCCGTGTTCTGTTGGGTGTTATTGCGGTTTCCGTGCTTTTCGGATGCGGAAAAGAAGAATTTGCTCTTCCTTACGGAAGCATGGATAACAATCACAATTTTACTCTTGAACCTGAAGAACAGCAAAAAGAACTGGATCTTTTTGCCGCTGATTATGCAGCTGTTTCAGGTGATAAGACAGACACCGTCTCATTAAACACATCAGATCTCAAAGCGGCAGGGCTGTATGATATCAGGAATAAGGAAGTCTGTTATTCCTATAATGCTTTTGCGCGCCTTGATCCGGCCTCTCTCACCAAGCTTATGACTGCACTTATCGTATTTGAAAACTGCAGCAGACTTGATGATGTCATAACCATCGGCGATGTTTCCATAGGTGAAGAGGGGGTTCAGCGCTTTGGTCTCAAAGCAGGGGACAGAGTAACTGTCAGAGATCTATTAAATATCATGCTGGTTCAGTCCGGTAATGATGCTGCTTTGGCGCTGGCAAGATATGTTGGTGAGAATTCGTACAGACCCGACGATGATACTCAGGTTATCGATCCGGTTGACAATTTTGTTCTCATGATGAATGCGAGAGCTTCGTCATTGGGATGTACCGCCACTAATTTTGTCAATCCGCACGGACTCACGACAGAGGGGCATTATTCGAGTGCTTACGATCTCTACCTCATATTCAACGAGCTTATCAAATATCCCCAGTTCCTTGAGATAATCAGACAGGATTCGGTGACTATCACATATAATACTGCCGAAGGCGAAGTTAAGAGCAGGACTGTAACAAGTACGGATCAATATCTTACAAAAGGATATTCGACTCCGGATAATGTGAGTGTTCTCGGAGGAAAAACAGGAAGCACTGCATCCGCCGGAAAGTGTCTTATCCTTTATGCCGAAAATGCGGATGGAAATCCTTTCATCGCAATAATCATGGGGGCTGAAGACAGCGATATTCTTTACGGCACCATGAGCGAACTATTGAAAATAACCAACAGCTAAGATATAATCAAATTAGGTTTTTAAATTGCTATTTCGGAGGTATACAATATGATCAAACTGATAATCGGCAATGAAGGAACAGGTAAGACAAAGAGACTTTTAGATGCTGCCAACAATGCTGTTGCAGATGCAAAGGGACACATTGTTTACCTTGATAAGAGCGGCAGACATATGTTTGAGATCAATAATAAAGTTCGTTTGATCGATGTTTCAGAGTTCGGTTTTCACACTTCAGATGAATTCTTCGGTTTCGTAAACGGTATTATCTCCCAGGATCGTGATATAGAGCAGTTCTATTTTGACAGCTTCAAGAAGCTTGCAAATATCGAGGTTTCCGACCTTGATGTTATTCTTAAGAAGTTTGATGAGATCAGCAGCAAATATAATATCAGTTTCTTTATCGCAATGTCAGCAGAGGAAAAGGATATCCCCGATTGCTATAAGGATCAGATAATCCGCTGAAATGCTTTTGCTTAAATGACAGACAGTAATAAAAAAGCCGGACGCGATCATAATAATATAAGGGCACGTATAGGAGGAGGATTTCTATTTTTTTTAATATTAATCTTCCTTCTTTTTTTCATGCAGCAGTGTTTTAAGATCCTGTTCCGTAAGGATGTTGCTTCTTACATGATAAAATCAGGTGCCCTTGCCGTTAATAATTCATACAACGCTTTTCTGATCAAGGAAGAGCTTACTTATGATGCTGCCAGCTCCGGTACGATCGTTTACTTAAAGCCTGAAGGTGGGCATATAAGTTCAGGCGACAAGGTTTATGCAATATGCAGCGAAGAGACTGCAAATGCGGTCATCAACGATCCGACCATCAATTCCGAAAACACGGATTCGCTGGCAAGACAGGCAAAGGAGTATTCGGAAAGCTTCACACCTCTTGCTTTTGACAGCGTCTACGGTTTTAAAGAAGCGTTCTGCGACAATGCCACAAAGATAACAGTCGGAGAACTGACTGACAGATTAGAACGCTATGCTGCCAACGGAAGCGCGGTAAGTTACCGCGTATCCAAGGAGACGGGGTACCTGGTATACGGCGTTGACGGCTATGAAAATATCACGGCAGAGAATGTTACACCGGAAATAGTAAATTCCTATCCCATAGAATCAAGCGAGCTAAGCTCAGGAAGCAATATCAATATGGGTGATATGGCATATAAACTTATTGTTTCCGAAAATTGGAAAGCTGCATTTACCGTTACCCCGGACTATGCGGCTTTATTCGAAAACGGTCAGAATGTTAAGGTCCGTTTTGCCAAGAACGGAGAAGAGCTTACGGGAAAAGTGACCCTTGTCCCCGGTGCCACGGAAAAATCGGATGTATTGATGATGATCTCATTTAAGACTTCCGTATGTAACTTCGCTGCAGATCGTTTTGCAGATATAGAAATAGATATGCAGGGAAAAGGCGGCCTTAAGGTGCCCAATTCCGCTATCGTACAGAAGAAATTCTTCGTAGTTCCTAAGAGCTACGCGCTTGAGAGCGAGGAGAATACGGGTGAGACAAGCCCGCTTACAGAGACCGAAGATCAAAATATGAAGACCTTCCTTAAGAAGACATATATGGAAAACGGGGAGGCTACAGTCCTTAAAACACAGATAAATGTCTATTCGGAAAATGATGAATTCTTTTTTGTTAAAGCGCCGGAACTCAACTACGGAGACGAACTGGTCCCGCAGAACAGCCAAAAGACATATATTGTTGAGGAGACAGGCATACTTACAGGCGTTTATAATATCAACAAAGGTTATGCTGATTTTTGCCAGATACAGGTAATAGACAGTAACGAGGAATATTCCATAGTAAAAAGTAATACTGTATACGGCTTAAGAGAATTCGACTATATCATACTGAATGCACAGGCTGTGGAAGATGATGAATTCATATTCAAATGATAAAAGATAATTTATCTAAAATATATCAAGGTGAGAAAAATGAGTATCAAAGAAAACATAGAACAGGTTCAGATCAAGATCGATGAGGCATGCAAAAGAAGTGGCAGAGATCCTAAGGATGTGACGCTTATATGCGTAAGCAAGACCAAGCCGGTTGAAATGCTTATGGAAGCGTATGATGCCGGAAAAAGAGCTTTCGGAGAAAATAAAGTTCAGGAGATGTGCGGAAAGATCGAAGTAATGCCTGACGATATACAGTGGCATATGATAGGCCATCTTCAGACTAATAAGATCAAATATATAGTCGGAAAAACGGCTCTTATACACAGCGTTGATTCGGTTCATCTGGCAGAAGCTATTGAAAAAGAATCTGCAAAGGCCGGATGTATTACTAATGTCCTCATAGAGATCAACGCAGCAGGAGAAGAATCTAAATCCGGTACTTCTGATCCGGAAGTGAATAAAGAGCTTATACGTGCCGTATCCAAATTAGAGCATTTAAGTCTTCGCGGACTTATGACCATCGCTCCTTATACAGAAGATCCTGAAAGTAACAGAGAATATTTTAAGATGGTTCATGATCTGCTTTATAAAGAAATGAGAGATTATTTCCCGGAAAAACCTGAACTTTCCATGGGTATGACCGGAGATTATGAAGTGGCCGTGGAAGAGGGCGCTACTCTTGTAAGAGTGGGAACCGGTATTTTCGGTGAAAGGGATTACGGGATAAAAAGCTGAAAATTTTACTTGAGCATTAATTAGTGGTGTATTTCAATTCCCGACGCTCAAGAGCCAGAATTAACGGATGGACGCATAGGTATCCATACTTATCCGTAGAGGTACAAATCAGTCCATCCTGTAACTCAAATGTACGGCAATCAACATGGACTTAAATGGACTTCGATGGACCCGTATGGACAGTTCCCTGAAAAAATGACGCGCTCTATGGACTGTGTCAAAGTGTGTCAAAGAGCATTTTTCGATTGAAAAAAGTCGAAAACGGGAACAAAAACAACTGAAAATAATCGATACAAAACTGTTCAAGAGGAACAGCGAAATACTTTAAAGACACTTACGTTTCGTAGGAATACGATCGTGGGTGTCTTTTTTGTTTATCTGCTTATGGAAATATTTTCAACAATTTGATTACGGAGGTAACACATGGTCAGAAAGTCGAGAGGTCCGGATCATATCCGGGAACATATCGAGAAGCGCGGCTACAAACATAATTACGTGCTATATGGTGCAGGGGCTTACTATTACGACTTGCCCTACTGGACCTTTGTACATCTGGCAAAAGATGCAGGTGCAACAGTGGACTTACACAGAATGGCTGTTGCGGACACATTGGCAATAGACAGGTATCTGGATGAGAACTGTCTTTTAGAACCCGAAATTCCAAGCAGAAAGGAAAGTGTGAGAGAAATGAAAAAAAGAAATAAGGATGTAGAGAAGATTAAGAGATTAGTTGCTGAAGGCTCCAAGAGATGGGTACGTTATGACGAGGGTGCGATCCTTTATTCCGTTGGGATCCATACGTTCCAGAAACTTGCGCGGGACGCAAAGGCCTGTTACAAGGTGGGCGGCGTAACTCTCATTGATACTCAGAAATTGGATAAGTTTATCGAGGCTTTTGAAATGGAGGATGATGATTAATGTGTAAAGTGATCAGTATTTCAAATCAGAAAGGGGGAGTGGCCAAGACGGTCACTTCCGTAAACATGGGAATCGGGCTTGCCCGTGAAGGAAAGAAAGTTCTTTTGATCGATGCGGATCCTCAGGGTTCGCTCACAATCAGCCTTGGTTGGGAATATCCGGACAAGATGGATGTATCACTGGCTACTATTATGATGAAGATCATCAATGATGAGGTTGTGAGCCCCACAGAGGGCATTCTGCATCATGCAGAGGGTGTAGATATCCTCCCGGGAAATATAGAGCTCTCCGGCCTTGAAATCTCTATGAATGGGGTTATCAGCCGTGAGACAGTTCTCAGGCAGTATGTGGACATGATGCGGGAATATTACGACTACATCATCTGCGACTGTATGCCGAGCCTGGGACTTCTTACGATCAATGCACTGGCTTGTGCGGATTCTGTTCTTATTCCTGTATCTGCAGGTTATCTTCCGGTTCGTGGACTGGAACAGCTCATTAAAACCATTGGTCGTGTGAAGAGGCAGCTTAATCCGAAACTTCAGATTGAAGGGATCCTGCTTACCATGGTGGATTCCAGAACGAATTATGCGAAGGACATCGTTCGCCAGGTACATGAAGCATATTCCTCTGCGGTGAAAGTGTTTGATACGCAGATCCCGATGTCGGTTCGCGCGGCTGAGATTTCCGCGGAAGGATCCAGTCTGTATCAGTATGATCCGAAGGGAAAAGCTGCATCAGCATATTTGGCGCTTGTGAGTGCTATTTTGGGAAAGGAGAATGTAAACAATGGCTAATAGCAGACCTGGACAGAAAATCAAAATGACAAGTATTGACGAGCTTCTGTGCGTGCCGGATTCTTCCGGCACCACGGAGATCGCTATCAGGGATATCTATCCTTTTGAAAATCATCCATTCAAGGTTCTGGATGATGAAAAGATGGATGAACTGGTGGAGAGCATCAAAGAAAATGGAATTCTTACACCGGTGATCGTGAGAAAGGATCGGGATGACCTTTATGAAATGATCTCCGGTCACCGTCGGTTGCATGCAGCGAAGATTGCAGGGTTCGAGACGCTTCCGGCGATTATTAAGGAGATGGACGATGATGAAGCAGTAATTTACATGGTGGACTCCAATCTACAGAGAGAAGAGATTCTGCCAAGCGAGAAAGCGTTCTCGTATAAGATGAAATATGATGCTATGAAGCGTGTAGCAGGGCGTCCGAAGAAGGATGAAAAAAATGGAGCCCAAGTTGGGCCCAATTTACGGACAGCAGATTTGGTGGGCATTCAAGTCGGTGAAAGTCGTAATCAAGTGAAACGATACTTGCGTCTTACAGAGCTCATCACAGAGCTTTTAGACCTTGTCGATGAGAAGAGAATTCCTATAATCGTGGGTGTAGAAATGTCATTCTTTACAAGAAAGATCCAGGGCTGGCTCCACGAGTATTGTATGGATGTTAGGATCCCAAAGTGGAATGAACTTGCCGATCTTCGCAGCGGTGTTCCACAGAAGGATATCACTAAGGAGAACCTCTACGAATATCTCAATGGTAAAAAGGCGGTACCTGATGCACCGGAAAAGATTGTATTTACTCGCAGGAAACTGAATCAATACTTTCCAAAATACTTGTCTACACCGGAGCGTGAGCGTATCATCATTTCGCTTTTGGAAAAGTGGAAAGAGGTACAGGACAATAAAAGACAGTAATCTATTCAATGATTTCGGGCTGGCCGTGCAGATGTATTCTGTATCGGCTGGCCCATTTTATTCTCTTAAAACAAAAAAACATCTTGAAAAATGGCACCCAAGTATTTATAATACAAGATGGTTAGCAATAACTAACTAATAATTTAGGAAGATATGCATAGTGACTCAGCTTGTACCGGTTACTGTAATAGCGAGAAAGCAGGCGTTTATTGATGAAACTTAAAAACTACATGAAGGAAGGGCAGAAGCTTCCACTTTTTGGGATCGGTCCGCATCTGATATACGGGATAGGATTGCTTACCGTGATCTTTATTATTTTGTTTGTATACGTTATTAAGATCGGAAATCTGTCCGACAACTGGGTTTGGGCATTCAGGATAGCAGGAGGAGTTCTTATTGTCCTGGGATTTGTCGTATGGTTTATCGGAGCGCTGAAATCCGGCATGGATGAGAGTGTTACCGAAAACAAACTGAAGACAGACGGTATATATGCGTGGGTCAGGAATCCGATGTACAGCGGTTGGTGGATGTTGATCACGGGAATAAGTCTTATGTGGCACAATGTTTTCCTGATTCCTGCGTTCTTCATCAACTGGGGTATCATGACGATTGTGCTCAAGAACACAGAAGAAAAATGGCTTGCTGATCTGTACGGCGCAGAATATGAAGATTATAAGAAATGCGTCAACAGATGCATCCCGTGGAAAAAGAGGTCAAGATAAATGGAAAAGAAATATCACATTGAGAAGAATACGGTTCAGGAAACTCTTATCATTCCGTTATACGGAAGAAAGGTTTGCTCCGACAGGTTTCCACAGCTTTTTAAGGATCCGGAAGCAGAAAGAATATGCGGTCTGCTTGACTATGATTTTACGGAAAAGGGAAAAAAGATGGAATCCGGAGTCGGACTTTTTGGAGCACTTGAGGTTGCACAGAGACAGTACGATCTTGGATGGGAGGTTAAGGACTATCTGAAAACCCATCCCAAGGCTGCAGTTGTCAACCTTGGCTGTGGGCTGGATGATACATTCCGAAAATGCGATAACGGAACCTGCAAGGGATATAACATTGACATGCCGGATGTGATAGACGTCAGAAATGAGATATTACCGGCAGGCGAGAGGGAGATAAACATTGCCTCGGATCTGAATGATCACAGCTGGATGGACAGAATTGACGCAAAGGATGGAGTCGTATTTTATGCCGCCGGGGTCTTTTATTATTTTCGCCGAGAGGATGTAAAACGATTGTTTCTAACCATGGGTGAGCGCTTTCCCGGCGGGGTGATCACATTTGATTCCTGTAACAGGCGCGGTGCGAAACTGATGACTAAGACATGGCTTAAGGAAGCGGAAATTAAGGATGTGGATGCTTTCTTTTCGATAGAAGATAAAAGCGAGATCGAAAACTGGAACAAAGCTTTTAAAGTTACTGCAAAGAGTTATATGCGGGGATATCGGGATATATACAAAGAAGTGGGCGGATTTCACAGGCTTATGATCAGATTCTGCGACAGGTTCGTAAACATGCAAATCATAAAAATTGTATTCGGATGAGGTGACGTAAGATGAAGGACAGCGGTATGCCTGTCGCTATATGCCATCCGGACTATACCATGAGCAGGTTTGGTGGTTAATTATGTTTGATAAACGTCTTATGAAGATGTGCCCGGAAAGCAGGAAGTACATCATTGGAAATATCCTGTTTCAATGGGCGGAGCTTATGATCAATGCGTTGATGATAGGTTTGATCGCAATGCTCCTTGAAGAATTTTATGAAAAGAATTGGGATGTCCTGGCATTTGCGGTGAAACTGTGCCTGCTCGCAGGTTCTCTTATTGCGCGTTTTTTTGTTACAAAAGGCACGATCAGGATGAGCTACCTTGCATCAAGGACCGTAAAACGTGTGATGCGAGAGCAGATCTATAAAAAGATATTGCGGCTTGGCAATACCTACAGGGAGCACGCAACCACAGCGGAACTGGTGCAGGAATCGGTAGAGGGCGTGGAGCAGCTGGAAAGCTATTTCGGTCAGTATGTGCCGCAATTCTTTTATGCATTCCTGGCTCCGGTCACACTGTTTGTTATGTTCACCGCGGTAGGCGGATTTAAGGTTGGGCTTGCGCTTTTGATATGCGTGCCGCTTATTCCCGGCGCCATTATGATGGTTCAGAAGATCGCAAAGAAACTCCTTTCAAAATACTGGGACCAGTACACAAAGCTTGGCAGCACCTTTCTTGAAAACCTTCAGGGAATGACCACGCTTAAAACGTACCGTGCAGACGAATATAAAAACAAGCAGATGAATGCGGAGTCGGAGAACTTCAGAAAGATCACGATGAAGGTTCTTACGATGCAGCTTAATTCCATTATCATCATGGATTTCTTTGCATACGGCGGAGCAGCCCTTGGTATCGCCCTTGCGGGAAAAGCATTCATTGATGGGAATACAGGTCTGTTTGCAGTCATATTTATGATCCTTTTGTCAGCGGATTTCTTTCTGCCCATGCGAAAGCTCGGCAGCTATTTCCATGTTGCCATGAACGGTATGGCGGCAAGCGACAAGATATTCAGATTCCTTTCGGAGGATGAACCCGGAGGAAAACAGGAGCGCTTTCCAGAGAGAAATGCGGAAATCTGCCTGAACAACATAAGCTTTTCTTACGTGCCGGACAGAGAGGTTTTGCATAACATATCGGCAAGTGTGAAAGAAGGGTGTTTTACCGGCATTGTGGGAGAAAGCGGAAGCGGAAAATCAACAATTGCCTCGCTTCTTATGGGGAGAAATACTGCAGAAGCAGGAAGTATCACGATAGGAAATATGGATATTAATGAAATCAACGAGAAGAGCCTACTTAAGAATATAACATATGTGGGGCTTATGAGCGTGTTTTTTAAGGGCACGGTGCGGGAAAACCTTCTGCTTGCAGAACCGAAGGCTTCGGACGAGGATTTATGGGATGTGCTTTCGGAGTGTAATCTGAATGGCTTTTTAAAAACTCAAAACGGGTTGGACACATTGCTTACGGAAAACGCAGAAAACCTGTCCGGAGGCCAGAAACAGAGGCTGGCGCTTGCAAGAGCCCTGCTTCATGATTCGAAGGTTTATATATTTGATGAAGCAACCAGCAATGTGGATGTAGAAAGTGAGGAAGTGATCCTTAAAGAGATCAGGAAGCTCACAAAAACAAAGACTGTCATTATGATCACCCACCGTCTTGCAAACGTAACAGAGGCAGATCAAATTATGTGCCTGAAAGACGGAAAACTCGTGGGCACCGGGATCCATGAGGAGCTTTTAAGGGAATGTACGGAATATAAGAGCCTGTGGGAAAAACAAAAGGAACTGGAAGAGTTTACGAAGGGAGGCGCTTATGAAGAAGCAAAGTAAGATAAAAGTGCTGTTTCGGATGCTTGCCCTTGTAAAGCCCCTTTCAGGGTTTATGATCCTTGCGGTCACACTCGGCACCCTTGGGTTTCTTACAGCACAGTTTATACCCATCCTTGGCGGATATGCGGTTCTTGTGGGCCTTGGTATTCATAAGGGCATCACCTTTAAGACAATAGTGATACTGCTCCTTGTTTTTGCGTTGTTACGGTCTGTATTCCGGCTTTCGGAGCAGAGGACGAATCATTATATTGCATTTACACTTCTTGCGATCATAAGAGACAGAGTGTTTAAGGCGCTGCGCGGCCTGTGCCCCGCCAAACTGGAAGGGAAAGATAAAGGCGACCTGATATCGCTGATAACCTCTGATGTGGAGCTTCTTGAAGTATTCTACGCCCACACGATCTCGCCGATCTGTATTGCTGTCGTTACGGAAACAATTATGTGCATCTTTATCGGGTCATTCCATCAGCTGCTTGGTGTGGTTGCCCTGATCGCATTTTTACTGGTAGGCATAGTGCTTCCTGCTGTTATTTCCAAAAGGAGCGGAAGCCTTGGAGATGAGCTTAGACAGGAGTCCGGAGCGCTTGCGGCACATATGCTGGAAAGCATCCGGGGAGTGGATGAGACCCTGCAATACAACGGGGGAGAGACAAGGCTTCGTGAGATAACTGATAAGACCAACGCTTTGTCGGTAAAACAGGGAAGGCTGAACAGGCTTACCGGCACAAACATGGCGCTTGCAAATACTTTTATATGGATATCCAATCTTGCAATGCTCGCAGTCTGCCTGCTTCTTTACAATTCGGGCAGGATAAGCTTTGAGGGCTTCCTGATCCCGATGATCGCGCTCATGTCATCCTTTGGACCTGTAATGGCACTTTCCGCACTCGGAACAACATTACAGAGTACGGTGGCTTCCGGGGCACGTGTTCTTGCAATCATTGATGAAGAGCCGGAAACAGAAGATATCACAGGATATGATGATATTGCTTTTGAAGGTGCAAAGGCAGTGGATGTAACGTTTACATACGGGAAGGAAGCTGTCTTAAACGGCGTATCCGCCGATGTGAAAGAAAACGAGATTGTTGGTATTGTCGGGCCGAGTGGCTGCGGCAAATCCACGCTGTTAAAGCTCTTCATGAGGTTCTGGAAGATTGGCAAAGGGCAGATTCTGATTTCCGGCAAGAACGTGGAAGAGATAAACACCGATAACCTGCGCCGCATGGAAAGCTATATGACCCAAGAAACAGTGATCTTTAAGGATACCATTGCAAATAACATCCGCATCGGAAAGCTTGATGCGACTGATGAAGAAGTCATTAAGGCCTGCAAAAAAGCTTCGATCCATGACTTTATCATGACTCTTCCGAAGGGTTATGAAACAGAAGTGGGCGAGCTTGGAAGCACGCTCTCCGGCGGTGAAAGGCAGCGTATCGGTCTGGCAAGAGCTTTCCTGCATGATGCACCGTTTATGCTTCTTGACGAGCCCACAAGCAGCCTGGATAGCCTGAACGAAGCTGTTATTCTGAAAGCCTTAAAAGAGTCATCAAGAGATAAAAGCGTGATCCTTGTATCACACCGCCCTTCCACCATGTGCATAGCAGACAGAGTCCTGTCCATGGACGGCGGCAGGGTATCGTGAAAATAACAGGAAAGTTGGAAAAAGAGAATGAGCATTAAGAAAGCGATTTTTATTGGTATTGGATGTATTTGTCTGGTTCTTGGAACAATCGGGGTATTTCTTCCGATCCTTCCCACAACTCCGTTTTATTTGGTGACTGCGTACTGTTTTGCCAGAAGTTCAAAGAGGCTTGATGACTGGTTTAAGGGTACAAAGCTTTATAAAAAGCATCTTGAGTCTTTTGTGAAGAAGGAAGGAATGCTGCCTTCCACAAAAGCAGGTATTCTGACAACTGTAACGATTCTTATGGGGCTTGTGTTCTTCTTTATGGCAAGAAAAGGGATCTGGATTCCCTGCATCATTCTTGCTGTTGTATGGATAGCGCACATGGTGTATTTTCTCTTCTTTGTGAAGACCATAAAGAACTTGGAATACTGACAAAGGATAAGAGCAAGTGGGAAGAAAACATCCCGTATGCAGCGACGTTTCTTTGCAATGAAGCCGCAAAGATCAAAGCAAAAAGCAATTTGTCTGAAAAGGCACTCTTGACAAATAAGTGAAAATAGCGTAATCTATGATAGCTATCAGTGATTACTTTTTTTATACATTTGAGGTTTATATATGCCGAGAGATAAGACATTAAGCCATGAAAGAGTAAAGAAAGCCATCAAAGAGGAGTTTCTGGAAAAAGGTTTTGAAGAGGCTTCTATAAGAAGTATCGGAGCCCGTGCCGGAATGACATCAGCCGGACTTTACAGGCATTATGCAGATAAAGAAGCCATGTTTAACGCCATGGTTGAGCCACTGATCGAAAGCATAAAAAACTGGACGGCAAGACATACTGACAGAAAGTACAACCTTGTTGACGGGGGCGTGCCTGATGAGGAACTGTTCGGAGAGACCTTCGTTGACATGATCAAGGAGATCATACTTCCCAGAAGGGATGAATTCATACTTCTTATGTCCCGTTCAGGCGGAACGAAATATGAGAATTTCATCCACGACTATGTCGAGGGAAATCAGAAAGAGTTTATGGAAGCCATAAGGTATCTGAAAGAAAAAGGATATCCGGCTGCAGAGCTTAGTGAGGAGGAACTGCACATGCTGCTTTCCGCGTATCTTACAGCATGCTTTGAACCGATCATACACGATTATGACGATGCAATGGTCGAGAAATATTTGAATACGGTCCAGGATTTCTTCATGCCGGGATGGCTGAAGATAATGGGAGTTAAGTAGAGAAGAGCCGAAAGGCTCTTTTTTCTTGTTTAAGTTATCAAAAACGGGTTAGCGATAGCTAACCATAGCGCGTGATCGATAACTCAACAGCAGATATCAAACAGCCAGTAATCTGTGGGCTGATGTCGGAGGTATGAATATGTCAAGAAAAGCATCTAATTTTCAAAAGGTAGTAATGTCATTGGGATACAGGGGAAAGGAAATATTCAAGCCCATGAATACAGGCTGGATCGATGAAAAGACCGCATGTGTCCGTGAATGGATAGCCAACATATTCTTTTATACTAAAAACGGCACCACGATCATGATCGATGCCGGATATAACTATGCCCGACTTGGAGAAAAGATGAAATGGCTGGATATTGATCCTGCAAGTATAAAAGATATTCTTATCACACATCAGGACACCGATCACGTTGGCGCAGTTGAACGAGATTCGGATGGTTTATTCAGAAACGCAAAATTGTACCTGAGCGAGATTGAGAATCAATACATGACGGGGGTAAAGCGTAGAAAAGTCATCTTCGGATTGTACAAACTTCCCTTGGTAAAGAGTGACAATGAAAGGAAGCTTCTTAAAGACGGAGATGTTTTTTACATCGGAGATATCAGGGTAGAAGCAATCCTTGTTCCCGGACATACCTGGGGACATATGGTCTACCTGATCGACAATGAATATCTTTTTACCGGAGATACGATATGGTTTGGAGCGGACGGAGGTTACAGTTTCATTAATTCACTGGCGGAGGATAATGAACTGTCAAAGAAATCTCTTGCTAAATTGGAGAACCTGCTTCGTACCAGAGGCATCAGGCCAAAGGTGATAACCGGCCATACAGGCTGGACAGATGATCTGGATTTTGTGTTTGCACATAGGGACGAGGTCTGCAACAGCTTGAGAAAGCAGAAACCTCATGATCCAAATGCTCCTTATGATGGGTATGACGAGCGGGATGATACAGAATATACTGCCAGAAATGCGAGGCTTGAGAAAGTGGGCCCGGTATCGGATAAGATACGTAATGCATACAGGTCTTCAAAAAATATATATGACGATGTTCTGACGCAGGGCAGCTTCTGGAGCAGACAGTACATCCGTTTTTTCTGGAGCGGGACGGATGATAACGAAATAGCGAGAAGAGTTTTATCATATGTGCCGGATGATTTTGAAGGTACTCTCCTGGACGTTCCGGTAGGAACTGCCGTATTTACAGAAAAGAAGTGGAGAAGTCTTTGTAAAGCACAGATCACTTGTCTTGATTACAGTGAGGACATGCTGGAACAGGCAAAAGAAAGGCTTGGAGACTGCGGGCATATATCTTTCGTACAGGGAGATGTCGGTGATCTTCCGTTGGAGGATCAGAGCTGCGACATAGTTCTGAGCATGAATGGCTTTCACGCTTTTCCGGATAAGAAAAGGGCATTCAGGGAAACATATCGCGTGCTCAAAAGAGGAGGATCTTTTATCGCCTGCTTTTATATAAAGGGCAAGTCAAAAAGAACGGACTGGCTGGTCAGGAATATACTTTCAAAGAAAGGGTGGTTTACACCACCGTTTCCTACTGAGGAACAGCTTATGAAGGTACTTTATAAACTGTATTCTGAAGTGGAATACCATGCGGATGGGTCGATCGCATATTTCAAATGCGTTAAATGATGGAGAGGCAAAAAGATGGGAAACACAGTTATTGTTCTGGTTTTGATAGTATTACTGTTCTTCGGCGTAAGACGGATATACCAAACTGTAAGATTCGGAGGTTCCTGCTGCAGCACTGGTGAGGGAATGGATAAAAAAGTCCGTGTGAGCGACCGCAATAAAGCACATTACCCGTTCGACTATAAACTGACAGTTGAAGGAATGGTATGTGCAGGGTGCGCCAGAAAGGTAGAAAATGCAATAAATTCGGACGGCGGGCTCTGGGCAAAGGTCAACCTTGAGCATAAGGAAGTACATGTCCTCTCAAAGAAAGAAATGAACAGGAGCGACTTTATGCAGCTGTTAAAAGGCATGTCATATACCCTGGTGGATATGAAATAATTTTTTTTGTATGTTGGTTAGTTTATGCTAACATAAATATATTTTTTCAGGAGGAGAGAAATGAGTCTGAGTGAAGTGAAAGAGAACAGGGAGGCGCTTGTCAGCGAAGTGAGCGGTGATACAAGGTTTATGAGCCGCATCACATCCATCGGCCTTACTCCCGGATGCAGAGTAAGAGTTGTAAAAAACGATAAAAACAGACCTCTGCTTGTGTACACAAGAGATACCATGATCGCGCTTAACAGAAATGAGTGCAAAGGTATTCTCGTAGAGGAGGTGAGGGCATGAGCGGAGCCACGATAGCACTTCTCGGACAGCCCAACTCCGGGAAATCCACACTATTCAATGCACTGACAGGACTCCGACAGCATGTGGGCAACTGGCCCGGCAAGACAGTCGAGAAGAAGGAGGGAAGCTTTGTACGAGACGGAAAAGAATTTAAGGTAGCAGATCTTCCGGGGTCTTACAGTCTGTCGGCAAATTCAGATGAAGAAGTCATTACCAGAGACTTTATCGCATCTGGTAAGGCAGATGTAGTATGCATCCTTGCAGACAGTTCCCAGCTGCAAAGGAGTCTTTTCATGCTTGCGGATTATGCAGGCATCAATGTACCCAGCTTTCTTTTGTTAAACATGGCGGATGTGGCACAGGACCAGGGAAAGAAGATCGATGCTTCGGCTATAGAGAAGAAGCTCGGAATCCCCGTAGTGCCGTTTTCTGCAACAGATGCAAAGTCTTACGACAGCTTCTATAAGACCCTTGAGAGAGCAATCTCTAAAGATTCAAGAATCGATGTGGAAGAGCTGGCAAAACAGTATGAGAGTGTTAAAGGCTATCGTGAGATCTGCGACCTTATCCCTGACAATGTTATAGATGGATATTCTTCCATGTGGCTTGCGGTAAAAGTCATCGAAAATGATGCGGTAGTTCTGGCTAAGCTTAAGAACGCTCTCAGTGCGGGCGAATACGCAAAGATCGAAGAAGCAAGAAAGAATACGAAAGGCGCTGTTGCGACCGGAAACTGTAAGTTTAAATGGATCGATGAGCTCTTGGACGGTGCAGTAAAGACAAATGATAAGCAGGTGACACTTGGCAGGCTCGACCGCATCTTTCTCAATAAAATATGGGGCAAGCCTGCGGTAATACTCACCGTACTTTTCGGGCTTATTGCTTCGTTCATTCCTGCGCTGCCGTTCATGGGTGTAGGTGAGGCCGTATTGGCGCTCAAAGCCCCTGTGATGAGTGGTCTTACTGCTATTAATTGTCCGGAATTCATAGTCCTTATCATTGGTGACGTTATAATCCAGTCATTTTCTTATATCTTCAAAATGCTCGGTTTTGTGTTCGGCGTAACGCTTGTATTCGGATTGCTTGAAGAAGTGGGCGTAATGGCGCGTATATCCTATGTTTTTGATAATACCATGGGTAAGCTTGGCTTGCAGGGAAAATCCGTCATGCCCTTCCTCGTAAGCTTCGGATGCACCATGGGTGGCGCTGCCGGAGCAAGAGTTATTGATAACTGGGGACAGAAAGTTCTCACCATCGCACTTGCATGGGCCGTTCCCTGCGGTGCCGCATGGGCCACTATCCCCATGCTTTCATCCATATTCTTTGGCCCCGGTGCTGTTTTGGTCATAGCGGTAATACTTATTACCATGCTCCTTCATATGTGGGTTACAGCTAAAATATTTGGCAGAAAACTCGTAAAGAAAGAAGACAGATACGGCATGATCATGGAGCTCCCTCCGTATCACAAACCCAAGTGGGGAGCGCTCTTCAGATATGTTTTGGGAAGAACCAAAGAAACCTTTATCAGAGTTACGAAAGTAATACTTCTGGTTTGCGGCATTTTCTGGCTCCTTTCGTATTCACCCTCAGGAAACGGTGGAATTCTTTATAACATCGGTGTGGCTATCGAACCCGTTACCAAGTTCTTTGGATTGCCCTGGCAGCTGTTCCTTTCATATGTGGCCTCGGCTGTGGGAAAAGAGGGTGCTATCGGTGTGATCAGTGCTCTTTACAGTGGCGGAGCTTACGGTACTGCTTTCACGCAGGCTATGTCGGGCGCTGCAAATACTTCGAACTTAGGCAGCCTTCTTTTGGCTAATGTTACAAAGCCTGAGGCCCTGGCATTTATCTTTGCCATGACATTTAACATGCCCTGCGTGGTAGCACTTGCAGCCACATACCAGGAGACTCATTCGGCCAAGTGGACCGGAAGGATCGTGCTTTATTACACGGTTGTATCGCTGATCCTGGCGTTCCTGGCATATCATATCGGTTTACTGATCTGGTAACGCAGGGGTGATCGTAATGGAAGAATTGCTTGAACTACTTAAAGATGGTCACGCAAGGACAATCGAAATGCTTGCCGACCAACTGAATACGAATACAGAAGATATTAAACGAAAGATCGAATATCTCGAAAAAATGGGACTCATTAAGAGATCCTTTTCTCCTTCCTGCGGGGCGGGAAAATGCTCGGAGTGCGCTATGCACTCCGGCTCCGCGCCGTGTAAGGGCTGTCTTCCGGATGGAGGCTTTAAGAACATGGGCGAAATGTGGGAAGTAGTGAAGAATACTCAATAAAACTAAGGAGGATACGTAAAATGAAGTGGAGCAAACTTGGATTATTCTTAGGTGGAGTACTGTTTGGAACGGCAGGCATTAAGATCCTGTCGAGCAAGGACGCGAAGAAGGTGTACACACACTGCACCGCAGCTGTACTCAGGGCGAAGGATACGGTGGTGGATCAGGCAACCGTTCTTCAGGAGAACTGCACGGATATCTATGAGGCAGCCAAGCAGATCAACGAAGAAAGAGTTGCAAAAGAGCAGGAAGCGGAGATAAACGAAGAAACGGCCGAAGCCTGAACGGAGTGTGCAATTTATGAAAGCGGTTATAAAACATGAAATCCCGGGAATGATACGAGTGCATTTTTCAAAACCCCGTTTTTCTTACCGCGAAGCCGATACGCTGCAATACTATCTTGAGGGCTTTCCCTTCATCGAGAAGGCTGTGGTCTATGAACGTACCGCAGATGCCGTGATCGTATATTCCGGAGACAGAGATGCGATCATTCGGATCATAAGGGAGTACAGTTCGGAGAAAACAGAGGTTCCGGAAAGCGTCTTTGAAAGTTCTTCAAGAGAACTGAATGCAAAGTATTATGAAGATCTCGTGACGAAAACAGTGTGGCATTACGGTAAGAGGCTGCTTGTGCCGGTTCCCGTAAGGACAGTCCTTACCTGTCTGAAATCACTTAGTTATATTTGGCGAGGTCTTAAGACAATCCCGGAGAAGAAGCTGAAGGTGGAGCTGCTTGACGCTATAGCGATCAGCGCGTCCGTACTTGTTAAGGACTATTCCACAGCGTCTTCGGTCATGCTCCTTTTGGGAATCGGAGATACGCTTGAAGAATGGACACATAAGAAATGCGCCACCGACCTTGCAAGGCAGATGTCGCTTAACATCAGCCGTGTATGGAAGGTTTGCGGTACGGAAGAGGTACTTACGGATGCGGACAGGATCGTAAGCGGAGATCAGGTTGTTATCCGCATGGGCAATATTATTCCGTTTGACGGTGTGGTTACAAAGGGTGATGCCATGGTCAATCAGGCCTCAATGACAGGGGAAGCGATCCCTGTCAGAAAAGAGGAAGGCGGAAGCGTTTTTGCCGGGACTGTGGTTGAAGAAGGCGAGATTACCGTACGTGTGACCGCAGTAGGCGGAAACGGTCGATATGACAAGATCGTTCGCATGATCGAGGAGTCGGAAAAACTGAAATCCGGCCTTGAGAGTAAAGCGGAAGGACTTGCGGACAGGCTTGTTCCCTATACGCTTGCGGGAGCGGCACTCACATTCCTTCTTGGCAGGAACGTGACCAAGGCGGTATCCGTTCTGATGGTGGACTATTCCTGCGCATTGAAGCTTGCCATGCCGATATCGGTTCTTTCTGCGATAAGGGAAGCAGGAGAAAACAGTGTAACGGTAAAAGGCGGAAAATTCCTGGAAGCTGTTTCCGAGGCGGATGTGATCGTATTTGACAAGACCGGCACGCTTACAAAGGCTGAGCCGACGGTGAAGGATGTAGTTTCCTTTAACGGTGAGAGCAGTGATGAACTTCTCCGTGAGGCAGCCTGTCTCGAGGAGCATTTCCCGCATTCCATCGCAAATGCAGTCGTAAAAGCCGCGGCAGACAAGGGGCTTACGCACGAAGAATTTCACACAAAGGTGGAATACGTGGTGGCTCATGGCATTTCTTCCGAGATCAATGGGAACCGTGCTCTGATTGGAAGCTATCATTTCGTTTTTGAAGACGAAGGAGTGAGCCTTCCGGAAGATAAGAAAGCACAGTTTGAAGCGTTACCGGATGAATACTCGCATCTGTATTATGCCAAGGATGGCAGGCTCGCAGCAGTCATACTT
Source organism: Lachnospiraceae bacterium XPB1003 (assembly GCA_900102065.1). Lineage (GTDB taxonomy): Bacteria > Bacillota > Clostridia > Lachnospirales > Lachnospiraceae > NK4A136. The sequence continues at coordinate 310,280 of FMVK01000002.1, read as the reverse complement.
ATAGAAGATCCGTTAAGGGAAGATGCCGCGCGGACGGTCAATGACTTAAGGAAGCAGGGCATATCCCGTATTGTTATGATGACCGGAGACAGCGAAAGAACTGCAAAAAGGATTGCCTCTCTGGTAGGAGTGGATGAGTATCACTCGGAAGTACTTCCGGAGGATAAAGCCGGTTTTGTTGAAGCTAAAAAGAAAGACGGATACAAGGTGATCATGATAGGAGACGGGATCAATGATTCACCGGCACTTTCCGCGGCAGATGCAGGTATCGCGATAAGCGACGGGGCTGAGATCGCAAGACAGATCGCGGACATAACGATCGGAGGAGATGACCTTAAAAAGATCGTGATGTTAAAGGCGTTGAGTGACAAACTGATGAAGAGGATCCGGTTTAATTACAGAACGATCGTCGGCTTTAATTCCGGTCTGATCCTGCTCGGATTAATGGGAGTCCTGTCTCCGTCAGCATCTGCACTTCTGCATAACACATCAACGATAGTTTTGGGATTAAACAGTACAACAAAACTCCTTAAAAAAGACTGTGAGGAGAATAAGTGACAAGGGGAGAGCATCATGGGATTCATTAAGAAATTCATCAGCCAGACCAGAAAACCGGAAGGATTCCTGGGAAAACTGATGGTGAACAGCATGAACAGCGGCCACGCAAAAATGGCCGACTGGGGACTTTCGCATATTGAGTCGATCGTCCCGGATGAGATCGTGGAGCTTGGATGCGGCGGAGGAAGGAATGCAGGAGAGCTCCTGAAGAGGTATCCGTGTGCTAAGGTGACTGCAATCGACTATTCAGAGGTTTCCGCTTCGATGGCAGCCGATTACAACCGGGCCATGATCGATGCAGGAAGATGCAAAGTGCAGCAGGGAGATGTTTCGGCGCTGAACCTTCCGGAAGGGAAATATGATCTTGCTACGGCTTTTGAAACGATCTATTTCTGGCCAGGGCTTGAAAAGTGCTTTGCACAGGTTGCGAAGGTCTTAAAGTCCGGAGGATGCTTTCTTGTGGTATGCGAGCTGGACGGAGCGGATGGGTTCGGCCGCAAATACGAAAAGCTTATAGACGGCATGAAATGCTATACAACAGCTGAAATAGAGGCTGCGATGAAGGCCGCCGGGTTCTCTGCCGCCAAGGCGGATCATCACAGGGATAAGCCCTGGATAGCAGTAATTGCGAGAAAGTAAGTAAGGAAAAGCATGACTTATGGAATGGAGGCAATCTGATGAAACCTGATTATAAAAACTGGGTACCGAAGGGAATGATATACGGGCTGTCGGCTGGAACAGGAGTTTTGGCAGCGGCCTTTGCAGGAAGTCTTGTGCTGCTGAAAAATGCGACGACGCCTGTGAGGATCGTTGTGAGTACTGTTTTGGGTCTGGGAGCGATAGCGTGCGGAAAGTTTACCCAGTGGTCGATCATGGCTTACCGCCGGTTTTCCTATAACGGGAAAAGACAGCTTTCAAAGCAGATCATTGAAGGTACTGCGGAATATGTCAATCTTCCGGAAGGAGGAAAAGGACTGGACGTGGGATGCGGAAGCGGAGCTCTGACGATAGCCTGTGCAAAAAGAAATCCGAAAAGCCGCTTTATCGGAATTGACCGCTGGGGAAAGGAATATGCTTCTTTCAGCAAGAACCTTTGTGAGAGTAACGCTTCGGCTGAGGGTGTGTCAAATACGGAGTTCAGACAAGGAGACGCGGTAAAACTTGATTTTCCAGATGAAACGTTTGATGCTATTACGAGTAACTATGTATATCACAATATTCCGGTAAACAAACAGGACCTTTTGCGTGAGTCGTTGAGAGTACTGAAAAAGGGAGGAACCTTTGCTATTCATGACATCATGTCAAAAGGGCGATACGGCGATATGGAGAAGTTTGTTAAGGAGCTTCTTGATGTGGGGTATGAAGAAGTAAAGCTTATCCCGACAGACGATGGAATGTTTATGACAAAGCGGGAAGCAGCAAAGATGATGCTTAAGGGTTCCAGCCTGCTGGTTGGCAGGAAATAATACGTATTCCGGAGTGTATCAAGATGAAACGAAAAGTATTGGTTTTCGGAGCTGGAGTGATAGGCGCATATCTTGCGCACGTGCTGATCGAGGCAGGTAATGATGTGACGATACTTGCGAGGGCGGAAAGAGCAAAATCTCTTAATGAGAACGGACTTGTTATATATCATCACCTGCAGAAGAAAATTACAAAGAACAAGGTCAAAGCCGTTACAGATGTGGACGGTCTTAGCTTTGATGCCACATTCGTAGTAATGCCTTATCACAAACTGAAAAGTGCACTCCCTTTGATCCGTACATTCAATACTAAACTGCTTGTCCTTGTTGGAAATGATCTGTCTCCGGCAGAGATACGGAAAGATATGAAAGAGAATGCGCCCGGAATAAAGAAGATACTCTTCGGCTTTCAGGTTTCCGGAGGAAAAAAAGAAGAGAAGAGTTATGTCTGTGAAAGACTCGGTGCAAGCTGGATGGATATCGGCCAGCTGCACGGAGAAACAGCTGACCGTCTGAAAAAATGGGTTGAGAATCTGTTTAAAGGAACGAAATACAAGATCAACTGGCAGGGAGATATGGAAAACTATCTGATCTGCCATCCGGCAGAAATCCTTCCGATCGGTTATCTGTCATATATATGCGGCGGAGACTTGCGAAAGTCCACAAGGAATCAGCGTAAGGATATGTTTGACGCATCACGGGAAGCATTTGAATTTCTCAGAACAAAAGGAATCACGGTATATCCAAAGGGTGAAGACAAGTTTTACGGAAGCGGAGTGCGCGGCAAAGTGATGAAGTTTCTGTATTTTATAATGGCAAAATCCGCAATCGGTGATCTGATAGCCTGTGAACACTGCAGAAATGCTGTTTCTGAAATGGAACAGATAGATCTGTTTTATACAGAGTTTCTGAAAGACTGTCCGCCGGCAAAATTGAAAGCATGGAACCGCTTAAAAGCTCAGATGCCGTCATGGGATGAGCTTCACAGAATATATGGGAATTGAGGCGTTTACAGATGAAACTAAAAAACTACATGAAGGAAGGACAGAAGCTTCCGCTTTTTGGGATCGGTCCGCATCTGATATACGGGATAGGACTGTTTACCGTGATCTGTATTATTTTGTTTGTATATGTTTTTAAGATCGGAAACCTGTCCGGCAACTGGGTTTGGGCATTCAGGATAACAGGAGGAGTTCTTATTGTCCTGGGATTTGTCGTATGGTTTATCGGAGCGCTGAAATCCGGCATGGATGAGAGTATTACCGAAAACAAACTGAAAACAGACGGTATATATGCGTGGGTCAGGAATCCGATGTACAGCGGTTGGTGGATGCTGATCACGGGAATAAGTCTTATGTGGCACAATGTTTTCCTAATTCTGGTGTTCTTCATCAACTGGGGTATCATGACAATTGTGCTGAAAAATACAGAAGAAAAATGGCTTGCTGATCTGTACGGCACAGAATATGAAGATTATAAGAAGTGCGTCAACAGATGCATTCCGTGGAAAAGGCGGAGAAAGCATGACATACCATGAATTTGGAACAAATAACAAAAAAGTGATCCTACTCATCCATCCCGCGGTTGTGATATGGGATTATTTCGAGTACGTCATACCGTTGCTTGAGAATGACTTTCATCTGGTTATACCGGCACTGCCGGGATATGATCTGGACCGTAAGGATGACTTTACAAGTATAGAGAGCATTGCCACAGAGATTGAAAAGTGGCTTAAAGATAAAGAAATGACGGAAGTTGAATGTGTGTACGGTTGCTCCATGGGCGGAGCAGTAGTAGCTAAGCTTTTGTCAAACAATGTTATCCGTTTTGAGCATGCCGTTATGGACGGAGGCATCACTCCATATCAGCTTCCGTGGCTTATAACAAGGTTTATTGCACTCAGGGATTTTATTATGATCTCCCTGGGGAAAATCGGTGGGATAAAACTTCTTGAAAAGGCTTTTTCTACGGATGAACTGTCAGAGGAAGATATCAGGTACGAGGCTAAGGTTTTAAAAATGATAAGCTATAAAACAATCTGGCGTACCTTTGATTCGGCGAACAACTACGCTATGCCCAAGCACGTTGTGACAGATTGTCAGTTTATAGAATACTGGGTTGCTGACGCTGAGGAAAAGGACAGGAAATGGGATATCGCTTACATTAAAAAAGCGTTTCCGAATACGCATTTCGTGCGATTTAGGAATGTCGGGCACGGTGGGCTTGCTCCGTTTCATCCCGAAAAACTCGCCGGGAGGATCAAAAAACTCTGCAGCAAATAAGCATGGAGCATATCTTACAAAGGATAAGGAGAGAATAGCGGTATCATGAGATTTCTGACGCATGGAGATAAAGAAAAAAGATCGCTTATGCTAATCCATGGCATGGCAAATACTTCGGATCTGTTTGATCCGCTGTTGCCCTATTTGAAAGATTACTATGTGATCGTTTGTGAATTGGATGGTCATTCAAGAAGCGAAGCGGGAGACTTTATATCGGTAAGCGACGCTGCGCAGAAGATTGAGAAATATGTAAAGGATAATCTTGACGGCAGACTCTATGGCTTGCTCGGTTTTTCTCTTGGCGGAACCATTGCAACAGAACTGATCAGCAGAGGGAAAATTGAGGTGGACAGAACAGTCCTGGATGCGGCATTTGTGATAAAAATGGGCATTATGACCTATCCTTTTAAGTGGCTGTTTCAAAGCTCGATATGGAGTATCAAAAAGAATATCCATGTACCGAAGCCGCTTGTGGAAAGTATCATGGGAAAAGGCAACAGCGGCATAGTAGATACGCTTTATAAAGGAGTATCGCTTAAGTCTGTCGGCAACGCCGCTCTTTCCTGTTACACATATACAATAAAGGACGGAATCAGGAATTATCATAATCCGGTCGTGTTCTGGCACGGAGAAAACGAACCCTATCCCGTTAAGAGTGCAAGGCTCTTGAAGAAGTATCTCCCCCGGATGAAAAAGAGGGTATTTAAAGGAATGGGACACGGACAGATGCTTCATGAGCATACGAGAATCTACGCTGAAAGATTAAAAGAGTTCCTGGAGGATTCGGAGAGATGAAGTATAACGGAATGCCTGCCGGCATGTGGCTCATATACAGAAGATCTTTTCAAAGGGCGCTTGTGCGTGATCTTAAGCAAAGCCCGGAAAAAGCAAAAAGGATCATGGCAAACGCAAAGCCAAAATACATAAAGATCATCGGTAAACTCCCTGAATTTGAAAAGGGTGACATCTTCAAGACAAATATCGTTAACTGCGCAATCCTGATATCCGTACTTCTTTGCATGGATAGAAGGCCTACAGTCGAAGAAGCAACCGCGTTCTATGAGCATGCCATGACAAACTTTGCGACAAAGGCTTTTTGCCGTATGGGAGGAAAGAACAAGTTCACAGATAAGGATATCGCCAAAATGAAGATGACCGCTGAATTAAAGGCTGCAGAGCGTAATCCATATTCCTGGAACATGGAGTATCTGCCATACGAGGATGGGAGCGGATACGAGGCAAGGTTTTATAAGTGCGGCATCTGTACTCTTATGAAGGAACATGGACTGTTCGATCTTGTCCCGGCCATGTGTCATCTGGACTATACCATGAGCGAGCTTGGCGGAACTTCAAATTTTGTAAGAGAATACACGCTTGCATCCGGCGGACCATACTGTGATTGTGGGTATAAAAAGAAACGCTAAACAGGAGAAATAAATGGTAATTCTGCAATTGCTCATATACTGCCTGGTATTCACTTTGATGGTCAGGTTTTCTGTTCGCGGAGGAGCGATAGACGGACTGTATTTCTATCCCAAAGCTGTACAGGACAGAGCGATAGAAATAGGTCTGACAACAAGAGAGACCATAAACAGAAAAAGAAAGATTTTCATGACGGAGTTTTATATCGTCATGCTGGTAACCCTTGTGTTGATCATAGGATTGTGGAATCACATATCTGATTTCAAGACAGCATATTTGTACGCCTTGTTGTTCCTTGAAGTGATGAACTGGTATGACGGCATCGTAATCGATGAAGTATGGGTCAGATGCAGTAAATTCTGGGTTCTCCCCGGGTGCGAAGACATGCCTTATGTTCAGACTATAAGGCAAATGCTTAAAAAGAGATTATTCCTGACTCTGATATGGGTCATTGGTGCAGCAATTGTTGCGGGAATTGTTGCCATGATTTTTTAATATATGCAGATGGAGCGAGAATGAACACCTATAACGACATTGGAATAGGAAAAACTCTGGATTGGTATAGGGTCCGTAAGTTGTTTTTAATCGGATTATGTGCCGGAATAATGGTGCTTGTGGGAGATATGCTTCTTGGCTGGGGAGTATCAGATGAGACTTTAACCGGAATCGCAAAAAAGATTTCTACATATGCCACAATATCGGATGACAGGATATTCTGGTCAGCTATGCTTGGCTTCGTTGGGATTCCCCTTGAAGGATTGTGCTATTTCGGGATATACAGATTGATTGCTCCGTATTCGGAAAAATATGCGCATATGCTCCGAAGCGGAATACTGGGGTATATTGCTTTCGGTGGCTGCGGAGTACATGTTCCGTGTCTTGTGGTTGTTTATTACTACAGGCAGATGATGAAATTGAGCCCGGAAACAGCAGTCAGTCAGACAATCAAATTTGGACAGTTTTTTCTGCTTCCGGGTATCATAGCTTTTCTGATATTCTTTATCATTCAGAGTGCTGCACAGATCATGGCTTTTATAAATGAATATTCGCCTTACCCGAAGTGGTGCTGGATATTTTCACTGCCTGTTGGGATGACAGCGACAATGCTGTTAAAACTTGCCGGTAATCATGCGCTTTTTAATGCACTTACCGCGGGCTGGATAAGCATTGGAAATATCTGGGTGTTCGGAGGGTTGCTGCTCATGATGAAAAAGGCAAAGGAGAGGTGAGAGTATGCTGCTGACAATATTTCTTACAATCGTGTTTTGCGTGGCGATAACGCTGATGATGTTTTCAGCCGTGGCATTTATACAGGATAAGAAGTTCTTCTCATCGGCACCTAAGGAAGCACAGGAAGTCATAAGACCCAGGGAAAAAGAATTATTTTACGGCGCGAGAATAATAGGGTGGACTTTAATGATATTCAGTATTCTCCTGATCATTGGCGTGGGTGTTATATCTATCTGGGACGGATTTCGAAACGGATTCACATTTCTTCAGTTCTTTTTGAGGTTTGTAGTGATCTTTACCGTGTACAAAATATACGACATGGTCTGTTTTGACTACTTTCTGCTTATGAAATTCAAGTTTTTTCAGTTCTATTTTCCGGAAGTGGATAGCGTATATTCGGGCCGAAAGTATGGATATAACATTAAGAGCCAGCTGTTAAAGCTGCTTGTTATATTCCCTGTAGCTTCAGCACTGGCAGCATGGATATGTACACTTTCCCAATGAAGTAGGAGAATAGCAACGGATGAAAAAGATTTGCTTTACAGTTGAAAATGACGGATTTTATGGAACCTATTATGAGTGCCCGAAACAATCGGATCATGTGATGATTGGATTGTTTGGAGACGATCCCAATGATTATATGGCAAAATGCGGGGCCAAGTGGCTTCACAAGCAGGGTGTAAACGTGATGTGTATGTCTCCGGGGAAGAAGGACTACAGCCATGTTAATTGCCCCATCGAAAGAGTTGAGAAGACGATAGAGAAGTGCAAAAGCCGTGGCAATTCACACTTTGGAATTATGGGCATGTCAACAGCCGGAATGTATTCTCTTGCTGCGGCATCATTTATACCGGATATAACGTTGACTGTAGGACTGACCGCGAGCGATTTCATCTGGCAGGGGTTCGAGCAGGGCAAGAAAGACGGATGCAAGGAATGGCCGGTGCCGGGGGCTTCCACGTTATCCAAAGACGGAAAGCCGTTGCCTTATATGCCTTTTGTATATGAGCATCCGAAGTATTGGAATGTCATTATGGAAGAAACAAAAGGAAGCGGGAATTACCTGTGTTCAAGAAAAACCTTTGATGATTCCGAGAATGGCAGGGAACACCCAGAAGCTGAAATGATAAAGATAGAAAACATATGTGGTTATCTGCTTCTTATAGGGGCGGATGACGATACTCTTTGGGATGCCGGTAAATATGTACGTCGAATGAAAAAGCGTCTTGAAGAAAAAGCACACAATTGTAAATATAAAGCGATTACATATGAATACGGGACACATTTTGTGCTTCCCGAATCTATGCTTCGTATAGCACTCCCTGTCGGATTAAGGTTATTTGTGAGTTTGATGTTTAGGTCTGCAAAGGAACATCCAAAGGAATGCGAGCAGACCAGAAAAGATATCGACAGGGAAATACGAAATGCTATCAAAATCTGGATGAGCGGAGGACGAAAATGACCGTTGTTTTTGAAGGATTGGTAATGAGCTTTTGGCTATTGCTTGTCTGTGTTGTGGGCATAGCAAAAGACGGACCGGTTGGTCTTATTGTTTTTTATGAACAGGAAGTAAAGGACAGGGTTATAGAGCTTGGGCTGACTACAAAAGATAGGATAAAGAAGATCAATGTCATTACGGCGCTGGCGTTGTTCATTCCGTTGCTCATTGTTGTTCCGACAGTTGTATATTTCTATAAAGGCGTGGATGGTTTTATGGATGGATTTGTTCAGCTGACTATAATCTATTTGATTTCGGGGCTGTTTGACCGCATATTCATCGACTGGTGGTGGGTAGGATGCACCAGGGCGTGGATTATTCCGGGAACAGAGGAGTTCGTGCCGTATATTCATGGAAAGACACTGGCAGTAAAATGGGCCGGCACCCTGATAGGATTTCCGTTATTGGCCGCAATTCAGGCAGGGATTATGCAGCTTGCAGGATGGTTGGCGGTGGTAATATGAATGATAGAGTGAGGAGATTACGCATCGCTCATGAATGAGAACGGAACATATGCAAATATGGTTTCATTACAAAACAAATAACGTTTTAGGAGGACGCAGAAATGAAAAACTCAAAACTGATCGGAAAAAGGGTAATATTCACCCTTAAATCAGTTTCTGCATCTCTGTAAAGCTCAGGAGAATATAGTCAGTCAGCTGTTTGGGAGTCTGCTTCATCCCTGTCCGGATCCAAAGAACCAGAGTCTGCCAGAGACCTCCGAGAGTAAAGTAGTATGCATATAGTGAAAACTCGGACACTTGGGAGAGATCTTTTGGAAGGTCATTATGAACCACGGTTCCTACGTGTTCGTACAGAAGCTGATCCTGCTTTTCACCGAGAAAATACAAAAGATGTTGTTTTTCAAGCAATAACAGGAAATCACGATGTTTATCCCAAAATTCGAAGTATGAAAGGAACCCTGATTGAGGTGTTAAGGGTTCTTTTTTCATGTCTTCAGCCATTTCTGCAAGTAAAGAGGCGCAATATAAATACAGAATATCGCTTTTGGACTGAAAGTATCTGTAGAAAGTACGTCGATCGTACTGAGCGGCTTCTGACAATTCAGAAACGGATATCTGATCAAACGATTTGGTTTTTAAATTGTTCAGCAGAGCTTCGGTAAAGGCGGTTTGCGCTTTTCCCAGATTATTATTATTATCCATAAAACATCCTTTCAAAATGTCACACTTTTGCGTATTTGTAGCACTTTCTTAAATCCATTGACAAAAGCACAATTGCAATATAACATACGAAATGAAATGTCGCAAGTGTGACATAAACCTTGTGGCATTATTTTTTGAGATTGAGTTAGGCATTGCTAACCTCGGAGGGAGGATATGGGAAAGAAGAAAGAAAAAACCGGTTTTCCACGGCTGCTTGAACTGGCAGGAAGGAAAAGAAATAAGCTTCTACCGGCATGCACTTTATCAGTGCTGTCATCAGCTGCCAGGCTTGTGCCTTATTTTACGATATACGGGATTATCGTGACGCTTATAGTCTCGTACAAAGATGTAGGAAGTATTGATAAAGGCAGAATCCTGACATTTACGCTTATAACTATAGGAGCAGCTTTTGTCTACGGGATTTGTGCATTCAGTTCGTCAGCTCTTGCACATACGGCGGCTTACGATATCATATATGAACTTCGTTTACAGCTCATGGAAAAGCTTGGGCGATTGCCATCCGGTTATTTCACAAATAAAACCCAAGGAGGGATAAAGAAGATCCTTTCGGATGACACGGAGCAGGTTGAGATATTTATTGCACATCATCTGTGCGATATTGCGGCAGCGATCGCTACACCGGTTTTTACGATCATATATCTGTTTGTTATGGACTGGAAACTTGCACTCATTACGCTTTTGCCGATTGTTATTTCTATAGTATTGCTCGTTATGTGTCTTGTGCGTCCGGATAAAGCTGCATTGCAAACAGAAATGCATGACAGCCAGGAGGCTCTGGAGCATTTCTGTGATACGGAGTAATTGCAAGCAGGATGTAACGCATATGGACAAGAATGTGTCGAGGGACAATGAAAAAATACTTGAATTTTGGAACCCATATATTATAATGGGAATAAAGACGAAAGCGAGGTGCGAAATGCCCAGAAGAGAAGGTGCCGGAAGGCCGAAGATGGAAGATCCCAAAGCTAATAAGGTAAGCATGAGACTCTCCAATGAGGAGCTGGTACGATTCGAGGCATACGCCAAAAAGCATGGTCTATCCAAAGCAGATACCCTGAGAAAAGCTGTCGAAGAGCTGATCAAAAGGGACAAGTAGTTTCGTTGTTCCTCGCGTAAAGCGAGGTGAAAGGATGGCGAACAAAACAAGAAAAGACAAAAAGGGCTACATGCTCAGGACTGGTGAATGCCAGCGCAAGGACGGAAGATACTCTTACGCTTATACCGATAGATGGAAGAAACGCCATGTTGTTTATGCGACTTCCCTGGTAGAGTTAAGAGAACTGGAGAAACAGATCCGGATGGATCTTGATTCTGGTATCGATCCGAATGCAGCAAAGACCATGACGGTGAACGATGTGTTTGACCGTTACATCAGCCGGAAGTATGACTTAAAGCCCACTACCAAATCCAACTATCAATTCAATTATGATCATTTTGTTAGGGAAGGATTTGGACAAGAGAAGATTGGCAAGATCCGCTACTCGGATGTAAAGAAGTTCTATTATGACCTGATGAAGGAAAGAGGTATCAAGCCGCGTACACTTGATGGCGTCAATACCGTACTTCACTCAACCTTCAAGATGGCTGTCCGTGATGAGATTATCAGATCAAATCATGCAGAGGGAGTCATGGCAGAGATCAAAAAGAGTGATCTTTGGGTAAAGACGAGGAGACGTGGATTGACGGTGCCGGAACAGAGAGAACTGGTAGAGTTTATGAAAGACAGTCATCAGTTCAAAGGATGGGTTCCGGTGATCACAGTCCTTTTAGGAACCGGGATGCGTATCGGAGAATGCCTGGGGCTTCGGTGGGAAGACATTGACCTTGATAAGAGACTCATCAGCGTAAACCACAATCTTGTGGATTATCAGGACCGAGACATTAAAAAGCAGGTGCGTAAGATTCAGACCACAAAGACCAGAGCTGGTGTCAGGATGATTCCTATGATCGATGAGGTGTACGAAGCTTTCATCACGGAATTCGAGCTTCAGTCGGCTATCGGTTTTTGCGAGGAAGAGATCGACGGTTATTCCGGGTTTATCTTTACCACTACCGATCAGAAGCTTATGAGCAGATCCGCAGTGAACAATGCGCTTCATAGGATCGTAAGGATTCACAATGAGGAAGAGGAAAAGAAGGCAAAGGCTGAAGGAAGAGAGCCAATCCTGATTCCTCAGCTTTCTGCACATCATCTCAGGCATACCTTCTGTACAAGGTTCTGTGAGAACGAGACGAACCTCAAGGTGATCCAGTCGATCATGGGGCACTCGGATATCACGACCACGATGGATATTTACGCGGATGCGACTCCCGAGAAGAAGCAGGAGATCATGGCCAATCTTAATGGTAAGATTTTTTAAAAAATGAATTACAAGATGTACTGTTTTAGAAACGTTGTGTCAAACGTACCGATTAGGACTCAGTTGGACACATATGGACCGGGATGAAAGGCTCCCGAGACAGACATCGAAGATCATCGCTTTAGTTCACTTGACTCAGAATTGACCTTCGCACAGATAAATCCTATGGATAATAAAGGTTCTCTATGGATTTAGCGAAATATGGTCAATGGCTTCGGGAACGCCCCTATGGACTTCAATGGAGAGTTCAAAAAACGTCGTCCCGACACTGAAGAGTATCTAACATATACGCACAAAAATCGATTTTTAGCGATTTATAGTTATACTACAATGCGGAACACTTAAACATATCGACATCGAACCTGGTGGGTCTTGATACAAAATCGTGGCAAACAGATGAAAAGTAAATAATCCTGAGAATCAGGGACGTAAGATAAAGCACTTGCTAGTAGGCTTGACAGGCCGAACCCAAGTGTTTTTTTGCGTTTATGGATCTTCTTCATGCTACGGGGCTATGAAGTATGTCACTGAAAGGAATGTGTGAATATGGTAAAAAAGAATAATCGAAGCAGGGCACCGGATCTTGATAAATATATCAAGTCAGAACGGAAATGCCGGTTTGTTACTTACTATGAAGGCGCTCAGATATATAACATGGCTTATTCCTTCCTCTTAATGAGGATATGGACAGACAAACGCTTGAAGCAATGGTGCAGGACGTAAATGCCGGACAGGTAGCTCCGGAGGAGAGGCTTTCCGATCATGTGTATATGTATGACTCACAGGAGAAGGAACTGGTGCTTGCCGACAAGATGGAGGAGCGCCAGCAGCAGAGAGCCGAGGCTCAGAAGGATGCCAAGGAAGCTGAACAGGTCGATAAGCCCGGAAAGGCTGAAAGAGGTGAAAAGAAGCCTGAATGTAAATATGTGCCACAAATCTTGAGTTTTTTTGGATTTGTGGCATAATTTTGGCATAAACCACATGGGAGGAGCATCGGATATGTATATAAAGAGAGAAAGATATCTTGAAAAAATACGTCCGTTTTATGACGCAGATCTTATAAAGGTTCTTACAGGCGTAAGACGTTGCGGCAAATCCGTATTGCTCGAACAGATTGAAGAAGAACTTAGAACTGAAGGTTATGATGATGACCACATCATAAAAATCAATTTTGAGGATTTACAGTTTGAAAAAATCCAGAATGCACAGCGGCTGAATAAGTATATAACCGGTCGTATGAAAGATGAAAGGAAATACCTGATCTTTTTGGACGAAATACAGCATGTAAGGAGCTTTGAGAAGGTACTTTCGTCACTAAGAGCAACGACTAACAGTTCTATATTCATTACTGGAAGTAACTCAAAGCTTTTATCTGGGAAAATGGCTACTCTTTTGGTTGGACGGTGTATTGAGTTTAGAATCATGCCCTTTTCCTTTTCTGAGAGCTATGAGTATTGCAAGCAGCTGGGCAAGGATCAATCAGCAGATGAATTGTTCATTGACTATATTAACTGGGGTGGTATGCCATTACGATTTACATTCAAACGTGAAGGCGATATCAAGAAATATATTGATCAAACCTATCAGGGAATTCTGGACAAAGACATTATTACCGAGAGGTCAAAGATCAACAGACAGAACTTTGAAAAGATTGCTGGTTATATTATGGCTAATGCAGGCAAGGAGTTTTCAGTTAAAAATATAGGCAGCTACTTTGAGAATCTTAACGAGGAGCAGGTTGATAAGAAAACTATATACAGGTATCTGGACAAAATGGAGAAGGCCTGCCTGATAGACCGTGTTAAGCGATTTAATATCGTTCGAAAACAGGCAATGACATATGTAGAAAAGCAATATGCAGTAGATACCGGCTTTAGAATGATAAATACCAACCTTGTTAATATTGAAGACACCTTTTTCCTGGAGAATATAATCTATAACGAGCTTGTTTCAAGAGATTATGAAGTATTTGTAGGCAAGACCTACAAGGGAGAAATAGATTTTGTCGTTATTGACGGGAAAAAGAAGTGTTTTGTTCAGGTTGCGTACTATTTGAGCGGACAACAGACTATAGACAGGGAATTTGGCGCATTTAAGCCTATCAGTGATTCGTCACCCAAATATGTACTGTCCATGGATAGATTAGATTTCTCGCGGGATGGCATTTCTCATATCAACATAGTTGATTTTCTGCTTGGAAAGAGAGATTTGATGATGACATAGTGCCACAAATCAGTAAAAATTCTTAAATTGTGACACAAATGGCAAGAAGATACCATGAGATCAAGGGACTGGCGGAGTTTACGGCCAAGACCATCGTGTCGGATGAGCGGGAGCGGAAGAAGTTTCTGCATACAGCGGGACATATGTATAAGTACCCGTTCAGAGAACAGATGCTGATCTATGCCCAGAGACCGGATGCGACGGCCTGTGCTTCGCTGGAGCTTTGGAATGAGAAGTACCGGGTGCGCTTATGTGTTTTTAGGGCGGACAAAGCCCACTATGCTTTATCCAAATCCGGCGAGGTGCCGGGCCTGTACTTTGACAACTGAATAGCAATGCTTTGTATAACACAGGGAGTACCGAGTCGTGAGCCGGATACGCCATTATCGCATTCGCTTATATATGATAAAAGCGGATTCATTTTGCGTGCGCGGGAGCGTCGAATATCCGGTCAAAATGGAGCCGGGGAGCTTCAGGACTATGACAGTGCTCTTTATAATGATACTTCCCGAACAGGAGATGGGGCTGAAGAAGCTGGTGGAACACCAATGCGGTATACCCGGTACCGGTGCAAAGTATTTTAGGGGGTAAGTTTTGTGCTTTTTGCAATTTCTGCCCCCCTAAAAGCGTTGACCATCCTTTATGAAGTTAATGAGATTCGCATGGATGATCCCGTTCCTTTTCTGAAGAAGACTGTCGGTGGTAAGAAGATATTTGGGATAATTATCCCATGTAACCTGTTCCAACGATCTGTATTCTCTGTCCTCGGTATCTTTGCTTTCTAGAATCGTATAGGCGACTTGAACATAGGAATAGTTCATTTCATTATCTCTTAGAATGAAGTCACATTCCAGCTTGCCAATCTTTCCGACGCTTATCATATAGTCCATGCCGGCAGCATAGGTGTATACAATGTTTTCAAGCACCGGACCGAAGTTGATGCGATTGTCGGTGTTCAATGCATAATAGAACGATAAGTCCGACAGATAGTACTTTTTCTCACCCATGATGGATTTTCTTGACTTCATATCAAATCTGTCACATGGTATAAGAATTTTTGCACTTATAAGTGCATTAATATAGCGGTTCACCGTCTCACGTTTAATTTTTATGCCCTTCTTTATGATATCATCTGTGATGTTCTGAATGCTCGTGGTGGATCCGAAATTGTTGATAACGTATTTCATTATGGCTTCGAAAGTAGCCCGGTTTCTGATCTGGATACGCTTTCTGATATCTTTTTCATAGATCTCGTTTATCAGGTTTTGAACGTAAAGCCGCTTATCATTCATCGAATTCAGCTTTGCCACATACGGGAACCCTCCCTCAAGGATATAGTTGCGTAATTCAGTCATATCGTCGGGGGAAAGCTGCTTTCCGAAGAACTTTTTGATCTCGAGATACTCATCAAAGGTAAGCGGCAGGATATTGAATTCAATGTAACGCCCAGTGAGTTTTGTGACCAGTTCACCGGAAAGAAGATAAGAGTTAGACCCTGTAATGAATATGGAGAAGTCCCCCTCTTCTCTCCAGGAGTTGATAACCCGCTCAAATCCCTTAACATTCTGAATCTCATCTATAAAAAGATACTTGATACCTTTTGTGGTGCTGTTATCGGCGATCAGTTTGTCCAGGGCATCTGTTGTACTTACAGTGTCATAAGGTTTTTTATCAAGGTTAAAATAGAGAATATTCTCGGCCTTAACACCGTTTTCGGTCAGTTCTCCGGCAATAAGGTTCATGATAGAAGATTTTCCGCATCGTCTGACGCCGGTTAAAACTTTGATAATCTCTGTTTCGTGATAGAAGCCACGGATCTTATTAAGATATTTTTCACGCTTATATAAATCTTTCTTGATTTCATATTCCATAGGTATTTAGCCTCCGATTGCATAAATTCCATTTAATAATACTATTTTAAGGGGCAAAAGTCTATAATAGGGGGGTAAGAATTTGAGTTATTGCAAATCTCGCCCCCTAACCAATAAAAAAGCTAACATTAAAACACATAAGTCGCAATTTAAGGGATACACTAAAACAAGGAGTGATATTATGGAGATTAAGAGAGAATCATACCTTGAACAGTTAAAGATGCGATGGCTACATGTTGTCTAGTTTTGAGAGAGGTGATCACAGATGTTACTTTTTTCTACGATACTATCTGTAACGGATAAACTTACTCCTGAAAATTTTATCAACCTGGTGCTTGACTGGAACAAAAGCAGTAACCACCCGGAGAATATAATACCGGATATAAAATGGAATGGTGAACGAAATATCCGCTACGGTAGAGATGATCTGTGGATAGAGATCATGGAGTATCCGGAGGAGGGTATTCTGGCGGTGCGTTATGAGAAGATATCCTCTGATGGCAGGATATGGGATTCGGATTATGTTGTAAACTTTAAGGAAAATAAGATATGCATCCGGCTGGACCGCAGTTATTCAGATGATGCTTTTATCACGGATTCAAGTTTCTCGACGCCGCACATAATAACGATGTTGATAGAACGAGGATACATAAGAGATGATGCCGGTCTGGATACGTTGCGGGTTCCGATAACCGTTGGAGAAAGAGATACAGAGTGGCTAAGAGGGATATTCCGCGGGCAGAAAGAGTATCATTTGCCGATCGTTTATGTATCAAGAAAGGGAACCGGAGAACCGGCTGTGGATGTCACTTGGCTTGCAAGTCGTCTGAAGGGCGCGGCGCATATTCTGCTGGCTGATTCCTGCGGATGTGATCGGGTGTTTCGTGAAAAATGTTTCCGGAAGACAGAAACAGACGGGGCAATAGGGATTTATTATCTGTCATCTTCGAAGAGGCATAAGGGATTTAAATGTGAGCGTTTTGAAAAACGGCCGGATCTGCTGCTTGAGAAAGTAGTGAACCATGTGATCTCTTATGCAAAGATCCAAAAGGTCTATGAGCTGTATACCTGGAACGGCGTACGCCAGGCTGTGTTGCAGGAAAGGATAAAGCAATCGCGCGATGAACGATTGCGTATGGAGGAAGAAAGCCGCAAAGCTATTGAGCGCGGGGAAGAGGCGCAGAACCTGGCTAATGATCTGTTGGCTTCTGTAGATAAGGAAATCAAGTCGCTGGAAGCACAAGTGGATCAGTATAGGAACCAGGTTGAGGCGCTGCAGGCAGAAAATAACGGATTACGTGCGAAGATGAACGGGCTTACGTCCATGCCGCTTTTATACATGGGTGATGAGAAGGATCTGTATGACGGAGAGATAAAGGATATCATACTGAGCGTCCTGCTGGAAGCCAGAAGGAATATGCCGGCTGATTCAAGACGCGCCGATATACTTGATGATATTTTGAATTCAAATGGTTATAAAGGCTTCTCGGCTGAGCGTGTCAAGCGGATAAAAGAACTGTTCAAAGGATATAAGACCATGAGCAGCGCGATGAGAAAAGAGTTGGAAGCCATGGGGATGGAGATTACCGAAGACGGTATACATTATAAGGTCAAGTATTATGGAGACGACCGATATTATACATCAATAGCAAAAAGCGCCAGTGATCACCGGGAAGGAGACAACATAGCACATCATATCATTAAGGGGATGCTGTGACGTGAAATCATGGTAGGTATGCTTCTGTATTCTTCTTGCAAATCGGTTACGATTTGCGGGTTCAGACTGCCATAGGGCAGGCGGCTTTGAACCAATAACGCCGTATTCGGCGATTGCTCTTATGCTTTTGTACTGTGGGGGAATAAACGGAAAATAAAAAACTGCCACAGTACGGGCGTACGGGTGCACCGGTAATAGCAGCAGTTTAGGTGTCTTATAAAAATTTGAACTGAGGTCATGTTAGCAGAGCAGGAGCATGACGTCAATTATTTTCCGGAATGTTCTCAAGATATTTTCCGACTACAACAGCATTATCAACCACTTCATCAAATGAGAGTCTGGCTGCATATGTCTCATCAGCGATGTAATTGCTCCAGTCATTTGCCAGAGATTCTTCTGCTTTTACATCAGCGCAGATGGACTCATATTTTTTCAAAAGATCAAAGGAGTCTCTTTTCTTGGCAGTATGCTCTACAGCTAATTTAAAATGTGCCGGATTGATGGAGTCCCTGTAAAGGTGGAAGAGGACATATAAATCATAGAAGTCCCTTGATCTGGTATTCC
The DNA here is from genome assembly GCA_900102065.1 of Lachnospiraceae bacterium XPB1003. Lineage (GTDB taxonomy): Bacteria > Bacillota > Clostridia > Lachnospirales > Lachnospiraceae > NK4A136. The sequence goes on along the minus strand of FMVK01000002.1, from coordinate 291,905 downwards.
CGATGCCTCTGCGGATAACTGTTTCATATTTTTCAGCAAGGATCGTTTCCAAAGTATAGGCATATACATCAATGTCTTTCTCATCGAACATGGTATGAAAAGAATACTCGATAGCTGCAGGTGTGATCTCATCCCCGGTGGTGATGTCAATCTTCATTTTGTTCTTTATCTTGCCGTACTCTGCAACAAAGTGAACTCGGAAATTGTTATAATCATCATCTTCACGGATAGGCTCGATCTTCTCAAAACGGAAGATGATTCCGTCTCCGGTATCAATGTCGAAGATCTCTTTTACGATTTTTTCAATGTTTTCTTCGTCCATATCTATTCCACGGACGGTTGTATCCATGTCCATGGTGGTTCTTTCAGAAATGCCGATCATGGAAGAGATCAACAGACCGCCCTTCAGGACAAAGTTCTTTTTATATGGAGAGAGGGATAATCTCTCCAGAATACGCTCGAACATAAAAATCTGTAATACTTCCTGAGCATGAAGGTCTTTCTCTTTGGCTATATTGCGGATTGCGCCTTTTAGCTGCTCCGGTGTTTTCATCTGCGGTGCTCCTTCAGCCTGTCAGTATATCCATGTAATCTCGGACAGGTCTTTCTATATGGAAGATCTTAGCATATCTGATAAGCTGCGCATGGTCGTTGGTTCGGTCATTAAAGTATTCGTGCAGAGCCTGCAGATATAACTGCTTATCTATCTTGTCTTTTTTCTTGATCAGGTCAATTATACATCTTTCCTTATCATACAGACGAACTTTGTTGCCGTCCGGGGTTAAGGTCTCTGTAATGCCAACACACCATTTATCGGCATTTATATAATGTAATCTGATATTCTTATTGTCCTTTTTTAAACGGGTTGCATTAAATCCCTGCGGCACGGAGACATCCCATACGTGGGGAGTACGTTCGGACATATCCCAAAGGTAAAGGGCAGTGCCATAGGAATAAACTACTCTTTGGTTATTAGCCTGTATGATCTGGAGATCATCCGGGAACTCATCTGCATAATAATATATTCCACGAGCTTCTTTTACAAGAACGCCTTCATCAATAAAGGTGGGTATCAGTACACGGCTGATACCTGCTTTTTCTATCTGGGATGTGGTGATCATTCCACCTGTCTTTTCGGCCATTTCTTTTAGCATTTCAATTCTTTGTTCTCGAAGTTTTGACATTTTGCATCACCTCCTCGAAACTAACACGCTTTAATTTTATAATAGTAAAGTCTAAATGTAAAGTTTTGAAAGATAAATATTTTTTTTCAAAATTTATACCCACAATTGGACCTCGAAAATACTTCTCTGTAATGGAGGACAGAATCAGGAGCCATTCGTAGAAAGGATAACTAAGTACTCGATGGTTAATAAGATATATAAATGGTATAATGGGATAACACAGCTTCTATAGCAGGAAAACAGTGAGCATTATATGAGGGCCGATTATGTGGAACTATAGTTTTGAAATTCCGACCTTATCCATATTGGCGATAATCCTGGTATTTTACTTTTCGAGACCCAGACTGCCGGTCAGAAGAAGTATTGTCTTTGTACATATGATCGTCATAGAGGCACTGATCATAATCCTCGATATATTGGCCACAATGGTGGATAATGACTATGCCGCATACAGTATTATCTATATAAAAGTACTCAATATGCTTTATTTTGTCGCCTTTTTCGATCGGGCGTATATTATGTATCTGTTTTCGATCAGCGTATTGAGGGATTCTCTGCAGGAAGGAAAACTTTTTAAAAAACTTATAAGACTGCCCTTATTTGCCGGAGTGTTTATTTCTGTCATTTCAATATTCATAGGTTCGGCTGATTTTCCTTACGTAATATTTTACATAAACGAAACAGGATATCATTCCGGAAATTTATATAATTTCCTGTATGTGTGCGGATTCTTCTATGTGTTATTGGCTTTTATTGCTGTGGTTATGTTTGGCCGGACACTTGGAAGAAGACGTGAGAGATACGGGATCCTCATCTATAATCTGCTCATATTTGCGGCTCTGATCTTAAGACTTACCCTGCCTAAATATCTGATCATGGATACTCTTATCCTGATCGCAATCCTAATCGTATTCCTTGCGTTTGGCAATCCTGATTTCCACCTTGACCTTAGGGGAGCTGCATTTAACAGGCCGGCCTTAAGTAATTATCTTGAGGAAAACACAGGCAGGCTTAAGCTTACGCCTTTTGGAGTTGTTATCCGCAACTATCATGAAATGCGGGATCTCTACGAATCGTCGCAGATGGAAGAGGGGCTTGTCTTGATAGCGAAATATCTGAAACGGATTTTCCCTAAAGGAATTCTGTTTTATTGCAGAAAGGGGAGATTTATCGTTCTTGATCAACCGGAAAGAAATTTCCGGGAAGAAGCAAAAACAATTACGGAAAGGTTCGATCATCCCTGGAAATCCCACTCGACTGAACTGTATCTTTCAGCCGGCTATGCTACATTTGACAATATTACTGGGAATTATTCTTCGGAGATCCTTCTAAGCGCCATGTTAAAGGCACTTGAATCTATCGGACGTGCAGAGACAGAAGAGCCTCTCACTGTTACGGAAGAGGATATTAAACGTACCGAAACCGAGAGAGGTGTAAGACAATGCATCGAAAATGCCCTTGGAAATGATGGTTTTGAACTTTATCTTCAGCCTATCGTCGATGCAAAAACGGAAAGGATCATAGGAGCTGAGGCCCTATCAAGGATAAGGGATACCGAAGGAAACATAATTCCTCCCGGACTCTTCATCCCGGTGGCCGAGAACAGCGGACGAATCAACAGGCTTGGTGAGCTTGTTTTTGACAGAACCTGCAAATTTATAAAAGAAAATCCTATTGAAAAAATGGGGATAGAATGGATCAATGTCAACTTATCACCATTGCAGTTCTTATGTACCGATCTGGATGAGCGATTTTTATCAATTATAAATAAATACGGTATAGATCCAAACTCAGTGCATCTTGAGATCACTGAGGAATCCATGATCGATGACCGGTTCCTGCAAAAGCAGATAAAGGCCATGGGCGAGAAGGGATTTTTATTCGTACTTGATGATTACGGCACCGGGTATTCCAACTTATCAAGGCTTAAGAAATGTCCTTTTATCAACGTTAAGCTTGATATGAGCATTGTCTGGGACTATTGCGGGGAACCCGATGACATTCTTCCGAACATGATACTGGCCTTTAAAAATATGGGATTTTCCATTACTGCTGAAGGGATTGAGGATGAAAAAATGATAAACACCATGAAGAGCATCGGATGTGATCTTCTTCAGGGATATTATTATTCGAAGCCTGTCCCTGCAAGTGATTTTCCGAAAACAATTTAAAGATCGGAGGCATATGTTATGAGAAATCGTCTCAAAATCAATCGCATATTATCGATCATGCTTTTATCGACGATCTTTTTGTCGTCATGCTCATTTGATGCGTCCGATATCGATTCTGACGTGAATGCGCCTGTAGCAGAGAGCGAAGATACGGCCCAGGTAAGTTCCGAATCGGATAATCCGGTAAGAAGCGCCGTGGACTTTGATCATGAGTTGGATGACTATAAGCCTAAAAAGGATCATTATAATTTCTATTTTACATATAAGACGATCCATCCCTGGTGGGATGCGGTAGCCCTTGGCATGGAAGATGCCCAGAGACAGTATCTTGAAAGAGGTATAACTATCACATATGAGTACATGGCACCGGAAACAGCCTCTGCCGAGGATCAGAAGAAGAGACTGCTTGAAGCTAAAGACAGGAATTTTGATGTTATCGGTGTCGATGTTGCCGATGATGTGATCATCTCTCCGATCCTTGATGAAATGGTGGATTCAGGGGTCAAGGTAATGACTTTTTCAAGTTCTGACGCTGTTGACGGATGCACTTCGCGCCACTCTGGGAAACATAAAATCATTGCTGTCACTTGACAGATTTGCTCTTGTAGATGACGACAAGATCGTTCATACACAATATACAACCTACACAGGCGGCAGCCGTCATGTTTTCCTTTCAGATGAAAAAATAGATGAAAAGAGCGTCAGCACGGTTTCAATATACGGCTCTGCAAAACAGCTGTGCCTGGCCGCTCCCACACCGGATCTTAGCATTGCCGGCAAGCGATACAGAGCAAGCTTTGTTCAGATAGACGTCGGAGAGATAGTAAACCTGCTCGCTTTTGAAGATGAAGGCAGAACATATTTCGGACTTTACAGCAAAAACGGAGAAAACATTTCGGGTACCGAACTTGGACCCTATGTTTCAAGGCACAATCTTTTTACGGCTTTAGGAAATGTTATCGACGAAAAGACATTGAATGAAAACCGTGACAATTTTTCAAATGCAGTGGAAGGAAGCATAACCTATACAGCCAACGGTACAGAAGAGACTCTGGTCTATGTACCGATAGAGAAAACGGACTGGATGATGGTAGTCCTTATCCGCGAAAGCGTTATTCAGGACAGGATCCGCAGTATCAGTGAGAGAAGTCTAACAACGAGCAAAAGGCAGATAGCCTTCACAGTGATCTTTTCCGCTCTGTTCTTCCTTGTTCTGTTATTTATGCTGAAAGCTCTGTCGAAAAAGGATCTTGAAGCAGAAAAGGCAAACTCCAATAACTTCAGAAACATGGCAAATACCGATTCACTGACGGGCGTAAGAAACAAACATGCATATTCGGAAGCGGAAACATATCTTAACCAGAAGATCAGGCAGAATGAAATCGATAAGTTGGCTTTGGTCGTATGTGATATAAACGGACTTAAGATCGTCAATGACACTTTGGGACATGCTGCAGGAGACAAGCTTATAAAAGATGCATGTTCGCTTATATGTGAGCATTTTACTCATGGAGCTGTCTACAGGATAGGCGGAGATGAGTTCGTAGTCATTCTTCAGGAGAAAGACTTCGATACCATGTTAGAAGTGATCGATGATATAAATCGTTCCATTGAGGAAAACATCAAAAAGAAAGAAGTAGTTATCGCGATCGGTCATTCTGAACTTACAAAACAGGATCAGCTTGTTCATGATGTATTTGAGAGAGCAGATCAGATGATGTATCAGCGCAAACAGGAGCTTAAACAGATGGGGGCGCCGACAAGATTATAACAGTAGTTTTGTTTTGAGAATAGAAGAATATAAGAAGGGCCTGCGGGAGAAATCCGCAGGCCCATTTTTACGTCATCCTTCGATGAGTATCTGTTTCTTTTCGGGAAGTTTCTCTTTTTCCTTCTTAGGAAGGGTGAGATTTAAGACACCGTGCTTGAAGCTTGCCTTGATTTCCTCCTCGGTGATATTCTCGCCGACATAGAAGCTTCTCTGCATTGATCCGGAGTAACGTTCCTGCCTGATAAGTTTGCCCTTCTTATCCTTTTCGTCCTTATCAAGACCTTTGTTTGCGCTGACAATGAGATATCCATTGTTCAGCTCCAGAGTGATCTCTTCTTTCTTGAAGCCGGGCAGGTCGATATCTACTTCGTAGTGATCGTCATGCTCATGAACATCGGTCTTCATCATCCTGTCGGCATGTCTGCCGTACAGTTTTCTTTCGGTTCTGTCCAGATCTCTGAAATCCGGGAATGCGAACCAGTCGTCAAATAAATCTTCTCCAAAAATACTAGGTCTTAACATAATGCTTACCTCCTTTTTACTCAATACTGTTAATAGCTACTGAGCAAGGGGAAGGAGGGATTAGATCATTGGAACATCCCGTTCTTTTGGTCTTCTCTGTTCCTCTGTTCGATTATGTTATAGCACTTGAATTAGCACTCGTCAAGAGAGAGTGCTAACAACATTTGTGAAGTATTTGTGAACTGTTTATGCCGTGTAGGCAGAATGCACATATACATGGTTAGATTTTTGAAATGTAAAAAAGGGGGATAGACGTAAATAATTTATGTTAATCTCCGGAAGTTAACATAACATAAAAGCAGTTAACATAAATCTGTTTACATAACTCGGAGAGAAGTTTACATAACTTGTGACATAATCTATTAACATAATATATATATTCGTAACATAATGTAATACAACCGAGTCCGCAAACCCTTTTAAATGCTATATTTGAAGAAATATTTTTTTGAAAAATCCAGTAAAAAAGTGTTGACATAAATTTCGTTTTAAAGCATAATGAACTTGTGGTTTTCAGAACTACATACAAAAACTGAGGAGGAACTAAAGGATGGATTTTTTAGACAGCATTAAAAATCATTTGCCTTTTATTGGTGGCAGTGTTGCCGAAGACGAATATGATGATGATTACGAGGAGGATGATATGGTAGAGGAGGAATACGACGAGCGCCCCAAGCGTTCCGTTAAAAAATCTGCTCCCAAGGTTTCTATGTTTAGGAGCAACCGCAGATCCGACGCGGATAACGAGGCCAGGGAGGTCGCTACAATCTGCCCCCAGAGCTTTGAAGATATGAAGAAAGTTACCGATAAGCTTCGTGATAATGTTATCGTTATCCTTAATACCGAAGCTTGTGATGTTGATCTTGCAAGACGTTCTCTTGACTTCTGCTACGGAACTATTTACGCTCTTGATGGTGACTGTGAGCCTATTTCCGTTTCCCAGACAAACGACCCTTGCGGAATCTATCTTTTCACACCTTATCAGACTAAGATCACAACGGATTCCAATAACGAGGACCGTAAGGAAGAGGAAGATTATTGATCTTTATAATCGATCTTTCTTTTAGACAGATCTTTAAAGGAGACTATGAAACATCAGTTTCATAATCTCCTTTTTTATTGCAAAGGCAACACGTTTTCTGTATAATTTAAATGTACAGTTATGTTTACCGGAGGCTATGATCATGAGCAGTGCTTCAATGAAACACGTCCTGATTGTTGATGATGACAATATTAATCTGACTTGCGCCAGAACAGTTCTTAAAGGGTTCTGCAAGGTCACTCCGACCATTTCGGGAACGCAGGCTCTGCATTTCCTCGAAAATAACACTCCGGATCTTATACTCCTTGATATCCAAATGCCTTTCATGGATGGCTTTGAAGTAATGCGTCATATCAGGGAGAATCCCAAGACAGCTCAGATACCCGTTATATTCCTTTCTGCAAACGCAAACGCCGTTACAGAGAGTGATTGTCTTGCTATGGGCGCTATTGATTTTATCGCAAAGCCTTTCGTGCCCAGCGTTCTCCTTAACAGGATCAATAAAGCTCTTGCTATCGAGGATAAGCACAAGATCCTCTCGGAAGAGTTAAACGAGCGTATACGAGAAGTCGATGATATCAAGGACAGATCACAGAAGGATGCTCTTACGGGTCTTTATAATCGGTTATTCAGCGAGAATGCGGTCAATAAACTGATCAAGGCGGGCCATATTGGAACCGTATTTATGATCGACATGGATAATTTCAAAGCGATCAACGACGAATACGGTCATATCGCAGGCGATAATGTTCTTAAAATGATGGCTGATACTCTGAGATCTGCCTCTGCAAGCAATAACGATATTCTTTGCAGGATAGGCGGAGATGAATTTATTGCTTTTTTTGACGGGATCACAGACAAAAAAACTGTCAGCGAAAAAGCTGCCAATATGATAAAAGATATATGTCATAAGCTCGATTCTTTGAATTACAAAACAAGAGCTTCTATATCCGTTGGTATAGCGCAGGTTCCCGAAGACGGTACAGAATTCAACAAGCTTTACAATGCTGCTGATAAAGCGCTTTATTACGTCAAGCAAAACGGTAAGAATTCATTTCATTTCTATTCCGATTCTTCAGCTACAGAAAGGTCAAAAGCCGGACAGTTGGTTGATATTGCATATTTAAAAGAGGCGCTCAACCGCTCTGATACCGGGCATGGCGCATATAAGATGGACTTTGATGCTTTTCATCATGTCTACAATTTTATTAACCGCATCATTTCCAGAACCGACAACAGCGTTGAGAGTGTGCTTTTTACTCTTATGCCTGTTCCGAATACAAATCCGGACACATCGGAAGCGGAACTTGCAATAGAGATGCTGGAGCAGGCTATATTCGTTTCATTGCGCCGTGATGATATCTCCACAAGGTATTCCAGCAGACAGATCTTTGTTGTGCTGATGAATGCCAAGGATGAAGATATTGAGAATATTGTTAATAGAATAAATAATACTTTCTTCGAGCTTTATATCGGAGGAATGTTCAGTATCGCATATGATTTTGTAAAAATGGAAGGAAAGATTGCGCCTCCTTCTTTTTCACAAACTGTTCCTGAAACGCAGGAAACTAACGATGTTCAGGCGGAGGCATCTGACGCAGAGCCTGTAACAGCAACCGTATCGGTAAACAAGCCGGAAGATGAGGTTGTAGCGGATCCCAATCCTTACAGTAAATCCAATTCGGCATCATCATATAATCCTTATGCAAATCCTTACAGAGGCACAACCTCAAATACTTTTGTTATGCCTTCTGTATCATCAAATCCGTTCAATGACAGGGAGTCATCAGGACATGGTTACGATCCGTCCATCGATCCCAATCCCTTTGGTCGTCGTTCGCGTTGATCATTTTTAGCAAAGCCTTATATGTAATATTTTTTTAATGGAGTAGATCATGTCCAGATTATTAACAGTAAATTACAACAAAAAACCTTCGTATGATATTGTGATCGGAACGGATTATTCCGAACTCTCAGATCGTGTAAAAGCACTTGGATTCGAATCAAAGAAAGCTGTCATAATCACTGACAGTAAGGTTAAGGATCTTCATGTAGAAAGTGTTAAGACAGAACTTGAAAAAGTTTGTTCAAACGTATTTGTATATGCGTTCGAAGCCGGAGAACCAAGCAAGAATCTTAACACCGTTCAGGATATCATCAGATTTATGATCGAAAATAAACTCAACAGAAACGATCTTGCTGTTGCTGTGGGTGGCGGTGTTGTTGGGGATATAGCCGGATTTTGCGCCTCAATCTACTTACGTGGGATTGAATTTATTCAGATACCCACAACGCTTTTAGCCCAGGTTGATTCCTCGATCGGAGGTAAGACCGGTGTGGATTTCGATCAGTATAAGAATATGGTCGGAGCATTCAAGATGCCCAAATTAGTCTATATCAATACCAAAACTTTATCGACTTTGGATGCAAGACAGTTCTATGCAGGAATGGCGGAAGTAATGAAATACGGTCTTATCATGGATGAGAGTTTCTTCGAGTGGCTTATTTCCAAGATGTACGAGATCCACGACAGGGATGACGCCACTCTTGAAGAGATGATCGAGACATGCTGCATCTGCAAGCAAAAGATCGTCGAGAGAGATCCTTTGGAAAAAGGTGACCGCGCTTTGCTCAATTTCGGTCATACCATCGGGCACGCGATCGAAAAATACAAGAACTTCGAACTGCTCCATGGTGAATGCGTAGCTCTCGGATGCGTTGCCGCATCATATATTTCATGGCAAAAAAACAAACTCTCAAAGGATGAATATTATGAGATCCGCGATATGTTTGTCCCTTTTAATCTTCCCATTTCCATTGATGATCTGGAGCCCGAGAAGATTGTTGAGCTTACTAAATCCGATAAGAAATCCATTGACGGCGGTATAAAATTCATACTGCTTAAGAGAGTTGGAAAAGCATATATTGACCAGACTGTTACGGACGAAGAGATGATCGCCGGAATAAATGAGATCAACTTCACCGAAGAGGATGAAAAGGCATGAACACAGCTTATACGTATTCAGGAACACACATTGCCATCATCCCTGTAACTCTTCTGACCTTGCTTTACTTATTTGAGACATGGCTTGTCTGCAAAAAGAACGCTTCTTCAAAAGTTGAAAATCTTAAAAAGTTCCTTTTGATCCAGGATGCAACGGTCTTCATATCCACTCTTTACACGGATTTTTTTACTAAGGACTGGATCCGGACAAATCTGAAGCCCGGTGATAATTTTGATGTGATCCCCGGTGTTCTTAAGATCTATCATCTTGAAAATACAGGTGCGGTCTGGGGGATGATGAAAGGACAGATACCCTTATTTCTGATATGCACGATAGTTATAATGGCAGGTTGTATAGCTATCCTGGTAAGGATACCTGCAGATAAGAAATACGGTGCCCTCCATATCGCTCTGGCATTGGTTTTATCCGGGGCCGTCGGTAATATGATAGACAGGATCGGGAAGCAGTCTGTTACAGATTTTATTTTTTTCCATATAATCAATTTTCCCATTTTCAATTATGCCGATATCTGTGTAGTCGTAGCTGTATTCCTGTTGCTTTTCTTATTCCTGTTCACGTATAAAGATGATGATCTGAGCTTCATTTCCTTTGGCAGGAAAAAAGCTGACAAGAATAAAACTGACTCGTCAGAGAGCGAAGAAAAAGAAAAATAATCCTAAAAATGAGTATCAGCAGATTCGTAATATCCGAAGAATATGAAAATGAGCGTGCGGACAGGATCTCGGCTCTTCTTATGCCTGACTGTTCCCGAACTTATCTTCAAAAGCTGATCAAAGACGGGAATATTGTATTAAACGGTAAAACCATAAAATCTTCAACGAAAGTCGTGGCAGGGGATGAGTTGATATTTGACCTTCCTGAGCCGGTCATCCCGGAGATCATTCCGGAAGAAATTCCTTTAAATATTGTTTTTGAGAATAAAGATCTGATCATAATCAATAAACCTAAGGATATGGTCGTTCATCCGGCGCCGGGGCATTTAACCGGAACAGTGGTAAATGCCGTATTGCATCACTGTAAAGACCTGTCGGGGATAAATGGCATAATGCGTCCCGGCATCGTTCATCGCATAGATAAAGACACATCCGGGCTTCTGATAATATGCAAAAATGACAATGCCCACAGAAATATTGCCGAACAGTTAAAGATCCATAGCATAGAACGAACATATCACGCAATAGTCCACGGAATATTTAGCGAAGAGTTCGGAACCGTTAACAAACCGCTTGGCCGAAGTGATAAAGACCGCAAAAAGATGGCTGTCGTGGCTGAAGGCTTCGGAAAGCCCGCTGTAACGCATTACAGTGTCTTAAAGCAATATAAGGACTATGCTTATATTAAATGTAATCTGGAGACCGGCAGAACCCATCAGATACGTGTTCACATGGCCAGCATCGGACATCCGCTTGTCGGCGATCCTGTGTACGGAATACACGAAAACAGATATAAAAATACATGCGGCCAGGTCTTGCACGCAAAATCCATAGGATTTGATGCACCGGACGGATCCGGAAGACTTCAATTCGATTCCGAGCTTCCGGAATACTTTACGAAGATATTAAATGATCTGGAAAATTCGATCTGAGATTTAAAAAATTGGAGATGTATATATGAGCAAAATTCTATTTTTAACAAGCAGCCCTTTCACAGGACGGGGACTTCCTTTTAATACGGAAAATGAATTTGTCAGCCGAATGCAGAAGGCCATGCTTTGCTATATCTCTTCGTAAAATCTGTATTTAGCGAATAGTTCTGTATCTATCCCACCGGCTGATTTCAGGCGCTTTTATCTCAAAATAACCGGATATCCGATCTTATTATCTTTAATTATTTTTTGGATTCATCCGATGCTTTAACATCGGTAGTAACGTCGGAAGAATCTTCAGCTTCTTCAAGAACTTCAAGTTCATCATCGGATTCTTCGGAATCTTCATTCTTTTTTCCGAGATTAGCAATTAATCCCTTGAAACCATGCTTGGAAACCACATCCTTGACTTCTTTCTTGGGAATGCGGATAAAGTTCCCTTCGTCATCAATATAATCAACATAGACATATTTTGCTGTATTGTCCGGCAAGGATTTTTTGGCCAGATTCGAAGCTATCAGAGCCCTTACGGACGTATAGATCACAGCGAACAAAGGAACGCCCACCAGCATTCCCAGAGGGCCCCATATTCCGCCGAAGATCGTGATGGCAAATATTACCCAGAATGCAGATAAACCTGTAGACTGGCCGAGGATCGCAGGTCCTATCACATTACCGTCCAGCTGCTGAAGTACAAGGATAATGATAATAAAATACAAACAATGCTTCGGATCTACCATGAGTACCAGTATGGCACTGGGGATCGCACCGATAAACGGTCCGAAATAAGGTATCACATTTGTCACGCCCACTATAAGGGATACCAGAGCCGCGTACGGTGTTCCTACTATAGTTGTAACAATAAAGCACAATATACCGATTATGATCGAATCGACGATCTTGCCTACAAAGAAATCAATGAAAGTCTTGCTGGTGAAACGCACATTGTGGATAAATGCATTGGCGCTTTCTCTCTTCATAAAAGCGTAAATGATCTTCTTCCCCTGGCCTATAAAGAGTTCCTTACTGTTGATGATATAGATCGATATCAGTATTCCGAGTATGAGATTGAAGATCGATTTTACTATCCCTAATACTCCCGTAGAAAGACCGACTGCAAAATCCTGTGCTTTACCGATTACATTTTCAGCCACCCAGTCATTGATATCTTTATCATGGGTAACAAGAAAATCGTTGAGCTGTTTTTCAAGATCCGGATATCTCTTTAAAAGGCTGTTTGTCCAATCGATAAGGTTTTTCTCATACTCAGGGAACTGGTTGACGATCTTTTCCAAACTGGTTACGATCTCAGGAATGATATATTTGAAGAAACAATACAGGATATAGATTGCAGCGATATAAACCACGACTATAGTAAGTCCGCGTACCCATTTGCGGATACGAGCTTTTCTCTTGGGCGTAACTTCCGTGCCGGTCTTTCTATCCAGGAACAGCTTCTTGCTGTACTTCCCTTCGAAAATGAATTTCTCGATAAAATTTACAAGGGGTGTTAAAAGAAATGCGATGACAAAACCGTCAACCACCGGCGACAAGATCATAAAGATCTTCCCTATGGCGTCTTTCACGCTTTTAAAATTGAATATAAGAAAACCGAAAGTGATTATCGCGCAGGCTGTAAGAAAAACAGTGAGTCCCCAGCTTAAGTATTTTGAGCCTTTTATTTTCAAAGTTATTTCCTCCGATTCTATTTAACATATCATTTTTCAGTATACCACTTACATTCTTTCATTAACAGATAAGGATGCTTTTGAACAAAGTTCCCAACTTGAAGAAGATTATTGAAAATGATAATATTTTTATGTAAATCATTTTATCAGATTATCGTTGGAAATGTTATGAATAATCCCAAAACAGACAATTATCATGAACTGATCAAATTAACAAATAACGAAAAACTCAGAGAAATGGAGCGAGTCCTTCCTCGCTTCTGCACACATTTTTTCGTGGGCATAAGAGACCGAGTAAGCACCAGGACCCGTGTAGGATACGCTTATGATCTCCAGGTGTTCTTCAGATATATAAATGATTACGTCTTCCCCACCCCCTACGAAAAGATCGCAGACATCCCTCTGGATGCCATGGAAAAGATCGAAAAGTTCGATATAGAGAATTATATGGAATACCTGACCTGGTACGAAGGTCCGGACGGAGTACAGCATCATAATGAGGAACGCGGAAAATGCAGAAAGCTCTCCGCTTTAAAAAGTCTGTATACATATCTTTGCGAATCCGAGCTGATTAAGCTCAATCCCGCTGCTTTGGTACGTATGCCTAAGCTCCATGAGAAAAATATCATAAGGCTGGATCCGGCCGAAGTTGCCAAACTTCTGGATACCATCGAAAACGGCTCCGATCAGGAGTCAGGCCATCAGAGAAAATATCATCAAAAGACCGCTATCCGGGATCTGGCGCTGATCACTCTGCTCCTCGGCACCGGTATCCGTGTATCCGAATGCGTAGGCTTAAATCTCACCGATGTGGACTTTGACAATGGTGCGATACGTATCATCAGAAAGGGTGGCAACGAAGCAACCGTATATTTCGGCGAAGAAGCCGAAGAAGCGTTGTCCGCTTATATAGATGAAAGAAAGAAGATCGTTCCCATCTCCGGGCACGAAAATGCCCTCTTCTTATCCATACAAAACCGTCGCATCACAGTTCGCGCCGTGGAAAACCTGGTCAAAAAATATGCTTCGGAAGTAACGACTCTAAAGAAGATAACTCCCCATAAGCTGCGTTCAACCTACGGTACCGCGTTGTATCGTGAAAGCGGAGATATCTATCTGGTAGCAAGCGTTCTGGGCCATAAGGACGTGAATACCACCAGGAAGCATTATGCATCTTCTAATGAGGAAAAGAAAAGACTTGCAGCCAATATGGTCAAGCTAAGGAAGGATGAGTGAAAAGCCGAGGCGAAACTCATTAACCTATAACATCTTTGATATTTGTCATCCTGCCGAAAAACGGATCTTCAACCTTTAATGACAGGAATTCTTCATCGAGTATCCGTACCCTATTCACGAGTTCCAGAAACTTTTCATCAAGCTTCTTATTCTCTGTTTGGGCGGATCCGGGCAATATCCGCAAGTAATCTTCAAAAAACTCCGCAACACCTTGCTGCGCCCGCTCAACCGCTCTCAGTTCCTGCTCACTTCGTGTCTCTTTTGCAAAAACCGGATTACCTTCATCATCCATTTCTTCTATCTGTGGATATGGCGCCGTCAAGATCGTCTCAAGTATATAGTAGTTATCATAAATGGCACTGCTATCCTTCTCTTGATCAGAATAAAAAGGCTCAATGTCCAGCCCCTTATCTGCCATGAATTCCGGTTCCAGCTGAAGGAAATAAAAACCTTTAATATGCTGCGTAAAAAGCTTTTGAAGATACATCTGGGTTGTTCCCTTTGCCACAAAGTCAAAAAACGCAAGCTTACCTAATCCGATTCCCAGTTTATCTATGTACTTTTTGTAATTCGCTCTCTGCTGTTTTGCCTTATCAAGTATGACCGCACTGCGGCACATGCCGTCAACGTCATCTGCTTCAATCCCGAATCGAACCCGCAGAGAATCCTCCGGTGAGCCAAAAAACTTCATGCTGTCCACATAATCAATATCTTTCTGTGAATCCATGCCGGCCCTAATTGCTGCAGTTCTTGAAGTAAGAAAATAACAGGATTTTTTTGAATCATCCACCAGCCTAAACAGACGATCAATAAGGAAACCGTCTCTTGCGCCAAAAAGAATATGCTTACACGCCTGTATTTCAATGTTCTTCATCATCCAAAGGATAAAATCCGAGATCATCGCACCGCAGAAAACATAGCCAATATCATAAGCATCCTTTACCGATACTCGCCTTTCTTCGGCCTCAAATACAAAAGGATCATTGAAAAGCCTTGTTAAAATTAAACCGGTTTTTATTCTGTCGGATATACTTGCTATCTCATTTTCTATGCCAAGTCCCCCAAGTGCATCATAAAAATCCTCAGCACTGTAAACTCTAAACGTGTCTATATTAAAGATCTTCGCTTTTTCTGTATCGGCAATTTCATCATTCCCAATATGCAATATCTTTTTGTTACTGTATTTCTTTGATAATATAGAAAACAAGCTCTGGGTTTTAGCAGTTCCATATTCACAAGAAACAAGCAGATCATCATATCCG
This sequence comes from Lachnospiraceae bacterium XPB1003, assembly GCA_900102065.1. Taxonomy (GTDB): domain Bacteria; phylum Bacillota; class Clostridia; order Lachnospirales; family Lachnospiraceae; genus NK4A136. The sequence continues at coordinate 276,418 of FMVK01000002.1, read as the reverse complement.
CATAATCCAAACTTTTCAAGAATCTGAATAATCTGTTCCTTAGAATAGTAACTGTCTGTAGTAATAACTACCTTCTTGCCTGAAGTTACAACGGCACCAAAAACTTTCTTAACAGATTCACGCGCTGTTAAAAGCGTAAGATCCAACTCAAATTCCAACTTTTCCAATTTTGCAGAATCGATCAAACTGCAGCCGGCATTCCTTAAAACAACATCGTAAATCTGTGCAAGCCTGGGGGGCTTATTATTTGAGAGCTTTTTTTCGGCAAAAAGCCTGAGCTTAGTAAACTCAGGAATAATAATCCCTTTATCACGCAGCTGATGATCAAGGATTTCAAACACATCGGTATAAGACATCACTTTCCTCATTATCAGAGTATCAAAAAGGTCAAAACTGATAACATCAGCAACGGATGCTTTTTCCATCAACTCAGCTTTGGATGCACCATTTATGTTATTAAAGTCAAATGATACCGCCGGAACATGCAACAGATCCCGGCCTCTGACATCAAACAAGGCAATATCGTGCTCATAACAAAAAACGCCGATCCTCCCGGCTATCGCTTTACAAGAACCCGGACGTGCAACGACGATGATCAGTTTTACATCTTTAGAAGAAATATCGGCAATATCAATTATAGGATAACCATAAAGATTTCCATCCGCCTTAAATCCGTCCAACAAACCTACGATTGAAAGTTTGCTGCTGTATTCATTTAAAAAGCGCTCGGTTTCGGTACCGAGACCATACAGGCAAATATTCTGAGAACTGTACTTATCAATTAGTTCATCAATCATTTTTCAAACGAACACCTTTCAGGAAAAATCCTTTCCAAAGATGCATTGATATCTTTTTTCATTATTTCGAATTCATCAGGTAAACAATTTTCATTAAAACTGATCATCTGATACGACTTATTGTCTATTGCATCAACAACATCTTTATATGTATCAATCGTCGGGAAGAATACCTTCCCCTGCGTTCTTCTCGGCACAAAATCACCGGTGCAGATCTGCCAATACCTGATCAAATATTGAGTCACATCAGCTGCGCCTCTAAATCTGTCGCTCGATCCGGCATCCATTGCCTCTGGTTCTAATTCCCATAATCGCGCAAGCGTAGACTTCTTCATGGCATTTGCCATATGTGGATCATAAAATCCCGGAAAATCATACCAATAAGCACAGGCTTTCGTGCGTTCAAGCCTATCTCCATAGTCCTCGCAATACCATTTATCCCAATCTTTTTTCTGCACCTCACGCTTCTTAAAATACTTATTAATGATAAACATATTGTTTACCTGCGCATAACGTGTAGCTCTTGAAACGGCGCCAAATGATGTTGTTGTAATAATATTCTCGACCGCCTCATCACAAACAACATTATCCTTAAAATAATACTCTTCGTCTATTGGATGCAACGGGAAAACATCATCGCTAAAAAGGATAAAATTCTCGGAAAGGTCACTGATCCTATGAATATTCATTTCTATAGTGTTGGAATTAAATGTCGGCAAATATTTATCGGGTATATAATCTTCATGCCTGACAAGTCTTAGCCGCGGATTATCTAAATCAAGAAATGATGGTACCTGGCCACATGTAACCAAATAGATTTTATTCACCCAGGGCATACACTGCTCCACAGCACGAAACCATAAGTGCAGATTATCCCAGCATTGAAAGCGAAGGTTGGACCCTTCAATGCCTTTGGATTCTTCATATGCATTTTTACTTTTAAGCCATTCCGGATCCTTTTCATCGACCCATGGAATAACAATATCAATAGATTTATTCATTCGTGACGATCCATTTTCTTAGTGCATTTTTTTATAATTTCTTTATCCACAAACAGCCACCACTTTCGGTAATTCCTTCTGATGCAAATTTATCATTCCAAATATCCGACATAAACTCTATTTCATAGTCATTATTATTCATGAGAAAAGCACGAACAATGTAATCCTCATTCCAAATCCAGCCTCTTCTCAACCATTCCACCGGATATTCAAAATCTTTATAAATATCATGAATGTGAATATAAACTCCTCGTGGCAGGTTAGGAATGATATTAAATACTAATTCGTTAACATCTGACCCATATTTACTTACATGCGTTGAGTCTATAAAAAGGATATCACCCGGTTCAAGGCTATCAAATACAGACTGATCAACATCCTGCAAGCGTTTTTCGTATAATGTTATTCTGTCATTTTCCTTCAAAATACTTTTTAGCCTGTCAGGAAATGGCTCGATAAATACCAGATCAATTTTTCTTTCAACACAGTACTCATTTATATCCAACATCACAGCTGAAGATAAACCGGAACCTATTTCAATGATCTTTTTAGGTTTAATATGCTTGATCATGCCGTAAAGAGTCAGCGCATCTACCTCAGGAAACACACCATTTGCGGTATAATACCTCTGTCCCAAATCCTTTTTATTGATTCTCTTGTATTCATCAATAAACTCTTTGAAATATTGTTCCTGTTTTTCTATATTGAAGGTTATTGAATTAATATTTGTTTTATCAGCTTTCTTATTATCCAAAACAGGAAACGGATCCAACCAATGTGTTATACCTTCCAGCCTTTCGTAACCATATGATTCGCAATCCAAATAACTGAGTCTGATGATATATTCGCCGGTTTCAATCGGCATCACTTTGCAAACATGTTCCAATTCAGCCAGGATACTTGTTGCGTTATATATTGAAACAATAACATATGTATCTGCATTCAGTGTTTCAAGAAAACTGCGTTCAAAGATACAGATGCCATGCAATTCACGCCCTTGTTTTGATTGATCTGAGTCAATAATCCCACTAACCGAAATACCTAAATTCAGTAAAGTTTTAACGATTATCGAACCACGATTTCCTGCACCGTAAACTACAAAACTTAAATCATCATCAAATAGTTTTTTAATAATTTTCTTATTAACCATCCTAATTCATCTAAGCCTCATTAATGTAGAAATTAGCCAGGGGATCACCGGCGTCAATGTACAACTGGCGATCAAGTTTAAATATTCCATTCTTAATAACAATCCGATGACATCTTGGATTTAAATATACGATATGTATCCTTCGAGGATTTCTGATCGCGCTTTTTTCGATATTATCAATCACAGTTTCAAATATATCTCCCAAGAATGGATTATTAAAGAAAAAAACATTTACGTCATCAATATCGGTTATAGCTCTTGCATCATTACATATTACATGCGCCGGAATATTCAGCTCTTTCATGTTTAAGTTTGCCTGATCAGCAATTTCAGGTACAAATTCTATTCCTTTAACATTATCTAATCCCCATACATGAGCGTAAAATAAAATCTGTCCCTTGCCGCATCCGTAATCCAAAAATGAAATCTTTTCTTCCAATATGCTAATATCATTAAATAACTTATCGACATACACACCCTCGAAAGGCGTACTAATAGCCACATTTGGCTGAGAATAAATATCCGGGCGCTCTTTAACAGTAACATAGGCGAAATCAAGTCTATCATTTTTAATCTGAAGAAAATCTATATAACTTACGCCTATCCTGCTTCTTACATCAAACATATTCTGCTCAGATATAAACCCAAATTCACCGGCATATTTTTCTACCTTTAAATAATCCTTAATAGTTGAAAGCAGTATATATCTGCTTCCGTCAATATATTCCAATATGGTAGATCTGTATAACTTAGGAGAAAAATCCGCAGGAATCTGCATACAATCATCTATGATATACGCTATGCGAATCCGCTGATCATACTCCTCCAATAAACGTCTGACAAAAGCCCCGCCTTTGGAGTATCCCCAAATTATGATTTGCTTATTCGACAAAACAGCCTTGTCTCCAATATTCTTTATGTAAGAATAAAGATCTGCAAGATATGTCATTTTTCTTGAATTCATTCTGTCCCCCCTTTAAGCAATTCTCTCCAATATAAATATTTCAGCCCTCTGCGTTCCAGATTTGCTTCTACTTCCTTGTTTTTCTTCTCCATTGTTATTATCACAAGATCGCATAGCGGAAAATTATCATCCGGTCCATATACATTTAATTGGTCACAGGATTTTATATTACGATCAATTGCAAAAATCACTTTTGCATCCAGATAATCTGAATATCTTAAAAATTCTCTTCCGACATTACCCAGCCCATAAATAGCTACCTCTCTACAGTCTATATGTATTAGCTGTTTTTTTACTCTTTCAATAGCTCTTTCACTAATTATATTCCCCCAAAAAGCGTCCTGTTTAATCGAGCCAAAATGATTCTTGTAATCCTGCCCTTCCCTGCCAAGGTAAAAACGTCTTATTCCGATATCACACAAGTATTCAAGCATATACTTATATGCGATCAATCCCGCAGAATATTTTGATGCATCATTATCGTAACTGAGATTTTCCAAATAAGCAGTTTTACCGACTATGCAGCAGAAAACCACTGCTATACTTCTATTGCCTCCTAACAGTTCCAACGCGTGTGTAACATGATATCTTTTTATATACTCTACAGCTGTCAGGTGATATTCTGCTCTATGAGAGATTCTTTTCCACTCAAAATATTTATTGACCACTTCTATCGGTATTTGATCTTTATAAACTTTTGTGGAAATATCACCATACTTTTCGGCAAGTCGGCGTTCTTTTCTTTGAATGGACCTAAGCGTTTTTAAGCTCAATCTGTCATCAATTCTATTGTTGCGATCAGGAAGTTCTATATATACATTTCTGATCATCTGCAAACGTTCATGATAATTATTAAGCGATCCATCTACTCTAATATAAACAACATCAGGATTATTTTCGAATATTTCCTCCACAAATCTTTCAAATACAGCCTGGGGAATGCCTCTTGCCCAAACATCGATCATTGCAAAATCACCTTCAAGATGATAATGCAGAATAAATATTTCATAAGAATATCTATAAATACATTCCTTATAATTCTCAGGATAAATGAGATCAAAGCGGTTATATATCAAATTTTCCTCATCAGAGTATTTCTTCAGCATTTTCGCTTTTTCTCCCATAAGAATCTAATCTTTTTCAAGCAAATCTTTGATGGAAATAATATTTTTTATACCTAACTTACTAAGATCGCTCCTGATATCGTCTATATACCATGTGGCTGTAACAACTACAGGTAAATCCTTCAAATTGTCAGGGATATCCTCCATGCTTACGATATTTATTTCACTGTCAAAAGCTATCTTCTGTCTGTCAATGATCAGTTGAACACCAATACCTGCAGTCGCAAGCTCCTCAAGCAAGATCCGGCCCAATTCCTTGAAGCCATATATCATAACATTCTGATAACCCTGTTTTCTCAGAATACCGGCAATTCCATTGCCGGCTTGCAAAGATCTCATCCAGCGTGTATATACCCAATAATACTCCCTCATTTTTGAAATCTCTGTTTCCAAAGGTATTTCTTCAGGTATTTCTCCCAATTCCATTCTGCAGAATCCTTCGCAATAATCATATTCCATTCCTCTGTCTCTGTTTATTGCAATAACCATCTTATCAAATGGTTGATTAGTCATTTGCGAGTCGTAGAACAACATTAGTTTCTTCTTCTTTTCAATGACGTCATCTATAGGAAGAACATGGGTTACTTTCAATAATTTCCGATGAACCTCATATACATATATTTCAGGATTTACATCCTGCTTCACACAGGCAATCTTTAACGCCGTAAGTGCCGCTGTATGATCGGGGTGTCTGTCTTCAGAGCCTGTTACAAATACTTTATGATAACTAAGCAGATTTATACACATGAGTGCATCAAGATGGGCGCACAAAGTACTGTCACTGATTCCCATCATCTTATAATCATGCGGATTCAAAAATGACATAGCACTATTAAATTCATTTTTTCTAATACAGGCAAGTTCACAAGGATTCGCAGTCCCCTGGCCCTGTCTTCCGTCTGTCAGACACAAAACATCACACTGCGATGAATACTTCAAAAGTAAACCTCCACATCCTATACTTTCATCATCAGGGTGCGGAGCTATAATAAGAACTTTTTCATTAGGATAAATTGTAATTATTTTCATATACATTTATATCTATTCTCGATAACAATACTTTCAAACAATCGCTCGTGTTTTTTGGCGTATTCTTCAAACGTGTACTTTTCCTCTGATATTTTTCTGCCTGCAAAAGCTCTTTTTATAATATCATCCCTGTTTTCAACCAATTTTTTAATGCCTTCTCCCAGCGCTTCTGAAGAGCGCCATTTCACAGCCATCCCAACTCGCGGAGACTCCGTAATGTCTGCAACGGATGTTGACTCAAAACAGATGACCGGTACATAAGAAGCCATGCTCTCAATAGCCATCAACCCAAATGTTTCAGCAAGAGACGGCATAATAAAAAGGTCAATTTCATTCCAAAAAGCCTGCATTTGCTCTTCCTGACACCATCCCAGTTCCAAAACTTCATAAGTCAGCTTTATATCTTCAGGTATTGTTCCTACCCCAACAGCGATCAATTTGATCCTATCCTCAAGCGAAATTTTGCGAAGAGCCTCAAATAAATAATCACAGCCCTTGTTTTTATCATTGGATACTCTAAATCCTAATGCCAACCTCTTTTTTGAATGAATTGTGTTTTTTATATCATCGAGCTGCTTCTTGTTTCCATAATCCTTTTGTTTAATGCCGAAAGGAATTTTATATACATTAGTAATATGTTTTGTCATTGGACTTTCTGCCAATCGTTTCTCCATGAACGACGATGAAACAATGATATTAGGAGATATCTGCTTCCAGACACGCTCTTTGATCATTTTCATTTCAACAGTTCTCACCCGGTTAGTGTGATAAATATTTACAGGAAGTTCATCGCATTTATTACAATTATCAGTCCAGCCATTGCAGCTTAACGGATGGATACAGCCTCCGGTCAGAATCCATGGATCATGGATCGTCCACACCGTCCTTCTACCGTTAAAAAGGTTTGGATAGTCAAAAAGCGAAACAAAATCGTTATGCAAAATATGAAAATGCAAAACATCTGCTTTCTTTATTATCTCAAGCTCATTAATTAATTTTCCATAAGGGAAAAGAATATTTTCAACTCTGTATTTTCTCTCAAGTTCCCTTATCTGCTCATGTACAATCCAGTCATATCCGACTTCAATGACCTTTGAATTATTAGATTTCTTTTTTCTGACAACCTGCCAGACATTATGACCTCGGCCATTAAGATAATCCATCAAGTCATATCCATTAAAGATGTGGCCGTCAAGATCTGTATAATTAATCTCTACAATGTTCATTTATGTTTCTTTCTTTATAATCATTTACGATTTCGAGAATATCAGCGTCAGAAATACTAACATTATCATTGTCTGTGTGAGCAAGTCCGATCTCCAGCATGTTCTTTAACTCTGACAGATATTCAATTTCAGCAAAATCACTGTTAAACGATTCTGTTTTACAATCAATATCAGATAAGCGCAAAACATTATCAAAGCCCAATTCTGTGAGATCACAAACAGTTTCTTCAGGATGCTCTATTGAAACGATTATCTTAATATTTCGATCTAATGACATCAATTCATCAATTGATATACATCTCAGACCATCCAACACGTATCCTTGCTTAATTTCTGATCTGTCAGCAAAAGCAATGATATTACAATTATTTCTGATACGATAATAAAGATGGATACCGTTAATTCCGCAGCCGTAAATAATTACAGGTTCATATTTACCTTGCAGCATATAACTCCTTCTTATCTATGATCGTCTCACTCACCAATTGTTCTATCTCGTTATATGTGATCACATGTTCAAAGCCGATATTCTTAAGTTTGTCACATATGTATTCACCATGGTCAACAGTAACGATCAAAAGACTTTGCTTTGGAATATCTTCTAAAGGTCTTCCTGATATACCAAGAATTACCTGATCACATATTGCATCGTCTTTGTCAGAAAAACCACACACACTTATTCCTCTAAGCTTAAGGCCTCTTATGAGGGCCTTTCCTCTTTTACCCATACCATAAAGAAATATATCCTTGTTGAAATCTGTCAAATACGTATTTAGCCTTCTTCTGCTTTCAAATCCATATCCAGGTTCTTTAGTACCCTCAATCTTATCTTCTATGATCCTAACAGCCTTTGATATACCCAGGTTATCAAAACGTGTTAATGCAATGCACAAGAGTTTATAATAATCAATTCCGGACGCCTCGGCATCTTTCTCATTAATTTCCTCGGCAAATCTTATATGTAACTCTTCTACATTTTTACTCATAGAAGAGTTTGTTCTACTGGTTTGAGAATCATGAATCCGGCTCCTTACCAAGACCCTGTTTACAAATAAAAGCCTTTTATCCCTAAACATTTCAAACCATTTTGCATAATCCTGGGTAGTAAGTAATTCCTCATCAAATAGGCCATACTTGTCAAAATAACTTCTGTGAATAAGCACAGAACATCCATCCACCAAGCCCATTAGCACAGCAATAATTCCGGATTCATAATATTTCAAATCAAAATGCGTATTCTCCGGAAGGCGCACATCATTATTATCTGAATTTGTAATAAAATTTATCCACCCCCCGTGTACAGGAGTTGTAATATCATCGCAAGACAGAACTGCATTCACATCGCATTCTAATTTTTCAGGCAAATACAGATCATCATGAGATAACCATGAAAAATAATCTCCCTTCATATGATTTATTCCCATGTTCAATGCACTTGCCACGCCTCCGTTTTCCTTCCGGAAGTACCTTATCTTTTCTCCGTATGAAGTTGCAATCCTATCGGTTTCGCCTCCATCATTGGACCCATCGTTTACAACAATGACCTCAAAATTGCTATATGTTTGTGCCAAAGCACTGTCTATCGCCTCTCTTAAATAGTTAGCGCCATTGTAAACAGGTATAATGATTGATACCATCGGGGTATTGGAATTACCCATTAAACTTCCTCCTGCAGTATCACTAATTTTATCTTGCCGATTTAATTAATCCTGTTACTTCAAATATACTGACCATATATTGACGGATGACCCAAGATCCACTCACTCATTTCACGGACCATATCTTCGTAATCAGGGACGTTATAATCAAAGTCTGTTCTTGTACACACAAGCACTTTGCTGTTTATAGGTTCTTCTGACTTAATAATGTTTCTTCGGTCTTTGTTGCAAAAATGATTAAACATTTTAAGCAATTCATATTTCGAAATGCCCACATTATTACTCAGATAATATAAACCTGAAATCTTCTGCTCTGCCGCGGCAGATATAGCTTTTGCCAGTTCAATAGTTGTAACTCCTGACCACATTACGTGAGCATAACCATGGACATCATCCTTTTGATGCATGAACCAGTTAAATAGTCCGATTCCGCTCTCTTTCAGTTCCGGGCCAACGATAGAAGTTCGCAGGCTCAAATGTATTCCGGATGTTACTTCACCTAAAAACTTCGTTCTTCCATAGTAAGAGGTTTCATCAGGTATGTCCTCTTCAACATATCCCGCAGCTTTACCTGAAAAAACACAATCCGAACTAAGATGGATAAATTTACTGCCACAAGAATCACAACATTCTGCCACATAGTGAGGGAAATACGAATTCACATAAACTCCTGTTGCCAAATTGCGGTCAACAGCATTATTCAGAATCCCGATACAATTTACCACAACATCATATCCACCTTTTTGGATCTCGCTTTTTATTTTTTCTGTATCAAACGCATCTCCGACTATAGTTTCACAGACAGGACTGGGTTGTCTCGCATATCCTACAACCTGATGCCCCTGTTCTTTCAGATACAAGGCTACAACATGGCCTGCCATTCCTCTCGCACCAAGAACAAAAAATTTCATATCACCCCCGCCTCCTTTTCCTGTAAGTATTTACTAATTCGTAAATTCTATTCTTAGTAGGTAAAGCATTAAATAGATAAACATTTGTTTCTGTAAAATCTTTAACCGTAAATCCCTGTGCGATCAATTCTTGTTTTATTACCAAATCATCCTCAACAGCAATCCATATTTCAGATCCATAAGGAATATCACATAAGGGTTTGCATTCTGTTCCGAGTATATTATGCCCCCATAATTCAGACCTTCTGTCTATAACAGCCTTAACATTTACTACTTTGATATGACATTCTTCCAATATTTTATGACCGTTTGTTCCTGCGCCATATATATAAATATTACTTGTGAATCCGGTTTTCTTTGGCTCATCTTCTTTTTCAAAAGCAGAATAAAAAGTATCAACACAAGTGTCCCATTCATTTTTTATCGATAGTTCGATCATGTCAGCAAACAGTTTATACTTTCCGGCAAAAACGTATTCTATCTTTTTATCATCCAATCTCCGGACCATATCTATTTGCTGTCTCTGACAATTATCAGAAAACTCACTTATAGTCTTCGATCCCTGTTTATCATGAATACGCGTTATAACCAAACTTTCTTCAAGATAAATCGGTTCATTATCAAATAACAGCTTCATCCACATATCATAATCCTGCGAAGTTGAAAGCGTCTCATCAAACAAACCATTTTTTTCAAAGAGAGATTTATGAATTAAAACAGTGCATCCGTTAATCAAATTAAATAATACAGGGAATGCAGATTTTTCGCACAAATCACCATAAAGCCGGTTGGCCGGAATGAGTCTCTGATATGATCCGTCTTTTTCAATTAAACAAGTAAAATTGCTATATACAAATAATTTTTCTTCTTGCCTTCCCAACAGAGCATTTACTTGTTTTTCTGTTTTTTCCGGCAAGAACAGATCATCATGCGATAACCATGAAAAATACTCCCCCTCCATTTTTGAAATTCCCAAATTGAGTGCACTTGAGACACCACCATTCTCTTTTTTGAAGTAACGGATTTTATCTCCATATTCGAGAGCAATATTCTCTGTGCCATCTGATGAGCCATCGTTTACAACAATTACTTCAATATTTTCATATGTCTGGGCTAGTGCGCTGTCGATTGCTTCTCTAAGATATTTTTCACCATTAAAACAAGGGATGATTATCGATACTTTTGGATTACTCATAATCATGCACTATACCTTTCTACATTTTGCATGTCAGCAAAACAATAAGTAAATCTCACGTCAAATCGTTATTCTTAAATTATATTGCAGAAATAAAATGTTTAAGATCCATACCCGTCACCCTGTTTTCCAAAACACTTCCTCTTTTTATTCCTGCTCTTAAGAGCTCAATCTTATCTTTCTCTTCAAGTTCAGGGAACTCTATATTATATTCACGTATCGAATCCTTCTCATCAATCTCGACCAAACACTGATTTTTTACATTCATGACATATATTTTAGAGTCAAATGTGAATGCTCTTGAAAATGCGTGATATTTCCAGGATACATCGGGTTCGCCAACATTTATCTCGATTTGTTCCGGGGAATACGGATCTTCCAGATTATATTTGTCAATATACTCTCCGGATTGTTCCGGAAAAGCATATACAAATCCCTCTCTTATTTTGATGCCATGATAAACTGTCTTGCAATCACACAATTTGCTCAAATCGTTCATACTAACAGAATATTTATAAAATGCTCCTTTGGAATCCAAAATCAAAAACTCATCGTCGCTGATATTTACGATTTCTTTAAATACAGCATCTATTTTTTTTATTAAACTGAAATTGTTCTTCCGATAATCATATCTGTATAATTCGCCTGTTTGTCTCACTAAAAATATGCTGTTTCCCTTTTGCAAACACGAAATAAATTCATTTACTTCTGTTGGTATTTCTTCATATTCTGGTCCATCGCTGCCAAACTGAATTCTTATGATAGTATGTAACGAGAAGGGAAACATATAAACACTATCATCCAAAATACATGTCGAAAAAAACTTTCCCGCTGTGCTTTTAGGCAAATGATATTTACAGAACAAATCTCTGTTGCAATTATATATGCTGATATCATCACTATACGACGGAGTCAGTATGATATTCTCTCCAACCTTGTCAATTCCAACATATCGATCAATAGAATCAATGTCATCACTTATTACCTTCACCAAAGACATATTACGTGAATCCAGATCATATTGGCATAATATTCCGGCAGAATATGGAACAAACCACAATTCTCTACCCTCGACTATAAATTTTTCCTGTGACCATATCATTTTTTTGAGCGATTTCATTTTTCTACTTGCCGCATTTCTTTATTCAGTTATAGAAATTTATAATTCTTTATCTACAGTTGCTTAAGACGACAACACTATACACATCTGCTGTTTTCAGGATGTAATAATGTTTTTATTTCTAACGCCTTATATCTGTTTAATCCGATCATCGAAAGATCGGCAAAGCTATAGGAGTTTTTCCAAAGTACATATGCAAACGAAAACTGATCCCTCATTGCGCCGTGGCAAAACTCGGTCCACCACTGGCACATCAGATCATTTCCGGCTATATTACGATGATCACGACCGATAACCCCCATTTCGGCCATTCCTGTATGAACCGGAAGTCCCTCATTTATGTAGCGTTCCATTTGCTTTATAGTATTCAGCGTATCAACCCGATTATTATTTGTTTGATTCAAAGCCTCATAATAAACCGAATCGTGTAACGGATGTCTAAAAACCGAAATCCCTAAATTGCCTTCCGGAAGATAATCGGATAGGTCGCGCTCCACCTGTACACAACCATCCAGGTAAACTGAGTATCCATAATCTTTAAATATTTCGTATCCATGCATTTTTACATATCTGTTTTTAATTATCGGAGACGAAATATCGTTTGGGATAACCCCTTTAGCATCTAACCAATGAATGGGTGCAGGTAGATCCGGTTTGTTATCGGATATCAAATAATAATCGATATTATCAGGAAAGACTTGCGGAATCTTGTATGTATCATAATTCCCGAAAATCCCCGTATAAACAGCTATTTTTTCAGTTGCACCCTTCACCGTTGCTTCAGCATACTCGGTCCTTGCCAGATCATGTACATAAAACAACTCTGTATATTCTTGATCAGCATGAATTTTTAACAATTCAAAATACTTATCCGGATGAAAAGTGATTAGATCATCCACCAAATCATTCATAGCGGCAATTTGAATCTTTTGCGCTTTAGCACGACCAATTAACGAAAGCAACAACTCACAATTAACACATGCAAAAAAAATAATATCATCTGAATCCGAAAAATCTATCGGGTTATAGCACTTGATCTTATCAATTATTTCAGCATTCCACAGTTCAGGATTATTATCAATAAAGCAATATACGTTAAAATGAAAATGATATAAGATCTCATACCATTGCTTCCCAAATTTCCCGGCACCATAAATTCCGATTTTACGACCTTCGTTCTGCCAATTCTCTAATGACTTGAGGGTAATCGGATATATTTTTAAATTCTCAAAAATATAATTTTTATTATACATACAGCACAAAGTATAATTGCTCTATTCAAGTGGTGTTTTTAAAATAAGATCTCCGAATAGATCATCATAGTATTCAGGGACAAATCTCTTAAGCCCACTCCAAGATGTGAAAGTTAATTCAGAAAATTTTAAACTACCATCCGATAATCCATATAAATCCACTCTCACGTGTCTAATACCTTTGCTTAAGCGCTCTGCGACATCGATTATTTCATCAAGATTATTAGGCGGTTGAACTATTTCATTGTCTAATGGATACCCGAACCAAAAATCTTCTGTCTCCCAATGCGTATTGTAAAATCTTCCACGTTCTTCTAATGTATGAGGAGAGCGAAGTCTGCAAATCCACTTTGCATAACCTCCAAAGCAAAAAACATTATATTGTGGATTCACAGAATTCATTCCATCAATATACTCTTCACAAATAATCTTCCGAGAAATGTTTTCATATTGTGTTTCAAAATTACCTGTAACATATGAGTAACAATATTTTAACCATTCATCTAACTGCTCCTTTATTTCATTCCAGTTAACAGATTTTTTATCCTGTACAACAATATTCATTCCACTTCCATGGTTGCACTTCAGCACAAATGAATCAGGTAATTTATCAATTTCAATATCCTCCACCTTTTCCCACGCCCCAATAAGTTTAGGAAGATACTTATTACCAATCTTCTTTTCAACATATTTTTTTACAGTTAGCTTATCTGCTAATAATGTATGTTTTATTCTCGTTTGCTCTGAATTAAATAATTTTTCATAATTTAAAATTTCGGTATACTTTTTAGGCTTTTCCCAATTGATTTCCCTTAAAAATTCTGTTCTATATAGGTTAGAGAGATGTTCCTTTCTCTGTTGTATATCGAAACCGGAGAAATATGCATGTTGCATATCCATCAGGGTTATTATTCTATTTCTGTCAATTCCGAATGAATGTAATTGTTTTTTCATTTCATAGCAGTAATCCTCTTTAATCACTGCTATAACATACAATGGTTTAAGTCCTTCAAATTTGTTGCTGGGAATCTGCACATGGACATCATTTGCATTGTTTTGGTCATTTAAAGGGTTGTTACTAAATACCGCCAGCGGATAGATCCCCTTATCATGTAACTGTTTTAATATTTCCTGTCCGACCTTCCCGCAGCCAAATATAATTATTTTTTCTTCATCAACGCATCTATCAAATAAATACTGCAATCCAAGTATTTTCATAATATTCTTCCAATCCTAAATCAAACTTACCGGAACTATCCGCGTTACCACACGTCTCGCAAATCGTTATAATTGCAATATTTGCACAATTCGATTTGACCCCGCCCATTTTTAAGCAAATTTCTGATCTTCTTAAAGGAATCCCCGTACCATATATCTAAAATACTTTGGTTAGATATATCTCCAAGAGTATTTAACCCAAGAGCATCATTGCAGCAAAGACTGACTTTTCCATCAGGCCGTATAACCATTTGAACAAGCGGCAACTGGCATCTCCATTTAGTTATATAACTCACCTGTCCGTTTGGTGACTTCCCGCCTCTAGAGGATCGGATCAAATCTCTGGGGATCTTACAATATTGGATTTTTTCTTCTATCCCATTCTGCTTACAATAATCAAGACATGCAACAACATTCTCAGGAATTGAATCACTAATATAATTGTCGAAGATACATAAATCCAGATCAGAAATAATCTCTTTAAATTTATCTAAAGTTACTAATGTTCCGTTAGTAATTAAATATATATTTGCATTCGGAAGTTTATCCCTTGCATATTTGGCAAACAGGCTTATTCTATCGTCCAAAAATGGCTCATTATTAGAAAATAATCCTAATTTACCTTCATATTTAAGTTCTTCAAGTTGATCAATGATGCTATAAAACATCCGGGCATCCATCTTTTTGTATGGTCTTTGCTTCTCGTTTACATTAACAGGGCAAAACTCACATGTTCCGTTACAGCGATTAAGAGTTTCTATTTCCAAATACTTAAATAACGGTTTATTGTTGATAAAATAATCATAATACGATTCTATCTCCCGATCCCTTTTTATCAGCTTTTCAATGGTTTGGAAATCATTCATTTCCATGAATGTCCCAAGATAAAACACATTATTGAATCCTTTGTTCTTAAGTAGTTTAATTACTTCAGCATTATTCTCTATTGCAACGATCACAGCAACATTGGCTTTATCTGATATTTCTTCTATATGATGAACCTTGATTCCGTTTATACTCGTCGGATTATTATCTCTTTGTACAATAATGCCTTCAAACAAATGCTTCGCATCTGCCCCAAGACGACTCAATAATAATCTGGAAAACTTGCCGGCCCCAAATATATATACCTTATTGAACCCATCACATATTTGTTTCAATAAATCCATATGAACATGCATTCCTTGCGTAATATGGATATACCATTTCACAAACTCAGTCAAACCATCATGTAAACTTGTTCGAGGCTGAGACAAAATCCGTTTTTTCAAAGACGTTATATCAGAATACGAATTCTTTTCATCTACAGGTTGTTTATCTATAAGTTTTATATAATCTTTATAATCATAATCAGAGCGCAAAACATCCTGTTCTTTCATAACATTTGCAAGGGTAGCAATAAATGTCATCAAAGAAACAGGATTATCGTCGCAAATATTATAATGTGCACTTCTTACTCCATTATCATCTTCATTTGGAATACACAAGATCAATTCAGATATTGTCCTAATCGCATCTTCTATATATGTATAATTTCTCTCATGATCATTAATATATATTTTTTCTCCATTGATCATTTTTTTGCAAAACGAAAAACAATCCATATCCGTGCAGCCCATAGGACCGTACACATCAAACAATCTTAAGCCTGTACAAGGCATGTGATATGATTCTGCATCCGAACTAACGATAAACTCATCGGTTTTTTGGGGTGATACGCTGACATAAAGAAAATGTTGGACCGGGTATCCTTGATCACCTTGCACTTTGCAAGTCTGAAGAAGTTTTTCAATTTCACCCTCATTTGATTGGGGCTTCTCCCCTGGATCATTTTTGCAATTCACAACGCTTGCCTGTTCATCCAAATGAACGACTACTTGAGGCAAAAAGGTTTTCATTGTATTTTCAATGAATCCCTTATCTCTTATATCTCCATTTACAATTTGCAATCTCTCCGGATTCTTTAAAGCCTCATTCTTCACATATTCAAGTCGAACTTCCTTAAACTGTGAATTATCAGGATCGTTGAAATTGTCAACAATAATTATAAATGCTTTTGTGTTAAGCAAAAGATAATGGGCCAAAGCTGCGCCAATAAAACCGGCTCCACCGGATATGAGTATTCTGGTATTTTCCAAACTTTGTCTAAGTATGATTCCGTTCACAATGTATCCCCCAACCTATAAATCGGATAGTCCCATCCATTAACTTAGGCTAAATCACTTACATTTTTTCATCCAAAAACTCCCCCCGTGAATGTTTTTATCTTCAAGGGGCCAGTTATCAAGGAAAACATCTCTATGGAACTTTTCAAGATAGTTTTGAAAATACAATATTTCAAACTCAGAATTGTATTGCAAAAAAGCACGTAATAAATAATCTTCATTCCAAACCATACCGGATTTTATCCAACGGTGAGGATAGTCAAAAGGATAAAAAATATCATGAAGATGGATAATTACACCCTTCTTCAACCTTGGTAAGATTTCAAAAAAGAGATAATTAACATCCGATCCATATTTTGATACATGTGTAGAATCAATAAATAAAACATCCCCTTCATCCAATGATTGATAAAAAGACAAAGGTACTTTTTGAAGGGGCTTTTCCATCAATTCAATATTATCTTCCGGTTTTACTATTTTTTTTAAAATATCGGGATATGGTTCTACAAATGATATTTTTTTTGATCCACCCCAGAAGAATTCATTCAGATCCAACATGATTGCAGAAGTCCATCCACTGCCAACTTCAATAATTTTACCGGGCGACAAGATAGATAACATAGAGAATAAACCAACAGCATCACCGTTTGATAATGAGAGATTTCCAATTCTGTATCTATATTTGGATTCGGAATTACTGTCTATATGCACCCATTCGGGTAACAGATCGTAAGCTTTCTGCATTTCGTACAGCATATTCAACTGAACATTAGCATTCAAATTGACCGCTAAAACTTCAGTCTCATCTGAACCACAAACCGTTTTATCTATAGTTTCCATCACATCGTCAAGATCGGGATACAACGAATAATAATGCCCAATAGGATAAAAGTTGTCATATCCATATATAGCAGGCGACATTTTGATAAACATGTCTGTCAATGTTTTATTAATAACAACCGCAAAATGCTGATTAAGCATTTCCTCTAAACCGTCATCATCCTCCGGCGAGATAAAGATAAGCTCACTTTTTTTGTTTCTGCAGACCTCTTCTACAGAATTACAAGGTATCCCTGTAATTATTTTTCCAATTTTTTCGGTTGAACTGTCTATATATCCCAATATTTCAAAGCGCATTTGTTCAAGTCTGTTCTTTAGCAATTGTCCCCTTTTCCCGGCGCCAAAAATATAGCAATTCATTCCCAAAAACCTCCTGTTAATTACAAGGTAATAAACAAACTCTTCTTAGCTTATCTTTTATGCCAAACAAAATCATTCACTATTCCAACATAAGACTGAATAATTGCAATCACCTTATCGCTGACATCCGAATCACAGTAATCACTTACCACCGATTCGTTATCGTCACTATGCTTTATAGTCACAGCAAGGTTGATTGCCTGTTCAATTCCTCTCCTTTCAACTCCCGCTATGACAATTTTTCCTTTTTCCATAGCTTCCGGTCTTTCAGTTGATGTTCTAATGCAAACCGCAGGGAACCCTTTTCCGATTGAAGAATAATAACTGCTTTCTTCCGGCAGCGTCCCTGAATCCGAAATTACGCAATACGCATTTAATTGCAATGCATTATAATCAATAAATCCTAAAGGTTCATGGGCTATGATCCTTCTATTTAGTTTAAACCCTTTCTCCTCCAGCTTTGCTCTGCTTCGGGGATGGCACGAATAAAGTATTGGCATATCATAAATTTCAACAATCTCATTTAATGCAGAAAAAAGAGATTCGAAATTTTCATCATTATCTATATTTTCTTCCCGATGAGCTGACAAAAGAAAATATCTTCCGGATTGTATCTCAACACCGGTTTCCTTTGTAAGTCTTTCCAGAATATCTGACTTCAATATTCTCTCTATATGAGCAGACAAAACTTCCTTCATTGGACTCCCGGTCACAAAAGTTCTCTCCGGAGCGCAGCCACAATCCATCAAATATCTTCTGGCATGCTCCGAATAAGGCATATTAACATCCGAAATGATATCTACAAGTCGTCGATTTGTTTCCTCCGGCAAACGTTCATCCTTGCATCTGTTGCCCGCTTCCATATGAAATATAGGAATATGAAGCCTTTTTGCCGCTATTACAGAAAGACACGAATTTGTATCACCCAATACCAATATTGCATCCGGCATGAGCTCTCTCATAAGAACATATGATTTTTCGATGATCTGCCCAATTGTGGCACCTAAATTGTCACCAACAGCATTTAAGTTTATATCCGGAGGAGCAATATCAAGGTCCTTAAAAAACACTCCATTCAGGTTATAGTCATAATTCTGTCCCGTATGAGCCAGTAATGTGTCGAAGCATTCTCTACATTTTTTTATGATTATGGACAGCCTGATTATCTCCGGTCTTGTACCAACAATTATCAAAAGCTTTATTTTTCCATTCTCTTGCCAGCAGATATTCTCACCTTCCACAACACATATCTCCTTTACTTCCGTTTTTCCCGTTAATTCCATTTTTCATAATTCGAAATTACAATATTACTTCCCGCCCACATCACTCGCGCTATCGAAATGCCAGAGTTCCGACGTGTCATATTTATCCGTATCCAGCAATATCCAATCCTCATCCCTGTGTTCAATGTACCATTCGCCATCCTCATATTCCATCCAGCCGTAATCACCATAGTCGGAAGAAATACCTTCATACCAGTATTGCCACAGGTTCGGACTCACATCCGTGTTGTACCACACATAGCAATCCGATTCCTTATCATAATAGCTTTCATATGAATAATCCCAGTAAAGGACCTTGTCATAATCATCAGAATCCGAAATTGTATAACCGTCAGTTCCGTCTTTTAGATAAATCGTTGACCCGAATATATCAACATTTGATATTTCCTTTAACTCCTTTTCAGGATCATTTTGAGAATCATTTACCTGATCATAACCGGAATCCTTTCCGGAGTCATATCCCTTTTTTAACATGCCATGAAACATAAAAAACGCCGATGCCAGCAGGACGGGCACGCAATATATAAATAATATGATACCCATAGTAACCAATACTGCGACAGCCGGTTTACCCTTAGCTCTTGATGAACTGTAACTGCTTTCCGTATCGGCCGGATCATCCAATACCGCCTCTATGATCATATTTGCGCCACAGTTTTCACAAGTCATGGTTTGGTTATCATCAGTCAGATCCCTTATGCTTGTGGTACCGCAGTACTCGCATCTAAGAGGCACGTTTTCGTATTTTTGATTATGTTTTAGGATAAGAGCCTCATAATGATTTCCGTATTCATCATAATAACCCTTTTTATTCAGAGTACCTGTCTCAGAATCGACCCAGTCGGTCGGATAGAATACGTAATCATGTTTCCGACATCTGTAAGTATGCATTTGCGCCGGATTATAGAATCCACGTGGCTGGTTCACCCTTGGTCTGCTTGAATATGTGCCGGAAGATCTGTTGCTCGAGGAACTGTGGGAGCTCGAGCTGTGACCATGATAACCACCGCTCGAACTTCTGTGTGAGCTTCTGTGTGAGCTGTGAGAACGACTGCTGTGTGAACTTGAGCTGTGACCCCTCGGCGGCATAATTTCCCCTCCCCATTTCAATATTTATAATTAACTACTATTATAGCGTAAGATGAGGAAATTTAGCACCGGCTGAGCACAAAAACAAAATGGATGCCACCTGTTCAATACAGGAAAGCATCCATACATTTTGCCCGGTTCATGATTATGCATCCGTAATTCCGTGTACATATCAAAGAGCCTGCAGTTTTATATTGATCATTTATGATTTTGTATCCCCAATATCCAGCTCCAAAGGCGCATCGATCTCTTTGCCGACATATTTGCCGTCCTTCTTGCGCTGTTTTACGCATTCGGTCAACAGATATTCAATCTGACCGTTAACTGAACGGAAATCATCTTCTGCCCAGGCTGCGATATCATTATATAATTTTTCCGATAACCTTAACGGTACCTGTTTTTTTTCTGCCATCAGTATAAGCTTCCTGAATTAACTATCGGCTGTGCATCGTGGTTTCCACAAAGTACTACAAGCAGGTTGGATACCATAGCAGCCTTTCTCTCTTCATCAAGTTCCACTGTATGCTTCTCATTAAGTCTGTCAAGCGCAAGCTCTACCATTCCTACTGCACCATCTACGATAAGCTTTCTTGCATCTACTACTGCAGAAGCCTGCTGTCTCTGGAGCATTGCTGCTGCGATCTCAGGAGCATAAGCCAGATAAGTGATCCTTGCATCTACGATCTCAAGACCGGCACCGCTTACCTTACTCTGGATCTCATCCTTGATACGACTTGCAACCATCTCGGTAGATCCGCGAAGGCTTCCGTCATCAGCCTCGCCATCACCTGTTGTATCTACATTGTCGGTCACATCATAAGGATAGATCTTTACAACATTTCTTACAGCGGTATCACACTGAAGAGACAGATATTCTTTGAAATTATCGACTTCAAATACAGCCTTTGCAGTATCTGTTACTCTCCACATTACTGCAACCGCAACTTCGACAGGGTTACCGAGTACATCATTGACCTTCTGCTTGCTGTTTGAAAGAGTCATGACTTTAAGAGAGATCTTTCTGTTTCCGGCAGCTGCACTTGAATATGCGGTTCCGTTGCCGTTTACGGCTATTGTTGTAGTTGTAGGCTTAACATCACCACTCTGCCCAAGCTGTGTTCCTGCAGCAGGATTAAATGCTGTACAAAAAGGATTAACAAAGAAGAATCCGTCGCCTTTTAATGTTCCCACATACTTACCGAATAATGTAAGTACAAGTGCTTCGTTAGGCTTTAAAACTTTAAGGCCGCAAAGCCAAAACCATCCGGTAAAAATATAAACACCGCAAGCAATAGTTATCAAAAAATTATTGGTTCCAGATGCGTAAGCAGCCAGGGGAAAAGCCACGAGATATCCCAATATTACCAGGAATAATACCAATCCTCCTATCTTATGACCGTTGAGTATCTTTTCTTTTACTGTACTATTCATTTTTTCCTCCCTTGCGAGAATTTTCAAGTAAAAATCCTCTGATTAAGTAATATGACACTGTAATAAATCAGTTAGATATCAGCGCCTGCATTGTTTTGATATCATTATGATATCATCCACATATCTGCTTGTCAAGCGGAATGGTGATATTGCATAGCAAAATCATTAACACACAAAAAAAGAACGCCGCGGCAGAGCGGCGCTCCTTTATAGAGGGGAATTTTGGAAGCTGCATTATTTATACTCAGGAGAATAATAAGGAACAACAACATAATCTCCCGCTTCGATATTATCCGGACGGATATTATTTATCGTGCATACCTCATCCATATAATCAGCATCAGATCTGACATCAGGCTCGTTATATTTGTCAGCGAGAGATGCCAAAGTATCACCTGATTCGATCTTTACATTTTTAAAATATTTATAATACGTTACCTCCGGCTTCTCGCTTGCCTTAGCTTTTGAAGAAAGAAGAAACATCATAATTACTCCCAGAAAAGCAGCCGTGATCATAAAGCGAACAAAAGTATGGTCATAGGCTGTTTTGCTGCACGCTGCAGCTTTAACATAGGATCTTGCAACATTTCTTCTGTAGATTTTTCTTGGATTTCTGTTATAAGTCCTTCCGGATTTTCTTCTGCAATCTTTTATATTATCTCTACCTGTTTTGCTGCTGTATCCAGTTCTCATTTCCTCATTCTCCCTTATATTTGATCACTATCCAAATGTATGTTCGCGAATATCTGTTCGATTACATTTTCGAGTATATCGAACAAGTGTTTCTTTGTCAAGTATATTTTCGAAAATATGTTCGGAAACTTTGTTCTGAAAATATGTTTGCTTTTTGCAAAATGATATGTTATAGTATTCGTGGGGTGTACATGTGTTCTATATCATTACTGATCATAATGGCTTTATTCCCCGTACAAACATATGTTTATCCTTTTAAGGATCAGATTAAAACGAACAATAAAATTAAAATATTTCAATTCGGAAAGGATGAGACTAAATGGCACAGGAGAAGCTTTCTGACAGACAACAGCAGATATATGACTTCATTAGAGAATGGACCAGAAAAAAGGGATATCCCCCTACGGTAAGAGATATATGTGCTGCGGTTAATCTCAAATCCACATCATCGGTACATGCTCATCTTGCAACCCTTGAGCGTAAAGGCTATATCCATAGGGATCCTACCAAGACAAGGGCCATCGAGATCATGGATGATTCATACCAGCAGATGATCCAGGAGGAACTTACATCAATCCCTGTAGTCGGCCGCGTTGCAGCCGGAGCGCCCATCCTTGCGCAGGAGAATATCGAAAGATATTTTCCCCTTCCTGCGGAATTTGCACCCAATTCAGAATGCTTTATTCTTAATGTTAAAGGTGAAAGTATGATCAACGCAGGTATCCTGGACGGAGATATGGTCTTTGTAAGACAGTGTGAGACTGCAAGCAACGGAGAGATCGTTGTTGCACTTATCGAGGATTCCGCAACCGTCAAGACATTCTATAAAGAAAACGGCCATATCAGACTTCAGCCCGAAAATGATACCATGGATCCGATAATCGTAGACGATTGTAAAATACTGGGCAAAGTATTCGGTGTTTTCAGACTTATGTAAAGATCTTAGAAATGTGCTTCTGCCGAAGTAATACGCATAATAACAAAAAACTTGTCACCGTTAACAACAGTGGCAAGTTTTTTTATAAGCCCATCTTACAATAGGCTTCTATCATTGTTCTGTAATAACCTAAAAAGTTCAGGCTTCAAAGGCTCTGAAGATCAAAGACTCTCTATATCAACATCCTTACCGTCTTTCCATATCCTTTCGAGGTTATAGAAAAGTCTGTTATCCTTATCGAAAATATGAATGATCACATCGCCGTAATCCATCAGGACCCAGTTGGCATTGCTGTAGCCTTCGATCTTACCGGGGGCGGCCCCTGCTCTTCCAAGCTTATCTTCCACTTCGTCAGCAATGGCATGAACCTGGCTGATATTTGTACCGTTAGCGATTATAAAATAATCTCCTATGGACGAGATACCGGATATATCGATCACTCTAATATCCTCGGCCTTCTTATCTTCCATAGATTTTACTGCTATCTTAGCGATTTCAGATGATTCCATATTGTCTCCGTTTCTGTATTGTTATTATGTTTCTAGGCAAATCTTTTATAATATTCTATCGCAAGCTGTGAATTCTCATCCACCGGTTGGCCCTTGTGTTCCAAATGGATAAGCGTCTGCTTAAGTATCAGATATACCGCTTTATCAAGATCGGTATAAATTATCTTCCTGATAGGAGGAAGACATTGAAGAGGCTTTCTGTTTGGCTCTATAAAATCAGCTGAAAAAATAATAGCCTCTAATTTAGTCATTTCCGGTTTTCCGGTGGTATGATAGCGGATCGAAGAAAGTATCTCGGGATCCTCTATACCGTATTTTTCTTTTGCAAGAACGGCCCCCAGCTTGGAATGTATCAGAAAAGGGAATTCCTTCTCCATCTCGGTAAGCTCTACTTTATATTTCCTGCAAGCCCTCTCTCTTTCTTCTTCGTCAAGGCACTTGGCACAGTCATGAAGAAGGCCTGCTGTGTAAGCCTTGATCATATCTTCGTCGTGAGCCATGGCAAGGGCGGCCGCAGTGTAAGCCACACCTATCGAATGCTCATATCTGTGAGCATCCAGCTTCTTGGCAAGGCGTTTTTTTATCTTTTCGAAATCATAAGCGGAATTTAAATCAACGAAATGAGGATCCATATCAGAGAATCTCTTCAATCTTTATATTATTTTCCATAAGAGAAAGCATATCACCGTTATCCTTCTTGATGATAGGCTTGGAAGGATGATTGCTGTCAATGAAGACTATCTCGCCTGTATCTCCGTTAGAAAGCCTTACGGAATTATTCAGATACGTCTCCCCCATATTGCGAAGAAAATTCATGATAAATAGCGTATCATATTTTGCAAGGCCCTCATTTATCATGATATCAATAACGGTGAAAGGACAGATCGGTCCTCTGTAACAACGCTTTGATGTCATAGCATCATAAACATCCGATATTGCTACTATCTTAGCATAAACATTTATCTTGGATGCACGAAGCCCCAAAGGATATCCGGAACCGTCACAACGCTCATGATGCATAAGAGCGGAATATTTCATATTCTCATCAAGATTCTTATAATCCTTGAGGATATTATATCCTTCTATGGTATGATTTTTAACGATATCATATTCTTCTTTTGTAAGTTTTCCGGGCTTTTTAATGATCTCGTCAGGAATCTTGATCTTACCGATATCATGCAACACGCCTGATAAAATGGCCAGCTGCACGCCTGCCTCGCTCAATCCGCACCATCTGGCGATTATACCGGATATCAGCGATACATTGACACAATGAACGTATGTGGTGTCGTCATAGGATCTGAGATTATGAAGCATATCAAAGATGCTGATAGTAGAATTGCTCTGCAGTAGCTTGAGCGGACGCTCGATAAGCTCGTCTGTATTAAGAGTATCGGTGTTTCTGGCAACAATATCATTAAGATGTTTCTCGATCTCTTCTACAGTAGCCTCGAAATTTTTTCTGAACTCCTTGAATTCAGCACTCTCTTTTATCCTCTTGGATCTTGTTCCTGTATGCTCAAGGTCAACTGTTGTCTCGAGCTCCGGAATGCTTTCTTCTTCTACATAAACGCTGTAAATAAAATTAGCGCGAAGCGTATTAATAAGAGACTCCGAAACAGCTGTCCCTCTTGATGTAAGGAACGCTCCCGAAGCCGAGAATATATCAGTTGCCAGGATCATCCCGGGTATGAGTGATTTTACTTCAATGGATTTCATATCTAAAATTCTATAACATTATTAAAAAAAAATAAACCCGTGCTGCATTTATAGAAAAACGTTTTTCTGTATGACAAAATTTTTATTCCGAATAAAGTCTGTTTTCGGAAATAAATAAGGCAACCGAAGGCGTTACCATTCCGTCCAAAGGCTTCCCCTCTGATGCCGCAAGCCTGATCAGATGAGATGACAGGTTATCATCAAAATTCATGAGATGGATCTCCGCAGGATACATCTTCATAAGTCTGGCCTGAAGATCCTCCACATGTTCCAATTCCTGATCAGAATCCTTTCCCGTCTCATCCGGCTTATATATCTCATGGTCAGAACCGTCAAATTCCTGTTTCCTTTTTGAAGGCCTTGTCGCAGCAATAACAACAGCATCGGCAAAAACGATCTGGGGGTTGACCCATTTCTCCATATGTCTGAGAGAATCTTCACCAACAAGGAAATACAATGTATCCTCAAGATAAAGCTTTCTCATATCTTCAAGAGTCTCATAAGTATATGTCTTACCCTCTCTCCTGATCTCTATATCCGAAACGGTAAATTCACAGTCGTTGATAGATTCATAAAATCCGCTTGATTTATCATTCCTGAAGTCTTCAACTGCAAGTTCAGTCATTTTAAGCCTGTTATCAGCGGATGTCACATTGCTTTTCAGATAAGAAGATCCGCTGGGCATAAATATCATCTTATCCAAAGAAAAGACCTTCACTGCCTGAGCTGCCATCCTTAAATGCCCCAAATGAATAGGATCGAAGGTTCCTCCGAAAATACAGATCTTTCTTCCGCTGCTGATCTGTCCCTGTGATACTGAAGAAGTATTATCCTCTTTCTTTTTATTTCGGGAGAACAATCTTATCACTGTGTTTCTTCTCCTTTGTATCGGCATAAGGCTTATACAGCACAATCTTACGGCCGATCACACACACAAGCGTAGAACGGGTTCTCTCGGCGAGCATCTCTCCCATAGCTCTTAAGCCTGCTGCATCCTGTTCATCCGCAGTGCTTTTAAGTACATTTACTTTGATGATCTCATGTGTGGCAAAAGCCTCGGAAATGGCATCGGTTATCTCCGGAGTGAGATTACTCTTTCCGATACCGAACAAAGGCTTTATTCCCGCCGCAAGACTTTTTAGATATGCACGCTGCTTACTGGTAAGTTCCATTTACTCATACCCTCCACGAAAGAATAACTCTTCAGAGTTATTTATAGTATTCAAAAGCGAATCCGTAGATCCTGACCGTATCTCCGTCCTTGATTCCCAGTTTGGTAAGTTCATCCAGTATACCATTTTCCTTCATGAACTTCTGGAAGAAAGCAAATCCTTTTTCGGATTCTAGATTGGTATAACCAAGCATCTTCTCAATCCTGGGACCTTCAACAACATATTCATCACTCTTCTGATCATATGTTACATAGTAAGGCTCTGTGCCGTTAACTATCTGAACATCGGGATCATACTCCTGAGCAAATATCTTCTCGGGAACCTGGATCTCATTAAGCTTCTGAAAAACAAAGCTCATAAGCTCCTTTATTCCCTTGCCTGTAGCCGTACTTATAGGGAAGACTTTTCTGTCTTCGGTTTCCAGCTCTTTCCTGATCCTTTCGACAGGATCCTCGGCATAGATAAGCTCACCTGCTTCATCTATATCTATGGCCTCAGGTTCGGCGGGGATAAGATCGATCTTATTAGCTGCTATAACCTGAATGATGGAAGCTACATCGTTTGAATATTTTGCAAGTTCCTCATTTATCTTATAGAAATCTTCGACAGGATCCCTGCCTTCTACCGAAGCCGCATCCAGTACATGTATAAGTATGCGGTTACGTTCTATATGTCTGAGGAATTCAAGTCCAAGGCCGTTTCCGTCTGCAGCGCCTTCGATAAGTCCGGGAATGTCAGCCAGTACGAATGAATTTCCGTCTCCAAGATCCACAACCCCGAGATTCGGTGAAAGGGTTGTAAAATGGTAATCCGCACATTCAGGATTGGCATTTGTCGAAGCCTTGAGGAGCGAAGATTTACCTACGCTCGGATAACCGATGATACCTACATCTGCAATAAGCTTAAGTTCAAGGATCACTTCAGCAGTCTTCGCAGGTCCGCCGGGCTTGGCATACTTGGGAGCCTGCATTGTAGATGATGCAAAATGCTGGTTACCTGCGCCGCCTCTTCCACCGGATAATATCTTATATTCGGTGGTATCACCCGAAAGATCGACTATGACCTTGCCTGTCGCCGCATCTTTTACAACAGTTCCCTTAGGTAAAGGAAGGATAACATCTTCGCCGTCTTTACCTCTGCAATTTCTTTTTCCGCCTTCCTCGCCATCTGTCGCAGCGAATTTCCTGCGATGCTTGTATGTAAGAAGGGTATTTACGGACGGATCTACCTTAAGGATAACGTCTCCGCCCCTTCCTCCGTCACCACCGTCCGGGCCGCCATCGGGAACGTATTTTTCACGCCTGAAGGAGACATGTCCGTCGCCGCCTTTTCCGCTTACAAGTATAAGTTTTGTTTTATCCGCCAGCATATCATTCCTCCGTAATAATTCCCGGTGTTAACAGTAAAAACCGCCCCGGATAAAAATCCGGAGCGGTAAGCATAAGCATATCAATTACTCAGCAGCTTCTACAGGATAAACACTAGCCTGCTTCTTGTCACGTCCAAGACGCTCAAAACGGAGAATTCCGTCAACAGTAGCAAACAGTGTATCATCACCGCCGCGTCCAACATTGAGACCCGGATGGATCTTAGTGCCGCGCTGTCTGTATAAGATATTACCTGCCTTAACGAACTGTCCGTCCGCTCTCTTCGCTCCTAATCTCTTGGATTCAGAATCTCTACCGTTCTTGGTAGAACCCATTCCTTTCTTGTGAGCAAAGAACTGAAGGTCTAATTTCAACATGGCTCTCGCCTCCTATTCTTTCTTGATCGTAAAACAACAGTCAAACATCACACGATCTTCAGACTGACAAATCCATCACCGTACTGCTTAATGACATTTTTGATCCCAAGGATCATACTGTCTATAAGTAGCGTAGCGTCTTTCCCTGTTTCATTCGGAAAAACAACTTCAAGCATGCCGTCTTTACTGTTCGAATTGGTAACCTTTAATACCGTATCGGTAAGCTTCTCAATCCCATTAACGGTATTAATAACAAGCATTGATACCGCTGAACAAACAACATCTTTACCGTATTCATCATAGTCTGCATGTCCGGCACATTTTAGACTTTTATATCCTTTATCGCCGTCCATTACCGTGATGTCAATCATTAATCCACACCTTAAGCGTTGATTGAATTGATCTTAACCTGAGTATAAGCCTGTCTGTGACCGTTCTTCTTGTGATAACCTGTCTTCGGCTTGTACTTGTAAACGATAACTTTCCTGTCTCTGCCCTGAGCCATAACAGTTGCATTAACCTTAGCTCCGGATACGTCCTTGCCAACCTTTAATGATCCATCGGATACGGCAACGACATTGTCGAAAGTAACAGTATCACCGGCTTCTGCCTCGAGCTTCTCAACCTTGATGATATCACCCTCGGAAACCTTGTACTGCTTTCCGCCTGTTGCAATGATTGCGTACATCAGACTGCACCTCCTTCTTCCAAATCTCGCTGACTTCGGCGGTTAACCCTTAACAAAGAGCAAACACTTATACCCCATCAAGCGGCATACTGAAATATATTATCATCCGCTCTGATTTATGTCAAGCAGAAAATAAAATGCAAAAGACGGCACATTACTGTGCCGTCTTTGTAGTCATATTAATTACTTATCAGAACTTTCCTGCTGTAGCAGCTTCTTCGATAGATACTGCTGTAGAAACAGTCATACCAACCATCGGGTTGTTACCTGCACCGATAAGACCCATCATCTCAACGTGAGCGGGAACTGAAGAAGATCCTGCGAACTGAGCATCTGAGTGCATACGTCCCATGGTATCAGTCATACCGTAAGAAGCGGGACCTGCAGCCATGTTATCGGGATGAAGTGTTCTTCCTGTACCACCGCCTGATGCAACAGAGAAGTACTTCTTTCCTGCTTCAATTCTTTCTTTCTTGTATGTTCCTGCAACGGGATGCTGGAATCTTGTAGGATTGGTTGAGTTACCTGTGATGGAAACGTCAACGTTCTCCTTCCACATGATAGCAACACCTTCGCAAACATCGTTAGCGCCGTAGCAGTTAACCTTTGCACGAGGTGAGTTAGCATCCTTGGAGTAGCACTTTCTGGAAACTTCCTTTACAGTATTGGTGTAAGGATCGTACTCAGTCTCAACAAATGTGAATCCGTTGATTCTGGAGATGATCTGTGCAGCGTCCTTTCCAAGACCGTTAAGGATAACGCGAAGCGGCTTCTTACGAACCTTGTTAGCCTTCTCAGCGATACCGATAGCACCTTCTGCAGCAGCGAAAGACTCGTGACCTGCAAGGAATGCGAAGCACTCTGTCTCCTCTTCAAGGAGCATCTTTCCGAGGTTACCGTGTCCGAGACCAACCTTACGTGTGTCGGCAACGGATCCGGGGATACAGAAAGCCTGAAGACCTTCACCGATAGCAGCTGCAGCATCAGCAGCCTTACGGCAGTTCTTCTTGATAGCGATAGCAGCACCTACAGTGTAAGCCCACTTAGCATTTTCAAAGCAGATAGGCTGGATATTCTCGATAAGATGATAGATATCAAGACCAGCATCCTTTGTTATCTGTTCAGCCTCATCGATCGACTTAATACCGTACTCAGCGAGTTTAGCAAGGATCTGGGGCTCTCTTCTTTCGTATGATTCAAAATTTGCCATTTTTAAGTCCTCCCTTTATCACTCTTTACGAGGGTCAATAAGTCTGACCGCATCTGCAACACGTCCATACTGACCTGAAGCCTTCTCAACTGCCTTAACAGCATCATCACCGGCCTTGATGAAGTCCATCATCTTACCGAAGTTGATGTACTTGTAACCGATGATCTCATCGTTCTCATCAAGAGCGATATGTGTGATATATCCGTCTGTAAGCTCAAGGTATCTGGGTCCCTTATCAAGTGTACCGTATGTTGTACCAACCATTGAACGGGTTCCCTTACCGAGATCCTCAAGACCGGCACCGATCTGAAGGCCGTCCTCTGAGAATGCGGACTGTGTTCTTCCGTATACGATCTGAAGGAAGAGCTCTCTCATAGCGGTATTGATAGCATCACATACAAGGTCTGTATTAAGAGCCTCAAGTACTGTAAGTCCGGGAAGGATTTCAGCAGCCATAGCAGCTGAGTGTGTCATACCTGAGCATCCGATAGTCTCAACGAGAGCCTCCTGTATGATACCGTCCTTTACGTTAAGTGAAAGCTTGCAGGCACCCTGCTGAGGTGCACACCAGCCTATGCCGTGTGTGTAACCTGAGATGTCCTTGATCTCCTTCGACTTAACCCACTTTGCTTCCTCAGGGATCGGTGCAGCACCGTGATGCACTCCCTGGTGAACAGGGCACATATTCTTTACCTCTGTTGAATAAATCATCCTGTTTCTCCTTTCGATTTTTGTGATTTAATCTCGCTTAAGGCTCTTACCAAAATTGGTTATTCAATAAGCGTCATCGATTGACAATTATATAAAAAAAACAGCGATTTTTCAATCGCAAATACATCAAAGACAATAAAAAAATCCTGCCGCGACCGCTTGCCGCAACAGGACATTTAAAATTTTTTAAACCATGACCGTATACCCCAGTTCGGCACCCTTTTCGTGAAAATAAAGCTTCTCTCTGACTTTGCATTCCGTGATATCCGTTCCTTCGGTATACTCCAGCAGATAACCTTCCGCATTTCCGGTAAGCCAGTCGTGATAAGCTTTTCTCGGAAGTGCGATCTTCTCCATAGCAGCCATCATCGTTCCGCCGTGAGCCACGATCACAAGAGTATGATTTCCGTTATCAAGAGTCCTTTTAACCAGCTCTTTGATACAGTTAAAGATCCTCTCCGAGAATTCTTCTCTTGATTCTCCGCCGGGACAGGGTGTTTCGCAGTTGGAATCAACCCATGCTCTGTAATCCGGATCATTTTCCATTTCGATATGATTTTTACCTTCGAATTTGCCGAAATTCATTTCTTTCAGATCATCGACCTGAATGTAATTTGATCCCGGGAAAATAAGCCTTGCGCTTTCAACAGCTCTGGTAAGTGTTGATGTATAAACTGTTTCCGGCCTGAAGTTGGCGCTCCTTATCTTAAGCCTTCCCTCCGCAGAAAGCGGTATATCCGTCTGACCCTGATATCTTTTTTCTTTATTGTATTCGGTCTCTCCGTGTCTGATTATATATATGAGCATATTTATCCTATCGCCTTTGTTGCTTCATTTAACATCGCTATATCTTCGCCCTGCATAAAAGGCATGAGTTTTTTTCTGACAAGTGCATGGTAATTATTAAGCAGTTCAATATCTCTGGGCTGCATTTCCTCCGGGATTATACCGTCAAGGTCGATGGGTACCAGTGTCAGAGGTTCAAACCCAAGAAAAGTACCGTCATCATTTTCCGTGATCTCACGGCAAAGCTCGATATTCTCAATCCTTATTCCGTGACTCCCCTCGACATAAACACCTGGTTCATCCGAAACGATCATTCCGGGAACTATGGGAGTCTCCGGCCTTTCGCCTCTGTGTGCCCATCTGATATTATGCGGACCTTCATGGACATTCAGCATATAACCGATACCATGTCCCGTTCCGCATTTATAATCCATCCCCATTTCCCACATAGGTTGTCTTGCAATGATATCAAGATTTAGACCGGTACATCCTTTGAGAAAGATCGTATTCTGAAGCCTCAGCATAGCCATTACGGTTCGTGTAAAATGAAGCCTGATCTCATCGGATACTTTTCCAAGCACCAGTGTCCTGGTCACATCGGTTGTACCGCCGTCATACTGTCCACCGGAATCAACAAGATACAGGCCGTCTCCGTCAATGACCGCATTATCATACAATGTTGCCTCATAATGCATCATGGCAGCGTTGCCTTTCCATGCACTGATAGTCGGAAAAGAAAGACCTCTGAAACCGTCTAACTGAGCACGCATACCGTCAAGCAGTTCCGCCGCCTCGAATTCGGTGATCTTCTGGCGTACGGCATTCTTTTTCATAAAGAAAAGAAATCGGGTAAGGATCGCACTGTCATAAAGATAAACATCTTTGATATGAGCGATCTCGGTCGCATTCTTAACGGCCTTCATCTCTTCGGTCGGATTGATCTTATCTATGATACGCCCCTTTTTCCAAAGTATCTGGTAAGCCCTGTAATTGATATTGTTGCTGTCCAAAAGCACAGGCGCTTCCAGATTCATCTTCTCGAGGTCATCATAGAAATCATCATAATCTTTAACGGTGATGCCAGAATGCCTGAGTGAATCGCATACCGAAGTCATAGCAGAAGCCTTTTTCAGATATACGCTTACATCGCGGCCGTTTATAACAGTATATGAATATGCAACCGGATTACATGCGATATCCTCACCCCTGAGATTTAACAGCCACATCTGATCATCAAGCTTTGTGATCACATGAGAAGCCGCTCCATGCTCGCGCATCTTAACTACAACATGCCCGATCCGCCTCGACGGATTGGAACCGGTAAGAGACTCAGGCAGCACTCTTATCTTTCCTGCGCTGTCCGAAGGTCTGTTCTCCCATATTTCTTCGGTAAGATTCTTATCGCTTATAAATATGACTCTTTTTTCTTTAAAAAGCAGTGCAAGCCTTTTGCCCAGATCAGCCGAGATGAGTCTCCCATCCGCCATGAAACACTCACCCATAGAGATCTTATCCGCTATATATTCGGTGAGCTTCGGAACGCCCGCCTGTCCCATTTTCATGAGCCTGATCCCGCTGCCTTCCAGTTCTTTTGCAGCCTGTACAAAATACCTTCCGTCAGTCCAAAGAAGAGCTTCTTTTTTTCCTACAAGAAGATCTCCGTTTGATCCCGTAAAGCCTGAAAAATATTCTCTTTCCCGGTAATATGGATTAATATATTCCGATCCATGGGGATCAGCTGTGGTCATCAGATACCAGTCTGCTCCCGCCTCGGACATTTTTTCTCTTAATGCTTCTATTCTCGCTTTGATTTCCAATCCATCACTCATCAGGATCATACTCCTCTGTAAACATGAATCTGATCTTTTCCGGTCTGCTTAATGTAATACATGGCCATATCAAGTTTCCTGAGCAGCGTGTCATAATCCGTTCCATGCTGCGGTGCGAGAGTTATTGCTATAGAAGCGGTGAGAGTTTCATCTGCGGAAGATGCAAGATTGGCCTCTTTGATCGCTATATCTCGGATGTCATTGCATAAGCCCAAAAGTTCTATCTCATTAAGTCCGTAAGGGATGAACACCAAAAACCTGTCTCGGCCTATCCTTCCCAGAACCGACTCGGTCGGAGCAAGAGTCTTTAAGCTTTCCGCAAATCTGATGATGATACCGTCCGCATTTGAACTGTGAGCATTGGCTGCCACTTCTCTGAAATCATCAAAATCGATCAGCAGAAATGTAGCCCCGGAATCGGAGATATGCTTTAATTGAGAATCGATCTCAGGCTCCAGATATTCCTGTTTCCAGAGATCGGTAAGCAGATCCTTTTTGGCGGAGCTTAAGATATTTCGCCTCATATCCTCCATCTGAAGGACTTTCTCGATACGCCCCAGCATAGCCTCGGATTCAAAAGGTTTTGTGATGAAGTCCATAGCGCCCATCTTCATACCGCGGATCTCGCTCTCGCGCTCGGTATCCGCAGTAAGGAATATTATGGGTATATTGGCAGTCCTTGGATTAAGCTTGATCTGCTCCATGGTTTCATACCCGTCCATCTCAGGCATCATGATATCAAGCAGGATCAGATCCGGCCTGTTTTTCTTAAGGAAATTAAGTGCCTGTTTTCCGGACTTTGCCATGGAAAGATGGTAAAAAGGCTGCAGAACTTCTGCAGCACTTTTAAGATTGGTGGTAACATCGTCAACCATCAGGATATGTTTCATATTATCCCCCTGATATGATCATGAAAGAAATTTCTTAACTTCTTCAGGCATATCTTCCTTATCGCATACGATATCATGCAGCACCGGTGCTGTACGAATATCTTCGATGGCCTGAGGTATTGCAACATTAGAAATCTGATTCAAGAGATCGATAAGCTCAAAATCATTTTTATCTTTGTTTGCAGGATCGATGGCAGTCATTACTGTCCTTGCAAATTTATAAGGGCTGGCGGTAGAAGCGATAACAGTAACAGTATCATCACCGGTCTTTTCCTTATAATCAGCATAAACCGCGCCCGCAACTGCTGTATGGGTATCGATCACATAGCCTGTCTTATCATAGAGCTTCTTGATGAACTCCTCGGTCTTGGCTTCATCCGCATAACCGCTTTCGAAATCAGACAGCTTCGCTTTCATATCATCGGTGATGGTATAAGCGCCCTTCTCGTTTAATGCGCTCATAAGCTCACGGTCCTTGACATCACTTCCGTCAGCTGCCAGATAGATAAGTCTCTCGAGATTGCTGGAAATAAGGATATCCATTGAAGGGGAACCTGTAAGTGTAAACTTTCTGTCCTTGTCAAAGCTTCCGTCAGTCTCATTAAATTCCTTTAACTTGTCATAACGGCTTGTTGTAAAGAAATCGAAAAGAACCTTATTTGAATTGGAAGCGCAGATAAGTCTGTCGATGGGAATACCCAGGTGTTTTGCAAAATATGCAGCAAGGATATTACCGAAATTACCTGTGGGAACAGTCACATTGATCTTGTCTCCCTCTGCTATCCTGCCATTCTTTAAAAGAGTTACGTAAGCATAAACATAATAAACGACCTGAGGAACGAGACGGCCGATGTTTATTGAGTTTGCCGACGAGAAAACAAAACCTTTATCCTTAAGTTCTGCCTTAAGTGATGCGTCATTGAACATCATCTTTACACCGGTCTGCGCATCATCAAAGTTTCCCGTGATACCGATAACACGAACATTGCTTCCGCGCTGTGTTACCATCTGCTTCTCCTGAACGGGAGATACACCGTTCTTGGGATAGAAAACTACGATCCTTGTACCGGGTACATCAGCGAATCCGGCGAGAGCTGCCTTACCTGTGTCACCGCTTGTTGCAGTAAGTATTACGATCTCTTCCCTGAGATCATTCTTTTTGGCAGCAGTAGTCATAAGATAAGGAAGTATGGAAAGAGCCATATCCTTAAATGCTATGGTAGAACCATGGAAAAGCTCGAGATAATATGCTCCGTCCGCAAATACGAGAGGCGCGATCTCTTCTGTATCAAACTTGTTGTCATACGCATGCTCAATACAGTATTTAAGCTCTTCTTCCGTATAATCGGTCAGGAAAAGCTTCATAACTTCGTATGCGATGCCCTTATAATCCATCTTTATAAGATCGGCAATGGAAACATCAAGCTTGGGAAGTTCTTCCGGAACAAAAAGACCGCCATCCTCGGCAAGTCCCTGTAAAACAGCCTGTGAAGCCGTAAGTTTCTTATTATTATCCCTTGTGCTGTGGTACATTATGTTTTTCATATTGAATTCTCCGATGTTAACTGTACTTTTAACGTGCAAATTTTAACACATCCCGTCTGCTCTTTCAATAATGAGCATCGTTAAGAAAACATGATATAATCTTAACTATGACAAAGGATCCTACAGGTGTTTCCACCGCACAAAAAAAAGACGGAACAGTCTATTACAGAGCATCTCTTACCCGAGGCAGAAAGCATATCAGCCTCGGCAGTTATGATGATCCCGTGAAAGCTCATCAGGCTTACGAAGAAGCGGTACGTCTCTTGGCCGATCCCGAGATCAGGATAATAGATTATTCCGAAGAATGTTCTTTGTCCTTTGAAAAGTGGGTATGTCTTATCAACTTCAGAGATAATCGGATCTATATCGCCAATCCGATATATATACTCCGGAAGATGTTCTATTATTACCTTTCTCCAAGCGAGATACTCAAATTTGATGCCGATGATCTTTTCTACTATTCATCTCACAAGATAATGAAGCGCGGAGGCCACCTCTTTGCGGCCGATTACGGTTCACAGGTTAATATCTTAAACAGACACGGGATAAAGAGCTATGCCGTTGAAGGCAGAGATTATTTCTTTATAAACGGAGATATCCTGGATTTTAGATCTTCCAATCTCGATATAGTCAATCATTATGCAGGTGTTACTAAAGAAGTTCACCGCGGCAAGACCGTTTACAGGGTTCGTATACATATAAACGGAAATTATATCGTAGGCGACTATCCGGATGAAATAACAGCAGCCATCGCATATAATAAAGCGGCCGATACTCTGGCCGCAAAAGGATTTGAAAAAAGCTTTGTCAGAAATGACATCGCTGATATAAGCGAAGAAGAGATACGCAGGATCTATTCCGAAATAAAAATATCATCAAAGATAATACGTTACTGAAAATATCCTGATCACCGCAGCGAATAATCTTCGAAGCTGATGACCAGTTTCGCGCCCCCTGCTATGCCTCCCACTTTTCCGCTCTGATCATATTCCCACATGTTAAATGAATACGGATATGTCGGAAGATCTGCCGTTTCCGAAATGCAGACTTCATAACCTATCATGGATCCGAGACTGTACTTTTGTATAAGAGTCTCTTTTGTTCCGTAAAACATAGGATAATATCCCGCTTTTTCGATCGCTTTCATAAATGTCAGCGCAGCATTGGTTCTGGGAATCTTTTCAAGTTCATCTGTTCTGCTCTTACCCGAACCTGATTTCTCAGTAGACAACATTATCGGGTAATTAACTGATACCGAATTCTCGCTGATGGTATTGAGCACATAATCGGCTTCTTCCATCGCTTCTTCCGTCGAAGCGGCAGCAGATACAAAATATAATCCTATATCCAGTCCCGCATCATATGCCCTTTTATAGTTATCAAGAAAATTTTCATCAAGAGAAAGATCTCCCGACGAATAACCTCTCTGTCCAAGCTTGAGCACGACAAAATCAACGCCTGATTTTTTTAGCTCGGAAAAATCAACATAATCATCGTTCTTGGATATGAAAGCACCGACGCAGCTTACCTTAGTATTATTCTCGTAATAACACATAAAAGGCGTTTTATATACAAATCCGGCATTATCATAATTATTTTTATCAAGATACGGATTTATCTCCACCCATTCTTCCGTTCCGTTTTTGTGTGTGATAAGCGTATGTTTTCCGTCCTTTGCCGGATCAGTCTCTTCGCTTGGAGCTGCAGATGCAGAGACAGATGAGTTTGAAGAAACATTATCTTCCCTGCGATCCACGGGAAAATCATCCCAGAAATCCAGATCATAAGCTGTACGGGTATTCCCGGTTATAACACCGTCGATATTGACCTTATTGTAGTCGGCATAAGCTGCACCTCCGGAAACCGCAGTTTGAGGTGTACGAGGGTAATTATTCTTATTTCCGGTAAATTTATCAGAGTTTGCCCAGACCAGGACACCGATGGTGATTATGAGAAAAAAACTGATGATAAGAGCTGCGCTTCTTAAGCTTCTGCCGGAAGCTTCGCGTCTTAAAGACTCCTCTTCAAAGCTCTCATAATCATCGTCATCATATTCGGAATTGAATCTGTCATCTAATTTCATTTCTCAAATATACCATAAAAAATGACTTTGGAAAATAGCGTCACTTGTGTTATCATAAGCGGTGTAAGACCGTTAATTTTATTGAGAAAGGACCCTGACAGATGAAAACTTTTAACGGCGATTATACCGGTATAAAGCCTTCATATCCGCTGGAAAATCTGATCGGTGAAAACAGAACACTGGAAGATGCGCTGTTCCTTGATATCGAGACCACGGGACTCACTCCCGGGAACTCCAGTCTCTATATGATCGGTTGTGTATATTTTAAAGAAGACTGCTGGCATTACATCCAATGGCTTGCCGAGAACTACGAGGATGAACTTCAGGTTCTCAGCGCATTCGCAAGCTTCGCAGAAGATTACAGCTTCATAATCCATTACAACGGCAATCGTTTTGATCTACCCTATCTCACAAAAAAATTCGAACAGTTCGAACTCGCTTTCCAATTTGATAAATTTGACGGCGTGGATATCTATAAGAGGATCTCGGGATACAAAGATCTGCTTGGGTTGGCTGATGTTAAGCAAAAGACCGTAGAAGACTTCCTGGGTCTCGAGCGTGACGACAGATATACAGGTGGCGAACTTATAAGCGTTTATCACGATTATGTATGTACACGCGATGAGAAGCTGCTTACAGAGCTTATACTCCATAACAGGGAAGATTTAAAAGGAATGCTCTATGTTGTAAATATGCTTGCATATCCCGACATGTTCCTTAATCCCATCCGTGTAATGGGCGTTAAAGCAAATTATTATGATGATATACAGAAGAAGCGTTGCCAGGAGATTATCATGAAGCTTCGCTTCTTAGCACCTTTCCCTAAGCCGATCTCATTCAGAGGCTTGGGATGTTATTTTTCCGGCAGCGGAATCGACGGTGCATTAAAGGTTCCTCTTTACGAAGAAGAGATGAAGTATTTCTATTCGAATTACAGGGATTACTATTATCTCCCGGCTGAGGATATTGCAATCCACAAGTCCATAGCAACGTTCGTGGATAAGGAACACAGAGTACAGGCTCAGGCTTCCAACTGTTATACCAGAAAGAGATCCATGTTCCTGCCCGAATGGGATGTTCTCTTCTCTCCCTTCTACAAGAGAGAATACAGATCAAGAGAGATCTTCTTCGAGTTGACGGATGAGTTCAAGACCAGCAGAACCGGATTTAATATGTATGCCGAACACGTACTCTCATCCATGTTTGAATACGGAGATCACTTCTCCAGAGGCTACGGGAATTCCGAGGCATAGTTTGCACCACATCTAAAATAAATCAGATAAAAAAAGCGACTCCGGTGAGTCGCTTTTTTAATAATATTCAATCCGGTCAATAATTTAGAATTGACTTAATCGGTTAATCTCAAGGAATCACCCACAGGTGAAGCGCCTTATCAGTCTGCTCTCTCGTAGAAGAACGAGTTCTTTCTGACATAGTTCATAGATCTGTAATTAACGATCTGCTCTGTGCTTCCGATGAAAAGCACGCCGTGATGTGCAAGAGATTCGTTAAATCTCATAAATACGTCATTCTTCGCTTCTTCCGTAAAATAGATCAGCACATTCCTGCAGACGATCATATGGCAATCCTTCGGGTAATTCTTGTCCAACAGATTAGCCTGCTGGAAAGTAACTCTCTTCTTGATCTCATCCTTGATCTTGTAGGAAGTACCTATCTTTTCAAAATATTTATCTATGAAATCCTTAGGCACGCCTGCAACAGATTTCTCGGCATATATACCATTCTTAGCCTGTGCTAAGATCTGATTATCGATATCGGTTGCATAGATATTAATGGAATTCAACGGAATGTGCCTTGAAAGCGCCATAACGAGCGAATAAGGTTCATCTCCGGTAGAGCATGCAGCAGACCAGATCTTGAGATTCTTACCGAACTTTCCGATCAGTTCCGGGATAACAGTCTTGTCAAGATATTCCCACTGATCGGGATTTCGATAAAATTCCGATACATTGATAGTCATGTATCCGAGGAACTCTTCCTTAACTTCCTTATCGGTCTTTATAAGATTACAGTATTCTTCGTAACCGCTTAACCCGCGCTTATTGATCAGAGTATCAAGCCTGCGCTTCATTTGCGCTTCCTTATAAGCATTAAGATCAACCCCGGTGATCCTTAGTATTTGCTCTTTTAAATAATTATAATCCTGTTTACCGGTCATATTTCAGCTCCCCCAATAATCATTTTATATATTACTGATATCAATATATATAATAACAAAAATCCGACATGACTGAAAGTCATGCCGGATAAAAAATCATTTAAAACCGCTTTTATGAAGCTAAATTATTAAGCTTCCTCAGTTGCTGTTTCCTCTTCAGCATCTTCGGGAAGAAGTTCTCTCATTGAAAGAGAGATCTTGTGATCATCGATATTTACATCAACAACCTTAGCTTCGATCTCATCGCCAACCTTAAGTACATCTGAAGGCTTCTCGATACGCTGTCTGCTGATCTGAGAAACATGAAGCAGAGCGTCAACGCCTTCTGAAAGCTGGATGAAAGCTCCGAAATCTGTCATACGGGCAACCTTACCTGTCACAACAGAACCAACGGGGAACTTCTCCTGAACATCGATCCAAGGATTGTTCTCATCGAACTTAGCAGAAAGAGCAACCTTGTCTCCCTTGATCTCCTTAACGATAACCTTAACTGTATCGCCCTTCTTGTAAACGTTCTGAGGAGAATCGATACGGCCCCAGCTCATCTCAGAGATGTGAAGAAGTCCGTCAATTCCGCCTATATCAACGAATGCACCGAATGTAGTTACATTCTTAACAACACCTTCTACGATATCGCCTTCCTTGATACGTACAAGAGCCTCTTCCTTAGCTTTTTCCTTACGCTCCTTAAGAAGTGTCTTGCAGTCACCGATGTATCTGCGCTTTGCAGGAGTGAACTCGCTCATGTAGAATTCGATATCCTGACCTGCGAATACATTCAGGTTCTTTGTAAATGTATCAGATGTAAGACTTGCAGGGATGAATACAGGAACCTCATCAACGGTAGCTACGAGACCGCCCTTGACAACCTCCGTAACCTTTGCGCTAACAACAGTATGATTGTTGAATGCATCCTCAAGTACTTTGCTTACTTTCTCGGAAGCAACTCTCTTGTGTGAAAGAACAACCTGTCCGTCACCATCATTTAACTTCAGCACTTTAACAGTAATAGGATCACCGGCCTTTACAGCTGCTGTAAGGTCAATGGTGCTGTCATTGCTGTATTCGTTCTTAGTAACGATACCATCGGACTTGTAGCCGATGTTTACTGCAATATCGTTCGCCGTAACAGAAATTACAGTTCCTTCCACCACATCTCCCGTGCGGATATTTTTAAAAGATTCATCCAGCATTTGTTCAAATGTCATTTCGGACATAGTTTTGAACCTCCTCAATAATATTATTCGGGGTGGATGCCCCCGCTGTAATTCCTATCGAACCGACCGGTCTGCATTTTTGAAGCTTAAGATCTTCCAGTGTCTGCACAAAATAAGTATTTGAGCAACGTTCCTTGCATATCTCATAGAGTTTTCTGCTGTTGGAACTCTTGCTGTCGCCGATGACGATCATAGTATCGACAGCCTCTGCTATCTCCCTCGCTTCTGCCTGATGCTTCTCTGTCGCATTGCAGATAGTATTCACAATGTTACAATTATATAATTTGCGAGAGAATATTTCAACAATTTCTTTAAATTTTTTAAAATTGAAAGTCGTCTGGCTGACAACGCATACAGGAAGATCTGAAGAAGGCTCAAAAGCTTCCGCTTCTTCGGTCCCGGATATGACTGTGG
Source organism: Lachnospiraceae bacterium XPB1003 (assembly GCA_900102065.1). Classification (GTDB taxonomy): domain Bacteria; phylum Bacillota; class Clostridia; order Lachnospirales; family Lachnospiraceae; genus NK4A136. The sequence goes on along the minus strand of FMVK01000002.1, from coordinate 234,278 downwards.
CACCGTTCCTGCACCATCCTACGATCCCTTCGACTTCGGGATGGTTTGGGTTGCCTACGATGACTATCTCATGATCCCTGCTCTTCTCATCCACGATATTATGGATACGTTTCACAAAGGGACAGGTTACATCGACATAGTCGATATTCTTTTCCTCAAGCAGCTCCATGATATGTCTGCTCACACCATGAGACCTGAGTATCACCGTTCCCGAGGTGACGGAAGAAAGCTCTTCCTCTCCTTCCAGGACTTTTACGCCTTTTGCCTTAAGCTCTCCAACCACTTCATCATTGTGGATCACAGGTCCGTAAGTATAGATTTCTTTCCCTGTCTCAGCCATTTCAAAAGCTTTATCGACAGCTTTTTTTACTCCGAAGCAAAAACCTGCTGTTTTTGCCGTGATCACTTCTGCCATACTATTCTCCGTTCAGGGTACATATTATTCTGTCTTTGATCTTACGATCTCCATCAGCCTGTTCTCGACTTCATCAATGGTCATATCAGAAGTATCCACAAGAACAGCATCGTCAGCCTGCTTAAGGGGAGATATCTCTCTGGTCATATCTCTGTGATCGCGCTCGATGATATCTGCCTCGATCTTGGCAAGATCGCAGGTCTCACCCTTGGCAGTGAGCTCATCATATCTTCTCTTGGCGCGTACCGCACTGGATGCCGTAAGATAGATCTTAACCTTTGCATCGGGGAGCACGACAGTGCCTATATCCCTTCCGTCCATAACAACACTCTTTTCGGAAGCAAGCTTTCTCTGAAGCTCCACAAGCTTCTTTCTAACGTCCGGATTGGGGCTGGAAGATGATGCCATGTTTCCGACTTCTTCGGTACGGATAAAACCGTTAACATTCTCCCCGTTTAATACAACCTGCTGTTCGCCGTTTTCAAAACGGATGGAAATATCAGCAGTATTGCATTTGCTGCTTATAGCTGCAGCATCAGAAGCGCTTACGCCCTCTCTGATCAGATACAGTGCCATAGCTCTGTACATAGCTCCGGTGTCTACATAGATAACACCCAGCTTCTTCGAAAGACTCTTTGCTATGGTGCTTTTTCCAGCTCCTGCAGGTCCGTCGATAGCTACCGCAAATACTTTTTCGCTCATTTCATTCTCCCTCGCTTTATTTCTGATTTATCATTACTCTGCCGCGGATACGCCCGCAAGATGTCCCGTAGACCAGGCAGTCTGCAGATTATAGCCGCCTGTAACGGAATCCGTATCAAGCATTTCGCCGGCAATATAAAGATTCTTTACAAGTTTAGATTCCATAGTGGACGGGTTCACTTCTTTAACATTTATCCCGCCGACAGTTATTATAGCCTCATTGAAATCTCTTGTCCCTATTATCGTAAAATGAAGATTTTTAAGGCATTTTACTATCTCTCTGCGTTCTTCACGCGTAATGCTGTTAACCGGTTTATCAGCCTGTATGCCGCATATATCGGGAAACACATCTTTCATCTGCCCCGGTACCAACCCCGCAAGGATATTTTTAAAATACTTATTCTGCCCCTGCGAGAATTCTCTGATAAGTCTCTCGTCAAGCTCTTCCTCATTTGCGGCAGGTTTAAGATCGATATAAAGATCGGCTTCTTCACCATGAATATATGCCTTCGAAGAATGGCCGAAATCATTTCCTTTTCCAAGCTGTGATGTCTTATCTTTCCGGATTTCATAAGTATCCGTCAGCATAGGAGATGATCCGCCGCAGAGCCTGCTGTAGTCGGAAGACACCGCCAGTATCAATGGGCCGCTTACTCCGAAGTGTGTAAAGAGCAGTTCTCCAAAGCCGCTCCCTATAAGCTTTTTGCCGTATTTTAAACTAACCGAAACATTCTTAAGCGCGAGACCCTGCATCCTCATGCAGCTCTCTTCCTTCACAACTAAAGGAACAAGTCCGGGTTTTAAAGATACTATGGTATGTCCCAGGGAAGTAAGATGTCTGAAGAAATTCCCGTCAGATCCGGTAGTGGGATATGATACTCCGCCTGTCGCAACGATAACCGCGTCAGCTTCAAGAGTCTCTTTGTTTTCAAGAAAAACACCCTTAATGATATAACGATATTTTTTCTTCTCATCATCCGAAGAATAAGCTTCCCTGACAAGCCCCAAAACCTTTGTGTTTTTAAGAAACTTTATCCCGCTTTGCCTGATGAGCCTCTCAAGAGCAGCTATGATATCAGCCGAATGATCGGATACGGGAAAAACTCTTTCACCACGTTCTGTCTTAAGCGGACATCCCGCTTCTTCGATCATATCCATTACAGCACTTGCATCAAAATCATATATGCTGCTGTAAAGAAATTTGGGATTGCGCAGAACATGTGAAAAGAACTCCTGTGTATCACACGCATTGGTCAGATTGCATCTGCCTTTGCCTGTGATAAAGAGCTTCTTTCCCGCTTTCTCATTTGCTTCAATAAGTGTAACTGCCGCACCCGCTTTAGCCGCTGCTATGGCAGCGATCATTCCGGCAGGGCCGGCGCCCACCACGATTATCTCAGCCGCCATCCGTCATCTCATCTCCGCTGTACGTCTGAAGATCGTTCCAGAGATTTTCCATCTTACCAAGATTCTTTTTAACCTCATCTTCATTCTTGATATAAAGCCCTACCACAAGAGCATTTATGATACTCATGGGAGCCACAAGGGAATCAGCTATGGTAACCATATCCGACTTTGCCCAAAGATTGCAGGATGAGTACATATTCATCGGAGAGTACTCCGAATCTGTTATGGAGATCAGGCATGCTTTCTTCTCGCTGCCATATTCCATTGCTTTAAGCGTTCTCATGGAATACCTGGGGAAACTTATGCCTATGAGCACGTCTTCGGAATTAAGCCAAAAGAGCTGCTCGTAGATCTCACTTATATTCATACTGTTTATTACCTTCACGTCCTGTCTTATCATATTAAGATAAAAGCCAAGATATGAAGCAAGAGGAGCGCAGGTTCTGATACCAACGATATAAACATGTCTGGCCTTCTTTATAAGCTCCAGTGCACGCTCATAAGCAGATTCATCAACCAGATGTATCGTATCAACGATATTCTGTGCATCCGCTACAAGTACTCCTTTTAAAATATCATTTTTATTTTCCCTATAATGGCTGGTCTTGATCTCAGCCTTGTTTGTTAACTTCGTCTTTACCTGATCGGCAAGCTCCTGCTGAAAATCAGCATAGCCATCAAAGCCAAGCATCATGGCAAAACGTACAACCGTTGATTCGCTGGTTCCACAGCTGTCTCCCAACTTGGCTGCTGTAAGGAAAGGCGCTGTTTCCATATGATCCATGATAAAGTCAGCAATCTTCCTCTGGCCCTTACTCATGTTGTTATAATTATCTTTAATGCTTTCTTCTATCATTCGCCGTCTCCTTTCCAAATATATGAATTCCCGCAGAAAGATCCTGCGGGAATCCGATAATTCTTTATGGTTTTATTTACGATCCGCAGTATCCGATATTAAACAGGATATGCTCCGTTTTCCTTATCAGCCTGCTTAGCGTCAACCTTTTCCTGCTGAGCTTCACGATACTTGAAGAAGTCTGTTGCAACCTGAGGGAAAAGTGCATATGAAAGCACGTCTTCTTCCTGCTGTTTGTACTGTTTCATCTCTTCCTCAAGGCTCTCAAGCTCGGGCTTAGTACGTCCTGTAGCTTCAGCGGAACGTGCTGTAGATCTCTTCTCTCCCGGGATAACCTTATTGATTATCTCTTCGTTCATAGGCTTAACGGTCTGACCATAGTTACCACGGAGCAGATCCTTGAACTCACCTGTAGCCATCTTGTAACGTTCACCCATAAGGACATTGAAGATAGCCTGTGTTCCGACGATCTGTGAAGAAGGTGTAACAAGAGGAGGCTCACCGCAGTCCTTACGAACTCTGGGTATCTCTTCAAGAACTTCCTGGAACTTGTCTTCAGCATGCTGTTCCTTAAGCTGGCTGACCATGTTGGAAAGCATACCACCGGGTACCTGATAAAGAAGAGTCTTGATATTAACACCAAGAACCTTGGTGCTCATAAGTCCGCTCTTCAGGCACTCTTCACGATAAGGTGCGAAGTGATTAGCGATCTCTGCGAGGAGATTCTGATCATATCCTGTGTCATACGGTGTTCCCTTGAAGGTCTCAACCATAACCTCTGTTGCAGGTTGGCTGGTACCCATAGCGAAAGGACTGATAGCACAATCGATAACATCAACGCCCGCTTCAACAGCCTTAAGGTATGTCATTGAAGCAACACCTGATGTGTAATGTGTATGAAGCTGGATAGGAAGCTTTGTATTCTCCTTCATGGCCTTGATAAGCTCTGAAGCCTTATAAGGAACAAGGAGACCTGCCATATCCTTGATACAGATGGAATCTGCACCCATCTCTTCTATCTTCTTAGCCATATCTGCCCAATACTCAAGTGTATAAGCATCACCGAGTGTGTAAGAAAGAGCAACCTGTGCCTCTCCTCTTCCCTCGATCTTCTTAAACTTGTTTGTAGCATCTACAGCAGCCTGAAGGTTACGGATATCATTTAAGCAGTCAAAGATTCGGATGATATCAATACCGTTAGCGATTGATTTCTCAACGAATTTGTAAACAACATCATCTGCATAAGGACGATATCCTAAGATATTCTGACCTCTGAAAAGCATCTGTGTCTTTGTATTCTTAAGACCGTCGCGGATCTTGCGAAGTCTTTCCCAAGGATCTTCCTTAAGGAATCTGAGTGATGCATCGAATGTAGCACCGCCCCAGCACTCAACAGAGTGATATCCTACTTTATCGATCTTGTCGAGGATAGGAAGCATGATCTCCGTCGGCATTCTTGTAGCGATCAGGGACTGATGAGCGTCACGGAGCACGGTCTCAGTGATCTGTACCGGCTTCTTTACTGTATTTTCAGCCATTTGATTTTCCTCCTGGTTAATTTAAATAAACTGATGAATGATAATCTCTTAAAATCTTGGATCGTATCTCTTTGTCAAAAGACGATCAGAATACTCCGAATATAGCCATGAACGTTCCGGCTGCAACCGCAGTACCGATAACTCCGGCCACGTTAGGTCCCATCGCATGCATGAGCAGGAAATTGGTGGGATCCGCTTCCGCACCGACTCTCTGTGAAACACGGGCTGCCATAGGCACCGCAGAAACACCTGCCGATCCGATAAGAGGATTAACCTTACCCTTCGTAAGTATACACATCAGATCACCAAACAATACTCCGGCCAATGTACCGAACGCGAATGCCACAAGGCCGAGTGCAACGATGAAAAGTGTATCGGTATTGAGGAATGCCTCCGCTGATGTGGTAGCACCTACGGATGTACCGAGGATGATAACTACGATGTACATAAGAGCATTTGATGCTGTCTCTGTCAGCTGTCTTACAACGCCTGACTCACGGAAAAGGTTACCAAGCATCAGCATACCTACGAGAGGAGCCGTTGTGGGAAGAACCATACATACAACCACCGTGATGATGATCGGGAAAAGGATCTTCTCAAGCTTTGTAACGGGACGAAGCTGTCCCATCTTGATCTGACGAGCCTTCTTTGTGGTAAATGCCTTCATGATAGGCGGCTGGATGATGGGTACCAGGGACATGTAAGAATATGCGGCAACCGCAATAGGTCCGAGATACTTGGTCTGGCCAAGTTTACCTGCAAGGAAGATTGATGTAGGGCCGTCAGCACCACCGATGATGGAGATGGCTGCAGCAGCCTTGTCATTGAAATCAGCCCATCCCATAGCACCTGCAAAAAGTGCTCCGAAGTATGCTGCGAAAATACCAAACTGTGCAGCAGCTCCGAGAAGGAAGCTGTTAGGGTTGGCGATAAGAGGACCGAAGTCTGTCATGGCACCAACACCCATGAAGATAAGCGAAGGCAGGATTGCCCACTCATCAAGCATATAGAAATAATAAAGTAATCCACCGACACCGTTAGGGGAATCTTCTATACTCAACATGATATCCGGATAAATATTAACCAGCAGCATACCGAATGAGATCGGAACAAGAAGCAGTGGTTCAAATTCATGACGGATAGCAAGATACATGAGAAAGAGAGCCACACCGATCATGATCGCGTTTTTATAAGTAAAATCGGGATTCATGAAAGCCATCTGGTTAAGCAGATTGTTAAGGATCTCGCCCATTGGATAACTAACCTCCTGAAAAAATAGTTAAACTACTTGGATAATTCGAAATTAATTTAAAGTTGCAAGAACCTGACCTGCCTCAACAGCATCACCTACTGTGCAGTCGATGCTTGCTACAGTTCCGTCCTGAGGAGCTACCTGAGGGATCTCCATCTTCATTGCTTCTACGATAAGAACAGCATCACCCTTCTTAACTGCATCTCCGACTTTCTTCTCGATCTTGAATACCTTACCTGCTGCACCTGCTTCGATCTTAACGGATCCTGCGCCAGCAGCCTTGGGTGCTGCCTTAGGTGCTGCCTTGGGAGCCGCTGCAGCCTTAGCGGGAGCTGCTGCTGCGCCGTTACCTGCGCCCTCTTCTACAGTAACATCATATACGTTGCCATTTACGGTAATTGTATAATTCTTCATTTGTAAATCCTCCTAAAATGAAATTGAGTTATTGATTAAACGGAACCGATCATCTGATCCTGCGGATGCTTCTAACGGTAAAACCGCCTTCACCCGATGCAGATGCCGGACTTGATCCTTCAGCCGCAGCAATTGCAGCAGCGATAACAGCTATAAGCTCTCCGTCATCAACAGTATCGTCCGAACCGGACTCTTCTCTCTCGATGATACCGGAGATCGCATTATCAACGGACTCCTCTTTATTGTGGCTCATTGACTGAAGCTTAGGGATGATACCCATAGCTCTGATGATAAATGAGATAACGATGAGCATTACGAATACGGTACCCATACCGATGAGTGTATTCGTTCCTGCCTTACTCATTGACTCACTCAGTGTAAGATCCACGTTGGTGTTAATGTGTGTGATATTGAGATCCCTGTCAAAAATGATCTCCATATTACCGGTACGAAGAGATCCCTTAATAGGAATAGTTGCGATAGCTTCCTTGGGATTCTTCTGATCGATAACCACAACAGGGTATCCAAACTCATCAAGCTCTGTGGGAGCGACGTCGCTTCCGAGCTGTTCGAGAGCTTTCTGATAAGATTCATAACCTCCGGCAACAACCTTAGGCTCAACACGGATGTAAACGCCATCCGTCATCTCATATTTCTGAGCGAATGTGTCAGCCCAGTTGTCAGCCTCATTCGCCGTAAAGTTGTTGAAAGCATCCACATTATCCTGGGACATAGCCTCAGTGATAAGCATATACCACGTAGCGGCTGCAGCCTTCATGTCCTCTCCGGTTTCCGCGGTCTGAATCCTTGTAGGCGCCTTTTCCTGTCCGCAAGCCGTAAGAGCGGTAATGCAGATCAGTATGAGCGCAAGTAATTTGAATTTTTTTCTCATAACCGAAAACCTCTCCTTACGTTATTATGCAAAAAGCATTTCGAATGCGTATACAAGGTGCTTTCTTGTATCTTCCGGAGCAATGATGGTATCTACATAACCTCTCTTTGCAGCAGACTCTGCATTATTCTGAAGAGCTGCATATTCTCCGGCTTTCTCATCGATAACGGAAGCAGATTCGCCGTCATACATAAGCTTAGCTGCAAGCTTTGCATCCATAGGTCCGATCTGTGCATCGGGCCAAGCATATGTAAGATCACATCCAAGGCCCTTGGAATTCATGATGGAATAAGCAGAACCGAGAGCCTTACCTACGATAAGGTTAACGCGGGGAACATCACAATTTGCAAATGCTGCAGTAAGCTCAGCAGCTGCTCTTGCGATCTTCTTCTCTGCGCACATGCATGAGCAGAATCCCTTAACGTTGGTAACTGTAAGAACTGGGATACCAAAGCTGTCGCAGAAATATACGAAATCTGCAGCCTTCTCGAGTCCCTTAACGGTAAGAACACCGTCGAACTTTTCTGCAGCCTTGCCGTCATCACCGATAACTTCGTTTCTGTTGGCAACGCAGCCGATGGTCATACCATCAAGACGGATAAAACCGGTAACCATCTCTTTTGCAAATCCGGCCTTAACCTCTACAAAGTCATTGTCATCAGCAACCTGAGACAGAAGTATAGCGGTATCTCCGGCACAACCGGTGATATCGGGAACTGATCTGTTAAGATCATCCTCAGAATCTGTCACAGCTGCATCTTCGTCATTGGAAGGAAGGATGGAAACAAGCTTGCGGATATTTGCATAAATAGAATCTGCATCGCCGGTAAAATCTGCATTTCCGCTTTCTTCGAACTGGAACTTGGCTGAAGAAGTATCGCACTTCTCAGTATAGTTGCCATCAACAGCATTGGGAGAATTAACGAACAGCTTGCCGTTGTCCTCTACGAATGTGAAATCGCTGATAGCAGGAACAAGTGCAAGTCCGCCTCCGCAGTTACCGAAAACTGCAGTGATCTGAAGGATCACACCCTTGGCATAAACCTGACTTGCATAAACCTCTGCAAGAGCATTGAGAGCATCTGTTGATTCCTGAAGTCTGAGACCTGTGGAATCAATGATACCGATAACGGGAGCGCCGCACTTTAAAGCAAGATCATAGATCTTCTTGATCTTGTTTGCATGCATTTCTCCCAAACTACCCCCCAGTACAGAAGCGTCCTGGCTGTATACATATACGGGCTTACCGTCTATGCTTCCGTAGCCTGTAACAACGCCGTCGGACGGAGCTGAAGTCGGTTTCAGATTGAAATCGGTTGATCGTGCTGTTACTTTCGCACCGATCTCAACGAAACTGTTTTCATCGAGCAATGCATTAATGCGATCGCTCGCCGAGCCTGTTGAACTACCCATTCTTTTACCTCCACTGATACTTAAAAATATTTGGAAAACGGTCCTGTCCCGACCCCTGAAAAATAACGGAAATCAAGGCAAAACGCACTTTCACGCACGCTGTTTATTATAGCATAAGAATATTTGATAGTAAACGAAATAAATGAGCAAAGAGTCACTATTTCGGTAAATAATTTTCCACTGTCTCAGACGTCTACGATAACGTCCTCGTCGTCAGTTTTTTCTATTCCCGCTTCTGCCTCGGCCTGCTCCTTGAACTCCTCCTTAAGCTCCGCGCTCATCTCCGGAAGATCCTTTAAGCTGTCCACGCCAAAAGCTCTGAGAAACTGTTCTGTCGTTCCGAACAACAGAGGTTTTCCCGGGGCATCAAGGCGACCGACCTCCTCGATCAGTTCATACTCAATAAGTCTGTTGATGGCATGATCGGAGCTGACACCTCTGATACGTTCGATCTCGCCTCTGGTAACAGGCTGCTTATAAGCGATTATGGAAAGTGTCTCTATGACCGTATCCGTAAGGGAATATCTCTTGGGGTGCTTGGCAAGTCGTACAAGATAATCATAATACTCGGCCTTTGTACCAAGCTGATAAGAATCTTCGAGTTTTGTAATGGTAATGCCCCTGCCCGATTCTTCATAAGACTTCTTCAGGTTTTCTACAGCTGCCTCAAGTTCCTCTTCTGTAATAGAAAGAGTCTCGCAGAGCCTTTCGGCGGAAACAGAATTTCCGTATGCAAAAAGGATCGCTTCGATGGCAGCTTCAGGATGATCAGGCTTTCCTGCCTTGGTATTTTCATCCTCTCCCGATTCATCCGACTCATCAAGCGTTGATTCTGACGCATCTCCTGCCATATCAGCGCTCTCTTCTGTCGTACTTTCCTCTGACGCTGCCAGGTCATCAACAGCATCCTCAGTCTCTTCGGACGCGGCTTCCGCCTCGAAGATATCCTTTTCGTCTTCGAAATTTTTCTCGTTGTCAGTCATTAATGATCACCCTTTCAAAAAATATCATCAAAGTATTGCAAAGCTGTCTTCAAGCGTAATAAGCCCGGCATCGCTCGCACGCTCGATAAGTATATCATCAAAAATATTTTCCTGTCTGATGATGATCTGCCCTATCTTCATAAGTTCAAGCACAACAAGGAAGCTGACTATTACATCCAGTCTGGTATGCTGTTCAAGAAGAAGATCCCTGAATGAACAAAGCGCATGCTCGTTCAGATATTCAATGATATGAAGCTGCTTATCCTCCAGTGAAACCTCATCCTTTGTAATATTTCCGAATTTGCTTCGAACAGGATCAACGCGGTCATCTATACGCTTCAGACAGCTGTTGTAGATCTCGGTAAGTTTTCTTAAGTTCAGATCTCTTAAAAGTTCGTCATAATCGAGAGGCTCTCTGTATTCCGTAACTTCTTTCGGAAGCGTAGCCTGCTTATATAAACTCTTTCCGGCATCTACATAACGATCCTTAAGTTCAAAAGCCATATATTTATACATCTTGTATTCAAGCAGCTTCTGCACAAGTTCGGCTCTGGGATCCTCTTCCTCGCCGTCTTTATTTTCTTCCTTCGGAAGGAGCATGCGGCATTTGATATCTATAAGAGTTGCAGCCATGACAACGAACTCGCTCATGACATTCATATCCGCCTTCTCCATCTCATGGAGATATTCCATATACTGCTCTGCGATCTCAGCAATCGGAATATCATAAATATCAACTTTATTCTTTTCGATCAGATGAAGTAAAAGATCCAAAGGTCCTTCAAATACTTCAAGCTTAACTTCAAGTGCCATATATTATTCCTTTCTGTGCAGATCAACGCAAACCAGTTCGCCCGGATTATTAAATCTCAGATGTATCGTATGCATTCCCAGGCCGCAGCTTACGATCATATCGGAGTCTCCCACCTTATATATGCCGCCGGAATACTTCGGGAATAGTCTGAATTTCGGAGAGATCATTCCTCCAAAAACAGGAAGCCTTGCGACTCCTCCGTGGTAATGCCCCGAAAGAATAAGATCCGGTTTCCATTCGGAATATATATCCGCAAATTCAGGGTCATGGGCCAGCATGATGTTATAGCACGATCTGCTGCGCTTTCCCAGAGTTCTTTCAAGATAAGATACATCCGGTCTGTGGGATTCGGTCTTAAGATAATATTCCTTATCAAGAGAAAGCCCGTATATCCCTATTCCTTCAAAGCGGATAACTGAATCATTATCCAGCAATACAGCGCCCGCATCGGAAAATCTTTTAAGCATTTCCTCATATGTAAAATCAAAAAGTTCCGGACGCCATTTTACTCTCTGCTCGTGATTGCCAATCGCAAAATATACAGTAAATTTTTTTGAAAGATCCTTAATAAGCCTCTCGGCTACGTCCACTGTCTCGGGAATGCTCTTTCCAAATTCCTTCGCGGACATTATATCACCGGTCATGATTATAAAATCCGGTTTCAGATTCAAAGCTGCGGCAACAAGCTTTTTATTGTCCTTTCCGTATCTCATACCATGTAGATCGGAGATCTGTAAAAAACGTACGTTTTTTCTTATCTTATCCGAAGCGATCCTATACCTCTTTATGGTGAAATTATGCGTATCGCTTAAGATAACTCCGCCCATAAAGGTCATGACCATCGGAAGAAAAAAAGATAATAACAAACTTAAGCCCTCATAATGAACAATATTTAGTCGCAACGCCGTGATTATATCACAAGATATGGATGGATGATAGATTACATAACTACAGATCACCCGGATTCCATAAAAAAAATCCCGCGGAAAACCGCGGGATCCTCTAAGTCTTAGTTGTACTTTCTCTTTCTGGCAGCTTCAGACTTCTTCTTACGCTTTACGCTGGGCTTCTCGTAATGCTCACGCTTACGGATCTCCTGCTGGATACCTGCCTTAGCGCAGCTTCTCTTGAAACGACGAAGAGCGCTCTCAAGATCTTCGCCCTGCTTAACTTCAACTTTAGCCATTTCCTAATTCAACCTCCCTCTCAGCCTTAATTTCGTGCATCTGACTGGATAGGGTTTTTCATGCACGATGACAATTATAATGCAGACAATGAGTATTAGTCAAGGATTATTTCAAGCTTACCTCAACGGAATTGGCGCTGTCCATCTGAACATACAGCTTTCCATTTATTGAATCTATCACATCCAGATATTCTTCCATTTCGTCTTCGCCAAATATCTCGTAAGCTTTTTCAACGATACAGTTATCTTCGGGGTCATAGCCGTTTAAGACGATGCCGTCCTTCAGTTCATCAAGAGCATCATCGTAGTCGGGATCCTTTTTAACGCCGGGATCTTTAGCTGCTTTTCTAAATGCGCTCATAACTTTTGACGTATCTCCGGTAACAGTCATCACGGTTTGCCAGCCGCCATCAACTCCGGAATCTTTAAGTGCCTCGTTAAACTCATCATAAGCAACCGAAATAGAATATATAATAAATACAGAAGATATTATAGATAATAGTAATGCTATGATACCGGTAATAAGGCCTCCCTTTTTGACGCCCTCAGTATTTCCCTTCTTGCCGGCAACAATAGCAAGTATGATGGCAACCAGGCCAAAAATGCCTCCAATAACACCGCAGGATAAGATCAGTCCCAAAATACCGCAGACAAGCGCCCCTACAGCCGGGCCATGTCCCGGAGCAGCCGGCTTGGGCACAAACTGCTGTCCGTAAGGCTGTCCGTAAGGCTGACCGCCCATATTCTGCTGATAGTAAAAATCCTGATTATTCTGACCGGCAAAGTTCTGATTCATACCGGTGGGCGCAGGCTGTCCATAGAGTCCGCTCTGAGTTGAACCGGATGCCGTGTTACCGTTTGAACTGTAAGCATCATTGCTATGACTTGCACTGTAAGAGTCGTTAATAGACCCTGTGTTCGCCTGATTCATCCCTGTATTGGAATAAGGGTTACCATAATTAAAATTTTCATTTCTGTTATTATTATCCATACCCACCTCATAAATTTATAAAATAATAAACAGTTAAATATTAAACATCTTAAAGCTGTCCTTCAAGGACCTTAGCCGCCTCAGCTACAGCCGCAGGAATACCGTCCGGATTCTTACCGCCGGCCTGAGCCATATTAGGTCTTCCGCCGCCGCCACCTCCGACAAGAGCAGCAACGCCCTTGATAAGATTTCCTGCATGAGCGCCCTTTGCTATGACATCATCTGTTGCCATAGAAACAAGGTTAACTTTTCCGTCCTTGGCAGACGCAAGAATAAGTATACCGCTTCCAAGCTTTTCCTTTAGCTGATCGCCCAGATCTCTGAGACCGTTCATATCAACATTGTCAACACTTGCAGCAAGAAGCTTAACGCCCTTTACTTCCGTAACCTTATCCATGATGTTACCCATCTGTCCGGAAGCAGCCTTGCTCTTTAAGGACTCGTTTTCACGTTTAACTTCACGAAGTTCTTCCTGAAGCTTCTTAATATGCTCTGCAAGTTCAGCAGGCGTAGTCTTAAGAAGTGCAGCAGCCTCCTCAGCCTTAGCCTCGAGATCCGCATAATACTTTCTTACATTATCGCCCGTGATAGCTTCGATCCTTCGAACACCTGCGGACACGCCGTTTTCGGAAAGTATCTTAAACTGTCCGATCTGATTGGTATTCTTAACATGAGTACCACCGCAGAATTCAACAGACCACTCGTCCATATCAACAACTCTGACCTTATCGCCGTATTTCTCTCCAAAGAGAGCCATAGCGCCGGTCTTCTTAGCTTCCTCGATATCCATGACCTTGGTTTCAACGGTAAGGCTTTCCGATATCTTTGAATTAACGATATCCTCAACCTGCCTGATCTCTTCGGCGGTCATTGCCTTAAAGTGCGAGAAGTCAAATCTGGTCTTATCCGGATCTTGATATGAGCCCTTCTGCTCTACATGTGATCCAAGGACTTCACGAAGAGCTTTCTGCATAAGATGTGTTGCGGAATGGTTGCGGCATGTAGCAGTTCTTCCCGCAGCATCAACCTTAAGTGTTGCAATATCACCAACCTTGATCATACCCTTGGTAACAACACCCACATGCGCGATCTTGGAACCTGCGACATGGATCGACTCGGTAACTGTAAAGCTTCCGTCCTTAGTCTCGATAACTCCGGTATCACCGACCTGACCGCCCATAGTGCCGTAGAAAGGAGTCTTCTTTGTTATGATGGCACCGTGCTGTCCCTCTGAGATAGCGGTAGCAACAGAATCTTCCTCATCACCTTCGGGATGAAGGAGGCAGAGCGCAGCTATCTCTTCGTCAGCTGTGAGGGAGTCGTATCCGATAAACTCTGTATTGAGAGCGGCATCAAGATCCTCGTAAACTGTTGAAGCAGCACCCATATAATTTGTCTTTTTCCAGGAGCCCTTAGCCTTTTCCTTATGCTCCTTTGCAGCCTTTTCATATCCTTCTTCATCAAGGGTATAGCCCTTTTCTTCAAGGATCTCTTTTGTAAGATCGATAGGGAATCCGAAAGTATCAAAAAGCTTGAATGCATCTTCACCGGACAATTTCTTATCTGCGCCGAGTAAAGCGATCATATCATCAAGGATCTCAAGTCCCTGATTAATGGTCTTATCGAACTTCTCCTCTTCCTCGCTTATAACATTGATAATGAAAGAACGCTTCTCATCAAGCTCGGGATATCCGTCCTTTGAGCCTTCGATAACATTCTCGGCAAGCTTTGTAAGGAATGCCCCTTCAATACCAAGGAGTCTTCCGTGACGGCATGCACGTCTGATGATCCTTCGAAGTACATAACCACGTCCTGTATTGGAAGGCATGATACCATCGGAAACCATGAATGTCGCGGAACGGATATGATCCGTTACAACTCGGATAGAAACATCATCCTTATCCGAATCATGATACTTCTTGCCGGCCATATCACATACTTCTTCACGAAGACTTCTTAATGTATCTACATCGAAAATGGAATCAACGTCCTGTACTGCAACAGCAAGTCTCTCCAGACCCATACCTGTATCGATGTTCTTCTGGATCAGATCTGAGTAATGACCGTGTCCGTCATTATCGAACTGAGAAAATACGACATTCCATACTTCCATATATCTGTCGCAGTCACAGCCGACCTTGCAATCAGGCTTGCCACATCCGTACTTTTCTCCGCGATCATAATAGATCTCTGTGCAGGGGCCGCAAGGACCTGAGCCGTGCTCCCAGAAGTTATCTTCTTTTCCGAACTTGAAGATCCTTTCTGCGGGTATCTTCATATCCTCATTCCAGATCTTGAAAGCTTCATCGTCATCAACATAAACGGAAGGATAAAGCCTGTCAGGATCAAGACCTACAGTCTTTGTAAGGAATTCCCACGCCCAGGGAATAGCTTCTTTCTTAAAGTAATCACCAAAAGAGAAGTTACCTAACATCTCAAAGAAAGTACCGTGGCGAGCGGTCTTTCCTACATTATCTATATCACCTGTACGTACGCACTTCTGGCAAGTTGTAACGCGCTTTCTGGGCGGTATCTCCTGGCCGGTAAAATACGGCTTAAGAGGTGCCATACCTGAATTAATGATAAGAAGAGAATTATCATTATGCGGAACAAGAGAGAAACTCTTCATTTTAAGATGTTCCTTACCTTCGAAGTATTCAAGGAACATTCTTCTGAGCTGATTTACGCCGTACTTTTCCATAACTGCCTCCATGTGTTTATAAACATATCTGTCCCCGGTTCAAAGAAGAACCCGGGACAACATACGTCATTATATTATCAGTTAATTCTACTGTCAACGAAGTGCAAGCTTATAAATCTCTGCCGCTTCCTTCGCTCCTATAGGACGGATCCTGGAAAGCTTAACAGTATCCTGCATGGTAGCTTTCATGGCAAGGAGCTCTATGATCTCATCTGTCCATTCAACATCAGGGCCGATCTCTTTAAGGCTTACCGGCATGCCAATGCTCTTAAAATATGCAACCGTAGCATCAATTCCCTTCTTTGCGGAACTAAGATCATCAGGATCATCTATATTCCAAACCTTCCTTGCAAATTTCGCAAATCTGTCAGGTGCGTCCTTATACAGATATTCTGCCCACGCTCCCCATACCGCAGCCAGAGAAGCACCGTGAGTATAATCAAATACGGCGCTTAATGCATGTCCGAATTTATGAACAGAGAAATCTTTTCCGCGTCCGCACTCGGTCAGATTATTATGAGATATTGATGAACACCACATGATCTCAGCCTGGGCATCATAGTTATTCTGATCCTTCATAACGATCTTGCCGTTTTTGATAACTGTTCTGAGAAGCCCTTCAGCTATCTCATCCGTAAGATCACATTTGATCTTCGGGATAAAATAGCGCTCCATGGTATGCATCATGATATCCGTGATGCCGGCGGCCTGCTGATAAAGAGGAAGAGTAAATGTCAGCTCAGGATTCATGATCGCAAATCTGCATCTGTTGAACTCAGTATTGATGCCGCCCTTTGCTCCGGTTTCTTCATTTGTGAGGACAGCCGAATCACTCATCTCACTTCCGGCTGCGGCAATTGTAAGTATCGCACCGACAGGAAGACTCTTAGTAAGAGGGACTTTCTTAGTCCAAAGATCCCAGAGCGCTTTATCCGGATTGGCGGTACCGTGAGCTATAGCCTTGGCAGTATCGATCGCACTTCCGCCTCCTACTGCAAGTATGAAGTCAATATTTTCCGTTTTGGCAATAACCACACCATCCTCTGCATGAGCCAGTGTGGGATTGGGCTTTGCGCCACCGAACTCAATATATCCGACACCCGCTTCAGTAAGCGATTTCTCAACACGTTCAATAAGGCCGCTTTTCACTGCGCTTCCGCCGCCGTAAACTAACAGTACTTTGCTTCCGCCTGCATTCTTTACAGCTTCTCCCGCCTTCTCTTCGGATCCTTTTCCGAATATAACCTTAGTAGGTGTATACTGTTCAAAATTATTCATATCATTCTCCTCTCTTAAAATGAGTCGTAAATTTCGGCACGATAACGGATAGATCTTTCGCATTCGTATCTTCCGAAAAAAATATCCGTCCGAAACCTGATCAGTCCCGAACGGATAATATCGTTTCAGCTGAAAATGAGACTCGAACTCACGACCCCTTCATTACGAGTGAAGTGCTCTACCGACTGAGCTATTTCAGCAACAAAAACGATTATAAACGGAGCAGGATTATTTTTCAAGTAAAACTTCTTTTGTCCGATGCAAGCTTTCAGCCTATTTATCTTCCATCATATGAACATCAAGCTGATCAAAAGGAATAGCGATATCATTTGCATCAAACGCTTTTTTCACATGTTCGGTAATGCTCCACTTCAGATCAAAATAATCTTCGTTTTTAACAAAACATCTTATGCCAAGAGTCACTGCAGAAGAATCCAACGAATCTACATATACCTTCTTTTGAATATCCTTTAAAACCTTCTCCTCTGATTCCATGACCTCAAAAAGCACTTTTCTGGCTTTATCGATATCAGAACTGTAGGAAATGCCAAAGGTAAGAATGAGCTGTCTCATCGGTGCCATATTTACGTTAATGAGAGATGTATTTGCCAGCGTTCCGTTAGGCAATACAACGGTGCGTCCGTCGATGGTATGGAGCTTTGTATAGAAAAGACCTATTTCCTTAACGGTTCCCTCATTTCCTTTGTTGTCTTCATGAATGTAATCACCAAGCTTGAAAGGCTTAAGCAAAAGGATCAGCACACCACCGGTAAGATTTGATAAGCTGCCCTGAATTGCGAGAGCTACGGTAACGCCGGCAGATCCAAGCAGCGCAATAAGACTGGTGGTCTCAACGCCGAAGTATGAAGCAAGCCAGATTATCAGTAATGCGTAGAGAACGACCTTCGTAAGAGAATCAATAAAATGCCTGATACTGAGATCGGCTTTTGCCTTCTCCATTGATTTCTTTAATATCTTACGAACGATCTTAATAAACCATGCACCGATCACGAAAATAACCAGTGCAAATACAAACTTTATGGCAAAGCTTGTAGCTTTCGAAGGAAGCTCTTCAAAAAAAGTTCTGAAAGCACTCACATTTTCCGTTATCTCAGCCACACTCTCCGCAGCTGCAACGGATACGGAACTTAAAGCATTGGCGGATGCGGAAGATACACTGTCCTCCGATGCACTTTCTTCAGTCAAAACAGCAACCGCATTATTCACCGATGCGGAATCATATAACAGACTACCAATCATTCCTGAGATCATTTATTAACCTTACCCTTTTTATACTCGCTACCGGATGCAATCTTCTCCTCAGCTTCAGCGATCTGCGCCTGAAGTCTGACCTTAAGGTCCTCTCTGATTTTAACTCTTGCATCGGTGATCTTTTTCTTCTTTTCAAGAAGCTCTTTTCTGATGCGTATCCTCTCGGCTTTCCTCTTCTCGATTATCGCCTGTTCTTCTTTAGTATAAGGCAGATAAGCAAATACAGATACTGAGAGAGGTTTTAAACGTACACTTACAGACTGCTCAAAACCACATACTTTCTCATCTTTAACAAGTATGAGACTTTCATTGGCATCTTCTGCGCCTCCGAATCCAACACCTGCCGAGCAGAAGATCTCTTGATACTTTCCATCCGCAGGCACGCCGAGTTCATAACAGTTATATTCAACATTTGCAAAGTTGAAAGCTATAAGGAGCACATCCTTGCCACTCTTTCTGACAAATGACAAGACATTATCATCCGCAGCATTCTCGCTTATCCATGTGAAGCCTTCCTCTGTACTATCTTCGGAAAGAGCCGGATGAGCAGCATAAAAACGATTGAGCTCTTTAATGTAATTTATAAAGTATTGTTGTTTCTCGGTATGGGCCGAGATATCTATTCTTTCCACGCCTTCAAAAGATACGGGATTACCGGCTTCCTGCCCCATAAAAGTGGACATCTTTCCTACATGAAATGCCTGATATGCAAAAAGAAGTTTAAGATTCTCCCATTTCATATCATCATCACCGTTCATCCTCGAATACAGACCACCCTGTCTGAAATCGAGATGCATGCGCGATACCGGAAGGATATAATTCTCACAATATTGATAAAGTGTACTATCAGTCAGTTCCTGATGATAATTTCTTCTTTCTATAGGATCCTTGGACAGGTAGTGCGTGATCTCGTTGATGAAATTACTGTCTGATTTGTAATCAAAACCAAGAGAATCATCCCCGTCTCCGGTCACTGTACTGTAACCACTGGATTCTTCGGCTATAGTGATGATCCCCGGATAATTATTATGAAGCATCTTGTTTGCTTCCTTATAGAAATTTACATATTCAAGATTCTCCACACCACCGTAAATATTGGTTTCCCATTCACCCGGTTTCCTGTAATAATCGAGATAAAGCGTCCCCGTAACTTCCGTGAATGCAAACCCGTCAATATGATAGAATCCGGCAAAGAAATCAAGGGCGGATAAAAGATATTCTTTAACCTCAT
The DNA here is from genome assembly GCA_900102065.1 of Lachnospiraceae bacterium XPB1003. Taxonomy (GTDB): domain Bacteria; phylum Bacillota; class Clostridia; order Lachnospirales; family Lachnospiraceae; genus NK4A136. The sequence goes on along the minus strand of FMVK01000002.1, from coordinate 214,933 downwards.
ATCTGCCGGCGTCAAAAAGGAACATTCCTGTTCTGGGATCCATTCCGCGTCTTGGATCAGGATTCTCGTAAAGAGCTGTGCCGTCAAATCCTCCAAGACCATAGTCCGCATTCGAAAAATCAGATGAAGCCCACTGAAGAATAACGCCGATTCCCTCAGAATGCATGATATCAACAAATCTCATATAGTCTTCAGGCGTACCGAATCTGGATGTTGGTGCAAATAAGAGTGACGGATGGAATCCGTTGCTGTCATCATCGGGATATTCATTAACAGGCATAAGCGATACATGAGTATATCCCATACCCTTTACATATTTGGCAAGCGAAGGAGCCAGTTCTTTGATACGAATAAAGCCTTCATCAGAAGAGCATGAAGACAGCGGAACCTCATATATATTTATAGGTCGTTTATCTTTTTTGCGTGATTCCAGCCACTTTGAATCTTCCCATTTATGCGAAGAAATATTACAAACGATGGACGCAGAGTCCGGTCTAAGCTCCTGTCTGAAGCTGTACGGATCTGCTTTGAAAGTCTTTGAGCCGCCTCTCATGACTATCTCATATTTGTATTTTTCTCCGGCTTCGATCCCGGGTATAAACAATTCAAAGATGCCGCTTCTCTCAAGCCTGTTCATAGGCATGCCCAGGCCCTTCCAGGAATTAAAATCTCCACATACGCTTACGCGAACGGCATCAGGAGCCCATACTCTGAATACAGTCCCGCGCACACCCTTAACAGTCTTTTTGTGCGCACCCATATATTCATAAGCTTTCTTTTCTCCTCCGGAGATGAATCTGTCTTCATCTTCTTCAGAGAGTAGTCTTCCATAGTTATATATATCTCTTACATCCTCTGCTCTTTTTTCAGATGAATTATCCTCATCCAGAGCATCTGCAGGATAAACAACATGATATTTATAATCCGTCCTGTCATTACCCGGAAGAAGTACTGCAAAGAAACCGGCCTCATCAGCCTGTTCCATCTTAACTTCTTCTTTAACGGTACGACCTTTCACCGCTTTAAGGTCTTCGATATAGACAGTTACGGATTCAGCGCCGGGAAAGAAGCATTGAACCAATGACTGCCTTCCATAATTGTGACTGCCCAGGAACTCTGACGGCTTGTCACACTCTCCGTAAACAACTTCTTCTATTTTCGCCCAATCCATGAGATTGTATAATTTCTTATTCATGAAGGCGCCCCCTTCTAGTTTTATTTCTGCAGATCACAGGTGTAACGACAGATTCGGAATCAGATAAGATGGATAAATATTCCGCTTCTGAGCTTAGGCTCAAACCATGTGGACTTTGGCGGCATAAGCCTTCCCGCATCAGCCACTTCGAACAACTCACCGATGGATGTAGGAAACATTGAAAAAGCAACACCGAATTCGCCCTTTGCTTTATCAGTGAATTTATCACTTCTAACCTCAAGCTCCTTAAGACCTCTGATGCCGCCAACAAATTCTATGCGATTATCAGTCTTGGGATCTTTGATCCCTAAGATCTCATCCAGTACATACTTCTGTAAAAGCGATACATCGAGTCCATCCACGGGATCAGCACTCTTGTAAGCATCTTTGATGGACAGTTCATACCATTTTCCATCTATATACATACCGAATGTTCCTTTTGAGGCAGGCTTATAAGGTTCTCCCGAAGACGCTTCGTTAATATCAAATACTGCACTTATCTTTTCCTTGAATCCCTCAACGGTATTTCCGTTAAGATCATGCACAACTCTGTTGTAATCCATGATCATAAGCTCATTGTCAGGGAAAAGGACGGAAAGGAAGAAATTGAACTCCTCGCTGCCGTTGTATCCCGGATTCTCTTCGCGTCTCTTTAATCCGACTTTGACCGCAGATGCACATCTGTGATGACCGTCTGCGATATAGATCGAACCGATGGAGTCAAAAGCTTTTTCTATTGCTTCGATATCCGCATCGTCGCTGATCACAAACACTCTGTGTCTGATCCCGTCATCTGATGTGAAGTCATATAATGCCTCACCCTTCTTAACCTTCTCAACGATACCACTGATAACAGCATTTTCACGGTAAGCTAAGAATATGGGGCCTGTCTGTGCCGAGCACGTATCCACGTGTCTGATACGGTCAACTTCTTTATCGGCTCTGGTATTCTCATGCTTCTTGATAACAGCATTCTGATAATCATCAATGGAAGCACATGCAGTTATTCCGGTCTGAGTACGGCCATCCATAGTAAGCTCATAGATATAATAAACAGCCTTATCTTCCTGAACAAAATCGCCTTTCGCGATCCTGTCCTTTAACATCGAAGCAGCCTTTGCATAAACCTCATCTGCATACGTATCAACAGAATCTGGGAACTGTGTCTCAGCTCGGTCAATAGCCAAAAAAGAATCCGGATTCTTATCAACCACAACCTTGGCTTCAGCTCTCGAATAAACATCATAAGGAAGTGCGGCGATTTTTTCTTCCATTCCCTTTGCGGGTCTAACTGCTTTAAAAGGTCTGATAACTGCCATTGTTTTCCCTCCGTAAATAAGGACCGCTAAGCGCGAATCCTCCCGATTCGATCATGATTTTTTAAGGGCGCGAAATCCGCACCACATACCACTTTATTATATCCTAAAACACTGTATAATTCACTCATTTTATCACGATTTGACTGCATCCCGAATGCGTCACAAGCCTGCCTTCTACACATGACAATCTATCACGACAAAAAGATCATTAACCTCAACAAAGAAACACCCTATTTTACGATGTTTTGCGTTCCTACAAATACCCGCCTGGGATCACACATTTTTCCAATATACTATTACCGGAAAAATATCAATAAATTATGCAGGTGCAACGCCTTATCCAGCGATACACTCTGCCCCGGCAAAGGCATGCATATGCTTACATTTCGTATCACGAGCTGCGGCTAATCACTTTAATAAGCCATTCCCTGCGAGCAGCGCATGGAAGCTCTGCTTCCGGCGGTGTGAGCGCTCGCTTGCGAGTGATTAAGAAAGGTAACATATGCAGGACTGTGGCCGGCGACTTGCAACAACGCATGCTTGCAGTTTGCTTCTTATCAGCAAACGATCGATATATTATGCATGTGCAACGTCTTATCCTGCGATACACTTCGTTCCGGCAAAGGCATGCATATGCTTACATTTCGTATCACGAGCTGCGGCTAATCACTTTAATAAGCCATTCACTGCGAGCAGCGCATGGAAGCTCTGCTTCCGGCGGTGTGAGCGCCCGCTTGCGAGTGATTAAGAAAGGTAACATATGCAGGACTGTGGCCGGCGACTTGCAAGCTCACTTCCGGCGGTGTGAGCGCCCGCTTGCGAGTGATTAAGAAAGGTAACATATGCAGGACTGTGGTCGGCGACTTGCAAGCTCACTTCCAGCGGTGTGAGCGCCCGCTTGCGAGTGATTAAGAAAGGTAACATATGCAGGACTGTGGCCGGCGACTTGCTTTGACCGGCTATACTTTAGCCGGCGACTTGCGCAAAAAAAGGCTGCCCGGATGGGCAGCCCTTTAAATAATATCTTGTCAGGATCACTTGATCACGCGCACGCGGATAACATCATCAATCGCATTGAGCTTTGTAACGATATCATCTGTTGCAGCAGAATCAGCATCGATAAGAGTGTAAGCAAAATCACCCTTTGACTTGTTGACCATGTTGGAGATGTTGATGCCGAGCTCACCGAAGATACCTGTGAACTTGGTGATCATATTTGCTACATTCTTGTGGCAGATAGTGATACGAGCTGCTGTCTGGCATACTCCGGAATCAACATTAGGATAGTTAACAGAGTTGATGATATTACCGTTCTCAATGAAGTTGCGAACTTCTTCAACAGCCATTACAGCACAGTTGTCTTCTGCCTCTGCAGTAGATGCTCCAAGGTGAGGAAGAAGGATAACCCCGTCCTTACCGGCTGTTGTAGGATTAGCAAAGTCAGATACATACTTGCGGATCTTACCTGCAGCAATGCCGTCAAGAACAGCATTCTCATCTGCAAGAAGGTCACGAGCGAAGTTGAGGATGATAACACCGTCCTTCATCTGAGCGATAGCATCCTTGTTGATCATTCCCTTTGTGGAATCAAGAAGAGGAACATGGATGGTGATATAATCGCAAAGCTTGTAGATATCGTTTACATCAGATACATGATGTACGTTGGAATTAAGTCCCCATGCAGCCTTAACCGAAAGATAAGGATCGTATCCGTATACTTCCATGCCAAGTGCGATAGCTGCATTAGCAACCTTAACGCCGATGGCACCAAGACCGATGATGCCAAGCTTCTTTCCGAGGATCTCGGTTCCTGCGAACTTCTTCTTCTCTTTTTCAGCAGCCTTTGCAAGATTCTCGTCATCAGCATCGGATCTAACCCATTCGATACCACCTACGATATCACGGGAAGCAATGAGCATACCTGCAAGAACCAGCTCTTTAACCGCATTTGCGTTAGCACCGGGTGTATTGAAAACTACTACCCCCTTCTCAGCGCACTTATCAAGAGGAATATTGTTAACACCGGCACCTGCACGTGCAACTGTCAAAAGCTTCTCGGGAAGCTCCATGTCGTGCATAGCAGCACTTCTTACAAGGATCGCTTCAGCCTCATTCACATCATCAGTCTTGTTATAATCAGCACTGAATCCGTCAAGACCGATCTGAGCGATGGGATTTAAGCAATGATATTTATAAGCCATTTGATTGACACCTAACCTTTCTTTTATTTATTTTCAAGCTCGAACTTCTTCATGAAATCTACAAGAGCCTTAACACCTTCGATAGGCATAGCGTTGTAGATAGAAGCACGCATACCACCAACTGATCTGTGTCCTTTAAGGTTCTCGAAACCGGCAGCCTTAGACTCTGCAATGAACTTAGCATTAAGCTCTTCGCTGTCTGTTATGAAAGGAACGTTCATGAGAGATCTGTCTTCTCTTCTTACCGTACCCTTGAACATTGCAGACTCATCAAGAAAATCATACAGAACCTTAGCCTTCTCCTCGTTGATCTGCTTCATAGCCTCAAGTCCGCCCATCTTCTGGATCCACTTGAATACCTTGCCGCAGATGTAGATACCATAGCAGGGAGGTGTATTGTAAAGTGAATCGGCATCAGCCTGAGTCTTGTACTTCATGATGGTAGGTGTTCCGGGAAGGCAATCATCAGTAATGAGGTCTTCTCTTACTACTACGATAACAACGCCTGCAGGTCCGATATTCTTCTGAACACCGCCATAAACGAGACCATACTTTGTTACATCCATGGGCTCTGAAAGAAAGCATGAAGATACATCTGATACAAGTGTCTTACCCTTGGTATTGGGAAGAGTCTTGAACTTTGTTCCGTAAATCGTATTGTTCTCGCAGATATATACATAGTCAGCATCAGGAGAGATCGGAAGATCCGAGCAATCAGGTATGTATGAAAACATCTTATCTTCGGAAGAAGCGATCTTGTTGGCTGTTCCGTAAAGACTTGCCTCTTTCCATGCCTTCTTAGCCCACTGACCGGTTACGATATAATCAGCCACTTTATTCTTCATAAGGTTCATGGGGATAGCAGCAAACTGAAGATGTGCACCACCCTGTAAGAAAAGCACTTTATAGTTGTCAGGAACCCCGAGAAGGGAACGGAAATCAGCTTCTGCGGTCTTAATGATCTCGTCATAAACCTTGGATCTATGACTCATCTCCATGACCGACATACCACATCCGCGGTAATCCATCATCTCGTCAGCTGCTTCTCTTAATACTTCCTCCGGCAGTACAGCGGGTCCTGCTGAGAAATTGTACACTCTGCTCACTTCTTTTTCCTCCTTATGGATAGCTTGTGTTATATGAAATGTCTGTTTTAAATTAAAACAGCATTACATCTCTGAAAATTGTACAAAAAAATGTTGAATATTTTAACAAGTTTACTACTGAAAACAGTAGCCAGTCAAGTGCCGTTTTACATATCTCCTGCATCAAAAGCAGTATCCAGGGGTTTTCCACCGGGAACCATAGGGAATACCTTATCGTCCTTCTCTATTACAACATCCAAAACGAACGGTCCCTTTGCATTTAATGCACGCTTAATGGCAGGACCAACCTCTTCTTTCTTAGTGATCCTTACCGCTTCACATCCGAGCGCTTCGGCTACCTTAACATAATCAACCGCATCTTCAAGGACCGTCTGTGAATATCTTTTTCCGTAGAAAAGGGTCTGCCACTGACGAACCATTCCAAGTACCTGATTATTGATGATAACTTCAATAATGGGCAGGTTATATCTCGAAGCTGTAGCCAGCTCGTTCATGTTCATTCTAAAGCACCCGTCGCCTGCGATATTGATGACCTTCTTATCGGGACGTCCTACCTTGGCACCGATACAAGCGCCCAATCCGTATCCCATTGTTCCAAGGCCTCCGGATGTAAGGAATGTGCGGGGCTTGGTATACTTGTAATACTCGGCAGCCCACATCTGATGCTGTCCCACATCTGTTGTGATGATTGCATCGCCCTTTGTTGCCTTGTAAAGCTCCTCGATGACATAGGGACAGGTAAGTGTGCTCTTATCGTAAGAAAGAGGCATATCTTTCTTCATCTGAGCAATATGTTTCATCCACTCTAAATGCGCGATCTTCTTTCCTGCCGAAAGCTTCTTGTTAAGTATGGATAAGACTTCCTTAAGATCACCTACTACAGACGCTGTAACTTTGATATTCTTGTTGATCTCGGCAGGATCGATATCAATATGAAGAACCTTTGCCTGAGAAGCGAAGATCTTGGGATCTGAAACAACCCTGTCGGAAAAACGCGCGCCCAGTGAGATGAGCAGATCACACTCGCATACAGCCCTGTTAGTAGTCTTGGAACCATGCATTCCGATCATGCCTGTATATCTTGCATCCGTCTCATCAAAAGAGCCTTTGCTCATAAGAGAGCCGCATACCGGAGCATCGATATTTGCCGCAAATGCAGCCAGCTCCTTGTTGGCTCCGCTGATAACAGCGCCGCCGCCAACATAGATAAGAGGCTTTGATGCTTTCTTGATAAGTTCAAGAGCATTCCGGATATCGTTATCATCATAAGAAAAAGGCTTTTCAAGAACATAAGGCTTTGCAGGTGTATATTCACAACTTGCTGCCGTTACATCCTTTGTTATATCAACAAGGACAGGACCGGGTCTTCCGCTCTTTGCGATAGCAAAAGCTCTGCGAAGTATATCCGCAAGTGTAGTTACATCCTTAACGATAAAGCCGTGCTTTGTTATAGGCATTGTGATACCTGCGATATCAACCTCCTGGAAAGTATCTTTTCCAAGCCAGGGAAGAGTTACATTTGCGGTAATAGCAACCAAAGGAACGCTGTCCATATATGCTGTTGCAATACCGGTGACAAGATTGGTTGCTCCCGGTCCGCTTGTAGCCATACATACTCCGACTTTGCCTGTAGCTCTGGCATATCCGTCAGCAGCATGTGCTGCCCCCTGCTCGTGACTGGTAAGAATATGATTTATCTCATCAGAATGCTTATAGAGTTCATCGTAGATATTTAATATGGAGCCTCCGGGATAACCGAATACGGTATCAACTCCCTGCTCCTTAAGACATTCAATAACTATCTGAGAACCTGTAAGAACCTTTGTCTCAGTTTTCTTTGCTCTGGACATATCCATCCACCTCGTAATACTTATATGATCGTAACTGTTCAGTCTTTTCCCGGTACTCTGAGAACAGCTCCGGTATTACCTGATGTAACAAGTTCACGGTATCTTGCAAGATATCCGGTAACTTCTTTTACAACCGGCTTCCATTCAGCCTTACGCTTAGCCATTTCCTCATCAGAGATCTTGACTTCAAGCTTATTTGCGGGAATATCGATCAGGATAGTATCACCTTCCTTAACGAATGCGATAGGTCCGCCCACTGCAGCTTCGGGTGAAACATGTCCGATGGAAGCACCTCTTGAAGCGCCGGAGAAACGACCGTCAGTGATAAGAGCAACGGATGAACCAAGTCCCATTCCTGCGATAGCAGAAGTAGGATTAAGCATCTCTCTCATTCCGGGGCCACCCTTAGGTCCTTCATATCGGATAACAACAACATCACCTGCAACGATCTTGCCACCAAGGATTGCAGCGATGGCATCTTCTTCACAATCAAATACTCTTGCAGGTCCTTCGTGAACCATCATCTCGGGAACAACTGCGCTTCTCTTGACGATACCTGTATCAGGAGCAAGATTACCCTTAAGTACAGCAATACCTCCGTTAGGCATATAAGGATTTTCAATAGGACGGATAACCTCAGGGTCTTTATTTTCCGCATTCTTAATATTCTCGGCAACAGTCTTGCCTGTAACTGTGATGAGATCTGTCTTAAGAAGTCCCTTCTTGTCAAGCTCATGCATTACAGCATATACGCCGCCTGCCTCGTTGAGGTCTTCCATATATGTAGGACCAGCAGGAGCGAGATGGCAGAGATTCGGAGTTTTCGCAGAAACTTCATTCGCGATCTCCATATTGATCTCAACACCTGCTTCATGTGCGATAGCAGGTATATGAAGCATTGTATTTGTGGAGCATCCAAGCGCCATATCAACAGCAAGAGCGTTCATGAAAGCATCCTTAGTCAGGATATCTCTGGGACAGATATTCTTCTCAAGGAGCTCCATAACCTTATATCCGGCTGTCTTCGCAAGACGGATACGAGCGGAATAAACAGCAGGGATCGTGCCGTTTCCGCCAAGTCCCATACCGATAGCTTCCGTAAGGCAGTTCATTGAATTTGCGGTATACATTCCGGAACAGGAACCGCAGGTAGGACAAACCTTCTCTTCGTATTCCGCAAGCTTCTCTTCTGTCATAGTGCCGGCAGCAACGGAGCCTACAGCTTCGAACATGGATGAAAGCGAACGCTTTCTGCCATCAACATGTCCTGCCATCATAGGGCCACCGGATACGAATACAGTCGGGATGTTGACTCTGGCAGCAGCCATAAGAAGTCCCGGCACATTCTTATCACAGTTGGGGATCATTACAACAGCATCGAAACCGTGAGCTCTGAGAAGACACTCTGTGGAATCTGCAATAAGATCTCTGGTAACAAGGGAATATTTCATTCCCACATGTCCCATTGCTATACCGTCACATACTGCTATAGCAGGCATAACAACAGGCATTCCGCCTGCTTCCGCAACACCAAGCTTAACAGCATCAGCGATCTTGTCGATATTGACATGTCCCGGAATGATCTCACTCTGGGACGAAATAATACCGATCAACGGTTTTTTACGCTCTTCGGGAGTAAAACCGAGAGCGTTGAAAAGACTCCTGTGAGGAGCCTGCTGCAAGCCTCTGAGTACTGAATCACTTTTCATGTTGCTGCCTCCTGAAATTAATATTTTTAAAGATGATTTGATCAGGATCCCCATGAGGTCATGATCAAATAAAAATTATCGTGATATAGAATTTGTTCTTTATATCAGTTGATCCGCTCTGCCAGAAGATCACCCATCTGTCTGCATCCTACTTTGGTGCAGCCTTCCGACATGATATCTCCTGTACGATAACCGTCCTTAAGCACCTTATCGACAGCTCTGTCAATAGCATCAGCTTCCTTATCAAGATCAAAGCTGTATCTGAGCATCATTGATGCAGAAAGAACTGTAGCGATAGGATTTGCAAGATCTTTACCTGCAATATCAGGTGCTGATCCGTGGCTTGGCTCATAAAGTCCGAACTTCGTATCATTAAGAGATGCACTTGCAAGCATTCCGATAGAACCTGTAACCATGGATGCTTCGTCGGAAAGGATATCTCCGAACATATTCTCTGTAAGAACTACGTCAAACTGAGACGGATCGCGAACAAGCTGCATTGCGCAATTGTCTACGAGCATATGCTCAACAGTAACTTCCGGATAGTCCTTAGCCACTTCGTTGACTATAGCTCTCCAGAGTCTGGATGAGTCAAGAACGTTAGCCTTGTCTACACTGGTCACTTTCTTACGTCTCTTCATAGCGATCTCGAACCCCTTGATGGCGATCCTTCTGATCTCTGATTCGGAATAAGTAAGTGTATCTATAGCTTTCTTCTGACCGTTTTCTTCAACAGTCTTTCTCTCTCCGAAGTAAAGACCACCTGTAAGCTCTCTCATGATGAGCATATCAAAGCCTTTTTCGGATATCTCTTCCTTAAGCGGACATGCACCTCTGAGTTCGGGATAAAGAATTGCGGGTCTGAGATTTGCAAAAAGATTCAGACTCTTTCTGATCTTTAAAAGTCCTGCCTCGGGTCTCTTCTCGGGAGGAAGCTTATACCAGGGAGATGTGTTGGTATCACCTCCGATGGACCCCATAAGTACAGCATCGGCAGCTTTTGCCGTTGCAATAGTCTCATCGGTAAGAGGGATGCCATGAACATCGATCGATGCTCCGCCCATAAGAACGTCAGTGAATTTCATGTTATGTCCGTAAACGGAGCCGACTTTTTCAAGTACCTTCTTGGCTTCCGTTACTATCTCGGGACCGATACCGTCGCCGGGAATACATACAATATTAAGGTCCATCTTTTGCCTCCACGAAGTTAATCAGCGAATGTAATCTATACCTGTCAGTCTTTTTTCTTTCCGAATAATGACTTCTTGCCTTCTTCCTTGGTTTCTTCTGCAGCACTGCTTGAAGAAGAACCGTCATCAGCCTTCTCAACCTGTGCGATAGCAGACTTTTTCATAGGGATACGGCAGTTTCTGTTACTTCCGAACTCAACGATAACATCGTCTTCGGTAACATCAATAACAACGCCGTAAAATCCGCTTGTTGTAACTACTACATCACCGACTTCAACCTGCTTGAGCATATCCTGTATCTTCTGTTGTTCCTTCTTCTGGGGGCGGATCAGCATGAAATAGAAGATAGCTATCATTGCAACAATAGAAATACCGTATGAACCGAGCATTCCTCCGGTAGATCCGGTAGCTCCTGCAGTAAGTAAAAGATCAAGTGTCATTTTTAATTCTCCTTAAAATAAATAATTTGATCCACTGTCATCCCTATAAGACAGCATTGTACTATGATACACCAACAAAGTCGGTTTATTCAAGATTTTCTTCCATGGAAGCAAGCTTATGTTTCTTATACATAGCAAAGCATCCGCAGTCTATGGCATCTCTGATCTCCTTCATCATCTGATTGTAAAAATACAGATTATGAAGGACGCAGAGTCTCATTCCGAGCATTTCTTTCGCCTTAAGAAGATGTCTGATATAAGCGCGGGAATATCTCTGACACGCAGGACATCCGCACCCCTCTTCGATAGGCCTGTCATCGGTCTCATACTTAGCATTCATGAGATTGATCTTGCCGTGATTGGTATAGAGATGAGCATGTCTTCCGTTTCTCGTAGGATAAACACAGTCAAAGAAATCAACACCTCTCTCAACGCCCTCCAGTATGTTTGCGGGAGTTCCGACTCCCATAAGATATACCGGCTTGTTCTGAGGCAGATAAGGCACGGTCTCGTCAAGGATGTAATACATCTGTTCATGCGACTCGCCCACAGCGAGACCGCCTATGGCATAGCCGTCCAGATCCATATCAACTATGCGCTTGGCGTGTTCTATTCTGATATCAGGAAATATGGCCCCTTGGTTTATCCCGAATAAAACCTGTTCCTTATTTACAGTATCATCCAGTGCATTCAGCCTGTCTAATTCAGCCTTGCATCTGACCAACCATCTTGTGGTACGCTCTACGGAAGGTCTTACATATTCTTTTTCAGCAAGTGCAGGAGGGCACTCATCAAAAGCCATGGCAATGGTAGAACCCAGATTCGACTGGATCTGAATGCTCTCCTCCGGTCCCATGAAGATCTTTCTTCCGTCTATATGAGAGTGAAAAGTAACCCCCTCCTCACGGATCTTCCTGAGCCCTGCAAGGGAGAAAACCTGGAATCCCCCGGAATCGGTAAGAATAGGCTTGTTCCAGCTCATGAATTTATGGAGGCCTCCAAGCTGTTTGATGATCTTATCGCCGGTCCTAACATGAAGATGATAAGTATTGGAGAGTTCCACCTGGGTTCCTATGCGTTCCAGATCCTCTGTTGAAACCGCTCCTTTTATAGCTGCAACCGTTCCAACATTCATGAACACGGGAGTCTGAATTGTTCCGTGGACGGTCTCTACCTCAGCGCGCTTTGCTCTTCCTTCTGTTGCAAGTACTTTATATTTCATATTTATTTCTTATTCTCCTCTTCATATTCCGCGGCCAGTTCTGTCATCTTACCAAAAAACTCCGGCATATCACGTTTGATCCTTATCGGTCTTCCGTTAGAAGCGATAAAACAATGCGAGGTCTCACCTGTAGTACAGAGTTCTCCGGTCTTTGCATTATACATTTTATAACCCATGCGGATCTTGGCAGGAGACATTTCCTTGACATATACGACTATGCTAACCGTATCTCCGAATGTGGTGGAACGCTTGTAATTGCAATTTGCGGAAAGTACAGGAGAGATCACTCCCTGTTCTTCCATCTGCTCATAACCAAATCCGGCCTGGGCAAGGAATTCAACTCTTGCTTCTTCCATCCAGCGGATATAATTCGAATGATGCGTTATTCCCATTCTGTCCGTTTCATAATAAGCAACTTTGTGTTTGTAAGGTTTCATGATAGTCGGTCTCCGATTCCTTATAATATAATTTTGATTGTTATATGCGTGATTTTTCTATTATAATACAACAGTACTACAATTCAACAATGCATAAGGAGATAACTATGGCAGGTTCATCATTCGGAAAAAATATAACGGTCACTACATGGGGCGAATCACACGGTCCTGCTCTTGGCGCTGTTTTAGACGGATGTCCTGCGGGTATCAGCCTTGACGCATCCGATATACAAAAGTTCTTAGACAGGAGAAAACCGGGCACTTCAGCAGTTACTACAGCAAGAAAAGAAGATGACAGCGTAGAACTTTTATCAGGTATCTTCGAGGGTAAGACAACCGGCACTCCCATCTCGATGATGATCAGGAACACATCCCAGCATTCAGGTGATTACGGCAATCTCGTCAACACGTTCCGTCCGGGTCATGCAGACTACTGCTTCGATACAAAATTCGGTATAAGAGACTACAGAGGCGGCGGAAGATCATCCGGCAGAGAGACAGCTGCAAGAGTTGCAGCAGGAGCTGTTGCCATGAAGATCCTTAATGAGCTTGGTATCACGATCCACGCAGTTACCGCATCCATCGGTGATATCGCAGTTCCCACGCCTATTCTTGATGCACTTTCAGAAAACGAAGAAGGTATAAATATATCTTTATCCAATTCGGTTGTTATGCCGGATTCTAATATCGCTTCAGTTGCGGAAGCTTTGATAAAAAAATGCCGCGAGGAAAAAGATTCGATAGGCGGAAGCGTATATTGCTTCGTAAAAGGAATGCCCGCCGGCATCGGAGATCCCGTTTTCGATAAGCTTGATGCAAAGCTCTCTCAAGCCCTCTTCTCCATCGGCGCGGTAAAAGCCGTCGAGATCGGAAACGGAATTGAAGCTTCCAAAAAACGCGGAAGCAAAAATAACGATCCTATCAGATGTGATTCTACGGGAAAAGTTTCTTTTTCCACAAATAATTCCGGCGGTATCCTCGGCGGCATCTCAAACGGTGATCTTATTAAGATACACGCGTACTTCAAACCCACACCTTCTGTCTACAGACCTCAGGATACCATAAAGAAAAATCCCGACGGTTCTTATGAAAATACCGAACTCGAGATCGAAGGCCGTCATGATCCCGTGATCGTTCCGAGAGCTGTAGTTGTTGTTGAATGCATGACCGCACTTACAGTACTTGATGCCCTGCTCGATAATATCGGTTCCCGCATGGAACATTTAAAGAAGATCTACGGTTGATAAATCAAATCGAATATGCTTTAATCATTCGGCATAAAAAAACTCGCCCTAAGGCGAGTTTTTTATTACCACGTCTAAAACTCAGTCATCACTACCGCCGCCAAGCTTATGGAACACCACACAGTTAGGCTGGTCGATCTTGATCTCCTTTGTATTCATAGCCAGTGTACCCTTTTCCAGATCCACCGCGAAGAATGTCATTGTATTATTCTCATGGTTAAGAGAAACCAGATGCTTGTTGTCAGGGAAAAGTGCCGCATCCTTAGGATACATTCCGCTAACCGGAAGACACAGTATCTTGCTGAGCGTTCCTTCTTTCTGATCGATATCGAAGATAGCGACGCTGTTATCTCCAACATTAGTCGTTACAAGATATTTATAATCTGATGAAAGATTAAGGGCACTGGCAGCTGTATCATCGGTATGATAGTCGTTAATGGTCGGCACCGTCTCAATAAGTTCAAAGACCGGATTGCCCGCAGACTTCTCTTCATATTTGTAAACGCCTATATAGCTCTTCTCTTCGTGGATGATATAAATGTACTTTCCATCCTTGGATGTTTTGATATGTCTGGGGCCGGAATACTGTTCAGCATGAATGATATCTACCAGACGAAGCTTTCCTGTCTTGCTGTCAAACTGATAAACTTTAGTCTGATCGATACCGAGGTCCGCCGCAAGAAGATATTTATTGTCTCTTGTCATCTTCACGCAATTAACATGAGGGCGGAAATTGCGATCAACTATGCTTCCCATTCCTTTATGGAAGATCTCATCTGTGATCTTGCCAAGGGTTCCGTCTTCGTTTAGAGAAAGCGCTGTGATCTTTCCGTCATGATATCCGGCAACAAAAAGATAACGGTCAGCATAATCGGTTGAAAGATAACATCCTCTCATACCGTTGATGGACGCTGCGGAAGCAAGCTCCAACGATCCGTCAGCTTTTATATTATACGACTCAACACCATAGTCAGTGATGGAATACAGGTATTTTCCGTTATGCGAGATACACATGTAAGATGAGTTACTGATCTCTACTTTGTCCTTCTCTGTAAAAGTACCTTTCTTAATATCCACATCATACACTCTGATGCCGACTTTACTTCCCTGCGTATAACAGGAAACATATGCAACATACTTGTCTTTAGAGGCCATATGAATGAACTCCTTCCATTACAATTTCTTACCAGTATCTGTCTTCCATCGGATAATACTCTTTATGGGTTCCTACATACTTATAAGCAGGTCTGATGATCTTACCCTTATTAACGAGCTCTTCCAATCTGTGGGCACTCCATCCGGAAATACGCGCGATAGCAAATATAGGTGTGAAGAGCTCCTCAGGTATCTTGAGCATTGAATATACAAATCCGCTGTAAAAATCAACGTTTGCACAAACAGGCTTAAATACACGTCTGCGTTCCGTGATAAGTTCTGCAGAAATCCTTTCTATAGTATTGAAGAGTTCAAACTCCTCCATACGGTCCTTGCTCTCTGCGAGAGCCTTGGCAGACTCTTTAAGTATAACTTTTCTGGGATCGGAAAGTGTATATACAGCA
Organism: Lachnospiraceae bacterium XPB1003; assembly: GCA_900102065.1. Taxonomy (GTDB): domain Bacteria; phylum Bacillota; class Clostridia; order Lachnospirales; family Lachnospiraceae; genus NK4A136. The sequence goes on along the minus strand of FMVK01000002.1, from coordinate 199,461 downwards.
TGTCCCATACCATAGATAAGTCCGGCTTTATCGAAAGCTTCCTTATCAAGGATCTTTGTAAGATATGTTCTGATGGCATCTTCATCATTCCAGTTAGGGATATTGCTCTTAAGATCATCAATCATCCTCTGAACCTTAAGATTAGCGCCACCGTGTCTGGGACCCTTGAGTGATGCTATAGCTGAAGCCATAGCAGAATAAGTATCTGTTCCCGTAGAAGTAACAACGTGCGTAGTGAACGTTGAATTGTTACCGCCGCCATGCTCTGCATGAAGGATAAGGGCTGTATCAAGAACACTTGCTTCAAGTTCGGTAAACTCACCGTCCGGTCTTAACATATTAAGGATATTCTCTGCTGTAGAAAGTTCCTTTTTCGGGGTACGGATGACAAGGTTCTTATTGAGTATGAAATGTCTGTATCCGTGATAACCGTAAACACTCATAAGCGGCATCTTGCCGATAAGCTGAAGGCACTGTCTCAAAACATTCTGAACAGAGATATCTTCGGGATTATCATCGTATGAATAAAGGCTGAGTATAGCCTTCTGGAGCGAGTTCATAATGTTCCTGCTTGGATTATGAAGTATGACATCACGTACAAAATCAGCAGAAAGCTCCTGAAGATCTGTAAGAATAGCCTTGAAAGACTCAAACTGCTTCTTGTTGGGAAGCTCGCCGAATAAAAGCAGATATGTGATCTCTTCAAATCCATATCTCTTTCCGGAAAGTCCTACAACAAGATCATTAACATTATATCCCTGATAATAAAGCGCTCCGTCCGCAGGAACCCTAACGCCGTCAACCACCTTTGTTCCGTTAACATCAGAGATCTCCGTAAGTCCCGTAAGAACGCCCTTGCCGTTTGACTCCCTGAGTCCACGCTTAACATCATATTCGGTATAAAGGCTCTGGTCGATAACACCGGATACCATGCAATATTTAACGAGCTCATTGAACATATCATTACGCTTTTCAGCGAGCTCCATCATAGAACTTTTTGCCATAAACAATCTCCTTACCTGATCTTCTCGGGGAAGCCGACTTTCTTCTGAACTTTCCTTAACGTCTTCTGTGCGAAATACTCAGCTTTTTCAGCATTTTCCTTTATCGCCTTATCGATATAATCCTTGTTCTTAGCAAGATCTGCGCATTTATCCTGAAGCGGCTTAAGTACGGCTACTACCGACTCACCTACTGCAGTCTTGAAATCACCGTATCCCTTTCCATCGAATTCCTTCTCAACTTCTTCAGGTGTCTTTCCTGTACATGCGCAATAGATATCGATGAGATTCTTAATGCCGGGCTGTTCATCACAGTAACGGACACAGGCCTCAGAATCGGTAACAGCGCGCTTGAATTTTCTCATTATGGTATCCGAGTCATCCATGAGATAGATGGATGCATTCTCATTTTCATCAGATTTGGACATCTTCTTTGCAGGATCCTGAAGACTCATGATCTTGGCGCCGGCCTTTCCCAGATAAGGTTCGGGAATGGTGAATACATCTCCGTATACGGAATTGAATCTTCCTGCTATATCTCTTGTTAACTCAAGATGCTGGAGCTGATCCTTACCAACAGGAACCACATCTGCCTGATAAAGAAGGATATCCGCTGCCATGAGAACCGGATAAGTAAAAAGGCCCGCATTTATATTATCTGCATGCTTTGCCGATTTATCCTTGAACTGAGTCATCCTCTGGAGCTCGCCCATGTATGTAAAACAGTTGAGTATCCATGCCATTTCAGCATGACAGCTAACATGCGACTGATAATAAATGCAGTTTTTCTCGGGATCGAGTCCTGCTGCGATATATAATTCAAAGAGTTTTCTTGCTCTTGCTCTTAAAACAGCGGGATCCTGTCTTACGGTAATGGAATGAAGATCTACCACCGAATAGAAACACTGATATTCATCCGAAAGAGTCACCCAGTTCTTAAGTGCTCCGAGGTAATTGCCCAGTGTAAGATTGCCGGTTGCCTGCATTCCGCTAAATAATACTTTCTTGTCTCCGATCATGTTGCTGCCTTTCTGTATATATTTGTTTTATCTGCGCATTCCCGAAAAGACAGGTTTTGCAAATAATTCTTCTTTTGTGACATTGCCGTGAACCATACGGGCAACAATTTCTTCCCTGCGTTCCTTCGGCATCTTTAAAAAGCGCTTTATCCACGCATATGTATAATCCTCGCCTTTTTTTGCGAGCATGATTAGCCAGGTTTCCAATAAAACTCTTGTATAAGGATGGATAAGCGACGTGATATCTCCGTTTTTGTAATAGCAATATGCACTTTTATCCAGATATGCATCCCGCAGGTAGACTTTACATGCACTGACCCGGTCAACAAACATCTCCGCGATATAATTATCCGGCATCCTCATGGGCATCATCACAGCCTTATGATTGTGCCCCTCACCAACGAAATCTATCCAATATTCAAAATGATGCTTGTTTCTGCCCTTATGATGAAGCCAGGCTTCGGAATATCCTTTATCTTCTCTCTCAGCATTATTGGGACTTCTGAACCCTTGATAATACCTGACCCCATTTAAGAATTCCGTAGGCAGGTATTTTGAAAGATCATGCATTAGTCCCTGCCGGTAAAGGCCTATTTTAAAACACCCTTTGCAGACCAGCAGTCTGTGTAAGGTGATGGTTTTAAAATGTCCAAGTATGTCCATAAAGCAAACCTCTGAAAATTAGGCTAAACAGTAGTTATTTTAGCACAAAAAGCCTTGTCAATAAAGTGCATATTTACTATACTCATCCTTGATAGCGGCTGTAAACATACAGTATTTATTCGGGAGCATGATATGGCAAAAAACAGACCCAAAAATTCACAGGATAAAGACGACGAGATGTTTGTCGACGTCGAGCTCGACGAAGGCACTGTCACCTGTAAGATAATCACCATATTCGAAACAGGCGGAAAGGATTATATCGCAGTTCTTCCTTTGGATAAAAACGGCGAGAACAAGGACGGCGAAGTCTGGATATACGGTCATACGGAAGATCCCGACGGAACCCCTCATCTTCACTATATCGAAGATGATGACGAATATGAACGTGCATCTGATGCTTTTGACGAATATCTCGATAACGAGCAGTTCGATGCTATGCCTTAAAAGATCATATCAGGCCGCTTTCTCTCAGGAAGCGGCTTGGCATTATCTTTTGTTCGGCATTCTTTTTAAGATAGCAGATGATAAGTTTATCTTTAGCCCTTGTTAATGCCACATAGAAGACTCTTCTTTCTTCTTCAATGTCCTCTGTACTTTCACATCTCTTTCCCGGAACATTCCCTTCGTTAATATCCGGAAGTATGACTATACTGTATTCCAGTCCTTTTGATCCATGCATGGTAGTAAGGTTCACGCCATGTTCGCTTTTTTCGGCAACGCCTCCCTTAAGCATCTCATCATATTCATTTATCCATTCAAGCCAATGTCCGTAGTCGTCCACATATCTTGCGGTATCCCATATCCTGTCTAACAGTTCATTGATTTCTTCCTTTGATCTGCCTTTCTTTTTACCGTTACTGATCAGATATGATTCATACCCCATTCCTTTACGGATATAGTTTATGCCTGCAAAGGGATGCATCTTTTTCAGATTGTCCATTTCGAAGATCAGAGTCCTGATATTCTTTTTGACATAATCCTTAAGCTCCGGGTTTCGTAATAATACTTCCAATGAGACCTCGCGATTTTCAAGATCACAACGTCTGATATATCTGACCGGCTTGTTCATAAACCTGAGCAGATTCTCTCTCGTATTTTCTCCGTGTGCATAAGCAAACATAGCAAGGATATCTTTTGCCTCAGACGAATTAAAAATGTTCGATACTTTCTCCTTAAGAGAAACAGGAATACCTTCCGTCATAAGTATCCCCGAATATCGCGAGATCCCCGTATTGGTCCTGCAGATGACAGCAATATCTTCCGGTGGTACATGGTTTAATGCGCTTTTTATCATTGAGGTCACAGACGCAGCTTCATCCTGTTTATCATCAAAAGAAAGGATTGCCACACTGTCACCGCCTTTTCTGACGGCCCTCAGTTTTTTCTTAAACCTGTCTTTATTTGAGGCTATCACATCTCCCGCCACCTTAACGATCTCTTCCCTGCATCTGAAATTATCGGAAAGAACCGTTATGCCTGCATCTTTATATTCCTTTTTGAATCCCAGCATTATCCCGGGGCTTGAGCCTCTGAAACCGTATATCGACTGATCATCATCTCCCACAACAAACAGATTGTTTTTAGGCGCAGCAAGCATCTTAACCACTTCGTATTGCATAGGATTGATATCCTGAAATTCATCGATCAGTATATATTTATATCTCTCCCTCCAATACCCAAGAATATCTTTGTCATTTAAAAACAGCTCTCTGCAGAGCAATACCATATCATCAAAATCCAGTTTATTCTCTGATCTGAGTAACTTTTCGTAATCATAAAATATTCCGCAGAACGATTCCTTATCCACTATTTTCTCGCCGTCATCATAATCTTCCGGACTGATTCCGTCATTTTTAACCTTTGATATCTTAGAAATGAGATTATCGATCTCGTCATCTCCGGTTCCCTGATAAACAGAGATAACACTTTTTAATAAATCATATTTCTCCTTCTCTGTCAGGATATCAGCCGCAGTGTAGTTATATGCGCGCTTAAGAATACCGAAAAAAATACTGTGAAAGGTTCCGAATGTAACCTGCATCGCATCATCACCCATTAGCCCTTCAAATCGCATCTGCATCTCAGTTGCCGCCGCTTTGGTAAAAGTGATCACCAGTATCTCTTCAGGTCGGACGCCATGCACTCTTATCATATGTTCAAGTCTTCTGGTGATGACGAAAGTCTTCCCGGATCCCGGTCCTGCAATCACCATCCTGGGGCCGTCGCAATGAGCGACAGCTTTAGCCTGTTCACGGCTTAATTTACGTTCTTCCATTATTATCCTCCAAAAATATAAACAATAAACCCAGAAACAAAAGAACAAAAGGATAACCCATGCAAAAAGAATGATTGATCCTGGATTGCTTATTAATAAAACGGGAATAAAAATAACGGCGGAAACCGTTACTGTGAGCTTTTTATTAAGATCATCAGCCCACTTGTCACGAAAGCCAAGTCGGAAAAGAACATCCGACACTTTAGAAACACATAATAACCTATGACTTGATAAAAATCAAATATAGCATATTTAATGCAAGTCGAAAAAAGCATCTGCAGCTCGACAGAACTCAAAAAAAGAGGCTCTCACGCAATGCGCTTAAGCCTCTTTAAATCATCACTCAATCCGCTATGTCAACATCGGATCATGCTATTCCTTACTCAGCGTAAGGCTCGATCTTCAGGTCATTCTTATAGACTTCGGCAAATCCGGAGGACTGATATCCCTCTATTGTAAGAGCCACCTCATACATCTTACCAAGTTCCAGCCCGCACTCTTCCCACGCATCAAAATGCTTGGTAAGTGAGATAGTTCCTGACAGATCAACAGCACCGCCATCAGGCTTTTCTCTTCTTACACTCCAGTACTGATCAAAAGTCTGTGTTCCGTCTATAGAAGGCTGTTCAACACGTTCGGTCTTGTAGATATCATAAGTACCGCCGTCAACCGTAACCGTACCAAGTGAAGTGGTTGCTCCGGGTGGACGCCACGATCCCCAGGATTGAACCACATAATATTCAACAAGCGGCTCTCTCGTCCATCCGTAGACACACATATAAGAATTACCGAAGGGCTGATATTTCACACCGTAATCGATGGATATGTCTCCGATCTCCTTATATGTCTGAGTACAGTCGAACTTCTTTCCTCTGCGAAACAGAGCATTGTTGATATCACTCCATTCGCATTTAAAAGTGCCGTCATCCATAACGGTGAATTTTGTAGTACCGTTGTCTTTCCAGAGTTCGTAATCGTAGCCATCAGATGAACCGATGATATTCTCGGTGAAAACTTCACCTTCTGCAGCCTCTGTCGGAGCTTCGGTAAGAGTTTCCGCGGTTCCTTCGGTAACGCCTTCTGTACCTTTCTGAGCCGAAGATCCGGTAGCATCCTCCGTCGAAGATTCATTCACCGTTTCAGTAGCAGCTTCCGTCGAAGTTCCTGTCTGATCAGGCAAAGTATCCGCTCCGCTCTGACTGTCCACGCCGCAAGCAGTTAAATTCGCTATAGCAACTGCAGTAACCGCAATAAGTCCCATCCTGTTAAGCAATCGATTTTTCACTTATAAGCTCCTTCCAAAGGACCGTAAACAACATTACCTTCTGCATCAAAGACCTTTTCGAGATCCAGCTCACGGCCGTTTAATACAGCCCCGGAAAAATTATTTTCTTTATCATAAACAAGCTTTAAAGAAAAGAATCCCTTATCCTCATCAAGCAGTTTAAAAAAGATCATATCCCCGGGCCAAAGATTCAGATCCGACAACCTGTTCTTGGGAACCCACTCGAGAACACCTTCATTGCATTCCATGAGCGCATCGGGATCGCCTTCATCATAAGGCACAAAGTCATCCGATGTAAAAAGCATCATATAGTCGGTTATGTCGCTTCCGCAGACAAAAGTAACAACACCGCGGAAGCGCTCCGATTTAAGTCTGATACCTGTTTCTTCAAAAGTCTCTCGTCTGACACAATCTTCAGGACTTTCACCTTCCTCACAGTGCCCACCGACGCCGATCCACTTATCCTTATTTACATCTGCATTCTTTTTTATCCGATGCAGCATAAGGTATGAATCGTTTTTTTCAAGATAACACAATGTTGTACAGGTTATCATCTTTCGCCTTCTCGATCAGATCAATTCTTAACAAACACAAGCGCATCTGTATATTCATTCAGGCCATCTATATCGCTTACATCCAGTGTGATGGTATCACCGCTTATAGTTGCAACTGCATCATCGGAATCCTCAAAACAGATGGTATTACCGTCAACTGTATAAGTTCCGCTGTAGTTCATATCATCAAAGCCGGCACTGTCCATTTCACCATCGATTTCATCATCGATCTCATCTAAAAGCATGTCTTTAAGGTCGGAATAAGAATAACCGGATAAAGCAGCCATGCTCTCTGCATCCTCGACTGAAGAAACTCCGAGAAGACCCATGATGATATTGTCGACATTGTCCTCAAGAAATGTCTTCATCTGAGCTTTAAAATCATCAGAATCAAATTCAATATAAAATGTACCATCATCCTCTAACGTAAGATTACATTTCATAACAATGCTTCCGTCTAAAGTTACACCGCTCATGTTGCCTGCGAGATCACTTACTATAGCATCTGTAAGATCAACCTCTGAGGTATATGATCCACCGACAGAACAAATGGGAAGTGAAAATCCGCTGATATCATACATCTTGATGATCTTCTTATCATCAGCATTGGATACGAGCCATTCCTTATCTTCCTTGGTGAATTTTGCTGTGAACTCAACTTCCTGTGTATCACAGTCCTCAACAGCATCGATAAGATCATCGATATCATCGAAATCCTCATCTTCAAGTGACTCGTAATCAGCAAGCTTAAATGTGATCTTGATGCTGGCTTCATCACCGTCAGCTTCAAAAGAAGATTCATCGATCTCGTATTCAAGTGTCTTTAATACAGCATCCGCAAAATCAGCTGCATCATCACTGCTGTAGTTGTCGTCAGAAAGTACTTCTTCGAGAGCTTCCTCTACATCATCATCATCAACTGCACACTTCATGATCTTGGAAGCGTCGGCCTTTGTAACAGCATCAGCAAAATTAGTAGCAGCTTCAACTACATCTTTCTTTGCAAACATCGAGGAAATCCCGCATCCGCTCAATGAACCTGCAATAAGTGTTGCGGTTGCAAGTACCGCAATGATCCTTCCTGTCTTTTTCATCCTTTTCCTCCTAAAATAAATATATTTAGTGACTTTAACACCACTAAGTTTACTATATATGCAGACATTAGTCTGCATATTAAAATATCAACTTTTGCAAACTTTAGTTGGCAAGAAGCTCTATTCCCTTCTTTATCCTGGCAATACTCTCCTCTTTTCCGATGATCTCCATGATCTCAGTTGCCCCCGCAGGAGTCATCTGCTTGCCTGATACAGCAGTACGAACCGGCCAGAGCACATATCCGTTCTTGTATTCATGTTCCTTAGCATAGTCCTGAAGAGTCTGATAAAGAGCATCATTGCTGTAATCATCCTGAGTTTCAAGTATAGGCAGAAGTTCCTTTAATACTTCAAGAGAACTCTCCTTTGTGGTCTTCATCTTCTTATGGCAGTACATCTCAGGATCATACTCGGGAAGCTCATTAAAGAAATCAACCATGTCCTTGATATCCGGGAATATTTCGATCCTGGTCTTTACCATGGTGCCGATCTTGTCCTTATCAAGACCGGGTTTTAAGTACTCATTAAGATACGGCTCAGCCATTTTCTTAAATACGTCATCATCCATAGCCTTGATATATTCGCCGTTCATCCACTTAAGCTTCGTATAATCGAATACCGATGGAGACTTGGTGATACGTCTGTAATCAAATTCCTTAATAAGATCTTCAAGTGAGAATATCTCTCTGTCTCCTTCAGGTGACCATCCGAGGAGCGCCACGAAGTTCACGATAGTTTCAGCAAGAAATCCCTGTTCAAGCAGATCTTCAAATGAAGAATGTCCGCTTCTCTTTGAAAGCTTCTTATGATCCTCATCAGTGATAAGAGGACAGTGTACATAGATAGGAGGCTCCCAACCGAAAGCTGCATAGAGTCTGTTATATTTCGGTGAAGAACTGAGATATTCATTACCTCTTACAACATGAGTGATACCCATCAAATGATCGTCCACAACATTGGCAAAATTGTATGTAGGGAATCCATCTGATTTGATAAGGATCATGTCATCAAGCTCGGAATTATCAACCGAGATATCTCCATAGATCTCATCATGGAAAGAAGTCTGTCCTTCGCGAGGATTGTTCTGTCTGATAACAAAAGGCTTTCCTGCATCAAGGTTCGCCTGAACCTCTTCCTTGCTAAGCGACAGACAGTGCTTATCATAGATAGTGATCTCTTTTCCGTCCTCACCCATTGAAGTCTTTAAAGTCTCAAGTCTTTCCTTGTCACAGAAGCAGTAATAAGCTTCTCCTTTTTCGATAAGCTTCTTGGCATATTCCATATAAAGGCCTGATGCCTGTCTCTCACTCTGAACGTAGGGACCTACGCCGCCATCCTTATCAGGGCCCTCATCATGCTTAAGGCCTGTCTTCTCAAGTGTCCTGTTGATGATATCAACAGCGCCTTCCATCTCTCTTACCTGATCCGTATCCTCGATACGAAGAATGAAATCTCCGCCTTCATGTTTGGCGATGAGATAGGAATACAGCGCCGTACGCAGATTACCCACATGCATTCTTCCAGTAGGACTGGGTGCAAATCTTGTTCTGATCTTCATGTTTTATATCTCCTTAATTCTTATTTCCTAAAAATCATTTATTTCCGGATCATCATCTTAGATCACATTACTTTCTGTAAAGCTTAAGAATACTGATCTTTTCCGCAACTTCATACATTTCAGGGAACTCATTCTTCAACCGCATCATCATCTTCAGACAATAAGCGCGCCTCTCTTCGCCGTTGAACTTGAGCACATTCTTGTGCCCCCACATATGCGTAAAAAGCTTCTGTTCCCTGAGTTCCTCTATTCGATTACAAAAAGCGAAAATATTTTTTCCTTCAGACGCGGCACACATGGGAAGTATACGCTGCTCAGCAAAAACCATATGGCAGAGCGTATCATCCGTCTTCTTACTCATCTTCATGAATTCAAGCGCCGCATCGGCGTAACGCACCTTGAATCCATCATCCATTATATATAAAAGCGCAGTATTGGCCGGTTCTATACTAAAATCCCATGATGACGGAAAGCTGTAACCTTTCTTCATATCAAATGAACAGGGATCCGGATAGATCTTCGGATTAAGCTCTTCCCTGTGTATCACGGCAATATCCGTCATGGGATCTGTAAAAATATCATCAAGATTCTTCCAGATGATAAGATCCGTGTCTATCATTACGCATGGACCTTTTTCTTTTTTTAACGCTTCAAGCTTTCCGGCCGCCCAAAAGACTTTCGGATCAATATATGCGGAAACCTTAAGGTCTTCGAGACCGTTTTTGAATATATCGCCTATGCCCGCATCTTCTATATATTTCATTGCAGGCCCGTCGGCATACATGGTAACGGGTCCGTTATATTTCTGATATGCCGCCACAGAAAGAAGCAACATCAATAATTCATGATCACGAAGAACGTATTCGCCACCCGGATTGCCTTTAAAATATGGCGCTGTCCACAGAGAATAAAAACCTTTCATATCAGATCCAGCCCGTATCCCATCTCGGCTATCATCCTGTAGGAAGGCATGAACCTTCCGGTTCTCGGGATAAAATCAAGACTGCTCTCTGCAGGTCTTACTCCATTTATCATCGCTTTATTGGGGCTCTCGCCATCTGCGCCGCCGTTATCGGCAGGTATTGACAGATCAGGTCTGTAAACATGCGGATCCGTAAAGCTTCCTCCAAAGAAACCCATTCCGAATGACCTGTAACTTCCTGACGAGCTTCTGTGGCTTCCGGAAAGAATACCCTTGCCGAATATCCCGCTTCCGGCAATTCCGCTTCCCGCAAGAAATCCTGCCCACAGAGATCTCAAGACAAAAGAACCCATAAAGCCGCCGGAGCCGGCATTATTGTTGTTATTATTGTTATTGTTATTAAAATTCCATAAGTAGCTTCCTCTCAGATAGCTTCCAAGCTGAAAGAAAGCTCTGTTCCCGGAAACTGCCCCGGAGCCGGAAAAACTGATAAGGCTGTAGCTTCCGTAGGCAGACATATAGCTGCTCCTTAAAGAAGACTTGGATGAAACACTGTAAGATCCGCCATAGGAATTGCTGTATGAGCCGCCAAAAGCTTTATAACTCCCATGACAAACATCAGCGGCCACTGTCTTATCAGATTCCTCGAGTGCCGGATCATCAAAAGCTTCATCATCGGCATCCCTTCGCCTTGCAAAATAAAGCATGTCCGGCTTTTTTACTTCACATCCGTTGAAGTAAAGATCGTAATAATCAAAATGATCGGCAACAGACATATTCTCAGCCGAGAGCTTGCCGGCCGAAGAAAAGATTTTCACATATACGGGAAGTCCCATCTCGTATGATGTAAATCTTTCAGCCACTTCCGGACTGCAATGGATCATGAAACCGCCATCGGGAAGAGCCGGCTCCAGCTTTGAATTAAATTCACCGTTCCATAAGAGATATACGGAAAAAGCCGCATACTGAGGATCGTAATTTTCATACGAAAAAAACGCATAACCTGCATGGAATGCGGCAAGATGATTTATTCTGCTGTCATAGCTGTCTGCAGACTCATTTTTCCTTCTGTTCAGCCAGCCGTACTTTTTCGCCATAAAGCTCTTTCCGGCACAAAAATTAGGGGTTAGTGCAGACTAAACCCATTTAGCCATAGTTATGCTTATTATATGTTTTTACAGTTGATTTTACAAGGCGAGCCTAATTCTTACCGGTGGAGCCAAAACCACCGCGGTCCTTGCCTTCGAGATGATCTGCTTCCTCAAATTCGATCTTAGGCTGGTTCTCCATGATACGGAACTGACAGATGCGGTCATTGATATGTATCTCGGTATCTCTCACGGCAAGAACGGGCATAAACCACTGATCGTTATCACCGCAATATGAGGCATCAACCACACCGCAATGATTGGTCTGTATGATACCGAAATTTTTATATGTAGAACTTCTGGGAACTATATGCGCTTCATATCCTTCAGGAAGCTGCATTGCAACTCCAAGGGGGATGAGCTTCCATTCCCCTTTTTTGAGAGATACATCTTCAGCAGCCCTAAGGTCGATCCAATCCGACTTTCCGTCGATATATCTTAATTTCTCTATCTTATCGGTGAAATATTTGATCCTGATATTCATATTATCCTCCTTGCCCGGGCAGAACACCCTTTATCTGATTCTGCCGGTTCTTAATTTATAAAACAGATCAGCCATATCCGGCTGAATAAAAAAGACACCGGTAATAATGCTTCCGATGTCTTCCGCTATGCTTATAAGTTCGTCAATCCTTAGCTTCGTCGGTCTCTGTCCCTGCTTCTGAAGCCGCTGCAGCCTCAATCTTCTTGTTTTTGTTCTTTCTGAGGGCAAATCCTATACTGAAAGCTACAATAATGGATGCTATAAAAACAATATATGTAACAAGATAGGAAAAAAATCCGTTCTCAGACATAAAAAATGTTGTTAAATTATTCATATCATCCCTCCATAAAGAGAATTACGAAATTAAGTTTATCATTCAGTCTGTATATCGTCAAGAACAGCATTGTGGTCAGCCGCGGTGGTTGCAAGTATATCACATCGTTCATTCAGATCATGTCCGGCATGCCCCTTTACCCACACCCATGTGATCTGATGTTCTTTTGCAGCGTTGAGAAGTCTTTTCCACAGATCTATATTTTTAACAGCCTTCCCGTCGCTCTTTTTCCATCCTTTTTTGATCCACCCCTGGATCCAATGCTGATTAAACGCATCAATTACATATTTGGAATCCGAGTGCAGTTCCACCTCACAGGGCTTGTTTAATTTCTCAAGAGCTACGATAGCCGCCATAAGCTCCATCCTGTTATTGGTAGTTTTCTTGTATCCGGCACTGAGTTCCATCTCGTGAAGTTCGCCTTTGGAATCAGTATATTGAAGGACTGCTCCGTATCCTCCCGGTCCGTCGGGATTTCCTCTGGCCGCACCATCAGTATAGATTATCACTTTACTCATTTTTCTCTCACTCCGGTTTTCTTGTCATCTTCAGGTCCAGATGCCGCTTTTATCAAAGCCCTCCGCCCGCCTGGTGGCCTTTTCAACGATACCATCTTCGTATCCCATGACCTTAAGCAGCCTTATAGCATTGCGGGATACTGCTTTACCTTTGTTCAGGATGTAATTGAACTTTACTTCATCGCCTTCTACGCTCTCTTCAAAATGATAATTCTCATAGGAATCCTTTAAGAGTGACGCCAGCTCAATATCATGGGTCGCCGCAATACAGAAGATCCCGTTTGAAGCCATATATTCAAGGATAACGGAAGAGGCGGCGATCCTCTCAATGGTATTGGTCCCTCGCAGTACTTCATCCACAAAACATGCGATCTTAATATCATTATCGCTGTTACTTATTATACGCTTCATGGCCCTGATCTCCGCCATAAAATAACTTTCTTTTGCAGCCAGGTCATCTTTAAGCGCCATTGACGTAAATATCTTGTGGATACCTGTATGAAACGAGTCTGCACAGGCTATATTGAAAGTCTGTGCCATGATCATATTAATTGCAACCGTCTTTAAAAATGTAGATTTGCCGGATGCGTTGGAGCCCGTAAGGAGCATGCCCTTATCCAATTCATAACTGTTTTTCACAGGATCATTGATAAGAGGATGATAAATATTCTCCGCCGACTCCTTATCATCAAATACAGGCCGGCACACATACGGCAAAGCATCCCTTAATGAAGCAGCGGCACATAACATCTCAAGATAACCCAGTCCTGTATGAATGGCATCCACATCCCCTATATGCTTTTCTAACTTATTGCTCATGTCCGCAAATATCACAAGATCGATATGCAAGGCCATATTGACATAATCCTTGACCACAGCAAGAGGCGAAGCCGAACCTGCATCGCCTGCAATAACCCATACCGCACCTTTCTTGAATCCTTTGAGGTTGGATGCAGCATCTTCAAGAGCCTTGACCCTTTTATCAAATAGTTCGTCTTTAAATATCAGATCTTTTCTGGCAAGTATCTCATGGCATCCTGCAAGCTCTGCGCATACACGGCGTATCGTCTCCAGATAAGGAAGTATCTTGGGCCTCGAGTTAAAGTACCAGGCCATATTAATGACAAGAACAGTAATAAGAGAAATAATACCGATCTTAACATTAACAAAGATTAACGCGATGGCTGCCGCAAGAAGGATCGGCGCGATAATATGTGATCTAAGTGATGAAGGATCGGCATGACTTTGAACACTGTCAGCCGGATCACCTTCCGTTCCTTCGGACCCTCCGAAATCATCCAGATGATCATAAAGAGAGATCCCCTCTTTCCCTCCGCAGAGAGCGGAAGCAAACTGAAGCTCAAGGCGTTCTTTTCCGTGTTCGCAAAAATATCTTATCTCTTTATCACGTTCGTTTATCAGATCGGTATCATAAAGAGGAGTTCTTAATGTATGATAAAGGACTTCTTCTCCGGCAGCAGAATATGTCACATTCCATTTGGAAAATACCCTGTCCATATCCAGATCAGACCATGTGATATCATCAAGTCCGGGAACGGAAGCATCCGACTTATGCTTTTCATGATATTTTTTTATACGGGACATATGATCTGCAGTCACGTTTCCGTTGCAGAATCTGCCGAATTCCTTTTCGATACGTTTTTTCAGCGACTTCTGCCATCTTCTTTTTTCCTTTATACCAAGTACTAGGAATAAAAGAACCGCACCTGCAAATATGCCGAGTATTACAAGACTTTCTCTATCCATCAGATTCAGATATCCTTGAATTCAGGGCCGAAGCTGTGAGGCAGTAATTCGGCCAGTGTGTATTTGTTATATTCATCAACCGATCTTGCGACAATCACAGTAAAATCCTCCGGTACAGAGAACTCACGTAAAACCTGTCTGCACACGCCACACGGATCAGCCATACCCAATTTTTCATCTGTGCCGCCTACGATAGCTATAGCGCAAAATCTTCTCTCACCTTCACTGACTGCTTTATAAACTGCCGTCCTCTCCGCGCAGTTGGTAGCACCGTAGGAAGCATTTTCCACATTACAACCGGTGAAGATCCTTCCGTCAGCAGACAGAAGGGCCGCCCCAACTCTGAATCCGGAGTACGGAGAATAGGAATTTAGTCTGGCAGCAAGCGCCTGCTTAATAAGAAAGCGTATACTATACTCCGATAATTCCTTTTGCCCCTGAAAATCTGTCTCAATGATATCTTCAAGCTCAGGGAAGCAGCTTATGGAAGCATCAGGAGACTCAGCTGTTCCGAATCCGTATGAAGCATGAATAAAGCCAACGCCTGCTTTCCTTGATGCCTCTTCATCAGGTCTGATATCGCCTACATAAACAGCATTTTTAAAGCCGTTACGTTTTACAACGAGAGATATATTTTCATGCTTAAGGAGACCGTTATCTCCGAAACAGATATGATCGGTTATACAGTCAGCAGTACCGGTCTTATCCATAAAGAGCTCAATATATCCGCTCTGAGAATTGCTGACAATGCAGACCGGTATTCGTTTGGACAGAGACCTTATGGTTAAAACAACCCCGGGAAAACACATGTCGCAGGGATCATTGTGAAGGACTTCATTCTCATATTTGATGCAGCTCTTTAATATGCTATCAAGCCTCTTCTCATCAAGTCCCGGAAAGATATTATTGGCTATCTCATCCATAGGACGGCCGAACTGTTCCTTAAGCTCCTCAGCGGTAACTATCCTGTCAGGGAATCCGTTATCATGAGCTGTAGATGTCCATGCCCTGGCAACAAGTTCAGTTGAATCCCATAATGTACCGTCAACATCAAGAATGATCGCATCAGTTTTTATCATCATAACAACTTATTCCTTAACTCTCTTTACTCTTCTACCCAGAGCTGTTCACTGTTGCTGTCAGAATCCGAAGAATTATCATCATCCGAATCACATACATTATCTTCGGATGATTCCGACATATCCTGAATTGCAAGACTCACCATATTATCAACATCAGAATCATCATATTCACAGGCATCCGAACAGTTTTCATCCGATTCGTATTCATCTTCAAATTCGATAATTGATTCTATCACGGTATCTATCTCTTCGGAAGTAATGAAATCTGTGTCACTTTCTTCAGATACAATATCATCACATTCTTTCCAAGAGCTTTTGTCCTTAATCATTTATCTCCCACGCTCCAGATCTTTCCTTACCCAGAGCCATGCAATAGCTCCGAATATTCCGGCTGCCACCCATGCTATGGGATCGCATCCGACTGCCAGTGAAAAGCTGTGAAGTTTGATGGATACAAATGCGCAGATACCTCTCGCAACGAATTCCACCACGCCACAGCAGGTAGGCAGCAGCGCATAGTTACACCCCTGTATGGAATTTCTGAAGATAAAGATAGCAGAAAGCGGAAAATACATGGACGCACATTGCCATATATAAATCTTTGCAAAGGGCATCATTCCGGGTATATCCGCATCTTCCTTAAAGAAATGAGGAAGAACGGGTTCATAGAGGAATATCGCCAGAGCCCCCGCTATAACTGAATATATTAACATGATCACAAGAGCCGATCTTATTCCCTTTCTTACTCTGCCATAATCAGCCACACCGTAATTCTGTCCGGAATATGCAGTCATGGTCTGTCCGATGGCAAGCATGCCCTGAGTCAGCAGGCTGTGGAATTTATTAGCTGCACCAACAGCTGCCACTGCAGTGGAATCAAAAAGATTGATAGCAGACTGCATTATGATGGTTCCGGATGCGGTGATACCGAACTGGATAGCCATAGGCAATCCGATATGGAGCTGATTTTTGGATATATGTTTTGAAAGCCTCCACTCATTCTTTTTCGGCGAAAGCTCCGGTACCTTCTTTACTATATAGATCCAACAAAGAACTGCAGATACTCCCTGTGATAAATCTGTTGCAAGAGCCGCACCTGCCACTCCCATACCGCAATTAATGATAAATACCAGATCGAGACCGACATTTAAGAATGCTGAAAATACAAGAAAGCAAAGCGGTACCACACTGTTACCCGACGAACGCAGGAAGGCGCTGAGCAGGTTATAATATACACTGCAGATTATTCCCATGAATATTATGGAAAGATAAGTCCTGGCATCTTCATATATATCCGCAGGAGTATTCATGGCCGTAAGCAGATTATCTGTAAACAAAAGACTCAATGCTGTCATTATAACAATGATGATGAACGCAAGAATTATACCGTTGGCTACCGAACGTCTTGAGCCCTCATAATCCTTTGCTCCGTATCTTTGGCTGGTAAGCACGGCAAAACCATTGGTCAGTCCCAGGCAGATCCCCATGATAAGGAACATGACCGTTCCCGTGGAACTGACTGCGGCGACAGCATTCTGCCCAACGTAATGACCGACGATAACTGTATCGGCCATGTTATAGAGCTGCTGAAAAATATTTCCCAGAAGCAGCGGTATCATAAATCTGAGCAGCAGGACTGACGGCGAGCCCTTCGTCATATCTGTTCCCATGGTTCTCCTTTCCTGAATGATAATACTTTTATATTTTTAGGTTTGAAAATGCTAACACCAATAAAATCCCTCGTCAACAAACATTGTATACAATCTTAAACTTAAAAATACGGGCTGTTTATGGTAGAATTTACCTTGTTTGAAACCATAAACACAGTACTGAACGGAGGTATTTTATGTATAACATAACCAAGATCACCGACGATATCTCATACATCGGTTTAAATGACAGAAGGATCGAACTTTTCGAGAATGCATACCCTGTTAAGAACGGAGTTTCCTACAATTCTTACATGATAGATGATGAAAAGACCGTATTACTTGATACCGTTGACTGGTCAGCAGCCCGCGGATTCATGGAGAATGTATTACATGTTCTCTCCGGCCGCCCTCTTGATTACGTCATCGTAGATCATATGGAGCCTGATCATGCCGCTACTCTCGGTCTGATCCTTGAGAAATTCCCGGAAGCAAAAGTATACGGCACACTAAAAGTTGCCGACCTTATTAAGCAGTTCCACGGTCTGGATATCAGGGATCGTTTTACAGCCGTAAAAGAAGGCGACACTTTAAATACAGGCAGGCATACACTTCATTTCACAATGGCACCCATGGTTCACTGGCCTGAAGTAATGATGACCTATGATGAAACAGACAAGGTTCTTTTCTCAGCTGATGCTTTCGGCAGATTCGGTGCCCTCTCAGGTAACATATTCGAGGATGAAGCCGGACTCTGGAAAGCAGATCTTGACGATGCCAGAAGATACTATACCAATATCGTCGGAAAGTACGGCGCTAATGTACAGAATGTATTAAAGAAAGCAGCAGCGCTGGATATAAGCATGATATGCCCGTTACACGGACCGGTACTCAGAGAAGATCTCGGATACTATATCGATCTTTATCTCAAATGGAGCTCATACACTCCTGAGGATAAGACGGTTCTCATCGCCTACGGTTCGGTTTACGGCGGAACAGAAAATGCCGCTGAGATCCTTGCTTCAAAGCTTGCAGCTCTCGGCGTAAAGAATATACGCGTAGCCGATGTCAGCAAGACTCATGTATCCGACCTTGTATCGGAAGCATTCCGTGTAAGCAATATCGTCATCGCTTCACCTACCCATGACGGCAATATGCTTCTCGGAGTTGAGGTACTCCTGTCGGAGCTCAAATACAGAAGTCTTCAGAACAGGGCCTTTGCTGTGATCGAAAACGGCACCTGGGCTCCCTTATCCGGAAAGCTTATAAAGGAAGAACTTGCAGGATTCAAGAACTGCACGGTTCTTGAACCCACGGTAACCGTAAAGTCCGCTCCCGATGAAGCCGCATTGGCTTCCCTGGACGAACTTGCAGCAGCTATCGCAGGATCATTACAGTAATATGGAATCGGTAAAAATGACTGATACTTCAAATACTTCAATACAAAGGGCAGAGATCGAATTGGACTCTCTGTCCTTTTCATACAGAAATCAACTTATACTGGATAATATTTCATTTAAGCTTGAGGCCGGTGAAAGTGCAGCTCTGATCGGAGCCAACGGAAGCGGAAAATCGACTCTGCTCTCTATCCTTTCCGGTGTCAGGAAATGCAGCAAGAACAACGCCTCTTTTAAGCTGACCAAGAGTGACAAGACTGTAGACCTCTTCAAAGACAGGAAAAGTGCCGCAAAATATATCGGATACGTTCCTCAGGATGACCCTCTGATGCCGGAGCTTACCGTAAAAGACAATCTCCTCTTATGGTCGGATTCACCCGCATCCCGATTAAGCGAGCTTCTTGAAGGCACCGCTCTTAAAGCACTTGATATATCATCATTTCTAAACAAGCCTGTTAAGGCTCTCTCCGGCGGAATGAGAAGGCGCGTCACCATCGCATGCGCGATGATCAATTCGCCCGATATCCTGATCCTTGATGAACCCGCATCTGCTCTTGATCTGAATTTCAGAGCGGAGATCAGAAATTATCTGGATGAATTTCATCGTTTGGGCGGAACATTTATCCTCAGTACTCACGACGAAGCCGATCTGGATATCTGCAACAAGATACTTCTTTTAAAAGATTGTCACTTATCAGCGGTACCCAATGACCTAAGAGGCGAAAAACTGCTTGAGCAATTAAAAAAATCCAATAAATAAAACGGAGTAATACAAATGCAGGATAACAACGAATATATCCCCGTAAACGAAGAACATGTAAGCAAAAAAAAGATCAATCCTTTCCTGATCATTATTCCATCAGCAATATTGATTATCGTTACTGTCGGTGTTCTTGCGGCTCTTATCTTCTTTAACAATCCAAAGAATAAAGTTATGCGCGCCTTTGCAGTGGCTCTTGGCGACAGTTTTCCTTTTGCCGAATACGTAAAGGACTTTAATCCGGTAAGCGCAAAAAGATCATTTTTTGATAATGCTGAAACCATGGGTCGTATCAGGGATGCATGCGATAATAAACAATTCTATACGGAAAACAGTTTAAAACTGAATTCCGCAAAAACCCCCTCTTCCTCCTCTACCACCTCCACACTGTCAGGAATTAAGCTTAACAGCGCTCTCTACTTTGATACCCCCGGTAGACGGATACAATACAGACTTACTCCCGGATATATGATCATCAAAGGACCCGAGTTAATTTTTACCCAAAATGACAATATATTTTCATTCCACTCCCCTTCATTGATCGATACTCCCCTCACCATAGACACAGAGAATTTCGGTCCCGATTATAACGCTTCGGAATTCGCGGATATTATAGGTTACCGCTTTCCTTCAAACATAGAAAATGATATTAGATTTAATATATTCGATATGTCGGAAGAATATGACGCATCTGACATATCATTATCCGATACTGTAAATAAGAGTTCTTTAAAAGCTCTCTATGATGCTATAGAAGTTAAGAAAACAGGAAAGAAAGAGCTGATATCCACCGAAGCAGGGCAAAGCGAAGAATGCAGCGAATATCTGGTAACACTTCCCGGGAAAGAAATGAGCGACATCATAATGCCGCTCCTTCAATCCTATGATGATAGAAACAGCAGCTTTATCAAAGATAACACTGATCTTTTATCTGCATTATGCGTCGCTGCAGGAACAGATATGGATACACTTTTTGAGGATTATGAAAATGAAAAAGATTCCTTCCTTTCAAAAATCGAAAACATGCTCTCCGATGATCTGTCCATGACTGTATGGTTAAATTCCAAAGACGAATTAAGAAAAGCAGAATGTGATCTGTTCACTTGGGAACTTGCAGGTTCAGGAACCTCCGAGGGATCATATATGCTTTCACTTTATTATAGTGATGGATCCCATGCTGATCCGGATGTGATCATCACAAAGAACAATACTTTCATTAAGAATAAGACTAAAGCACAAAACAACAGATCCGAATACGATATACACATCTACGACGTGACCTCTGATACGGAGCTGTTTAATATATCATATCTGGCCGATTATGATTGTGAAAACAACTCAATGAAGATAAGCGGATCTATTGCTTATGAAGATAGAAAATTAACTCTGGACGGTGACTGTGATGTTACCATCGAAAACGAGAACGGCGCCGCCATAACATTTGATTTCGATCATATTCTCCTTGATTATTCTGAAGGAGGAAATGCAGTATGCAACATAGATATCTCCGAAGAGTTTACACTATCCGAATTAAACTACGGCGTTTATGAAGATCTTCCATCATCCGGTACTCCCTTATTCAAGATGAGCCGTAATGAGTTTTATACAACCATAAGCGACGGCTTAAACAATTATCTGAATAACAGTTGGGCATTTAGCGGCACCGGAGCGTCCACAGTAACGCCCGATCAGGTGGAAGCTTTATTTTCCAATCCATTATTACTTTATCTGATAGGTTCGGGACTATAAGATGATCTTTAAACTTTTTAAGATAGAATTTAAACGGAATATGTACTCGGTGCCTGCGTTGATCGCAGGAGCCTTACTTCTCGGCGCGCTGATCGCGGCTCTCATTTTTACCGCATCGTCCATCCTGTACAGATCCGAGCCTCTTGTGAGAGCAAAAGTTGCTGTCGTAAATAATTCCGGTGCGGATGAGTATGTAGAATATGCCATGGGTTATCTTTCAAATATGACATCCACATCTCTGGTTTTAGACTTTGATCTGACAAACGAAGCCTCGGCAAGAGCATCATTGGATAAAGGAGACGTCATCGCCATCATAACCTTTCCCGAAGGCATGATATCAGGGATCCTTTACGGTTCAAATATCCCTGCCGAAGTTACCATTCCCGACGGTAACTCGCTGTCATCACTCTTTTTATCCGAGCTTTTAAAAGATTCAGTATCACTTCTCTCCTCAGCGCAGGGAGCAACATATACCGCCGCGGATCTCTATTATGAATCCGATAAAGGAAATGAGCTTGAAAATGCATATAACAGGATCGATCTGATCAACTTAAGTCATGTTGCGGAACGCGAGAAAGTTTTTAAGACAGTTCTCCTCATTCCCGGACTTGATCCGGATATCGAAACGGTAAAAGAAGGCAAAAATAATGAAGACGCCGCAGTTCCCGTTACTCTTATCTACTATCTCTCATCGGGACTGATACTTTTTATCATCTTTTTAGGCACCTGTTTTATACAGACCCTAAAATATGAGAACGGTTCATTCTATGCCTGTCTTTTTGTAAGGAAGACCAATCCCGTAATATTTATTTTGATCCGATTTATCACAAACACTCTGCTTTTCGCACTCTTTTGCTTTGTTATAAGATTTATCGCAGGTTTGGCAATTTCGGAAAAAACAGTTTTTGAACTTCCTTCTTATACTGCTTTACTTTTGCTTACAGCATTTACATCCGCCCTCGGTATTTTTTTGAATATTACGGCAAAAAACGCTCCTTTGGCAGTGCTGTTTCAATTTCTGCTCGGCACAGCTATGTTGCTCATATCCGGCGGCATCATCCCCTCATCATTTATGCCCGCAGCTATACGTAATATCGGTAGATTTTTACCCACTTATCATCTTCAACAGAATATGATACTCGGAATGCTTGGCTTTCCTCACAGTTCCGTTAATTCCGCATTATATTTGATCATATGGATCCTTATACTCTTAGCGGGAACTATGGGAATACTTACATACAGAAGCAAAAAAGGAACTCTTTGATGAAATTATACAGGCTCTTTTTCTACACATTCAAAAGATATATCAAGATGCCGCTTTTTGCAGCTCTTATTCTTTTGCTGCCGATCCTTACCATCGCTCATGTTCTGATCGATTCTTCGGATAGCGCGATCGATACGGAAGGCGAAGGCAGTGCCGCATATATTGATTATTACTTTGAAGGTACAAAAGAAGATCCCGATCATGAATTTGATCAGATACCCGTGACAGAAGACAGCATGTATTATTTTCATGAATGCAGCTCAAAAGATGAACTTATAAAAGATGTGGCTTCGGGACATGCCGAATGCGGATATGTTATCCCATCGGATATACTTGATATCCTTTCAACCGGAGATAAGGAAGAAAGTATCACTGTATATATTTCCCCTCAATCAGCTCAGTCTGCCATTGTGAATGAAAGTGTCTATGCGTCAGTATTTAACAGACTCGCGCCTGTACTGCTGGATAATTATCTGCGTAAACATTCTGCTATCAAGGATGATATGAAAAACATATCCGAAGAAAAAGTTTATGAACTTTTCGAACAGTATACGCATGACGGAAGTACTTTTTCCATCAATATTGAATCAGGTAAAACAGATGTGTCCGAAGAAAATGAGAAAGCTCAGGCTCGTTCTTCTGCAGGTGTAATGGGATCTGCGTTGAGAGGGCTCTTTGCTGTATTGATATTACTTGCGGGATTCATCGGTGTATTGAAATACTACGATATCTCCGAGTCTCCGGTTTTTTCAAAATTCAGATTCAGGATAGTCAATATCACGGTCCCTATGATCATCTTTACGGTAACGGCTGAATTCTGCATGCTGATACTTCACATATGTCCGCCAACAGAACTGCTTGATATAGTATCCTATCTTTTGATAAATACTCTTTTCCTTACGATACTTTCTTATATAATAAAGAGCAGATCTGTCTTTTGCGCAATGATGCCCGTTTATCTTTTAGGCTGTCTTGTCTTTACGCCTGTGTTCATCGATGCCGGAGCATTACTCCCCTTCGTCCGTAAGATCTCTGTGTTCTTTACCCCACACTGGTATCTGTGACCATAATCATCACAGCCTATATATCCAGGGCTACAATGATTATCGCCTCAAAGTATTCGCCATACTCACTTGCCACCTGAAAATCTCCGCCCATGCGGTTCATAAGCTGCCTTGCGGTAAAAAGCCCGAGTCCTGCGCCTTCCTTATCGCCCACCTCTTTACCTCTGACATATTTTCCGCAAATTCCGGAGATTTCTTCGGGTTTTATACCCGGGCCGTGATCTTTGATCCTTAATATCAGGAATTCATCACTAAGACCTGCATTTAACTCTATATCCGTACCGGCATATTTATATGAATTGGAGATCACATTGTCAATGACCTGTTTCATTCTGCCACGGTCTAAGAGAACCAAAGCCTCAGGCATATCAAAGGGCTTTATCTTACCCAGATAATCGCACTTTTTTATCATTTCCATAAGATCAACGGTCGAAAAAGTACTGCATTCCACATTCAGCTTATCCTGCTCCGCCTTTGTGATCTTATTTAATTCATCTGAAAGATCGGAGAGCTGGGTAGCTTTGGCAATGATAATATCCAGTTTAGCCTTATATATATCATCATCTGTTTTTGCGTTTAAGAGCTCTGATGTGGCGATTATTGATGCAACCGGCGTCTTTATATCATGGGAGAGCTGCGCCACCATATCGGCTCTGTCCCGGATAAGTTCATCTTCTCTCTTCCTGGATGCCTTAAGCTCTGTACGCATCATATCAAAGCTCTCAGTAAAAGCTCCGAAATAATTGGCTTTATCCATTTGAAGAGGAGTATCCAGATCACCTGCAGCAACGTTCTGAGCAAAATCTTTTAATTTATTAAAGGGTTTTAATATCCTTACGGATATCCGATAGACTAAAGCAGATAGTATTAAAACTGTAACGATAAGAGTTATTCCCGCAGCAAGTCTTGCCGAATTGACGGCACAGATGTATTTCTGCGAATTGATCGGAAGGATTATAAGCTTTCCCAGCACCGTTTCATCAGAAGCCACATCAAATATGATGCAGCCCTTCCTGACTGCCTCATTGACAATAAAGGGAACATCTTCTCCTGTTTTATAAACAAGCGTTCCGTCTGTTGATACGATGGCATATTCATAACTGCCTGCAGGAAGTATTTCGTTTCCGCGCTCTGATATTTCATTCCAATTGTCGAAGGCCGTATTTGCAATATCATTGATCTCAACGATATCATATTCAGCCTCCACCTTATCCAAAGGATAAAAAAATATACATGCCGCAACAGAAATTGCAACTAAGATCAGAAAAACTATAAAAGCCATCAGTTTTTTTTCATTTAATGACGCTCTCATAAAAGCTCCGTCGCAGCAGTATTAAAAATATAACCGGTTCTGTAGACAGTAGTGATAACTTCAGGCTTCGATATATTTTTTTCAATCTTTTCTCTTAGTCTGAATATATGAACATTTAAAGTACCGTCTCCGGTAATGGCATCCTGCCATACTTTTTGAAACAGTTCATCCTTGCTGACTACCCTGTCCGGATTCTCCATGAAATATAAAAGCAGCTTATATTCAAGTGACGGAAGCCTTGAGGACGATCCGTTCACTGTCAGTGTCATATCATTTTTATTTAACAATAATTTCCCTACAGAAAGCATCTCACTCTTTTTTTCGCCTGAAGTACGCTTTAATATTACTTTAGCCTTAGCAAGCAGGACGCTGGACGAGCAGGGCTTGATCATATAATCATCACCGCCGATGGAAAGAGCAGCCAGAATATCATCATCCATCTTCCTTGCACTCAAAAACATGACCGGAACATCGGTGATATTTCTGATCTCCTCACAGAGTTTAAAACCTGACCTGTCCCCGAGATTGATATCAAGTATGATCATACGGACTTCATTTTCTTTTATCATCTTAAGTGCGCTGTCATAATCAAATGCACACCCGGTTTCAAGGCCGAACATATTGAAATATTCACTTATGGCTTCTGCAAGATTTTTTTCATCGTCAATGATCAGGCAATCCATACGCTCTCTTACTCCGATACAAGTTCGTAAACAGATAATTTTTTAAGCTTACTTGATATTATATATGCAGCGGCAAAGCATATCAAAGAAAAGAATATGACATCTGCAACAGGCATCCACCAGCATGTTCTCATATTAAGCTTTGCCACGCCAACATATCTGAGAAGTCTTGCTACAACATCTGCGCCGAAGATGGTTCCCGGTACCGCTCCCAATATCGTTCCTATGATCACATTCGGGATGAAGCTTAATGCCAGTTGCTTTCTAAGCATTTTTGATGGGAATCCGCCTGCCGAAAGGATACCGAAATATCTTCTTCTGGATATCATCACAGTCTTGGCTATCAGAACAATGATCGCTGCAGATAAAGTACCCAATATAGCCATTATAAGGATCGCAATAGTCTTAAAGGCTACGATCTCAACTTTCATCTCCTGCTCAGCTGATGCCATACAATCGGATATATCTATCTTATCTCCGAAGCGGGATCTCAGGTCATCCTCAAGTTCTCCGGACAGTTTAAACATTTCAGGAGAATACATCTCTATCCCCAAACTCTCATAATCTATATAAACATTATTCTGCGAGCGTAAACCATCAAAATCGCCCAGTCTGTCCATTCCCCTTTGCGTAATGTATATACATTTATCTACGATAGAATCCTGGTATATACCTGTGACGATATACTCCATGGATTTCTTATCTTTTTTGAGCTCAATAGTATCACCCACACCGACTCTCAGTGCGTCGGCGAATATCACATTGATCGCAACTTCATTCGCATGTTTCGGGAAACGACCCTCATTAAGAAGCGAAAGTCTTGCATTATCTATATCATCAAATGATCTTGCATAGACTTCGTAATCACTGCACTCAAGTCTGTGTAACTGAAATTCAACACAATGAACATTATCAAGGCTCTCAAGATACCGCTTTATCGGGCTATCGTTACCGCCTTCTTTTTTCATTGTAAAACTCATATCCGGTGAACCCGGAGCTATACATCTGATAAGATCCGAAGGGCTTGCGGCAAGATTATAACCATATACGGTTGCAACAGATCCTATCAGTCCGATCAGTATACAGCTTATTATCAAAAGCAGGTTCTGTTTCATATTTATGGAATAAAGCTTTAAAGCAAGCAGGTAATTCAACCCACCCTTAGTCTTATCCAAAGGGAAAGGATTACGTCTGAAATTATGCGCAGCTATACCTTCTCTTATTGCAGAAAGCGGAGATATAACCGCGATCCTTATCGTTGTCACCACAGATATTATAATGACCGAAGCCAAAAGCAGTAATAATATGGTAAGTGATAAATAAAGATCAAACTCCGGTTTCCAGATCTGTCCGCTGTGAAAAGCAAAGATATCCGATACTCCGGGTGTAATAAGCCATCCTGCGATGATACCGGGAACAGCAGCTGCCAAAGTAATAATAATAAACGTAAGGATGATGGATGCCCTGATCTCGGTGCTCTTCATCCCGCCTCCCTTTAGAGATCCGTATTCCGCCAGGTTCTCTTCGATCTCGGTTGAAATACGGAAACCCGTCATTATCATCATGATAAGAGCTGCGATCACTGCCACAACCAGGAAGAAAACAGACGTAAATGAAGGATAGAATGTACAGATCATAACATAATTATCTCTGCTGCAGCTTCCTGAGCTTATCCCATTATCCGAAAACATTTTATTGAATCTGGTGGTCAATAATTCTGTATCCGTATTCTTTTCTTTCAGCGTAATATAGAATACAGATGAATATCTTCCGTGATCGGATCCGATATCATCTTTGATCTCTTTATATATCTCATCAGGAACAATGAGCATGGTTACTATATCGATAGCCGGTGAATCAAATAAGGGCATCTCGTAGAATCCCGCTATCTTATATGAATAATCTGTTTCTTTTGGATCGTTGCCTCGTTCCTTGAGAGTAAACTCAAAATCTTCACCGACATTATGCCCCGTATATTTCATATAGGCCGGTAGATAAATACCATCCCCCTCCGGAATTTCATCATCACAGCTTTCAACGATCTCAAACCTGTCATGACCAAGAGCTCTCAGTTCATTTATATCCACAATGCTGATGGCTCTTTCTTCCCATGCTCCAAAATCCTCATATTCCGCGACGGATTCTATATATTCGATTGAATCCACACTTTCAGTCACATCATCCGATAAAAGTTTCCTTTTTAATTTATTCTTTCCGATCTTGCCTGAAGAATATCCATCACTCACTCCATGTGCGATCATGATGATATCCGACGAATCATACTTAACAAATTTGCTTTCTATAAAGCTCTTAAAACCTATCTTTAATTCCGCGCCAAGACTGATGAGTGTTGAACAGATCAAAGTGATAAAGAGGAAAACAAGGAGTCTGCTCTTATTCTTAGCGAAATTTGATCGTATAAGGATAAATAATCTTTTTATCTTATTAATCATATATCCTCCTTACCATCCCATCTCGGCTAAGAACGCACCCAGCCTGTCATGACGGGCCTGATCTCCGCTCATATATCTTCCCAGTCTGCATTCTCCGGCGATCTTACCGTCATCAAGATAAATGATCCTGTCACCTCTTCTGGCCGATTTGATATCATGAGTGACCATTACAACAGTCTGTCCTTCTCTGTTGAATTCCGTAAATATATCAAGAACAGCCTGTGTATTGGCAGCATTGAGTGCACCCGTGGGCTCATCTGCAAAAAGGATGTCGGGATCGTTGATAAGCGCTCTGACTATAGCAGATCTTTGTGCCTCTCCGCCGCTCACCTGATTAGGAAACTTTGCTCTGGTGATCGCAGGGATATCAACCTTTTCAAATAAAGCTTCGGCTCTCTTCACTATCTCCTGGCGGGATTTCTTTCCCAGAAGTCCAAGCGTAAGAACATTATCCATAAGGCTCATAGAACCTACGAGGTTGATCTGCTGGAAAACAAAACCGCAATGCCTGCTCCTGAAATCCGCCAGCTTATCCATATTATATTTTGTGATATCCTCTCCACAGCAGACTACTTCACCGAGAGAAGGCTTATCCATACCTGAAACGGAATATAAAAGAGTGGATTTTCCCGCACCGGAACTACCCATGATGACAAGAAACTCCCCCTTATAGATCTCGATATTAAGATTCTTCAGGATATGCTGGATCGTACCGCCTGAAGAAAAGGATTTTGAAAGATTTGTTGTTTTTAAAATGACTTCCTCTGACATAAAGACCTCCCTTGATCTCCGATCTTATGATCAGATGATAACTCAACAAAGAAAAACAGTCTTTAACCCGAATTTAGTAAACTCTTAATTTACTCTTAAGAATATAACAAGAACTGTCCGGAAAACGGTCACACCTTCAATGAACGGTTCCGGACGATATGATAAAAAGCGGCTTACCGCAACTCTTAAGTTACAGTAAGACCGCCTTATTTAAACCATTATGATCGGATTCATTCCTTCCAGGGCAGTGCGGAATGTTCCGACTTCTTATCTCTCATCATAAGCTCCGGAAGCGCTTCCTTAGGTGTCTTTCCGTTAAACAGGATATCATTTACCTGCTCAACGATAGGCATTTCAACATTATACTTCTTTGCAAGCTGTAACGCAGCTTTAGCTGAATAAACGCCTTCGACCACCATCTTAACCTCAGCCATGGCTTCATCTGCAGATTTTCCCTGACCCATGAGGTATCCGGCCTTCCTGTTCCTTGAATGAACGCTGGCACAGGTAACTATGAGATCACCGATACCGGTCAAACCGGCAAATGTCTCTGCAGCGCCACCCATTGCCGTTCCGAGCCTTGTTATCTCAGCCATTCCTCTGGTGATGAGAGCAGCCTTGGTATTATCTCCGAATCCCATTCCGTCAGCCATTCCCGCAGCAAGTGCAACTACATTCTTAAGCGCCGCACCAAGCTCCATTCCCAGCATATCGGGAGATGTATATACGCGGAAAACATCTGAAGCAAAAAGATTCTGAACAAATTCCGCATCAGATTTTCTGTCAGCACCTGCAACACAGGTGGTGGGAAGTCCCTTGCCGACTTCCTCTGCATGTGAGGGTCCGCATAAAACAGTAACTCTGGACTGAGGTATCTCTTCTTTGATGATCTCGGAGAGTCTCA
The DNA here is from genome assembly GCA_900102065.1 of Lachnospiraceae bacterium XPB1003. Taxonomy (GTDB): domain Bacteria; phylum Bacillota; class Clostridia; order Lachnospirales; family Lachnospiraceae; genus NK4A136. The sequence goes on along the minus strand of FMVK01000002.1, from coordinate 169,751 downwards.
TAAGAGAGTTCTCTTCTACGCCCTTTGCTACACTTGTGATGATCTGACCTTCTTTAACGAAGTCCTTCATTTGCTTCGCGGTACTTCTTGTAAAGATAGAAGGAACGGCAAATACAAGAAGATCCTTGTCCTTACATGTACTCTCAAGATCTGTGGTGAACTGCATTGAATCCTGAAGCTTTACTCCGGGAAGCTTGTCTTTATGTTCATGAGATGTCTTCAACATCTCGATCTCGCTTTCGATTACAGACCAGACAGTAACCTTGTGGCCGTTGTTCGTAAGCAACCATGATAAAGCTATTCCCCAGCTTCCAGCTCCTATAACCCCGATTTCTGCCATTACCGTATTTCCTCCTTATTCTTTTTGAATAAATATGTTTTACGCTCATTTCCCTGAGCGAGCTTAACTATATTGGATCGATGTCTGATAAAACCAAGTGCCGATATTATAAATGCGACAGCATACATCTCATATAATACTTCCACAGGGATCACAGCGCCGCCGAAACCGGTAAACACTCCAAGCTGACCCATGATCACGGTCTGTATAAAAAATCCTGCCATCAATATAAGTGAACCTAAAGACACATAATTTGTAAGCGCAAATGTTCCGAAGAAAAGCAGGAGGTCAACCGGTACATACATCCAGTGAAAAGAAAGTATCATTCCGCTGGTAGCAGCTATCCCCTTACCGCCTTTAAATTTAAGATAAAAAGGAAAATTATGACCAAGAACACTTCCAAGTCCCGCATATAGCTTTATAAGATATATCCTGTCCGGAAACAACTCTCTGAAGATAAAATAACAGATAAGAACCGCAAAAATGGTCTTGAATATATCTCCGAGAAAAACATAAAGTCCGGCCTTCTTACCAAGTACCCTGAGAGTATTGGTAGTCCCCGTATTACCGGATCCCTGCTTTCGGATATCAACACCGTAGGCTTTGCCTACAAAATATGCAGTCTCAAACATGCCGAAGAGATATCCGACAACAAGACATATTATTCTCACAGCAATAAAATTCATAGCTTAATCTACCCGTCCGTCACTTGATACCGGCGTTCTTCTCGCTCCGCTCCCTGATGATGAACTTCAAAGGAGTTCCGGCGAATCCGAATGCGTCACGAATCTGATTCTCAATATATCTCGTATATGAGAAATGCATCAATTCCTTGTCATTAACGAATATAACAAAGGTAGGCGGCTTAACCGATACCTGAGTTATGTAATAAAGCCTGAGCTGCTTACCCTTATCCGAAGGAGGCTGCTGCATGACAACTGCCTGAGTCATGATCTCATTCACCACACCCGTCTGGATCCTCATGGCATGATTGGCCACAACAGCATCAATGGTATCATAAAGCTTTGGCAGGCGCTGTCCCGTAAGTGCCGAGATAAAAATGATCTCAGCATATGGCATGAATGACAGGATATTGCGGATCTTCTTCTTATACTCATTCTGAGTCTTGTCATTCTTCTCAACAGCATCCCATTTATTGACCGCAATGATCATTCCCTTGCCACGCTCGTGTGCGATACCGGCGATCTTCGCATCCTGCTCGGTAATGCCTTCGGCACCGTCTATAACAAGTACGGTCACATCAGCCTTTTCAACTGCACCCACGGTCCTTACGATCATATAATGCTCAAGGTCTTCCTTGATCTTATTCTTACGTCTGAGTCCGGCTGTATCGACAAATATGTAATCCTTACCGTTATGTCTTACCTTGGTATCAACCGCATCCCTGGTAGTTCCGGCGATATTTGATACGATCACTCGATTCTCACCGATAAGCTTATTGATGATGGAGCTCTTGCCCACATTAGGCTTTCCTACAACGGCGATCCTGACAGTCTCATCATCATCTTCATCATTATCATGTATCTCGGGAAAATACTCGATAACCTTATCAAGAAGCTCACCGATACCTGTTCTTTCGGCCGAAGAGATCGCATATGGCTCGCCAAGTCCGAGATTATAGAACTCAAAAACATCAGCCATCTGCTTGTTGTAATTGTCAGTCTTATTTACAGCTAAAACAACAGGCTTGCCTGATTTTCTGAGCATTACAGCCACCTGATGATCAGCATCCACAAGTCCCTGCTTCACATCGGTAAGGAATATGATCACATCAGCCGTATCTATGGCGATCTGTGCCTGCTCACGCATCTGAGACAGAATGATATCCTTAGAATCCGGCTCTATTCCGCCTGTATCAATAAGCGTAAATTCCTTATCCAGCCAGTCTGTATCTGTATACAATCTGTCTCTTGTAACTCCGGGAGTATCCTTTACTATGGATAATCTCTCTCCGGCAAGTACATTGAACAGTGTCGATTTTCCTACATTCGGTCTGCCGACGATAGCTACGACCGGTTTTCTTTTTCTACCCATTTTACCTCTTTAATACTGCCTCAAGACAGGTCCTTACCGCTTGATTTTACAATAACCACAAGGCATTGTAAAGTTTCCAGGGATCTCTCCGCCCGGATCCCTATTCTATAAAACAGCTCCGGCTGCGGCAAAAAATGTCGTATCCGGAGCATAGTAATTCGTTATCGGATATAATATCACTTTCCGAAAGTATACTTCATGAAGTTCTTCTTGCCCTTCTTGAGAATGAAATCAGACTCAAGATCTGAAGGTGCGAAAGAGGCCTTGGGATCTGTGATCTTCTCACCATTAACCGTAACACCGCCCTGCTCAACATTACGTCTCGCATCGGATCTGGTGGAAGCCAGACCTGCCTTGCAGATAAGAGTTACGATATCAACTCTTCCGTCACGAAGATCCTCGGAATTGATGATGGTCTTAGGCATATTCTCGGAATTTCCGCCGCCTGAGAAAAGAGCAAGGCTCGCTTCCTTAGCCTTATCAGCTTCTTCCTTACCATGAACAAGATTTGTAAGCTCCCATGCAAGAATCTGTTTAGCTTCATTTAATCTCTCGCCTTCCCAGCCATCCATCTCGCTGATCTGCTCAAGAGGAAGGAACGTAAGCATTCTGATGCACTTAAGTACATCAGAATCACCGATATTTCTCCAGTACTGGTAGAACTCGAAAGGACTGGTCTTCTCGGCATCAAGCCAAACAGCACCTTTCTCTGTCTTACCCATCTTCTTGCCTTCGGAATTAAGAAGGAGAACCTGGGTCATGGCATATGCATCACCGCCGAGCTTTCTTCTGATAAGCTCCGTACCGGCAAGCATATTGGACCACTGGTCATCTCCACCGAACTCCATATTACATCCGTACTTCTGGTATAAGGTGTAGAAATCGTATGCCTGCATGATCATGTAGTTGAACTCGAAGAATGTAAGTCCTCTTTCCATACGCTGCTTGTAGCACTCTGCACGAAGCATATTATTTACGGAGAAATGAGGTCCTACTTCTCTGAGAAGATCAACGTAGTTAAGCTTAAGGAGCCAGTCTGCATTGTTAACGACTCTTGCCTTGTCTTCTCCGAATTCAATGAATCTGCTCATCTGCTTTTTGAAGCATTCGATATTGTGAGCAATAGTCTCTTCCGTAAGCATCTTACGCATATCTGTTTTTCCGGAAGGATCACCGATCATACCGGTACCGCCGCCAAGAAGGGCGATAGGCTTGTTTCCTGCGCTCTGCAGTCTCTTCATAAGGCAAAGTGCCATGAAATGACCTACATGAAGACTGTCCGCCGTAGGATCGAAACCGATATAAAATACAGCCTTACCGCTGTTTACAAGCTCTCTGATCTCAGCTTCATCTGTTGTCTGTGCAATAAGGCCTCTGGCCTGTAATTCTTCATAAATTCCCATAATTAAACCTCCGGGTAAAAACTTAAATCACTAATCTGTTCCGATCATTAGTCTTCATCATCGGAATCGTCAGCGTCGTCATCATCGTCGTCGTCATCATCGTCGGGTTCGTCAGCGTCGTCATCGCCGTCTTCAGCATCCGCATCATCAAGTACGTATGGATCGAGGATCTCCTTGATCCTTTCATACTGCTCACCCTTAAGATGAATACCATCTATACTCTGATCGTCGGTAAGAGTTCCGGATCCGTTTCCGAGAGTATCGAAAACATTTATAAATGTATATCCGTTCTCTTCACACATCTCTTTAAGTGATGCATTGGTCTCTGTAAACCAGTCAACTGACAGACCATAGTGATCGATCACGCCTGCACCCACAGGAAGAAGAGAAAGGAAGTAGATCTCCGTATCGGAATCTTCAAACTCATCATCAAGTGCGTTCATGAGGTCGCTGTATCTGCCTCTCATCACATCGGGATTTGCGCCGGCAAGTATATCATTGACACCGATAAGTATGAAAAGCTTTGAAGGCTTTGTATTCTCGATCTGTCCGAGTCTTGCTATGAATCCGTATACTGTATCTCCGCCGATACCTCTGTTCTTCACATCCATGCCGGGATAGATCTCATTCCAGGCACATCTTGCGATAAGACTGTCTCCTGCAAATACAACATCCGTAGGATACGAATACATGCTTCCGAACTGATATACCATCTTGTCGTATTCATCTTCGGATCTGCAATAATCCTTATACTTTCCGTCTTCATAAGGGCGGAAGATAAGACTTTCAAAATCTATCTCATATTCACCGGGCTCACGCTCCCTGATCTCTGTAACGACATCGCCCTCACCGTCAGGATCCTGACCCGTTACGCTTCCCGGGTCCTGCGCTCCTGTTGTATTGCCCGAGAGCGTATTGATCTGTTCCACGAGTTCGCTGTTTTTCTGTACCAGAGCTACATTCTCGGAAGTTGTCTGATCAACACTCGCCTGGAGCTGAGCAAGCTGCTCGGCATATGCTTTATCACTTCTCTTCTTTCCCGCAAATAATAATGTGCAGCCTGCAGCCGCAACTATGAAAAGGATCAGTGCTATAAAGAACAATACAGTAAATACACCGCTTTTCTGTTCATTTTTTTCAACACTTTTATTACTCAAAATATTTCTCCTGTCTTTCGGATGTATTTGATCCGAATATACCAACCAACAAAACGAATTAATTCTATCACACGCGCAGATATAATGCAAAATCAAAATGCCTTACCTGTATAATCGAAAGCATTCTTTATCCAGTTAATTTCCTCCCCGTCGACTGCGATCACATCATATCTTATTTGTATGTCATCTCCGAGACCTTCAGACATCCTGTAGTGATCGGATACCCTGCATATGATCCCCTGTTTTTTCCGGTCTACTGCCTCTGCCGCATACCCCGCATTCTCACGAAGTCTTGCCTTCACCTCAAAAAAGACAAGATAACTCCCGTCTTTTCCGATGATATCTATTTCTCCGGATCTGTTCCTGTAGTTCCTCTCCAGTATCTCGCAGCCCTTTTGCTCAAGATAAGCAACGGCCTTATCCTCAAAAACATTTCCTTTTTTTCTGTTATTTGATCCCGTAACTATTACCTTCTTACAATATTATTTCCTACCCGGCGGAAGTTTACCCGCCTTATCCATCTTCGCCCTAATCTTATCCATGGCATCAACGAATACAAGGATCTCTGCAACAACCTCATAAAGCTCCGGCGGTATCATCTCACCGATCTCAAGACGCGATAAAGTATCCGCAAGTCTACCGTCTTTATGAACCGGTATCTTTTCTTCCTTGGCCTTCTCGATGATCTTGTCCGCAATAACACCCTGGCCGGAAGCCAGGATCTTGGGAGCCGCATCTTCCGGATCATATTCAAGCGCTATCGCTGTTTTTCTTTTAGTTTTCTTAGTATCTGCCATCTATCATGCCCGCATATCGAATCGCTGTTGTGATATAACCGTTGAATTTTCGGGATCCTTCACAGGTCTTTCCCCACCGCCGGTACTTTTTAATTTATCTCTTGTGACCATATCGGCACTTGTATGATAACCTCTCGCCTCCAGCCTTGAAGTAAGCATATCGATATGCTCTGCGATAAAATCTATCATCTCATCACTTTCAAGATAGAACTTGGTATTTACATGATTGGCGTTGTTGATGGATGCATATACATCGAGAGGTCCCAGATGTTTCATATCCAGATGCAGTAAGGCGCTGACATTCCCGTCCTTAGCCGCAAGGCTCTTTTTGTCCGTATATACGAAAAGATCTCCCGTCGCTTCTCCTCCCGCCATCTTAAGAGGGATCTGAACATATTGCATCGCCTGATTCATCTGGTTCATAAAATCCATACTCTGGTTCATTTGGCCAAGACTCTGCATCATGGATGATTCGGGATGAGCGATATTGCTCAGCATCCCGGTAAGATTTTTAACCTGCATATCAAGCTTTTGATACAGTTCCCTGACATTGAATTTATCGGCCACTTCCTCAGGCGTAAGCGACAAACTCTGCTTTAATGCGTTTATCGCAGTCTGCCTGAAGTCATCGGATGACAGCATCCTCTTTATATCTCCCTTTAAGAAGTCATTCTTAAGAGCCGGAGCATTCTCGTCCAGCATCTTCAAGAATTCTCCCGCTGCCTTCATCATACCGGTATCGTCAGGTGTCACTTTTTCAAAGGATCGGATCAGAGCTTCCGGTGCATTATGCTCTTTAAGGAGATCGATCATTTGATTTTTCAGTCCTTCTGCCGGTGTATTATTTTGACCGGTATATAAGGCGCGATCTCTCTCATCCGGTGCGGTTCCCGAAAACTTCGAGTTATCAGCATCCAAGGGTTCGCCCTTCTCTGCAAATTCCTTTATTCCCGCTAAAACATTCTCCAAAGGATCCGTCTCTACGGCCGCACTGTTATCAATAACCACCGAAGCCTTATCGGAAGATACGATATCAGTTTTCGTATCTATCATATCCATCACCTCTACAGAACCTTTATCCTTAAGCGTATCAACCGTAGCTTCGGTATTTTCGGTAAGGATAACCTTTCCGGCCGGTGCTTTTCCTGCATCGTGCAATTCATTATCCTGATAGGTGCTCTGCGTCCCATCTGCAGCATTCTGTCCTGTCACGATATCGGTAAACTGTCTCATGAAGGATACTGCTTTATCGCCATCCCCCGATGAATTAAGTTCATCATAGAGCCTGATGGCATTCTCTGCGATATCTCTGAGTCCCTCTGAAATACTGTTCTCATAATTCTTAAAAGCAGAGTATTGCTCAACATTTCCCTGATCCAGAGGAATACCCAATGATCTCATCTCCACCAGATTGGTTATATTTTCTCCCGGAAAAGATGAAATGGCATGATACATATCTCCCAGGGATTTACTGTCAATGCTCATTCCCGAATTCATCATGGCAAGAGTCATTGAAAGAGTGTCTGAATTAACAGTCATACCTGCGGAAGCAAGTGCATTTTCCGCAGTGATCCCCTGAGCCACATTGGTATATAAAGGTGAAAGTGAGATCTGATCATTGCCGTTCGAACGAACTTCAAATGTAACCGTCTGGCCCTCTGAAAGAGCCATGGAAGAGTCTAATTTTGCATTTATCATAGCTCCGCCCCCAAGATCTATGGAGACGTTAGAACCGTTAACGGAAGCTATCTTTCCCGAAATAGTCTGACCGTTTGAAAGAGAAGACAATACGGCAGAACCTTCGTTATTTCTGCCCACCGCAGTATTCTGTATATTTTGCGGACGTGTCACCGCGCCCGTACTGAATACCTGTCCAAACAGACTCATATGCCTTCTCCGTGATATATACGTTAACTAAACAAAGTTCTTGATAAATGATCTTCTGTGTATCGGCGTAGGGCCGTATTTCTTAAGAGCTTCAATATGTTCGCTGCTTCCGTAACCTTTATTCTTGGCAAAACCATATTCGGGATAGATCTCATCATACTTTACCATCATACGGTCTCTCGTAACCTTAGCCACGATACTTGCTGCCGATATGGATGCAGAGAGTGTATCTCCCTTGATTATGGGAACCTGAGCCATAGTAAGCTCCGGGATCTTAACCGCATCATTAAGAAGGAGATCCGGGGCCGGATCCAGCTTCGAAACCGCTTCTCTCATAGCTGCATAAGTGGCCTGTAAGATATTTATCTCATCTATCAGTTCATGAGATGAAAATCCAAGTCCCACAGATACCGCTTTCTCCATAATGACGGAATAAAGCTCTTCTCTCTTTTTTTCGGATAATTGCTTGGAATCATTTAGATATAAAATGTCACAGTCTTTCGGAAGTATCACCGCACCTGCCACAACAGGTCCCGCAAGAGGTCCCCGGCCCACTTCATCAATGCCGCAGATATAAGAATAGTCTGAATACCTGCGTTCAAATTCAAACATCTTTATCATGCGTGCTTTTTCCTTTTCCAAAGCAGCAATCTTTTTTTCTGCTCTGGCAACCAGATTCTTTACCTGAGTCCTCTCATCGCTTTCAAAGCGCTTGATAAAAGATTCCGGATTGCTTTCGGAAAGAATATCGAATTCTTTTTTTATCTCTGTGATAGTCATTTTATCAGCCATAACACCCTCGGCTCTCATTTTTTCGGCGTCATACTTCCGAATTTCGAAAAAGGATAAATGCGACAGATAGCTCTGCCTATTATCCGGTCTCCCTGGATGATACCCACAGCGGCGAATCTGCTGTCCGAAGAATGATTTCTGTTATCGCCCAGGACAAAATACTGATCTTCACCGAGCGTAATGCCATTGTAGGCATTACCGGGATCAATGATCACTTCTCTGCCGTAATTCTCTTCCAACGGAACATCATTTATAAATATTGTACCGTTCTCATCTATCCTGACCGTCTCTCCCGGCAATCCGATCACACGTTTTATGTAATAAGTCTCATCCTGATAGATGTACGGAAATACTATGATCTCAAATCTTTCAGGCTGCCTGAACCTGTAAGAGATCTTATCAACTATAAGATTATCGCCATCCTGAAGTGTAGTCTCCATACTCTCTCCAACCACAACAGTACGCTGTCCCACGAATTTTACAAGCATAAGCGTGATGATGAATACAGCAAGCAAAAACAGGCTGTCATGCAATATCTCTTTCAATATAGCCTGACCTCTGCTTCCTTTTTCTGAAGAAACTTCTTCTTCGTCATCATCATCTTCTTCATCATCTTCGGGCAAGTCGCTGTCTTCCTTCAGATACCTGCGACGGGGGCGTCTGCTGCTCCAGTCATCATCGGAATCCAGTCTTATCAATTCAAGATCATTATCATCTTCTATACGTTTCATTTTTCGCCTCTGTACTGCTCCGGTCTGTCCAGAGATATCCTTCCAAGTCTTCCGCTCTTAAAATCACCAGCTATCATTTGAGAGCATTTTCCTATATCCGCTTCCGCGCCTTTTCTGATCCACCCCTTTGCAATGGCGATCTCTTCCAAAAGTCCCGCACTGTCATGGGTCTCATCAACACCGTAACGTTCCGAAACCCTTCCCGGATATTCCTTCTTTAAAAATTCTATTATCTCGTATGCGACTTCGCCCATATCCAGTATATCGGAATTGACCGAACCTATCATCGCAAGATGTGCGCCTACCTCTTTATCTTCGAATTTAGGCCAGAGGATTCCGGGAGTATCCAAAAGCTCCAGGTCAGATCCGAGCCTTATCCACTGTTTACCCTTGGTAACGCCCGGCTTATCTCCTGTCTTCGCAGCGGATCGGCCGGCATAAGTATTGATAAATGTTGATTTACCGCAATTCGGTATACCTGCCACCATGGCTCTCACAGGCCTGTTCTTTATGCCTCTTGCCGCATCTCTTGCTTTCTTTGCGGCACAGGACGTTGCAATTACTTTCTTTACCTCGGAGATGCCTTTTTTATTCCGTGAATCCATCAAAACGCATCCAGCGCCCTGTTCTTCGAAGTACTTGGCCCACTGTCTGCTTACAGCCTCATCGGCAAGATCAAATTTGTTCATTATTATCACTCTTGCCTTATTTTTGCCTATCTTATCAAGTTCAGGATTTCTTGATGATACCGGGATCCTGGCGTCGATCACCTCGATTATGAGATCCACAAGCTTAACATCTTCTTCCATCTGTCTGATGGCCTTGGTCATATGACCCGGAAACCATTGTATATCCATAAACCGCCTCTATTTTATAAATCCGGCAGGATCACCGTTCACTGAGGAAAAATGAAACCATGCTCGTCCTATGATGTAATCCTTCTTTACAAATCCTATATTACTGGATCTGCTGTCCTCACTGTCATTCAGATTATCCCCAAGGACAAAATATTCATCATCCCCAAGGGTCAGCATATTTTCCGCGATACCGGCATATTCGGCATGATCGAACATTCCGTTTTCATCATAGATAACATTGTTGATATAAATCACGCCGTCTTTAATAAGAACCGTGTCACCGGGGCAACCTATGACACGCTTCACATAATAGTGTGCATTCTCATTGCCGTTTGGTCTGAATACCACCACGTCTCCCTGCTTGGGTGAAAACAATATATATGTGAAGCGATCTATGAGTATCTCCTGTGCATTATAAAGACGCGGCTCCATTGACGGTCCTATGATACTCGTCCTGATACCGAAGAGATAAACAAACACAAAAGCTATAAGGCTCATTACCACGCCCCAGAATACCCAGGACATTATCTCCGCAAATATCTTAGTATTGAATTTTTTCTCTTTTGTATAAAAGCTGAGTCCGCCGCGTTTTCTGGCCATATGATCCTGATTTCGTTAGTATTCTTCCTTTTGACACTGAAAGTATATTATAACATATCATCCGTGTTTATCATAATCATTAAGCTTTCCGAGTTCTTATACATGAGCATGCCGATCAGTGGTCTGCTCATATATAAAAACAGCTCCGGGAGATTCCCGGAGCTGCGATAATTTTATGATTATCTGATAACTTCCTTAACCTTAGCGTCCTTACCGATACGATTTCTTAAGTAGTTAAGTCTTGCACGTCTTACCTTACCTCTGCGAACAACCTCAACCTTTTCTACATTAGGGCTGTGAAGGGGCCATGTCTTTTCTACGCCAACACCGTTTGAAAGCTTTCTTACAGTGAAAGTAGCACGGTTGCTCTCGTTCTGAACCTTGATTACAACACCTTCAAATACCTGGATACGTGACTTCTCACCTTCCTTGATACGGTTTGATACCTTAACAGTATCACCAACTGAGAACTCAGGTACCTGCTCCTTTAACTGCTCTTTTTCGATCTCTTCGATAATCTCATGCATTGTTTATTTCCTCCTTGTGATCAATCGGACGTTCTTGATCATCACACGGATCAGCGGACCGTCTCTTTTCGCAACATTGCAATCTTACTATATTGTCTTACAAAATGCAAGTTACTTTTTTAACCGGTCTCTGATATCATGGTATTATGGATAAAAACATTAACAAAGCCCCTGAGATCAGTGACTTTACCAATCCTAATATCCGTTTCTTTGATAAGCCCTGGCAGATGAATCTGGAGCTTACCAACGCCTGTCCACTGAAATGCCCCCAATGCTACATTCATACGGAAGAACCTTTTGAAATGTCCCTGAAAACAGCACTAAGCAGATTACAGGATGGTGCTTTAGCAGGTGTGAAGCAGGTAAATCTGAGCGGTGGTGAAACTCTGTGTTACCCTCATCTTGAGACTATTATACACGAATGTAAAGAACTTAACATGAACTGCGCCATAGCCATCTCGGGAATTAATGCCACAAAAGAAAAACTATCAGCTTTAATAAACGCAGGCGTCGATCATATCTTCATATCTTTAAACGGAAGTACCAAAGAAATAAACGAACACTCACGTGACGGATTCGAGCATGCCATAAAAGCTCTGGAAACCTTAACAGCGCTTGACTTTAAAAACCGGCATATCAATTTCGTAATGAATCGCTTTAATGCTAAAAACCTGCCCGGGATGGCACTGTTATGCGAGAGATACGCCATACCTCACTTGGCAATACTCTGCCTTAAACCCGACAGCAAAAATGACCTGAGATTTTTCCCCGATAAGGACGATATGGTTATAGCAGCAGACTTCATAAATAAGTACAAAGGCTCTGTCAAGATCACTCCCGAGCCTTGTTTTTCACAATTAAAAGCACTGCTTTTCTCATACGGAAAAGAGCGTGAAAACACCGGCCCCGTAAAAGGCTGCACTGCCGGCAGGACAACAGTCTGCGTTTCCGCAGACGGACGCCTTTCTCCCTGCAGACACCTTGATATAAAAGAAGACTTTGAACATATATCCGACTACTGGAAGAATTCAGAATTTCTGAATGAATTGAGGCATATAGAGGATCACCGGACTCCTCCCTGTCATGGGTGCTATTTTGAAGAACAATGCCTCCCCTGCCAGGCAATAGGCCTAAAGCTCCGCAACTGCCTGAATACCGGCATGACACAATGCCCTCTTGCAGTCCGAAAGCTTTAGCCCAAGTCACCCATCAGGATTATCCGTTCTTTACCTCATCAGCCAGCTTTTCTATACGGGCCATGAATTCTTTTCCCTCATCATTCAAGAACCCCGTGAAAAATACTTCTTCAATCTGACCCTGATCAAACAGGAGCATCTGATCAGCATCCAGATATCCCACAGGATAAGGTAATCCGGCATAATCAAATACCGGAGAATCAGGGATCTTCGTAGCCTGATAAAATCCGGCTATCATCACCAGTTTTTCTCCACCACGCAGTCGTACAACACTTCCAACCGGCAATAAACCTTCCAACATGCTTCTCTTTCTCCCTTAAACTATAACATCGGATGACAGCGTTGAAGCTGTTTCCTTGTTAGTATTCTCAGTAGTCTGATACTCATTTGCGATGATATTGAGATGCTCAACATGCTCTTCGATCATCTTATGAAGCTTCATTATATCATCCTCAAGCCCCTTAAAGCGATTATTATATTCAAGCTGTGCTTCACCGCTCCAGATGCGGCCTGTAAGTGACATTACAAGCTCGGTCATCTGCTGTGTCTGGGTCTTCATTTCCTGAGCCTTACTCTCAAATCTTGCAGCAGTTGTCTTTAATTCTTCGGGTGTAACGCGGATCACATTTGCCATTGATCTATCCTCCTTATAATCGAATAATGATTTCCGTTAATCTCTTCAGACACCGCTTCCGGAAGCCGTAGCAATATTTCTGGTCTCGGCGTTAGCGTAATTAACAGCGATCTCATCTAACTTGAAGCAGTAATTCTCTATGGCATTGTAGAAATTATCCATACAGATCTTCTTGTTCTTAAAATTGGAATCAAAGACATCATGTGCCTCGCCTTCCCATACTGTACTGAGGCGTGCCTGCTCTGCTTCCAGCTCCCCCACGGTACTGTGGAACTGGGCATTGATCTTCCTTAATTCAGCCGCTTTGTTTCTGACCTCTTCGGCAGTTACTGTAAACTCAGCCATGTTGTTACCTCCTTAAATAGTATGATTGTTTATTTATACAGACTCTCCCGACAAGGTCTATCTCCCCCCCTATGTCAGGATCCTCTGCTGCAACACATAAATCACCAGCTGGAGAACCAATCCCACACAGCCGATGCCGCTTTTTTAACACCGTTCCAGACTGTCTCCGCTACGGATTTTATGGCATCACCGATCTTCTTCCCCAGTTCCTTGAAATCAATGGAGAAGGACAGATTAAATCCGATACCCAGTGCTGCCCCCAGTTCAAAACTGAACTTGCCATCCTTATAACCAACAGATGCATTAACACCCACCCCCACACGGAAGGAAGCCGAACCTTCAACTTTAACACCGGCTATAGTAACAGCCCCCGATGCAGTTGCATCTACTGCATATGCGCCTGCTGATCCCGAAGCCTGTATCTCAAGCCCTTCTCCCGGTACATACTGACAACATGCGCCCACTTCCGCTTTTACTTCACCTACCTTGGCGGCCACATCCGCACCAGCACCTATATACGTAAATCCATCCTCTGAATAACCTATGGATCCCGAAGCGGCTACGGATATTACGGAAGCAGAAGCACCGGCAGTAACTCCCAAACCGTATGCTGTTGTATATGTTCCGTCAGGCCTCTTTACAAGATATGCACCTACACCTGCATGGGCATCAAATTCAGCAGTTAGTAACTTAGCGGAAGCAGAACCTTTAAGGCACCCATACTCGCCGCTGACCTCAGCACCGAGAAGTGTAGCTTCCCCATGAACGTTCATAAGTTCATATTCAAGAAGCGTACCCACCTTCTTTGAGAAAGTCTGTGTCTCATTATCAATTTCTTCTTTTGTAAGCCAGCCCTTACCCTGTTTATAAACTTTATGAACCTTCTCGTCAGGTTTCTTGATATCCTTTTTATCCCCGCCCTTGGCATACTTCATGGCCGTATCGCCGATAAAAGATGCCTTCCAGCTGGTCTTGCCGTAATAAGCCGTAGGAACACCTTTAGCATTAAGATAAGCCTTCTCATAATGACAGACTTCACCCTTGTCATTGATATAATCAAAATCCTCAACCCAACAGCTTGTCATGGATTTGGAATCCGTTGATTCCTGCTTTGAAGGCGTCCCCTTTTCCTGTCCGGGATCACCGGGCTTATCAGTTTCAGAAGGAACAGGTGAAGGTTCGGTACGGTCTGCGCTTTTACGCTCCTCGTAATCACATATATCCTGTCCCAGCAAAGATGCTTCCGCAGATTCATAGAAGTGCATGCATTGCAGCGTACCGTTACCCAATGCATTCATTTTTGATGCATTGCCGTAAAGCTTACTCTGCAAAGCAAGTAAAGATTCTGCCACGGAACTTAAAGAAGAGGTTCCGCTTAAGTTCTTGCATATACTCTCGATCTCATCAGCAGCATTCCTGATCTTGTCTCCGCAGTCAAAGATATTTTCTCCGGCTTTTTTAACCACCGGAATATTGATCTCAAAATTTCTGGTATCAGCCATTTATAACCCCCACGCTGCCAGTCTCATAGATCTACTTTTATCGTTCCGTCTCTAAGCCCCTTTAAATTGTCTTCCATCTTATCAAGCCAGCCATCGGCTTCATCATCCAGATATCCCACGCAATATACTCTTGATATCTTCTCTCTGTTGAACATATATATATGGTCTGCATCCTTATAGCCTGTAGGAAAGAGACATCCGGCATAATCAAAGATCTTGCTGTGATCCGCTTCCTTTACTATGCAGTTACCAATGATCATCAGGCGTTCATTACCGCCCTCCAGCATGACTATGCTGCCTACCGGTAATAATCCGTTCCACATGTCAGAAGCCCTCCTTCTTACGGTCTCTCATTACTTCCTCTACCATCCTATCCGCTTCTTCCAGAGTGATCTCACCGGACTGCATTCCCTTATGGATAGGCTCTAACGTCTCCATATAAGCGATCTCCATATCGTCCATATATCCGATGTAATAAATCTTCTTAATATCTTCATGATTAAAAAGATATGTATTATTCCTGTCATAAAATCCCTGAGGATACAAAACCGCAGAATAATCAAATATCTTCTCCGGCTCACCGGCAGGGGTCTGGCTTTGACCTACTATCATCAGTTTCTTTTCGCCATTATTCAAGATCACTACGCTTCCTATCGGGAGCAAGCCTTCCCATTTTGTCATCTCTTTTCCTCCGTATTCAGTAAGATTTTCATCAAACAGAAACATTTAATCCGGCAGCTTTTGCTTCCGCAACCGCAAGATTCTTGGCTATGTCAGCCACAGTTTTTGCGCACTCACCAAGCTTTTGGATATTTTGTGCCGTATCATTACCCACATTAACTGCTTTTTGTGCCATCAACGCACCGTTCTCTCCGGCCCAGTTTGTTCCGAGCTGTTTGACAGATTCGCTGTAGTCATTAGTGATGATGGATCCCATTTTGTTTGCGAGATTTTGAATATCCTGAGCGTATCCCAGTAATCGCTTCAAATCCGCATTTATCTCATCTGCAGTCTTTGCCATATCTTATCCTCCGTTATTCAGAGTCACTCTATTACATTAGGATCTAAAGAGGCAGCTTCTCTTTTGTTGAAGTCCTCAACCGTCTCATAGATACCGGCCATCTTAAACAGCTGTTCCGGACGTGTCTCAAGCATGGCAACTATCGGGATCATATCTTCCACGATAGCTTTACTGCTTGTTTTATGTCTCTCATAAGCATCTCCCTGCCAGTATTTGCCGAGATCGCTCGTAAGACCGCTGATGTTGAGAAGCTGCTGATGAATATCAGCAGCCGTTTCCTTGATGGATAAGACTTTTCTATAGAGTTCGTTAGTATCCGCTTTGATCACTACTGACATATCTTAACCCCCGTTTCAGATATCAGATCCTCGTTATCAAGTCTTCGGATTTTTGATTTGCATTGGAATATTGTTTATGAGCTTCGCCTTCATATGCGGCGATTTTTTTCAGATCGACTATGATCGTCTCCAGATTTTCTATATCCGCCATTACTTCATTATGCCATGTATCATGGGCAGGTCCTTCCCACATGGCACTTAGTTCGGTCAGATACTGACGCAGCAGTTCCATATCTTTATCGAGCTTTCCGATACATTGATCATTAAGCTCTTTAGTCTGCCTTATTCCTTCCATAATGCCTTTTAAATACTCTGCCATACTCACTGTCTCCTATTCGAAAGTGAAGCTCATAACATTTGAAAGAATTGCATCATAGTTATAATTTACACTAAAACATAAACTCTTTACAATACTAAATCAATAAAAATTTACTGCCTCCGGATATGCCTAAAACCGCTAATTTAGTATCATCCGAAAGTCTCATGCTGCGGTCGGAAAGATACAGATCATATTTCCGATCCGGCACCTCTTCCTCGCCTATCATCTTCTGTATCAATAAGCATACTGCTTCCTTAAATTCACCGACTGTCCCCGTCTCTTCACATCTGACATCAACATGCAATGACAGAGAAGGAACCTTAACCTCTACTATCATGATTCTTTCACGCGCTCCTTTCTGCGGCGTACCGCATGTGGGATCACCACATGATACGATTTGCTTCCTCCGCTCTTATCCGATAACTGTCCAAGTCCCGGAGGGAGTATCTTAACCTGTTCCGAAGTGGACATATAACGGAATGAGAGATAAGGATCAAGGGCGGAATTTCCGCCAAGATGTACACCCGTCTTGTACGAAGTAAAGATATTAAATGCTTCATACCCGCCGACAGAGGATCTTTCGGAAGGATCCATAGCACCTATAAATGTTATCTTGTGACCCGAGCCTTTTTTCATTATGGTTTCCATAAATCCTTTCATACCATGCTCATCGGTATAGATACTTTTAATGAACATAGGGATCGATGTAACAATAATTATCACGGAATTAAAGTCACATAACTCATCATAATATTCCTCACCTTCATAACCGTCATCGACAAGCTTTCTCTTGCGCTCATTGCGCCCCCTGAATAACGGCGTGAGATCATTAAGGCACCAGTTATACAAATCACCGGCAGTCCTGATAACTTTAACCCTGTCATCCTCATCAAAGTCTCTGAGCTTTACCGGTTCATCAATGATTACAAGCGATGCATTTTTCTTCATCAAAGCAGAATTAGCCATGAGTCTGAGTAAACTCGTCTTACCTGTAGACTCTGCTCCGCACACGAGATAACAGTAGGTTTTATATAGATCTATATCGCATATCTTTGCATTATCACTGCGATAACCAAAGGGAAGGAATCTGTCATCCATTGCATGCTCTTTTACAATATCATTGTCAGCAAAGATCTCCCATGTGGGATGCTCGGGTATCTCCGGAATTCTCAGTGCGGTATTACCCTGCCAGGATTCTTTCATATTACGAACCTTCGCCCGTACCGCTTCAAGTCTGTGGTAATCGTCCTCAGCTTCAAGAGGAAGCGCTGTCTGAAGTTCCAGTATCCGTTCCCCGACATAAGCCAAGCCTCTGCCCTTCATACCCGCTTCGGGCATCACATCGATACGTATGGTATGTAATATATCTCCATATGCAAACTTATCAGCCAGAGCAAGACATATTCCTGTTCCGATATTGGATGAAACACGGCTTGGGATCTCATTGGAATTGTAGGCCGCAGCAGACAATACCAAGAACATACCGTTGCTTGAGCCTTCCTTGGACAGGCGTATAATAAACGGCAGATACTTTCCGTCAGTCTTTTCATTAAAGTCCGCAAAATTATCTATAACGATCATGACAGCAGGATACTTCGCTCCGTTAGCCCTGAAATACTGACTGAAATTTCCTCCCCTGAATACCTTCTGTCGCTCTGTAAGCATTTCGCTTAAGAGGTTAAAGAGCCTCTCTCTCTTCTCATCATCATCGTCATAGACGATACCACCCATGTGCGGCAGTTCTTCAAATGATGAAAGCATTCTTCCGGAATGATCTATTGCATAGAAATTTATATATTCAGGTGAATACAAAGTTGCAAATGAATAAATGATTGTCGATAGCAGTGTCGACTTACCACTGACTGCAGATCCTATAACGGCAATATGTCCGCTTTGTGACAATGATATTTTATAGGGACTCTGCATCTGATTCTGGGGATCATCCGTCTGACCTATAAGCGCACTGAGATCCCACTCGGATCCTTTGGTAAGATTATCTGTCCGGTAGCTGCCTGTCTGTTCATCAAAGCATCTGTCGGTATATTCGCTAAAACTATCCAGATAAATAGGATTTGATAAAAGCGGCATCCATAATCTGTGGGCATTGGCATATCCGTTTTCTTCAGCGATCTTCTTCAGATAATTGATGACAGCATCAAACTGGGATATCTCAGGAGCATCGCTTTTTTTCTTATTGCTGTTGCGGTATTCGGTTTGGCCTGTACGGTTTATGATCTCTATCCCGGCGCCCATGACATCACCCATAGGGTCATAGATAGCCCCGCTATATCCCGACTGGAAAAGTTCATATACTTCATCGCTTCCCACCTGCAGATATCCGCGTCCCGCCTGTGTGATATAAGCCGCATCCGGATGTCCCAACATCTCCGCACTGTCTTCCTTGGTCTGAACTCTCAGACAGATCCTGAATCTTGAGTTACTCCAGATATTATCATCAACGGTTCCTGAAGGTTTCTGGGTTGAGAGTATGAGATGTACCCCAAGACTTCGTCCAACCTGGGCCACGCTTATAAGTTCGCGCATAAAATCCGGCTCTTCTCTTTTCAATTCCGCAAACTCATCTATAACTATAAGCAGGTGCGGTATAGGTTCCTTAATATCGCCGTTCTTGTATAACCTGGTATATCTGTTTATGTTATTAACTCCGGCTGCATTGAAAAGAAGCTGCCTGCGTCTGTTCTCAGCTTTGATTGAAACCATGGCACGTTTGATCTGGGTTCCCGACAGATTGGATATGGAGCCGGACATATGAGGCAGTCCGTTAAAAAGATTAGCCATTCCGCCCCCCTTATAATCAATGATAAAGAAACTGATATCATCAGGCCCGTAATTGACTGCCAGGGACAGGAGATATGACTGGAGGGTCTCACTCTTACCGGAACCTGTGGTACCTGCAACCAGTCCGTGAGGGCCATGGTACTTTTCGTGGAGATCCAGGATGCAGGGTTCATCCGCGCCCATGAATCCGAGATAGCCTCTTATATTCTCATATATGCGATTCTTCCCCCAGCGCTCAAGTACGTCCAGATCATCCAGTGTATCAGCGCCATACATCCTTAGGAATGTAATGCTGTCAGGCAGCTCACCTACAACGCCGTTTTCCTTTACTCTGATATCAGTGATATTTCTTGCAAACCGGTCAACCGAGGGAAGATCCACGGTATCGAACTTCACGGCATTGCTTTCATATTTCCCGCCAAAATCCCTGAATCCCGAGAAGGCTCCGTCATTTTGAAAAAAGCTTCCGCATTCATTGGGAAGATCCTCATAGAGTTCAGACAGTATCAAAGTGGTAAGGCCCACCTTTTCACTGTTTTGATATACATATCCCGATATCAGCTCCCCCTCGATCAAAGACGGATCCGAAAGAAACAGGATAAAATACGGAGAATGCTCTGTCTTTAAAGAACTGTTCCGATTCTCTTCAAGCCTGTTGTGAAAAATATTGGACAGTGCATAGCTCACATCCGCTATCTCTGACATATTACCAGCCACATATCTGAGCTTCCTGTCCTCAGACCATGTGTGAGGCAGCCATCTGACAAAGTCCCATTCCTTAACATCTGTCATGGATTCCTCATTATAAATGAATACCATTTTTACATCCGTATAACAGTGGGTAGCCGCAAGGTTTACGATCATTGATCTTGCGATCTCAAAAGCTCCGTATCTCTCTTCGCCACCGACTATACCAATGAGATGCTCCTTCTTAAGATCAACAGTGATAGGAACATTATAGAGAGTTTCATAATTCTTCTTGATATATTCCGGCTTTTCACGCAGTCCGTCTTCATTCAGATGGAACTTCTCAGGCGGGATCTCTATCTTAACCTGGAATGGTATATCACCTATGCCGATCCTTACCCTTAAGAAATCCTCATGCGAAGTATTGCGATCCCAAAGTGCTGTACTAAGCCTGTTATAGTCAGTACATGCAGCAGCATCAGAATACATTTCATATAGAATCTTAGTATTATTTGCATAGATAGCCGATATCTGTTCCTTCTTGCGGATCAGATAATTACTGTATGCTTCAAATCTGTGATTATCCCTTTCTTTTCTCTTCTTCCGTTGGGTCCTTATGCTGATGATACCCCAGATGACACCGACAATGGCTGATGATACAGCCATTACAAGTCCCGAATACATGAAAAGACTTGTACCGCCACCGGCTCTTCTGCTTGCAATGATCATTAACAGACATCCGGCAAGCATAGGAATCACCATTAAAAACGAATGGCCTATAGTCTCAAGCAGTCCCGGACCTCCACCGCTTTCTTTTTCAGGTGGTTCTTCTATCTCTATGGTCTCGGATTCCAGTGATCTGACATTTCTTCTGCCCCTGTGGAAGAGTTCTTTTGGAGTATTATTCTGCAGAATGATATCATCAAGCGGATTTTCATCACTTTCAAACTCAGATAATACCGACTCATTTACCGATACATCTCCGAGTTCTTTGTTAAAAGCGATCACATTTTCTTTACCGTTTCCAAGCCATATGAGCCTCAGGTCATAAAGATCGATCACATCACCGAATGAAAGTGCGGTGCCCTGTTTTACAGGTGCACCGTTAATATAGAATCCATCCTGAACATAAGGGTACAGATAAGCGCCTCCCGAACGGACAGCGATCACACCATGTTTTTCCCGGATAAGCTCATCAAGGATTTTAAAACTGTGGCTTATTATATTTGATCCATCACTTCCGATAGTGATATCGCAGTCGCTGTCTATCAGATATCTGTCATTGGGAACCAGGAGTTTTTCCTTTATGTATATATACATATGGAGTGTTTCGTTTTCCCTAGTGATAATGTCAAAGAGCATCCCGTCGGCAAGGAAAAACGGAACGGTAACAGACATATGTCTTCCTGCTTTGTCCCTAAGATTAATAGAGCAGCTCTCGTCCGGTCTTATAATCCAGCCATCGGCAGACAGTTCAAAGTACAAGGTAAGATCCTGCTCGATCCAAAAAGCTTTGCCGGACAGATAAAGCCTCAGGTCATTTTTATTCTGACCTGCCACCATTACATGCTTTATTATTTTTCTTTTATTCCATATGGAGACAACCAGACTCATGGTTTTATTCCTCGCCGAAATATACATACCTGACCGTCATATTACTGCGGCCCAGCACGATCCTGTCGCCATCCTTAATGACTACGCCTTTGTCTTCAAGCTTCATGTAGCTCTTCCCGCGTTCTATCACCGTAACATGCTGTTTATCCAGCTTCTTCAATAAGGGTCTGTCTCCATCCTTTACTATTCTGCAATGCATATCAGCTACTGCCGGATCCTCAATGATAACGGAACATCTGCTGCTTCTTCCGATAGTGATCTCATTTTCCGTATCAAGGAGATATTTTTTCTCCGTAGATTTAAAGGACACATCAAACTCCAGCTTCAATCCGCTACCGTTATAATCATCATTCTTACTGTTCCACTTGATCTCAAAAGGATATGTCTTTGGAGCACGATCCTCCTGTCTTTCCAGCCACAGGGGATTGGTCAGATGAGCATCAAGACTAACGAATCTGCGGTAATTCTTTTCCGCTTCCATCATCTTCTTAAGGCGCTTGTTCTCTTTTCTTCTTCTGAGGACATAGATAAGAAGCAGCAGCTCTATGACAAAAACTGCCGTGGTGACCGGATGGGACGCCCCCCACACTATGCATCTCCAAATGATGTCATTATATTTATACATATATTACCCTCAGCCTTGTAGAGCCTAATTTAAGGACAGCTCCGTTGGCTAATGTAATCCCGTCGATAACCACTTCATTATCAACACTGGTACCTCCCTGGGTATCCAGGTTTTCAAGATATGCGCTGATGGATCCGGTCTCCATATCCTTCCCGATCCTGATAAGAGCCTGTCTTGATGCCATGGCACGGTCAAGCGGAAAGGCTATATCACATCTTGCACGAGACCTGCCAATAACCTTTTCTTCACCCACATTTAAGGTATACTGGATATCGGTCTGATCTATATTCACCAGCCTGATACCTTCGGTTATATATCCATCCATATGCATAATGTTCGTGTCTTCTACCTTCTCTTCCTCAAATTTTCCGTTCATTCTCCTGTTTCTTCCGGTCGTCACAATATATGACACGAGCATGATAAGGAAGATAATGGCTATCCATGTTCCGTTTTCGGTTATTATGCGAAATACTGCCTGCCTGAAAGTCAGAGGCTCCGTCTCTTCATCATCTTCTTCCGATGCCAATGAAAAGAAAAGAGAATTATCCGACACACTCTTATCTCCAAGCTCTGCAGTTATGGCATCCAGACTGTTTAGCCTGTTTTCTAATTCTTCTTTCTTTAATCTCTCTTCTTCTGCCGCATCTTTCCTAATTTGAGAAAGATTTTTAATCTCTTCGTAAGAAGCCAAAGGAATTACCATGGAATTACTTAACATATATTCTGTTTCGCCCTGTTCAAGATGAAGACCTATGCTTCTCTCGCATCCGTCTCTGTACTCATCCTGCAGGCCGAAACGAAAATAACGGATATCGGAATATTCGTCATTTATGCTATCCGCTATATCTTCAACATTTTCATAATCTGCTACGGAATAATAGGGTGCCTTGCTTTTTCTCGATAATGCAAATAATCTTTCAAGGCCGTTGACCGAAGCTTTATTATAGAAACCTATGGTCACAACCGGACAACCATACTCCTTGCTGCCCACGAGATCAAGGAGTTCATCATATGTAACACCCATAACACTTTCATCTGTGCCATCGGATATCACTATCGCTCTGTCAAAGCATTCATCTTCATAAGCTGCCAAAGCTTCAAGCTGCGAATACAGAACATTTCTCAGACTTGTTGTATGCTTGCCGTATGCAAGACTGCTTACTGCGGATCTAACCTCATCATAATTACCTGTCATCTCCGTCAAAGCCTCCGCATTCGGGTCCATGGTAACTACGATAAACTTCTCGTTGGGTTCATGATTCCAGATTATCCTTGTAAGTATTGTTGCTACAGCACCACTGTTTCCTTTCATCCGGTCGGAATTATCCACTAAGATAAGAGTATGTGTAGCAGGAGCACCGGCTTCTCCAACGGTTCCAAACTCATCGATGGCAACCTCATCACTGCCTGTATAAGCTTCCGCATTATCGATCTTGCCCGAAAGTCCGGTCAGATACCACGTCACGCAGGGATTTTCCGCAGATACTCTACATTCAACGATCTTCGGGCCTTCATCCACCGCAAGAGTTTCAGAAGCCAAAAAAGGGATAAACAGCATTGATAAAAATGCCATCATCCCAAACCATATAACTCCCCTCACCTTTTTGATCATACCGCCACCTTTATCCGCCTGCTGATTCCCCAAATCGCAAATGTAATATCCGGAAAGAAAAAGAAAAACAAAATATACCACCGGGATCGCCCACTCATATCTATCAGGCCTATGAACAGAAACAGCCTTATGATATTCGCGACTATAGAAGTGCATATAGCCAGGAGAACAAGAAGCCCCGCAGCGATGAATCCTCCTGTGCTCTCCAACAGCTCCTCACCTAAAAAATTCATATTTACAAATGTACCGAAATAGATGATCTTAAGCACAGCCACCGCAACAGCCCGTTTAGGCATGCCCACCACATCTCCGAGCTTTACGTAATTGATAAAAGGCACCAACGCAAAAAACAGGTTCTTTTCACCGGCTTTGACATATACTCCGTACATACCTACAACAAGCAGAAAAAAACCTATTAACATCCTTTGTGTCGTGGAAACGTAGAAAACAGACTCCCCTTCCAGTAAATTGGTAATATAAACATCCATGTGAAAATGTTACCATAGGCTTTGGTATAAGTCAACAAAACAGATTGTAGATTACCGCGATAGCTTGTGAAATATTACCAAGGAAATCTATTTATCAAGATGTGTCAATAGAGATCTGTAGAAATCAAGCTTTGACTTATCCGAAACTTTCCTTCCGGATTCAAAGAATTCTACCGAAAAGCGCCCCTCGCTTACAGCGCCCCTTTCTTCCATGATGTGCTTCAGGTTCTTAATGGTACCTTCTGCGCCATCAATCATTAATATACTGTCTCCGAAGTATTTTCTGAGTGCTCCTTCGAAATGATTGAAATGAGTACATCCAAAGACCAATACATCATATTCGTCATGTGTGATGCCATCCCGTCCCTTTACTTTATTAGCCTCAAAGAAAGCATCAAGAGTTGTCCTAAGATAGTTGCAGACATCCGGAGAATCAAATTCTCCTTTCTCTGCAAAAGTCACTAACTCAGGTAATGCAAGCATATCCACCTTGTGAGCTTCATCCACTCTGCTCACAAGCTCGATAAGCTTTCTCTCCTTGACGGTAATAGGCGTAGCTATGACGAGTATACGTCCAACTTTATTCTTTGCCACCGCAGGCTTCACTGCAGGTTCTATCCCTATGATGGGAATATCATACTTCTTTCTCAGATATTCGGCAGCCACTGATGTCGCGGTATTACATGCGATCACAACCGCTTCACAACCATGACTTTGCAAAAAAGACACCGCTTCATCGGAATATCCGATGACAGCCGTGGCTGTTTTTTTGCCGTATGGAACATGATCCGTATCGGCATAGTAAAAATATGCTTCTTCAGGCATCATCTGTATTGCCTTGTGCAGGAGAGTCAGTCCCCCCACACCGGAATCAAACATACCTATCTTCATCTTTTCTTACCGGGTCCCTGTTTAACCTTTCCGCTTTTTTCGGCAAGCTCTTTAAGTCTTGGATTTGCCCCCCTGAGAGAAGTTTTGCGCGGCCCTGCGGGAACAGTCTTGATTCTGCCTTCCCCTGTTTTCATAACATTGTGTGCAAACTTACGAGGAGTTCTTTTGGGTTTCGGAGCAAGCGCATCTTTTTCAAGAGCCTTCCTTAAGTCCGCCACCTGTTTATCGGAAAGTATGCTGTACTCTCCGGGCTCCAGGTCTCCTAAAGTTATATTGACTACTCTTGTCCGTTTGAGAGCTTTTACTTCTATGCCTTCCTGCTTCCACATTCTCCTGATCTGACGATTCAGGCCTTCCGTAAGTACCATCCTTACCACCTGGCGACGGATTTTCTCAATCCGGCAGGGTCTTGTCTTCTTCTCAAGTTCTATGAGATATACGCCGGCAGCGAGCTTTTCTATGGTCTCTGCATCGGGTTCCTTATCGAGATAGACTATATATTCCTTCTCATGTGCAAAGCTTCCCTGCATCATGGAATGGATAAGATCGCCGTCATTGGTCATAAGGAGTAATCCTTCGGAATCTTTATCCAGTCTGCCCGCATAGGTGAGACGCTCAGGCAGATCGATATAATCCATGACGGTCTCGCTCGCATGCGGATCTGATTCAGTCACCGCCACACCAACAGGCTTATAGAATGCTACCACGAGCTTTCTCTCGGGCGCCCCTATGCGTCTGCCGTTAACGGTGATCTTCTCGCTGCCGTCAACCACATCGCCCAATACGGCTTTTCTGCCGTTGATCGTCACGCGTCCTTCTTCTATAAGTCTGTCAGACTCTCGTCTTGAAGCGATGCCGCATTCGGCCAGATATTTGTTCAGTCTCGTCTTACCATCCATAATCAATACCAATCATTCTGCCATCATTTCCGGATCACTTTGCAAGATCTGCAAATTCCGGGAAGCAGTCAAATGTAGAGAAGTAATCGGAAGGCTTCTCCGCACGTCTGATAAGCTGTACGCTTCCGTCCTCTTTAAGCAGGAGTTCTGCGCTCTTGAGCTTACCGTTATAGTTATATCCCATTGCAAATCCATGGGCTCCCGTATCATGGATGGCGAGATAGTCACCGATCTCGATCTCGGGAAGCATTCTGTCTACGGCAAACTTATCATTATTCTCGCAAAGAGAACCTGTCACATCATACTTATGATCACAGGGCTTATCTTCTTTACCGAGCACGGTGATGTGATGGTAAGCTCCGTAAATTGCGGGTCTCATAAGATTTACAGCGCAGGCATCGACCCCGATATAATCTTTATATATCTTCTTCTCATGAAGAACCTTTGTAACAAGCATTCCGTAAGGGCCTGTCATAAATCTTCCCATCTCTGTATAAATGGAGACATCACCCAAGCCCGCAGGTACAAGGATCTCATCAAATACCTTGTGAACACCTTCTCCGATGATCTTTATATCATTGGGAGTCTGTTCGGGTTTATAAGCGATCCCTACACCGCCGGAGAGATTGATAAAGTTCAGAGATACACCGGTCTTTTCCTTTATCTCAACAGCCAGCTCGAAAAGCTGCTTTGCAAGGAACGGATAATAATCGTTTGTAACTGTATTACTTACGATGAAAGCATGCATTCCGAATTCCTTAACGCCCTTTGACTTAAGGATCTTGTATGCTTCGATGATCTGCTCCTTTGTCATTCCGTACTTTGCATCTCCGGGATTATCCATGATCCCGTTGCTGATGGTAACCACTCCGCCGGGATTGTAACGTAATGAAAGACGCTCGGGAAGTTTTCCAAGAGTCTTCTCAAGGAATTCTATATGAGAGAAATCGTCAAGGTTTATGGTTGCTCCGACTTTATCAGCAAGGATAAAATCAGCTGCGGGAGTATCATTTGAAGAAAACATGATGTTATTTCCGTTGATACCGCACTTATCCGCAAGCATAAGCTCCGTATATGATGAGCAGTCGCTTCCAACACCGTACTCCTTAAGGATGTTCATGATAAAAGGATTTGGAAGGGCCTTTACAGCGAAGAATTCCTTGTATCCTTTATTCCATGCGAAAGCTTCCTTTACAGCTTTTGCATTTGCCCTCAGCCCTTTTTCATCATAGATATGAAACGGTGTGGGATAGGTCTTAACAATCTCTTCGATCTGCTCTTTGGTTACGAATGCTTTTTTTTCCATTTTTCAGTCCTGCTTTCTTTATGTATGTTAATCTTCTATTTGCCAGTCGATAGGTTCTGCTCCATGGGCTTTTAGGAACTCATTGGTCTTGCTGAAATGCTTACATCCAAAGAACCCTCTGTATGCGGAAAGCGGACTCGGATGAGGCGCTTTTAAAACCAGATGAGCCGGATTATCCAGCATAGCAGCTTTTCTGCCTGCGGGCGCCCCCCATAACAGAAAAACTATCGGCCTGTTTTCTTTATTTATTCTCTCTATGACCGCGTCGGTGAATACTTCCCAGCCAATCCCCTGATGGGACATGGACTGATGTGCCCTGACGGTAAGAACTGTATTAAGAAGGAGAACACCCTGCTTCGCCCACTTGGTCAGATCGCCTGACTTCGGTATGTCGCAGCCAAGATCATCATGGATCTCCTTGTAAATATTTACAAGAGAAGGCGGCAGCGCATTTCCGGCTTTTACCGAAAAACACAGTCCGTGAGCCTGGCCCTCATTGATATAAGGATCCTGACCGAGTATAACGGCTTTGACTTCGTGAAGTGGTGTTAGATGAAATGCGTTAAAGATATCCTGTGCAGGAGGAAAAACAGGACCCGTATGATACTCGTTATTTACTTTCTCATACAGCCTTTTATAATACGGTTTCTTAAATTCCTCTGACAGTGCTTCCTGCCAATCATTAGAAATAGGAGGCATACTAAAATCCGCCTTAAAGTCTTACGGAAACATTACGCTCTTTAAGATACTCCTTCACTTCTTTTATTTCAAGTTCTTTGAAGTGAAAAAGGGATGCTGCAAGAGCCGCATCAGCCTTGCCATCCGTAAGAGCTTCATAAAAATGAGCTTTGGTACCGGCACCGCCGGATGCTATAACAGGTACAGATACGCTTTCAGCTACTTTCCTGGTAAGTTCGATATCATATCCTGCTTTTGTTCCGTCACAGTCCATGCTGGTGAGAAGAACTTCACCGGCGCCGAGTTCAACAGCTTTAACAGCCCACTCGACGGCATCAATACCCATATCGACTCTTCCGCCGTTCTTGAAAATATTCCAGCCGCTTCCGTCAGCACGTCTCTTTGCATCGATTGCAAGTACAACACACTGTGAGCCAAATTTATCTGCAGCTTCGGAGATAAGGGACGGATTCATTATCGCCGCGGAGTTGACCGCAACTTTATCGGCACCCGCACGAAGGAGCTGTCTGAAATTATCAACACTCCTAATACCGCCGCCTACCGTGAAGGGTATAAAAACCTGTTCTGCCACGCGGCTAACCATATCAATAACAGTCTCTCTCGAATCGCTTGAAGCTGTTATATCCAGAAATACAAGTTCATCGGCTCCGGCTGCATCATAAGCTTTTGCAGCTTCAACAGGATCGCCGGCATCTATAAGATCAACAAACTTTACCCCTTTTACAACTCGTCCGTTATTTACATCAAGACAGGGTATTATACGTTTTGTGTGCATTTTATCATCCTTTATAATCTATGAAATTCTTAAGTATCTTTAATCCGACCGAAGAGCTCTTCTCGGGATGGAACTGAGTGGCAAATACATTTCCTCTCTCAACCGAAGCATGAATATGAACACCGTATTCAGCAGAGGATGTGATGATATCTTCTTCCTCGGCTTTTACATAATACGAATGAACAAAATATACATATGCGTTCTCGTTTATTCCATTTAACAATACGGAAGGTTTTTCGATATGAAGTGAATTCCAGCCGATCTGAGGAACCTTGATATCTTCCGAAGGCGGTATCCTCAAAATCTTCCCCTTAAATATCCCGAGTCCCTTTGCCCCCGGCGACTCTTCGCTCTCTTCAAAAAGAAGCTGGATGCCTACGCAGATTGCAAGAAAAGGTGTGTTATTCTCAATCACTTTTTTGATGACAGGTACCAGTCCATACTTCTCAAGATTGCCCATCGCATCTCCGAAGACGCCAACGCCTGGAAGCACCACTCTGTCAGCATTTAATATAGTTTCCGCATCTCTGGTCACAGAAACAACCTGTCCCAGAGAAAGCAGAGCCTTCTCCACGCTTCGGATATTACCTGCATCATAATCTAATATTGCTATCATTCTTATACCTCTTAAACCCGAAACAATTATCATTTTTTCGGGCAGAAAAATCAATGATCAATTCAAAACTGATCGCTTTCTATTTCCACAGTTACATTGGTGCCGTCCTGACGTTCGCCGTAGCCTTCTTTCTTCTTCTCCTCAGACTCGGTAACAGAAACATCTTCAGTTTCTCCGATCGGTTCAGCACTGTTCCCCTCTATATATTCCTGTTCTTCCGGAAGGAGATCGGGATAAAGTTCATCTTCCGCTTCATTTAACGAAGTTTCATCCGGAGTCGTTCCCTGATCATTTTCATTGCCATCTGCATTTGACGGTGTACCATATACTGCGGCAACCTGTTCATCGATGGTGATATACGGAAGTCCCTCGGCTGCGGCCCTTACCTTACCGGAATAATCCGCAGGAGAATATGTCAATACCTCCATCGCCTCTTCTTCGGATATCGAATAATCATCCATGAGCGCTTTCAGGATCTTTTGTCTTGTGGCATCAAGATTCTCGATGACATCAAGTTCAATTGCAGTATCCCTTAATGCCTCATATCTGGCAAGTCCCTGAAGCAGAGAATCAAGTGCCTTATCACGCATTCCCATAGCTTCGTATTGAACATAAGAATCATACTTTCTGTCCAAAAGGATTATGGTCTTGGATCTGTCATAGATAAGTTTATCGCTTTCGTTGAGATCCTTACCATACATTGAAAGGAATGCGTCTTTATAATTCTGATCATAATAAGCAGCCCTGGCAGAACTCATAACATTAGCCGAAGGAACAAGTATGGTAAGTACCAAAATGGCAGCCAGAACCGATCCCGCAGTCATAAATGTCCTGATCTTAAATTTGCGCGGTATCTTAACGCCCGGCTCTTCCGGCTTCTTTACCTTTTCCTTTTTCGGCTTTTTTACCTTGGGCTTTTTTTCTTTTTTCTCTTTCGGTTGTTTTTTTTTCTTTTCTTTTTTGGGCTTTTCTTCTTCGCCGTCAACCTCACTCAGGATCTGCTTGTTTTCTTCACTGAGCTTAGTCTCCTGCTCTTCCGGTACAGCTCCCAGATCCTCATCCGGATCTTCCATCAAAGCTGCAAAGATACGCTTGAAGATATTATCTTTTTTCTCTTTTTTGCCCTTCTTATTTTTCGCGGATTCCTCATCTCCTGGTCCATCCGGATCCGTGCTTCCGCCACCGCCCGAAAAACCACCGTTCATTTTAGGTGCCTCATCCGCACCTGTATCTGAAGAATCTGTTTCGCCAAAAGCCGGCTCGCTTAATGAGGGTTCATTTAATGCAGATTCACCGAAGAAAGAGTCGTCACCTGCAGAAGCTTCGGCACCTTCATCGGAAAAGATGCTGTCGAGTCCCGAGAACATTGCCGCAACCGTCTCATCGGATTCTTCACGCGGCATATCGGCTGCATCTTCCGAAACAAAATCATTCGGATCCAGCTTTGATGTCAGGTCAAGCTCATCCTCATCAGAATAGTTTTCCTCAGGCTTAATTTCTTCTTCGCCTTTCTTTTTCTTTTTGAAAAGGCCGGCGAAAAGTCCGCCTTTTTTATTCTTATCTTTTTTCTTCTTTTCTTTTTTTCCCTTTTTGCCCTTTGCACCTGCAGCAGGATCTTCTTCACCCTCTGATTCATCATCAAGTGCTGCCAGAGGATCGGGTATATCAGGCTCATCAAATAATGCGGCATCAACAGCAATATTCTGATCAGACTTATCAAGCACGGACTTGATATCATCCAGGCCGGGATCTACACCTTCCATTGCACCGATGATATCTGTTATATCCCCGTCCGCACCGGGAACCTGTATCTCTTCGTTGCCAGCAGCTTCGGCTTCTGCGAGACGTGATTCAATATCTTCCAGATCCATGGATGCAAGATCACCCATATCGCTGGCATCGGAAAACTCATTCATATCCAATTCATCTGACTGATCCGGTGAACCGATATCAGGAGAATCGGCATCCATTGCCTCGCCATCCATTGCGTTCATAGCATCCAAGGCATCTAAGCCTGCCAATGCATCGAGATCTGCATCAAGATCTGCCTTCGCAGCATCATCTATCGACTCTGCATCTACAGCATCTAATCCATCTATTTCATCCATGCCGGCTATATCAGGCATCTCAGCATGAACCGACTCTGTCTCCGCAGAACCGGTGTCTGAAGCCTCGCCATCCATTGCGTTCATAGCATCCAAGGCATCTAAGCCTGCCAATGCATCGAGATCTGCACCAAGATCTGCCTTCGCAGCATCATCTATCGACTCTGCATCTACAGCATCTAATCCATCTATTTCATCCATGCCGGCTATATCAGGCATCTCGGCATGAACCGACTCTGTCTCCGCAGAACCGGAGTCATTTGTTGTATCGACAGACAGATCATCGCCCAACAGATCCGTATCGGGAAGCATTCCCGCAAGTGCAGCTATATCAGTATCGGATACAGCGTCATTTTCTTCGCTCATTGCCATATCGAGATCTGTGAGCAGATCTTCGACTCCGGAAATATCATCTTTTGTGAGACTGTCTGCGCCACCTGACGGGCCGGTCTCATTAAGGGCGGCAAGAAGTGCTTCTTCTGAGAACTCTTCTTTAACAGGTCCCGCAGAAAGGCTGTCACCGGCCTGATCCTGTCCAACATCCGGGGAGTCCTCCGTTAAAGCTTCAGCATTTGAGGATCCCTCAATTGCTGTTTCATGTTCTGCCGCTTCATCGTTTAAATCAGCTTCTGTATTCACATCTTCACCGGCATCAGTGATACCGGGTAAGATACTCTCATCGGCGTCAGCCTCAAAATCAGCTATTTCTTTTGCAAGCTGTTCCGCATCCACATCATCCAGCGAAAAATCCTTGTTTCCCTTCGACTTTCCGTTAAAGATATCATTCTCTTTCTTCGAGCCACGGATCTTATCTGAATTTTCCCCCGAGGACACCGAAACAGGAACCTCAGCAATGATAACTTTTTCGGCTGCGGCACCTGTTTCGTTATTTGATTTTTTGGGTTGCATTGCCTGAGCAAGCAACCTGTCAAGATATTCTTCTTCTGCGCTCATATTTTAAAAGATTAAAAACCGGGGCTTTATCATGTCCCGGTTTTTGACTTATTTGATAATCCAACTTTAAACTGATCACTCATCGCCTTTGGAACTGATGTCCAAAACCTGATCTATTGTTCTTACAAGATTACCGATCTCGGGTTTTGTAAGCTGAGCATCAGCACCAAGCTGTTCGCCCTTGCGACGCATCTCTGTATTAATCAGAGACGAGAAAATGATGACCGGGATATGCTTAAGATCGTCATCATCTTTGATAAGCTTTGTAAGCCTGTGTCCATCCATCTGAGGCATCTCGATATCAGTGATAACGCACTGGCAATTCTTTTCAATGGTGCCCGCACTTTTCCAAAGTGTGAGCTGATCCCACGCCTGCTGTCCGTTCTCAGTATGAGTTGTATTTACATAGCCTGCACGTCTGAGACTTTCAACAATGAGTTTGTTAAGAAGTGCAGAATCCTCTGCGATCAAAATCGGTGTATTATTCCTTGAACGTGCACCCATCTCATCGATCTCGGCAACCTTGAGTCCGGTCTCGGGATTGATATCCGTAACTATCTTCTCAAAGTCGAGGATGATGATAAGCTTCCCGTTCTTCTTGATGATACCTGTGGATATACCGTCTTCCGTACTGGAAATGGTTGTATCAGGCTTGATGATCTCTGTCCAGGAAACACGATGGATACCTATAACCGTATCAACGTGGAATGCAATATTCAAAAGATTGAAATTCGTGATTATAAAAAGTCCGTGAGGTTCGGACTGACCTCTCTGAAGACAATTCTTAAGATCGATAGCCGTGATCATCTGATCACGCGGCATAAACACACCTTCAACCGAAGGATGCGCATTGGGCACCGGTGTAACTGCCTGATAGGGAATAATCTCACGGATCTTTGCAACATTAATACCATAAGAATTTCCCGCAAGCGTGAATTCAAGAATCTCTAATTCATTCGTTCCGTTTTCAAGTAAAATCTTAGTATCCATAACCCGCCACCTCTGTAATGATTTTTGCGCCTTACAACCCCTGCTCCTGAAGAAATCCTGTAATCAGGAAACCCTCTCTTAATTCAAAACTATCTTGGATAATTATAATAAAAAAACATATAAAAGTCTATCTTTTTTACGTCACTGTGACGAAAAAAGCGTGTTTTCCGTGCGCTGATCATCCAATCTCATAATCAGCACAGCCGACTGTAAGTTGTCAGCCTCAGATGCTGTCATTTCAGACAAAAGAACCAGTTCCGTATCTCCGGGCTGAATCTCACCTCGATACATAGCCAGATCGTTTAAAAGAAGCGTTGTCAGTGCAGACTTGGAAACCTGTTCATTGAATCTGAATCCAAAGTGTACATCAACGGAAGCCATATCTAAATAAACAGGCGAATCCGAATCATTGCTCACATCAAATTTAAAAACTACAAATTTACATCCCGCAGTAGCTTTAGCCACTCCCTGCCAGTCATCGGATTCCGTCTGTTCGGGATACTGTTCGCAGATCTGATATCCGGAATAATCTATCTCAATACCATCGACCCCCAGAAAATCATCTATATCCGTATAAACAGGTTCTGCAGTAACAGGGTCGGAAGAACCTCCGCCGTCTTGATCGTCATTATCCTGTTTATTTTCCTTGGATTCCTGCTCCTGCCTGCGCATCTCTTCGGCACGTTCACGAAGCTCCGCTTTACGTTTGGCATCTTCCAAAGCATCTGCTATTTCTTCGTCTGAAACAAGAGTGGATTTATGATCTGTGGCATTCTCCAAAAGAAGACCTGCCGCATATTCCTCCACCTGCTTCATATCTTTTTCAGGCAGGTCGGGGATAGCATTGGTAGTGCAGCCGCTCAGAAAAGCAGCTGATATGATCGTTAAAAAAGAAATTGTTTTAATGTTTTTCTTTTTCATATGTGATAATTTTATCATCATTATCATTTCGTCTCAAGCTCAAACCAAAATTCCACTCCGTCATCATAATTGGTCACACCGTAAGTTCCGTTCATGGAATCCATTATCGCTTTAACTATGGATAGCCCAAGTCCGCTTCCTCCGTATTCTCTGGATCTGGACTTATCAACCTTATAGAATTTATCCCACAGTTTACCCATATGCTCCTCCGGGATAGGATCACCTGTATTGAAGACACCGATCTTTACATGTCCTTCCGTCACTTCCGAACGTATACGGATCTCCTTCTCTCCCTTGCAATAATGAGCCGCATTACTGAAATAATTTCTGAAGACTTCCTCGGTCTGATATTCGTCTGCCCATACATACAGTCCGGGAGTATTGTCGAATAACACTTTTATCCCGTGCTCATCAGTAAGAAGCGCATAAGAGTGAATGCAGTTGGATATAAGCGCATTCAGATCAAAACGTTCCATAGTCATGGCATCAGCGCCGCTTTCAACCTGATTTAGAAGGATAAGCCTCTTTACAAGCCGGTTCATCTTCTGCGTCTCATCAACTATAACCTCGCAATAGTAATCCCTGTTCTCCTTATCTTCGATGATGCCTTCCTTAAGTCCTTCCGCATACCCCTG
Organism: Lachnospiraceae bacterium XPB1003; assembly: GCA_900102065.1. Lineage (GTDB taxonomy): Bacteria > Bacillota > Clostridia > Lachnospirales > Lachnospiraceae > NK4A136. The sequence goes on along the minus strand of FMVK01000002.1, from coordinate 134,634 downwards.
TATCAGTGCGATAGGAGTCTTGAGTTCATGGGAGATATCAGAGATAAATTCAGCGCGTCTCTTATCAGCAAGATCCCTCTCTGCAACATCCTTTTGAAGCTCAAGATTAACGCTCTTAAGATCGGATATTGTGCTCTTTAATTTCTCGGACATGATATTGATATCCCTTCCGAGCATTGTTATCTCACATGCACCTCTTGCTTTAAATTTCTTCTCGAATCTAAGCTCACTGGCTTCTCTCGCTATCTCGGACAGTTCTTTGATAGGCTTACTGACTTTCACAGAAACAACACATACGATAAGGCAGGACAATATTACCGAGAATATTCCCACATAAAGCAGGAACACATTGGAAAGCTTTGCATTTTCTCTTACACTTTCCAACGGGGTCCTTATCACAAAGAAATGATCTGCATCGAGATTTCCCCACATTACAATATAATCGCCCTGCATGTAATAGTCATGGACGATGGCGATAGTATAATTATCTGACTCCTCTATGATATCCTTCGATTTGTTCCTGGCTGTAAAAATGATCTCATGCAACTGTTCTGTTACAGGAGTCGCATCCCATATGGTCGAATAGATAGTATTCGATTCGGAATCAGAGATGACCAGGTCCATATTATTTATATTACAGAGGTAGATCATACGTGATGCAAATCTTTCCGATCTGATCCCGTCATGATCAAACTCTGTCTCGAGTTCTTCATAGACCTCTTTAATCTTCTGTTCTTTGGAATAAGTATAGAATTTTCCCGAAAGTGTATAGTTCAGTACCCAGCACACTAAAAATGTGAAAAGTGTAAGTCCGATAAAAAGGAGAGTGATCTCCAGACTTAATGATATGGTTTTACTCCTGTCCTTGCGCATCAGGCGTACTGTCCTTTGAATCAAATTTATATCCGAGGCCCCATATCGTATGTATGTAATTGCCTCTGTTACCGAGCTTGCTCCTTAATTTCTTGACATGTGTATCTATGGTCCTGGCATCGCCGAAATAATCATAGTTCCAAACGCTGCTCAAGATCTTTTCTCTTGAAAGGGCTAATCCCTCATTATCGATAAAATATGAAAGAAGCTCAAATTCTTTGTAGCTAAGCTCTACAGGCTTTCCGTCAACATAAACAACGTGTGCCGCCTTATCTACGATGATCGCACCGGCCTTAACTTTATCAGCAGAGGCATCCGCACCTGCTCTTCTGAGAATAGCCTCAACTCTTGCAACAAGGATCTTTGGTGAAAAAGGTTTGGAAATATATTCATCAACACCAAGTTCGAAGCCCATAAGCTCATCCATCTCTTCGGCCTTCGCTGTCAGCATTATGATCGGAATACGAGAGCTTTTACGTATCTCCCTGCAAACTTCCCACCCGTCAAGTTTGGGCATCATAACATCAAGTATGATAAGTGAAATGGATTTATTCTGATAAAATTTTTCAAGAGCTTCGCTTCCGTCTTCTGCTTCGACAACGGCATATCCGCTCCTGGTCAGGAAGTCTTTTACAAGCTTCCTCATTCTACTCTCATCGTCAACGACTAAGATCACAGGTTTGTCCATTAGAAACTTCCTCCATCAACCATCAATATAGCAGAAAAATATGTACTTTCTGTGATTTATTCGCGACTTGTTATGCCAAGCTCTTTTTCTTTGGCACGCACTGCAGACTCACGCTCGTTAAGTTCCGTCTCCCAATCTGCATATTTATCCTGCAGCTCATTCTCGTAATTCAGGATACTTGGTGTATCGCTGAGTCCACTGATAACAAGCATTGCAAGGATGCAGGCAGCGAGAAAAACTATGATTATATCTCTGGTAAGCTTGCTCTTCCTGAAATTCTCCGCATCTCTTTTTCTTGCGTTTCTGATACGGTCAAGTCTTTTCTCCGCATCAGCAACGGTTATAAGTTTTCCCTTGAGCTTGCCCTTTCTCTCTGCATCGGGATCATTAAATTTTTCAGAAGGAATGCCTTTTATGGGATGGTCAAGAGCAGACAGATTGTCTTCAAGATAAGTACGAAGCTCTATAAGAAAGGTAGTTCCCTCCGGGCTGTGTAGCATGTTCTGATCAATGATCTTGTCATAGAGGATATGAACCGTCTGCGGCCTGTTATAATCGATCTTGCCGTTAAGTTTGCCTATCGCATCCGCCTCGGAAGCAGCAAGCTTAGCTTCGTCACTGCTCTTGTAAGAAAAGAAACCCTGCTCAATGCGAACAGTATTCTTGTAATTATCAACTGCCTCTCCGACGATATTCTCTTTTAAGTTCTTCTTATCATTCTCAGCCATATCTCATCATCCTTGATCTCTATAGTTGTAGTTATTCAGAACTTTACATACATAATACGTTTATATTTTAGCAGATGATCAATAAAAAATCCCCCGCATTAAGCGGGAGATCATAAAAGTAGTATTATTTACCGAGCATCATTTTCTTAAGCTCATCCATGAATGTATTAACATCCTTGAACTCTCTGTAAACGGAAGCGAATCTAACATAAGCAACCGCATCGATATCCTTAAGCTTCTGCATAACAATCTCACCGATCACAGAACTGGATATCTCCTTGTCTTCAAGCTTGAAGATATCATTCTCTATCTCATCAACAAGCTTCTCGATCTGCGCTGCGCTTACAGGTCTCTTGTGACATGCACGCAGAATACCTGCCTCTATCTTCTTTCTGTTGTAGGTTTCACGGACATTATCCTTCTTGATGATGATAAGAGGGATGGTCTCAACCTTCTCATATGTTGTAAACCTCTTGCCGCACTCATCGCAAATACGTCTGCGCCTGATGGAAGTATTGTCCTCAGCAGGTCTTGAATCAACAACGCGCGTATTTTCATGTGCACAGAACGGGCATTTCATATGGTTTACTCCTTCCGTTTTATCAAGTGCCGGGATACTTCCCGGCACGCCAGTTCAACTTAAATACTTATCAGTCCTGAGGGCAGTCCTTGATGGAGAAGCTCATACGTCCCATCTTATCCTTGCCAAGGCATACAACCTTAACTTCATCACCGATCTTAAGAACATCTTCAACCTTGTCAACTCTGTGATCGGCAATCCTTGAGATATGAACCATACCTTCCTTGCCGGGTGCGAATTCAACAAAGCATCCGAATTCCTTAATGGAGACAACTTTACCGGAGAAGATCTGACCGGCTTCGAAATCTGTAACTATGGTCTCAACCATTCTCTTAGCCTCAGCCATAGCATCCTTATCTGTACCGCATACGCTTACAGCACCTGTATCATCGATATCGATCTTAACGCCTGTGCGTCCGATGATCTCGTTGATGGTCTTTCCGCGCTGACCTACTACATCGCCGATCTTATCGGGATCGATCTGCATGCGGATGATCTTGGGTGCATATGCATTAACTTCTTTTCTGGGCTCGGCAATAGCCTTCTTCATGCAGTTCTCCATGATGAAGAGTCTTGCATCACGGCATCTTGCGATAGCACCTTCAACGATCTGTCGTGTAAGTCCGTGGATCTTGATATCCATCTGGATAGCTGTGATACCGTCTGTTGTACCTGTAACCTTGAAGTCCATATCGCCAAAGAAATCTTCGAGTCCCTGGATATCTGTAAGAAGAACGAAATCTTCGTCTGTCTCGCCTGTTACAAGACCGCAGCTGATACCTGCAACCATCTTCTTGATAGGAACACCGGCAGCCATAAGTGACATACATGATGCACAGGTTGATGCCATTGATGTGGAACCGTTGGATTCGAATGTCTCGGATACGGCTCTGATAGCATAAGGGAACTCCTCTTCAGAAGGAAGTACGGGAAGCAGCGCTCTCTCTGCAAGTGCACCGTGACCAATCTCTCTTCTTCCGGGTCCTCTTGAAACCTTTGTCTCACCTACCGAATAAGCAGGGAAGTTGTACTGGTGGATATATCTCTTGGTCTTAACGAATTCATCAAGACCTTCAATCTTCTGCGCCTCTGAAAGAGGTGCAAGTGTTACAACATCGCAGATCTGTGTCTGTCCTCTTGTAAACATTGCAGAACCGTGAACTCTTGGAATAAGATCAACTTCTGCTGCAAGAGGTCTGATCTGTGTGATCTCTCTTCCGTCAGGACGCTTGTGATCCTTGAGGATCATCTTACGAACAACCTTCTTCTGATACTGGTAAAGAGCCTCATCAAGCTTTGCAAGATATGTCTCGTTATCTGCAAAAGCTTCAGCCATCTTATCGCGGATAGCAGAGATGTTAGCTTCTCTTACCTGCTTCTCATCAGTGAATACGGCAACTTCCATCTCTTCGGGAGATGTAACCTTCTTCATTGCTTCGAACATTTCCTCAGGTACAGCATAGCTTACGTATGAATGCTTAGCCTTACCTGCCTCTGCAACGATCTGATTGATCCATGCGATGATCTTCTGGTTCTCTTCATGAGCCATGTAGATAGCTTCGATCATCTTTGACTCGGGTATCTCGTTTGCACCGGCCTCGATCATGATAACCTTCTTGGATGTAGAAGCAACAGTGAGTTTAAGGTCTCCCTTATCCCATGCTTCCTGTCCGGGGTTGATGATGAAGTTACCGTTCTCGTCAAGTCCAACCTGCGTTGTTGAGCAGGGACCGTCGAAAGGAATATCAGAGATACTTGTAGCGATAGCTGAACCCAGCATAGCAACAAGCTCAGGTCTGCAGTTAGTATCAACGCTCATTACAAGGTTGTTGAGTGTTACATCATTTCTGTAATCCTTGGGGAAAAGCGGTCTCATGGGTCTGTCGATAACACGGCTTGTAAGAACCGCATTCTCAGATGCCTTACCCTCGCGCTTGTTGAATCCTCCGGGAAGCTTTCCTACAGAGTAGAACTTCTCCTCATACTCAACCGAAAGCGGAAAGAAATCGATCCCGTCACGGGGCTTCTCCGATGCTGTTGCTGTTGAAAGCACTGTGGTATCACCGTAGTGCATGAAAGCAGCACCGTTTGCCTGGGCTGAAACTCTTCCGATATCAACGGAAAGTGTTCTGCCGCCAACTTCAATACTGTAAGTCTTAAACATTTGTACTCCTCCTTTTTCTTTTGTCTTCTAAGGAAGAAGTAACCCGAAAACACTGAAAAGCCCGTTATCTTAATGGATTTTTCAGTGGTCTCGCAGAATACTTCTCCCTAAAAAAGCCAGCTGACAGAAAGATTACTCTTTCCGCCAGCCGACTAAATTACATGAAAATTATTTTCTGAGTCCGAGCTTCTCTACGATTGCACGATATCTCTCGATATCAACCTTCTGAAGGTAGTTAAGAAGACCTCTTCTGCGACCGATCATCTGGTACATACCACGTCTTGAATGATGATCATTTGCATGATTCTTAAGATGAGCTGTAAGCTCCTCGATCCTTGCTGAAAGAACTGCGATCTGTACCTCGGGTGAACCTGTATCTCCCTCTGTACGAGCGTACTCTTTCATGATTGCCTGTTTCTTTTCTGCTGAAATCATTTCCTTTTTCCTCCTGTTAATGATTCGGCCGTATCCGGGAAAACGGTCAGGAACTCTGTTTTCTCAGACTCGGTCAGGTTAACGTAATATGAGCTTTTTGCCCACACAATTGCTGATTATAACACGGCAGTAATTATTTGTAAACCGAATTATCAATCAAGCAGACTTACCATTTTTGCCGGTGTTCGATAGTACATGCTGGAGATCTTGATTCCGGTCTTTGGACTGGATGCATGACACACCTGTCCGTTGCCGATATAGATGCCCACATGATTTATCTTTCCGCCTTTCGAATAGAAGATCAGATCTCCGGGACGGATCGTGGATGCAGTGACAACCTTTCCTTTTGTAGCCTGCGAGGCCGCATGATGAGGAAGGCTTATTCCTGCAATGTTCTTATATACGCTGAGAACGAATCCCGAGCAGTCACATCCCTTTGTAAGAGATGTCCCTCCCCATACATAAGGATTTCCCACGAACTTCTTTGCATATTCCACAAGATTGACTCTTGTATCCGATATTCCGGAACCGTAATACAGCTCCTTCATGGTTATGGCTGTTGAAAGCTTTTCTTCTATAGTCACATAGTCTGATGAAACATAAGCAAGTTCATCATCCAGTTCAAACTGAACCCAGCCATCCGCATAACCGGTAACCAGCACTTCCTCTCCCCTGGGGATAAGTGTTATTACAGGGGCATCCGTATTGGGCTGTTCCCTGACACGGAGCGAAGTGGTATTTACTTCAGCCATAGTCTGAATCACTTCTCTTGCTTTAGAAAGGCCGGCAGCTCCTGTAAGAAGATATTCTGTACTTACATATCCCTCAACCTTCCCTGATTTGATATGTGCCCAGCCTTCTTCATCCACATCAAGGATCTCACATGCCGCTCCGTTGGGCATCTTGCCCACCAGCTTGCCGTCAACAGGTGTTTCTCTGATATTGAGATGATTGTCTACTACAGCGATACCGAGATTGCTGTATCCCCAATAACTGATCTCATCTTCTATAGCATCCTGTCTCGCAACGATAAGTGATACATTTTTCTCAAATCCTGCTGTCGGAAGGATACCTTCTTCTTCATCATAAAAAGAACCTACACCCACAGCGGCATTTCTGCTTAAAGTCTGTAATACCGACAGATCGACCACCGTTGTTCCGGGCTGATCACCCGATACGGCCGCCGATCCGGAAGAAACGGATCCATCCTCCGTAGAAACTGCTTTACCGAGGATAACTATAAATATGATACAGATAATAGAGACCAGGGCAATGAATGCCCCGTAGGTCAATTTGTTTTTTTTCATGCGACTGAATTATCTCTCTTGATTATGTATACCGCGATGTTAAATGCATGGTCCCCCACACGTTCAAGTGCGGTTGCCACGTCAGAAAAGATCATTCCCGCTTCAGGCGAGCATTCCTGTCTGGTCAGACGGTCAATATGGTTCTGCTGAACCTTCTTCTCCATATCATCGATCTTATCCTCCATAGCGGAAAGCTGATCGATGTAATCGGGAGACTCGGTTCCGACAATTACTTTGATGGACTTCTGCATAAGATTATTAACCAGATTGAGCATCTCTGTCATCTCAGCTATTGCTTCATCGCTGAATGAAGCGCCTGCATTCTTCCTTCTCTCTGCAAACTCGGCGATATTCTCCGCGTGATCACCGATTCTCTCTATATCATTGGCAACATGGAAAAGAGAACCCAGTCCCTGTAAATCTTCGATAGGAAGCGGAGACTGATTTATCTTGATAAGATAAGCCGTAATGGATCTGTTAAGAAAGTTGATATTCTCCTCCATCTCATGAACTTCTTTGATATCATCCTCATCAAGCGTGATGAGAGCGTTCATGGCACGGTTAAGATTATCGCTTGCAAGAGATGCCATTCTCTCAAGTTCCTTCAAGCCGTCGACAACAGCTGTTGAGGGATTGAAGATGACCTTGTCACCGATGTACTTAAGCTGGAATGTATCTCTGTATCCGACTTTCTGATCGTTACCGGGAATGATGATATTGGTAAGCTTAACGATCTGGTTAGAGAACGGAAGCAATATCAATACCTGGAATATCTTGATTATGGTATGTGCATTAGCAACGAATCTACCGTCATCACCTGAGAATGAATGGAGCCATGAGGAAATAGGATCCATGGCCACGGTAAATATGATGAACATGAGTACTGTTCCGATGATATTAAATAGCAGATGGATAAGTGCCGCCCTCTTCGCATCTTTTTTTCCGGCAAGGGATGAGATGAGCGCAGTGGTACATGCACCGATATTACATCCAAGTATTATAAAGAGACAGATGTTAACATTGGGATCACCGTTGGCGTCTTTGAAAAGACCCTGCTGTGCCATGAGAAGTGTAAGTGAAACCGTAACGGAAGAACTCTGAACTATTGCAGTGATGATAAGTCCCGTAAGTACTGCAAGAAAAGGATTTGTAAGTCCGGAAAGGATACCGATTATCTGGGGCGATGTCTTCATCTCGCTCATACCGGATGACATGGTGGATATACCTAAAAACAAAACACCGAATCCGGCAAATATATCTGCGATACGCTGCACCATCTGTTTCTTGCTGATCATGGCTGTAACTACCCCCAGCAAAAGGATTATAGGAGCATACGCAGAAAGATTAAAGCTGACAAGCTGTGATGTGACCGTAGTACCGATATTGGCACCGAAGATAACTCCCGCAGCCTGATATAGACTCATAAGACCTGAGTTAACGAAACTGACAACCAATGATGTACACGCAGAAGATGACTGCATTATCGCTGTGAATATAAGTCCGACCACCATTCCGGTCAAGCGATTGGTTGTAAATACTTCAAGTATGCCACGAAGCTTGGCACCCGCTGCTTTCTCGATACCCTCGCTCATGATCGTCATTCCAAGGAGGAACAGACCAAGCCCTCCGCAAAGTGACATTATCTCTTTCAGACCCATTTTTCCCTCTTTTCAGTCAGTTCTTAAACCGGCCAGCAGAAATACTGCTTCCAAAAACGCACGATAATAAATATAAATGAAAAGCTCGATTTAAGCAAGTATATTTCCCTTAAGCATGTATATCAGCCCCTATAATGCTCGTATACTCCATACGGATTCAACAGTCAGGGCAACTGTTCCCGGTTGCATTGATCAATATTCTCTTTTATCATACATATCGATCGAGCATTTTTTAGATCACGATCATTTCAGGAGGATAAAAAGATAAATATGCAGGATAACAGATCAGTATACAATTCAGGAATATATGACAGTAATATTATAAATACTCTTCCGTATTACAATGAATACGCAGTTCAGATAATCGATCTGGTAAAGAACGCCGGGATCGATGAACCTAAATGGCTTGATACCGGATGCGGCACCGGTACATTGGCGTTGCAGGCATTGGAAGAACTCCCTAAGATCCGATTTACTCTTTGTGATCCCTCCGGGTCCATGTTAAAGATCGCTAAAGAAAAACTTACCGGGAAAGATGTGGAATATTTAAACCTCGCTTCCCATCAGATCGAATACAGGGAGTGTTTTGATATCATTTCAGCAGTTCAGAGTCATCATTATTATAATGAGGAACAAAGAGAAGAAGCCATCAGGCACTGCTATGATGCGCTAAAAGTATCGGGAATTTTTATTACCTTCGAAAATATCAGGATGTCATCGCCGCAAAGCGATGAAACAGCACTCCGCCGATGGTTCGGGTTTATGCGGGATCACGGCAAATCCGAAGAAGAGATAGAAATGCAAAGATCACGACGTGGCGTTGAAACACATCCGATCACTATAGAAGATCATTTAAAGCTATTGAAAAAATGCGGTTTCAGATCGGTTGATATACTATGGACCTCATATCTGCAGGCAGGCTTCTTTGCCGTAAAATAAAGACATTTATTTATCCTCACCCGCGCGGTGAGGATTTTTTCATAATGACGTATAACTCTTTGCTCTGAGTTTTTCTATGTCAGCATGCATGGCAGCCTTTAATTCTTCTACACTTCCAAACTTCCTCTCAGGTCGTTCAAAATGTAACAGTTCAACTTCCAGGCCGCAGCCGTATATATCTTTATCCCAGTCAAAAAGATAAGTCTCTATATTTACTGCCATATCATCTTTTACTGTAGGTTTCTTGCCTATATTGCTTATGCCGGCCATAACTTCGGAACCGTCAAGGATACATCTTGCATGATATACACCGTAGGGCGGAAGTATCTTTCCTTCTTCCGGGATGATATTGGCTGTGGGAATCCCTATGGTTCGTCCAAGCTGCTTCCCGTGTCTTATGAGACCTTTAAACGAATATGGTCTGCCAAGAAGTCTCGCCGCTTCCTCCATCCGTCCTTCCTGAACCAGAGACCGGATACGTGTAGAACTTACGATATCTCCGTCCATACGTATCTTTTCTATCCTTAAGGTCTCATATCCAAGCTCGGATTTAAGAGCATTGAGGAGATTAAAATCGCCCTTTCCTCTTGCTCCGAAGGAAAGATCGGATCCTGCTACCACAAGTGACGCATTCATCCTTTTGGATATATATTCTCTGACAAATACCTCGGGATCCAGTGCTGCCGTAACGGGATTCATGGGATACTCTATAAGAACATCTATCCCGGCTTTTTCGAAATGATCGCGTTTTTCCTGCTTCGTCATCAGTTCGGTAGCATCCTGAAATCCAAAGAATATCTCAGGTGCGGGATCAAAAGTAAAAATTACCGATAAAAGGCCGTCATTTTTTGCGGCCAGTATCTCATCGATTATTTTTTTGTGTCCTATATGGATCCCATCGAATTTACCTACCGCAACCGCGGAAGGCTCATTTATATGAAGTTCATCAAGACTTGTGATTATACGCATTATTTTGATAACCTTTTCTAATCAGTAGAAAACATCTTGTCGGGCATAAATTTACCTTTTATCTGATCATAAGAATAAACTCCGGCAAACCTTCCTTCTGCGTTAAAGACGCGTATCCGGTCCGGATGTGCCTCTGCAAATGCATCACCTTCTTCAACATCAGATAAAGCAAGAGGATTGCCGTTATCTATAAGCTTCTTCGCAGCACTCTTCACGTGGGCACAGGGATATTCAGAGTAAAAATGTTCTATAGGTATGATGATATCATCGACGTTGCCTGCCTTGGACATAGCTTCAACCTCGGAAAGCTTATAGCTTTCATCCATTGAAAACTCTCCGCTCCGAATCCTGAGGAGATGGGCCATTGTCCCTCCACAGCCCAGCTTTCTGCCTATATCCCTGCAAAGCGATCTGATATAAGTTCCTCTTGAACAGGTGACCGTCATAGTCACTTCATCGTTGCTTATCCCAGTCACTTCCAGATCGATGATACGGACCGCTCGCGCCTTGCGTTCTATCTCTTCTCCATTACGTGCCAGCTCATAAAGCTTCCTGCCGTTAACCTTGATAGCCGAATACATAGGCGGTATCTGGTCGTAGTCGCCGATAAAAGAAAGACAAGCTTCTCTTATCTCGCCTTCGGATGAAGTAACGGGCTTTGAAGAAAGCACGCTTCCGCTCATGTCTTCAGTGTCAGTCTCCACGCCAAGTTTCATCACGCATTCGTATACCTTGGTCTTCTCTGTAAGATCTTCTACAAGCTTTGTCCCATTACCCAAACATACCGGAAGCACGCCCTCTGCATCCGGGTCAAGCGTTCCGGTATGTCCTATCTTCTTTTGATGCAGGATACCTCTGAGCTTAGCTACCACATCGAATGAGGTATAACCTGCTTCTTTATATATATTTATTATTCCGTGATACATTATCTGTTACGTTCCCAATTGCGCTGCCGCTTCCGTAAGGAGCATATATATCATATCCTCCATAGCACCTTCATACTCGCATCCCGCAGCTCTTACATGTCCGCCGCCGCCAAACTTCTCTGCGATCCGGGCAACATTGACTTTATCGGAAGATGCCCTGAGGCTTGCCTTAAAGCTCCCGGGAGTCCTCTCGTATATAAATATTGCACATTCCACACCTTCTGTATTTCTAAGCTCTCCGACAGCTCCGTCGGTATCATCCTTGCCGGCTCCGAACAGATCCATCATGCGCTTATCGGCAGTTCCTACGATCACCTGCCCGTTTAAATATCGCTTGGATTCAAGAACTATCTGCGCCTGGAATCTGCTCTGTAGAAAAGTTTTTACATAATATGTCTCATCAAGAAGCTTCGGAAAATCAAATCCGAATTCAAGCAAAGATCCTGCCTTTCTCATCGTATCCGGTGTTGTATTTGAAAAACGGAACACACCGGTATCATGAGCTATAGCCATATATATGAGCTCAGCCATCACCGCGTCGATCTTTGTATTATCCATCAGATCATATAACACTTCCGCACAGGATGACATTCCCGGCACAACATGGTTAACATCTCCCGTTCCGTTGCTGTTACTTACATGATGATCGATATTGATGGTCTTCTTTGCCTTTTCAAAATACTTAAGCGCAGCACCTGTACGCTCTTTATTCGTATCACAGACTATGAAGACATCAAAAGGTTCCCTCTCGGGATAATCTGTATTGATCCTGTCCCTGAGCGGGATATCCTTAAATGATCTCCCCGGATCCTCAAGAAATACCTCACACTCCTTATCCGGATAGCATAACTCCAAATAGTGCAAAAGAGCCAGGCAGGAACCTATACAGTCCCCGTCCGGCTTTATGTGTCCGGTGATACCTATTCGTTTTGCATCTTTTGTTTCCTGTAAAAGATCAAACGTCATCATCTGTTTCCCCTCTGCTTTTGCGCCTCTCGGCATCTTCTTTTGCAACACGATCGATCACTGAAGACATGTGATTTCCATAGGAAATAGAGTGATCGGCAACAAACGTGAGTTCAGGAGTATTTCTGAGATTAAGCTGTCTTGCCAACTCTCTTCTAAGAAAGCCTTCGGCACTCTTGAGACCTTTCAGTGCATCCTTCTCCTGATCTTCATCACACAAGAAGCTGACCCATACCTTACAGGTCTTAAGATCAGGAGCCACCACAGCATCTGTCACGGATGTGAACTGCGGAACTCTCGGATCTTTGATCTCGCTTCTTATAAGCTCCGCAAGTATCTTCATCACTTCAGAGTTGATCCTTGTATTTTTGATACTGTCTTTTCTCATTCTCTGGGAACCTCAACCATGATATAAGCTTCAACCATATCAAGTTCCTGCATCTTATCGAATCCTTCGAATACAAGTCCGCATTCAAAGCCGGCCTTTACTTCCTTAACATCATCCTTGAAACGCTTAAGCGAAGCAAGAGGGCCTTCGAAGATCTGCTCACCTTCACGTGTGATACGTACCTTACATCCTCTCTGGATATATCCGTCAAGAATGAACGCACCGGCGATATTACCGATAGCAGAAGCCTTGAAGATCTGACGTACTTCGGCATGTCCGATGACTTTTTCTTCGAATACAGGCTCAAGCATACCCTTCATGGCGCCTTCAACATCTTCTATAGCCTTATAAATAACATCATACAGTCTGATATCCACGCCTTCGCGTTCTGCAGTCTGCTTAGCAACAGCATCAGGTCTTACGTCGAAACCGATGATAATTGCATTTGAAGCACTTGCAAGTACGACATCGGATTCATTGATGGCACCAACGCCACCGTGGATGACCTTAACGATAACTTCATCATTGGAAAGTTTCTCGAGGGACTGCTTAACTGCCTCAACCGATCCCTGTACATCAGCTTTGATGATAAGATTAAGCTCCTTTAACGTACCTTCCTTGATCTTATCGAAGAGATCCGTAAGAGACATCTTGGAACGAGTCTCTGCGATCTTCTTCTCCTTATTCTGAGTGATGAAGGTAGCAGCGAAGGACTTGGCTTCCTTCTCGTTAGAATGACAGATAAATACTTCACCTGCATTAGGTACATCACTTAATCCCAGTATCTCAACGGGAGTGGACGGACCGGCTTCCTTAACACGACGTCCCTTATCATCTATCATTGCACGAACTTTACCGTGAGAAGCTCCGGCTGATACGAAATCACCAATCTTAAGAGTTCCCTTCTGCACGAGGATAGTGGCAACAGGGCCACGTCCCTTATCAAGCTCCGCCTCTATTACAAGACCTCTCGCACGTCTGTTGGGATTAGCCTTGAGCTCAAGTACATCCGCTGTAAGAAGTATCATTTCAAGAAGCTTATCAATTCCTTCACCTGATTTAGCAGATACCGGAACGAATACCGTAGTTCCGCCCCAGTCCTCTGATACAAGTTCGTATTCAGTAAGCTCCTGCTTAACTCTGTCTACATTTGCGCCGGGCTTATCGATCTTATTGACCGCAACAATAAGCTCAATTCCCGCAGCCTTTGCATGGTTGATAGCTTCAACGGTCTGAGGCATTACACCGTCATCAGCAGCAACAACAAGTACTGCTATATCAGTTGCATTAGCACCTCTCATACGCATTGCCGTAAAAGCTTCATGTCCGGGTGTATCGAGGAAAGTGATCTTCCTGCCTTCTACACTTACTGTATAAGCACCGATCTTCTGAGTGATACCGCCGGCTTCCTGCTCGATAACATTGGTCTTTCTTATAGCATCAAGAAGCGAAGTCTTACCGTGGTCAACGTGACCCATTACACAGATAACGGGAGGACGCTGAAGCATCTTGCTTTCATCCTCATCTTCTTCCTTAAGAAGCTCTGCGATAACATCGACCTTCTCTTCCTTCTCACACATGATCTCATAATCAAGTGCGATAAGCTCAGCCTTTTCAAAATCGATCTCCTGGTTTACCGTTACCATCTCACCCTGTAAGAAGAGTTTCTTAACGATATCGGCAGGCTGTATATGCATACGCTCTGCAAACTCTTTGATAGTAATGGTCTCAGGAAGCTTGATAACCTTGATATCATCTTCAGGCTCTTCAACCTTCTTCGCAACAGGCTTGATAAATCTACCGGCAGCGCTGTTACGATCGCGTCCGCGCTCTTCATCATCATATCTGGAGTCTCTGCGATTCTCACGATCACGATCCTTCTCAGAGTGCTTTCCTCTTCTTGTTTCCTGAGGAATAGGAGCAGCTTCCGGTCTGCCTGCTCCGGGTCTTCCGCCCTGACCGCCGCCAAAGGGCCTTCCGCCTCCCTGATTTCCACCAAATGGTCTTCCACCCTGATTTCCACCGAAAGGTCTTCCTGCTCCGGGTCTTCCACCCTGGCCGCCGCCAAAGGGTCTTCCATCGCCACGGCCATTTTGAGATCTTCCACCCTGATTTCCACCAAAAGGTCTTCCGTTTCCGTCAGCAGGGCGTCTCTGTCCCTGAGATCTGAAACCGCCATCATTTCTCTGATCAAAGTTTCTGACAGGTCTGTCACCTGACAGAGGCCTTTCAGATCTTTCCGGCCTGTCTGTTCTCTCAGGTCTGTCATTTCTGATCTCTCTTGTTTCTCTGACTGCTTCCGACTCTGCAGGCTTAGTTACGGCCTGAACGGAAGCCTCTTCAGCTTTTGCTGCATTTGCAGCCTTCTCCTCAGCAGCTTTAACTGCTTCTGCCTGTTCTCTCTCAGTCTCTTCACGACGTGCAGCCGCCCCGGCACGGTCTATCATATTCTCTCTGGGCTTGATAGGTCCACGCGAGAAATTTCCGGACTGTCCGCGTGAAGGCCCTGCCGCAGGTCTTCCCTGACCACCGGGATTGTTTCCGGCAACGATTATTATCTTCTTTTTCTTTGGCTGAGCATCTTTAGATGCAGCAGCCTTTTGAACATCTTTCTTAACCTGATTATCCTCAGTCTTAGGTGCGCGAGCATCCTTCTTAACAGGTGCATCCTTTCTGTCCTGATCACCCTTTGTCTGTTCCTTTGCTCCATCTTTCTGCTTGCCTGCAGATGCTGCGGTTTCACCGGAGGTATATCCTGCATTCTTGAGATCCTGCATAATACTTGCGGCTTCCTCATCGGATATATTGCTGGATGCAGTCTTTCCGTCCACACCATGCTTTTTTAACAGTTCTATCACGAAACTGTTGGCAAGCTGCTCTCCCTTGCCGTCTTTCCATTCCTTTGAAAATGAACTGATCCTTCTACCCATTAATCCGACTACCTCCATTATCCGATGCATTTATCAGCTTCAACAGACTCTCAGCAAATCCTGCATCATTAACCGCTACTGCCGCTCTGTATTCCTTACCTATCGCATGTCCGAGAGACTCCATATCTCCGTACTTTACGAGTGGTACCTTGTGATAGGAACACATATCATTATATTGTTTGGCCGATCGTTCCGACATATCTTCGGATATGATCACCAACCTTGCTTTTTTACTTTTGACACTCTGTTCGACCTGAAACGCTCCGCCGGAAATCTTACCGGCCTTCTGCGCCATGCCAAGGAGTGAAAGGATTTTATTTGGCGTCAACTTCAAACTCCTTTTCCAAAGCATCATAAATCTCTTCCGGAACGGCCATCCCGAAGGATCTTGCCAGCCCGTTCTTCTTTCTGAGCTTTGTCAGACATGCAATATCCCGGCACACGTACGCACCGCGTCCTGCAGCTCTGCCCGTTTGATCAAGTCTTATCTGACCATCCGGGGTGCGTATGACACGCATAAGTTCAGTTTTATCTTTTACAGCTCCGCAGCCGGCACAGGACCGCTGCGGGATCTTCTTAGCCATAGGCAACCTTACTCTTAGTTTTCTGTATTATCCTCGGATGCAGTTTCAGCTGCTTCAACTCCTTCAACAGCTTCACCCTCGTAGCCCTCTTCATAAGAAGGAGCTTCTTCATAAGCACCCTCCTCGTACTCGCCGTCCATATAGTCCTCGATACGGAATCCAAATGCATCCTTAGCCTGAGACTCTGACTTGATATCGATCTTATAATTTGTAAGCTTCGCTGCAAGTCTTGCATTCTGTCCTGCCTTACCGATAGCAAGTGAAAGCTGGCTGTCGGGAACAACAACATTCGCCTTCTTCTCTTCGGGATCAGCGAATACATTTACGATCTTTGCAGGTGAAAGCGCATTCTTGATAAGCTCTCCGGGGTTCTCATCCCAGCATATGATATCTATCTTCTCACCATAGAGTTCATTAACGATAGCATTAACACGGATACCGTTAACACCAACACATGCTCCTACGGGATCAACGTTAGGATTGTGAGAAAGAACAGCGATCTTTGTACGGCTGCCCGGTTCTCTTGCTATATTCATGATCTCAACTGTACCGTCTTTGATCTCTGTAACTTCCTCTTCAAAAAGGCGCTTTACAAGATCGGGATGAGAACGGCTAACAGTGATCCTGGAACCCTTGGATGTAGGAAGAACCTCAAGAACATAAACCTTAACACGGCTGTTGGACTTAAGATGCTCCGAAGGAACTGTTTCGGAATCAGGAAGAAGCGCATCGGTTCTTCCGAGATTAACGCTCCAGCCCTTACCTACACGTCTCTGTATCACACCTGTGATAACCTCTCTGCGCTTGTCAGCAAACTGATTAAAGATAACATTGCGCTCTTCTTCACGAAGTCTCTGTGTGATAACACTCTTTGCAGTCTGAGTTGCGATACGGCCGAACTCTCTGGAATCGATCTCGATCTCAACCATATCTCCGGGCTTTGCATCAGGCTCAACCTTCTTTGCATCATCAAGGCTGATCTCGATAGCCGGATCCATTACATCATCGGCAAGCTCTATTACTTCCTTGGTAGCGATAACATGGAACTCGCACTCATCCCTGTCGATATCGACACGGATATTGTCCGAGCTCTTGTACTTCTTGCCGCATGCTGTGACAAGCGAATTGCTGATCGCCTCAAAAATACTTTCTCTGGGAATCTCCTTCTCCCTTTCAAGTACATCAAGTGCCTGCTTCAGTTCTGTGTTCATTTTCCTTTTTCCTCCTGGAAATATTGGTGTTAAATGTACTGATGTTTATTCTTAAAAATCAATCTTAAGTCTCGTCGATGCTATTCCTTTTCTCGAAAAAGACTTATCGGTTCCGTCTTCAGTGGTGATGGTCACCGTTTCTTTATCAAAAGACTTCAGTACTCCGCTGTGTTCCTTTGCTCCTTCAACAGCTTCGAAAAGCTTAATATCAACATCTTCTCCGATACTCTTCTCGAAGTGCCTGTCCTTCTTAAGTGTCCTGCCAAGTCCCGGGCTGCTGACTTCCATAATATATGCATCGGGAATGGGATCTGCTTCGTCCAGCTTCTCTGAAAAAGCACGGCTTACAGCCTCGCAATCATTGATGTTAACTCCACCCGGTTTATCGATGTAGATCCTGAGATAATGATCGCTGCCTTCCTTGACGTATTCCACATCATATACGGAAATCCCCATGGACTCAGTTATGGGAGTTACAAGATTTTCCGCGATCTCTTCATATTTTTTTGCAGACATATGTGTCTCTCCGTCCTTAACAACAACTCTTACAACAAATAAGAGAAGGCGCGAACCTTCTCTTACTTAACATCCTCTATACGCTAATCAGTGTAGCACCTTGATATCACAAAATCAAGTGCAAGTTTACATATTATCTTTACACCATTCCATTATACGGCTTTTCATTTCTTCAATATTCAAAACGCCGTAGGCAAACCCCTTCTTAACCAGTTCCTCCGGAAGCATATCATCATACTTGTCAAATACCGGCACTTCCTTGGGATAAACAAACTCCATGGGATCCATAGGTTTCTCCAGCTCTTCGGACAGGATCTTGTAAAATTCATCTTCGGAAACAGCCATTGTAAACTGCATATAATACGGTCTTAATGAAATGAACCCTTTAAGCCCCAGCCTGTCCGCACAACGGATCTTTAAAAATCGTTCCATCGCAAGAAAAGAATATGTCCCAAGCCAGGGGAAGATGCAATACATCCTTCCGCCTAAATTAACAAGCGGTTTTGCGGTTACAAATGACCTTGCGGACGTATCTCTGGCCTGCAAGAGTCTCGCCTTTGCATTGGTAAGAAGATAGGGATAATCTTTCTTCTCCTCCAAAACCGCCTTCATGCGTAACAAGATCTTAGTATGTATATCGCCCGGAACGTCGCCGAAATATGCCGGAACATTACCTTTAACAAGAGAGCAGTAAACCTGATGTCTCTTTGGATCAACTTCTTCAACAACCCAAACATGTCCCGCTATGGCAATCTTATCGCCGACCGGCGGTGGTGCAACAAGCGTACCCAGTTCCTCCGATTCGCAGCGGACACTGTATTCCTCATTGTCCTGGAATACGGCATAGAATTTAAAATTATTGACTACACGTTCACCTTCAAGACCTACTATGAGCCCGCCCCGCTCGGTCATCTGGATATGATCCTTCTCGATCAGATGATGAAGGAGCATTCGGAAATCATCCTGTGAAACCATCTTAAAATATGAAAGCGTAAGCACTCTGCCCGCAAGTTCCGCAGGTGTCATCTCTCCGCCGGATGCAAGAGTGCTCATGGTCTGATGGTAAAGAAGGCTGTAGGGATATCTGTCAGACTTAGGAGGCTCAACCCACCTCTCTTCAATATAGAGTTGGATCAAAGCGATACCCTGCAACAGTTTCCATGGTATGGTCTCGGGAAGCAGTGCTCTCTGCTCGGCATGCTCTTCACGCATAACAAACCACATCTCGGAAGGAGCGCCTCTTCTGCCGGTTCTTCCCATTCGCTGCAAAAATGAAGATACCGTAAACGGTGCATCTATCTGAAATGCTCTTTCCAGTCTTCCGATATCAATGCCAAGCTCCAGGGTCGAAGTAGTACATATCGTTACAAGACTGTCCTCTTCTTTGATGATGTCTTCTGCGCTTTCTCTGTATGATGTTGACAGATTACCGTGATGGATAAGGAATCTGTCAGGTTCATGCATTGCTTCGCAATACTGTCTGAGTTCGTGAGTGACCGCCTCACATTCTTCTCTGGAATTGGAAAATACCAGGCACTTTTTTCCTCTGGTATGTTCAAATATATATCCCATTCCGGGGTCTGCGGCAGTTGGCGCAGTATCGGTCGCAGGTTCAACAGAGATCACTTCAGCCTTAGGACTGTTATTTTTATTTTTTACAGGATCTTCTGATGCCTGCGGAGCAGTCAGGTAAAAATGCTCCATATTGATGCGCCAATTGGCTCCGGAACTTTCTATCCTCGGGATAACAGTTCCTCTTCCCGTGCCTGCGGCCAGAAATTCTCCGACCAGTCCCGGGTCTCCTATGGTTGCGGACAGTCCTATACGTCTCGGATTGACCGATGCAGTCCTTGAGAGTCGTTCCAGCAGGCATAACATCTGTCCTCCTCTGTCCGAGCGAAGGAACGAATGTATCTCATCAATTACAACAAACTTAAGATCACCGAATATCTTAGGGATCTCGCTGTGTCTTCGCATGAGCATTGCTTCCAGCGACTCCGGCGTGATCTGCAGGATCCCCTCGGGATTCTTAACCATCTTTCGCTTCTTATCGGGAGAAACATCTCCGTGCCAGTGCCACACAGGGATCATCGCTTCTTCACAAAGGTCATTGAGCCTGACGAACTGATCATTGATAAGAGCTTTTAACGGAGCGATATATAAAACACCTATAGATGATGAAGGTTCTTCGTTCAGGAGTGTGAGAATCGGAAAAAAAGCCGCCTCGGTCTTTCCCGATGCGGTAGATGCCGAAAGAAGCACATTTTCTTCCGTATTGAATATTGCATCACCCGCCGCAGCCTGAATAGCGCGAAGGTTTTCCCAATTGTTCCGGTATATGAATTCCTGAATGAACGGCGCATACCGTCTGTAAATATCCATTCTGTACCTCGCAGTTTTAGAGCTTAAACTCCGCGAACATATCATCTGAAGGCATACTATCGCCACTGCCTGTCTCCGGCTTCGCATATGAAAATCTCTCTGATCCAAGAAGATCTGCCGGCTTCATACCGGGATTCTGATATATGATATCTAAAAGTTCTATAAAATCCCTGATGACTTCACGTGGAGTGATCGAAGTATCAGCACCTATCCTTCCATATTCGATACGTATAAAATCAGCAAGATCACTCTCCGAAAGAATATCCTCATATCCGTAAAGTCCCGAATGAATATTTGCAAGTTTCTCGGTCAGAACCAGCATTTCTTCGGCAGTAAGCGGTTCAAGCTTTATAACAGGCGCAAGAAGATCCTGCACTCCGGCAGTTGCAAACTTTCCCTCGGAAAGCCTTGATCGCAGAGCTTCATAACTGTATACGCCACGTCTGCTGTCCTCTATCGCCTGCGGTGTACCGCACATTACCGTACCGATAAAATGCGCTTTTCCCTGCATGGCGTCATTATACATAGTAAGGATCTTTTCATAGTTATACTGACGTGTAATGCTGTTGGGAACTTTATAAATATTAACCAGCTCATCTATGAAGACAAGCATCCCTTTATATCCGGCTTTCCTGAAAAATCCGGCAAAAAGTTTCAGATATTCATACCAGTCATCATCTGAAATATATGATGTCACTCCCAGATCTGCCTTGGCTTCGGATTTTGTACTGTATTCACCTCTCAACCACCTTATGGCTTTTGCTCTGGTATCGTCATCATCATTGACATATGCCTTGTAATAAAGGGAAATTACTCTTGCGAAATCAAAACCATGTACCATATCATTCATAGACCTGATAACACCGTATATACGCTGCTCTGTCTTCTCTTCAAATGAAGGATCATCCGGTGATATGCCCTCTCCGGATGCCACTTCCGACTGAACGGTTTGTATCCATCTGTCCAATACAATGGTAAGTGCGCCACCCTCGGGCTTGGTCTTGACAGACATATTTCCGATAAGCTCTCTGTATGTAGCAAGTCCCTGACCACCGCTTCCCTGAAGACGCCTCTCGGGAGACAGGTCAGCATCCACAACAACCATATCCCTGTCCATAGCATAATTACGTATGGACTGAAGAAGAAATGATTTACCCGCGCCATACTTTCCTACAATAAACCTGAAAGAGGCGCCGCCTTCTTCGATCATCTCTATATCCTTAAGCAAAGCCTCCACTTCCCTGCGTCTTCCAACCGTTATATACGGCAGACCAATGCGTGGAACTACACCGCCTTTAAGTGAACTGATAAGAGTCTGCGCTATCCTGCGCGGAACTTTTTTAACTTCTTCCATGGTAAAACCTTTCACTAAAAATAAAACTCAGATATATCCTCTTACATCATCCTCGTAATCGGGAATAATGCTCATCTCTCCGTTACATTCCTCTATGGCACTGTCGCCTATGATATCAAGAAATTTGGCATTCACCGCATCAACCATAACTCCTTCCATGATATGCTTCTCCTTAAGGAATGCGCGCCAGTCTCCCTTTTGAGATATAAGCCGAAGGAAACAGATCTCTGTTTCGGTAAATGGATTATCCGAAGCATTAGCCGAAGTATTATCCGGACTCTTTTCCTCCTCAAAGGGTGCTTTAGCCTTCGGATGGGATCCACCGACAGATTCCGGTGTAAAGACTTCTTCGTTACTCCTTACGTCTCTTTCTTCTTCTGTTAAAAGTGCATCCCTTATCACATCGGCATCGCTTCTGATCTCCTCAAGCTTCGAGAGATCCACCTCTATGGGCGGATGTTCTGCTATATACTCCTCTTGCTTCGTCGCCTCAACGGCCTTCTTTATATATATATCCATGAGGGGATCAGGAGAATTGTCCTTAAGTTCTCTGCTAAAGCCGTAAGCTATCCTGAGCTGCCTGTCCAGCTTTCTCAAAACATTACCAAGTGCTTTATTCTTTCCCGCCGCGTTATAGCTGCTTAATGTCCAGATACCTTCCCTGCATCTGAATACTCTCACGGGATCAATACGGATCTCCGCCTGTCCTATCTTATCCGGTGAATAAAATACCGCGCCGTTAAATGGCCTGTATGGGTTCTGTTTCATCAAGCCAAAACAGTATTCAAAGAATGATCTCTTACACAGGCTTTGGTAATAATCATTCATCACATCAACAGTCTTAACGACAGCGATCTTAACGGTATCCGGATACTTCCTGTAAAAAACCGACCGGTCGATCTTATATGCCGAGAACTCACATACCGCTTCAAAAATCTTTTCTTTGTCATATTTCTCCGGATAGAAGATGATCTCTATATTCTTATCGGAGATCTTCTCTTTCTCAAAAAAAGAATCTATCTCATCCTGCATGCCGTGATATACAGCGTAGTCTTTCATCCAGCGACAAATATCTTCGTAAAGAGCCGGATATTCATTTTTATAAGCATCAGCCAGTTCTTCCAGCATATCATACGCCTGTCTGTCATCGCGTATACCTATACCGCAAAGGATCTCATATACGTAAACATATATATATGCGGGAGAAACTTTGAGAAAAACACTGCGCCTTGCTTCTCTTCTGAAGGAAAAGTAGCTGCGCATCTGAGATATCTTCATATTCGCAAAAACAGGAAAATGAGCTGAATAAGGAACCGGTTCGTAGGCATCCTTAAAATCCTTCATCATCAGTGCCTGTCTGTAAAAGGACTCGTTCCTTAACAGGAATACGCTCTCGCTCCTGCACTCCTTCCAGAGAGCCCTGATCTCATCCGGTGTGTCAGGAGGAAAACTGTCAGAGCTCTCCTTCTCCGTGCTTAATAACGAGCCAAAACCGGAAGTGTCCCTTCCGGTTGAAGCGGGTCTTACATAATCCCATGCAGCTTCGCTTGCAGATCTGCCGTGGCCTGAGCCGTCGCCAAAATCAATGGGAGTATCCCTATAATATTTTTCTCCGCTATAAAAAGACATAGGTGAATTATAGAACATCAGTTCTGTTTTTTCAACCTGTTATCTTGCTTTCATCAACTCCCAGAATGCCACAGCACTTGCAGCAGCCGCATTCAATGAATCAACACCGTTAGACATGGGTATGATCACTTTATGATCGGCATTTTTAAGGACGGCATCCGACAACCCGTGAGCTTCATTTCCTATCATTACGGCAAGACGCGGCACATTTTTCAAAACAGGGTCATCAAGACTCTTTGCATCATCCGCAAGTGCCATTGCAACAGTAGTAAATCCAAGTGATTTAAGCGCACTTGCAACGTCTGTATCTTTTTCAGAATAATAAGTCCAGGGGATGGAAAATACGGTTCCCATGCTTACTCTTATGGAACGTCTCTCTAACGGATCGCTGCATCCTTTTGTAACCAAGACAGCATCCACGCCGAAAGCGGCAGCGCTCCTGAATACAGCACCGGTATTAGTGGGATTCTGAACATTTTCAAGAACTGCAATCTTTTTATATTTCTCAGTATCTGCAAGAAAGCTTTTATGATCCGAAAGAACCGGACGTTTCATTGCACATAACATTCCGCCGGTCAGATTATATCCCGTGATCTGTTCAAGAACGTCTTTGTCAGCAACATATATATTTATATCCTCATGAATAAAATCCAGTATCTCTTTTGCTTCAGTTGCTTCTGCAAGCTTATTCTCCATAAGAACAGATTCGGGCCGCATCCCGGCATCGAGAGCCCTTCTTATGACCTTCATACTCTCGGCAATAAAAATGCCTCCCTTCGGCTCATAATAATGCCTCAGTTCGGCTTCATTGAGATCCTTATATACTTCCAGTTCTTTAATCTTGAGGTCACTTATTTTTTCTATCTTTATCATAACTGACTCTTTATATACTCCACAAATTCTTCCTCCGGAACGGGCTTGGAAAAATAATACCCCTGTATCAGATCACAGCCGAGTCCTGTGACTTTGTCCAGCTGTTCTTTTGTCTCAACACCTTCCTGAAGCATCTGGATATTCATGGATCTTAATATTTCCATCACCTTATGAAGAAGCACATCTCCATCACGTGTATTCGCATTCCAGAGAAGGGACTTATCAACTTTTACAAGTTTATAATTACCCGATACCAGGCTGGACAGATTTGAATAACCTGTTCCGTAATCATCCATTGAAAAAGTAAAACCATAATCCCTTAGTTCCTTGATCGTCTCATTCATCCTGCCGTCACTCATTGAATCAGCGGTTTCGGTAAGCTCAAGATTGATAAATGAGACAGGCACATTAAATTCCTTAAGAAGACTGCTGAATGTATCTGTCAGCTCACGGTCAGACAGCTGATAAGGAGAGACATTGACTTCTATCCACTTAAGTCCGTATCTGTCAGGATGCTTTTCCGAATAAAATCTGCAGACATTTTCCAAAACTATTTTCCCGATATCATTGATAAGTCCGGATTCTTCCGCGACATCAATAAAATCATCGGGACAGATCATGCCAAGGATAGGATCGTATAATCTGACGAGAGCTTCGGCGCTGACAACCTTGCCCTTACTCTTTGACCATATGGGCTGATAATAAACTTTAAACGCCCCCGAGTTACAACCACGTCTGACAGCATCCCTTATCTCCGCTCTGTTACGCAATGATTCCAGATCTTCGGATCTTCTTACTATGACATTGCTCTTACTGAAATTGAGATTCCCCTTGTAAAACAGATCCTTTATGGTCAGCCCTTCTATCTCTCCCGGCATCCTTGCAACGGTTATGACAGCATTAATGAGAACAGATTTATCTTCCACCTTCCATTCACGTGAAAAGCGGTCAGTTAACCTTTCGATGATCCGGTCTGTCTTTGTAGCCCTGTCAAAGACAGTCGACTCTTCAGGCATCAGTACGAATTTTTCACTCCCGTATCTGTACACCCTGACACCGGTACCGGTCTCATTGAGTTCCCATGCAATATTTCTTAAAAGCGTACCATACTCCCATTGTGAAAGATCGGAAAGAGACTGCTCGGTATTTGCGATCACCACCGTGATTATGGAATACCTGTCACCCTTTGCTTTAGCCGAATTAAAATCATCAACAAAAGTATTGTAATTATATAGTCTGGTATCAGTATCAACTTCCTGCTCTTCATTTTCACATGTAATAAGAAGTGCCAGGGCAGTCAATGATTCACCGAAAAGCTGTACCTGAAATTCCTTGAACATAAGCTGAACCAGAAATCCAACACCGGAATACAGCATGCTAAGGAACAGATACTTAACCTTTCGCTTAGGCATATATGCCTTGTTGACTACAAGTAATATCAGCATCTCAAGAACATACCATGTGCCGGCGAAATACATGAGGTACATGTATTTTCCTCTGTGGTAAACACAATTATCATCATAATAAAACATGAATTTGTAACGGAAGTTGAGTATTACAAGTATCAGTCCTATAAAAAATGGGATAAGAAACTTGAAATAATAACTCTTTTTCTTATCCAAAAGAATACCGTTCAGGCATTGAACATATAATGTAAAAAGCGGATAGATCAGTGAATTGGCGGCAAAATAAAATGAGATAAAGAAATTGGCACGCAGAACTTCATACGACCTGCCTGTACTGTTTGCGGCGATAGCACCGGCGAGAATATTTCCCAAACAGGTTAGCGGAAGGCATATCAACAGAAATAGATAAAGCGTGTGCTGTTGTTTGCGGATATGCTGTGCCTGGAAGAAATAGATAAAAGCAAACACGCATATGAAAAATGCAGCGACATCATACCCGTTATTATAATAGGTATTCATTTATCGTTCCCCTTAAATGTGATTATAGCATAATCACTATACGTTGGGCATCACTCTTATCAAATGCTCTTTAAAAAGATCCGGCAACTGCTGGTCGCAGTCCCGGATCTTTTTTTAGATCTGTATTAATCTTATATTCTCATATCACTTTGCTTCCGCAGAATCCTTTTTCTTATCGGCCTTAAATATCGTAGCAGCCGCATCGATAAAAATGGTAACGGCGAGTAAAACTAACAGTACCGCAATACCACCCTGGGCAGCCATCCAACCCTTATCAGCACCTGCCGGATCCGCAATGACCTTGCACTTGGCAATTATGGTCTGGATAAGTGATGAGATAGCAACTATGAGCATAAACACCATAGGGATATAGAACATCTTATTATTACGTCCGATGGATTTAAGCCATGCACATACCGCAATAAGTCCTACAGCGGCAAGCAGCTGATTGGCTGCACCGAAAAGCGGCCATATCTTAGTATATCCCGTAAGTCCGAGTGCGATACCGAGAACAACCGTAAGTACTGTCGCGAAATAAGGATTGGCAAGTACCTTTTTTACGCCCTTTGCGTCTGCAGGCTGTTCACCCTTGGCAAGCCAGAACTCCTGGAACATATATCTTGCAAGACGTGTAGCAGTATCAAGGGATGTAAGACAGAAAACTGATACCGCAAGAACCAGCATATTATACATGACCCTTGCAACCTGTCCGTCTGTGCCGCCTGCAAATGTTCCTATCATCTGAGAAACACCTGTTGCAAATACAGCAGTCGGTGCAGCAAGTCCTGCGCCGGCGAGGCCCCCCTCGGAAGCTGCGGCATCCTGTATCTTGTTCCAGCAAAAACCAACAGCACAAAGAGAGATCACCGCAACAACGCATTCAATGAGCATTGATCCGTATGCCACAGGTTTGGCATCCTTCTCGCTGGATATCTGCTTTGATGTTGTTCCGGACGATACAAGAGAATGGAATCCGGAAATAGCACCGCAGGCGATAGTAACAAAAAGCGCAGGGAACATTGTTCCTGTTGCGAAAAGTCCGTTTGATGCAGGTGCCGTAAAACTTCCAAGGAAAGCAGGCATCTCAATGCTGGCATTACCTGTGAGTGCGCAGCCGATTATACCGATCACGGAAACTGCGATCATAAAATACAGAAGGAAACTGGAAAGATAATCTCTCGGCTGAAGAAGAATCCATACGGGTGTAACCGATGCGACCGCAATATAAGCGCCCAGAACTATCATCCATGTTTTATATGAAAGAGCAATAGGATGGAAATTAAGTCCCAAAGCGGTAATTCCGATTATTCCGACAACGCCTATAACACTGGCTATTCCGATGGGCATATGTGCTCTGTAAACAAGCAGCCCAAATACAATGGCAAGCAGGATAAAGAGCAATGATATCATTGCAGTGGAAGTATTGGCTTCGTAAGCTGCTTCGTTAACGGGTGCTCCCGCCATATTTGTTACACCGAAAGTACTTGCAACGATAGATCCGAATGCCGCTACTACAAGTAAAAGTGTCAGATAACCAAATGCCAGGAATATCTTCTTGGTCTTTTCTCCCATTGTATCTGCGATAACTTCGCCGATGGATTTTCCGTCATTTCTGATGGATGCAAAAAGAGCACCGAAATCATGAACACCGCCCATAAAGATACCGCCGATAAGGATCCACAGAAGAACCGGAACCCATCCGAAAATCGCTGCCTGTATAGGTCCGTTGATGGGGCCTGCTCCGGCTATTGAAGAAAAGTGATGTCCCATAAGAACCGGTGCCTTGGCGGGAACATAGTCCATTCCATCCTCATGCTCGAAAGCGGGTGTCTTTTTCTTAGGATCGATACCCCACTTTTTTGCAAGCCATCCTCCGTAGAAGACATAGCCGCATGCAAGGATTGCGATGCTAACCAATAGTATTACTGCTGCATTCATTTTTTAGCCTCCTTTTTGAATGTTAGAATGCTTATATTTGAGATAAGTCCGCTTTATTTAAAGGTTCCTGTTTAAGATCTCTTCATACATCGCGGACATATTTCCTGCATAACGATTTGTATATATCTTTTTTTCTTCAAGATCTGCAACGATCAGATGAGCTTCACATCTGCCTCTGAATGTAAACATATAATTTTTTACAAATTTAAAACTCTTTATCTTTGCTGCAATCTCCGGTGATACCTTATTCTCACATACAGCCACATACGACAGGAAGGTTTCCATATGATCTTCTCCGGGATATTTCTTTCCCTCCCTTACAAGTTCGGGCTCCATATAGTCAACCATAAGCAAATGAATGTCATCCAGCTTTGATCCATCAAGAGTTTTTAACTTTTCAAAGAAAACATGTTCGAAGCTTTCCGTCCTCCAAAGCGTTGCAGATTTCACAAGAACATATTTTTCACTGCTTGCGGATAAACGGGCATAAGCACAAAAGAGTCTGCCGTGAAACTCATAAGGCTTCTCAATATCGAAAGCTGCTTCGTATCTTTTTAATGCACTA
The DNA here is from genome assembly GCA_900102065.1 of Lachnospiraceae bacterium XPB1003. Lineage (GTDB taxonomy): Bacteria > Bacillota > Clostridia > Lachnospirales > Lachnospiraceae > NK4A136. The sequence goes on along the minus strand of FMVK01000002.1, from coordinate 106,106 downwards.
TTCAAAAATTCATTCGAATCTATCATATGTCAGAAAATAAAAAAACCTTCGAGCCGCAGATCAAACTGCAAACTCAAAGGCGAATAATAATATTATCCGTGATACCACTTTGATTACCGGAACTCCGGTCACTCATTCCCGACTCCGTGCCTGTAGGTACAGGTTGACTTTTATCAGGCTTCCTTTTAACGGTGGAAAACCGGTGACACCTACTTGTCATTCTGCTTTCGGTGCACTGCTCGCAGAGGATAAGCTTAAAAGTCGTGATACTGTCTTACACCAACCGACAGCTCTCTGTGATCCGTTTCAGATAAGCTCTTGTTCTGTTCGTAGCATTTGCTCATTTCGGTTATACAACTGACAAAAGAACTTGTCAAGCAAATAAGTTAAATTTTTTTAATTATTTTTCAATACTTTTCTTTAACAATCTTCGCAACTGCTTCTCCCAATGCAGCATGACCTTCTTTAAGGAGATGCAGACAATCGGTATCTCCGGCTTCGGCTACTGTTGCCGCATCAAAGAATTCGCATCCGAACTGATCCGCAACAAGTTTATACCACTTCGCCAGTTCTTTAGACTGTCTGACCGAATAATCTCCGTCAAAGAAATCCGCAAAAACCGACTCCGTAACACCATCCTTTAAGTAAGGCGGGGCCACAACAAGTATCCTTACATCCTCTTTCTTCATACCGAGATGATATTCAAGATGAGCACGTATATTAAGCAGCATATTCTGCAGGCTTCCCGCGATATCCGGTGCAGGGAGTCCGAACTTGCGCTTGAGATCATTGCTTCCAAGCATGATAATCAGCATATCAAAAGGCTTATGAGATTCTATCATCGGTATGACATAATCGAGTCCGCGCTTTGTCCCCCACTCCCAGGGGTCCTCACAGGCTATGGTCCTTCCATTCTGACCTTCCTCGATAACCTTATAATCATCGCCCAGAATGTTCTGCATTACCATGGGCCATCTGGTATTCTCATCAAAACGCGAACCATCCGCAGGATCATATCCCCATGTATTCGAATCTCCGAAGCAGATAATAGTTCTCTTCATACTAAATCTCCAATGATCAGTTATTGCTCAACAATTCTTCCATATCGGGAATCAGCTCCGTTGCAAATTCATCATCAACGATAACGTCATTCCAGATCTCGAATGATCTGAATCCCTGGAAGATAAGCATCTTAAGGCCGTTAAAAGCTCTACCTCCGCAGGCCTTCACACGCCTCATGAATTCAGTCTCGGAAGGATTAAAGATCACATCATATCCGGTATCTGTAAGCTTATAGAATTCATCATCCTTTATCGCAGTATTTGTATCATCCGGATGCATTCCGACGCTTGTGCACTGTATGGCGATCCAAGGCTTATCAGAAAATTCCGGTTTCTTCATGAATGAAATATAATCGTCCGAAAGTGACCAGGTCTCAATGGTCTGACCCGGATAGTCACTCCTGAATCTCTCTGCAAGCGCCTCGGCAGTTGAAACCGTTCTGTTTAAAACCAAAACAAATGCGGCCCCTTCTTCCAGCAGTCCGCACAATACCGCATTGGCTGCTCCGCCCGCTCCTATCATGACCACATTTTTTCCCTTAACATCAACGCCATCATATTTAAGTGCTCTGCAAAATCCCGGCATATCCGTATTATATCCCACAAAACTGCCGCACTTAGGCTTAAGCGTATTGACCGCGCCGATCTTCTCAGCCTTCGGATCAATACTTGAAAGATATTGCATAACATCCTTCTTATACGGAACAGTAACATTAAAGCCAACAGCTTTCATAGCCAGGCCGCCGTTTATCATACTTTTAAGTGTCCCCGGCTCAACATCAAATCCGAGATATGCCATATTTATCCCCATATGGGAAGCAAGACGTCCCTGAAGATAGGGCGAAAGCGAATGGCCTACAGGATGTCCTATCAGTCCCGCAAGCTTTGTTGAAGTGTCTATGTTAAGCAGATTTCTTGTCATTGATATTCCTCATGGTCGGAGCCGGAATGACATTCTCTTTCCTCAGTCTGTAATATCTTCTGAGTACAAAGATCTCAACCACTCTCTTGATGTAAATATGAAATGCTTCTTTCTTGAATAATCTTCCAACCAGTATGCTGTCTACACCTGCTCTGTTGGCTCCCCATATATCAGTGAACAGCTGGTCACCAACACAGATCACCTGACTCTTATCGAGCCCCAGCTTATCCAATGCTTTGATATATCCCATTCCGGAAGGCTTCAGTGCTCTGTAAACGTATGTGCAGTTATTTGCCTTTGCAAATTTGCTTACTCTGGATTCTCCGTTATTTGAAACAATGACAGTCTTAAAACCCATTGCTTTAAGCTTGCGGATAAGTTCCTGACATCTGTAATCGGAAGGCGCATCATGACCTACAAGAGTGTTATCTATATCAAATATCACTCCCCTGTAGCCCATCTTATATAATCTTGAAAAATCTATATGATATGTATCGGGCGTCGAAAATGTAGGGTAGAATTTTTTGAAATAATCTTTCATTTGAATCCTCCATGCCGAAACGTTTAATACGAACTATTTTACACTATACCTGCGCTTTCCAATAACAACCTGGTATAGGGTTCCTTCGGATCACTGTATATATCTTCGGTTTTTCCGCATTCAACTATCCTGCCTTTTTGCAGGATCATGACCCTGTCACAAAAATTATACATCGTACGAAGATCATGTGAAATAAAAAGAATCGTAAGCTTTTTCTTTCTGTGTATCTCCCTCATGAGCTCAAGGACCTGTGCCTGTATAGTCACATCGAGCGCAGATACCGGTTCATCAGCAATAAGAAGTTCCGGAGCCTGCATCAGCGCTGTACCTATGCATATCCTCTGTCGCTGACCTCCCGAGAGTTCCCCCGGTTTTCTTTGCATATATCCAGCATCAAGTCCAACCTCGCCAAGCATCTCCTCGACTTTTGCAAGGCGCTCGCTTCCGGTATATTTTTTCTTTCCGAGTTTAAGCGGTTCCTGCATTATCCATGATATGGTCTTCGCAGGATTGAGTGAACTGTAGGGATCCTGAAATATCATCTGGGGATTCTCCGCTTTACTTTCGATACTGCCTCTTTCTAACGGCACCATCCCAAGTATCGCCTTCGCAAGAGTAGACTTTCCACTCCCGCTTTCTCCGGCAAGTCCCAGTATCTCTCCCCTTTGAACATCAAAATCAAGCCCTTCAAGAACCGTCTTCTTCTCTTTCCGGTTCCCGATCTTATTTATAAATGATACCGTAACATCTTTGCCTTTTACAATAATATCTTCAGCCATCATTTACTTCCTTAATTTCACCGTGGGAATACTGGATATAAGCTTCTTCGTATATTCTTCCTTAGGATTCATAAAGATCTCATCCGTATCCCCCTTTTCCACGATACGTCCCTTTTGCATAACTATCACATTATGTGTGATCTGTTTTATAAGGCTCAGGTCATGAGATATAAAGAGAATGGAAACTCCGGCAGCCTTATTAATCTTTAAAAGCAATTTGATGATCTGCGACTGAACCGTAACATCAAGTGCTGTCGTGGGTTCATCGGCAATAAGTATCTGCGGATCAGAAACCATGGCCGCAGCTATCATGACACGCTGTCTCATACCGCCGGAAAGTTCATGCGGATAAGCCTCATATACACGTTCTGCATCATCCAGTTCCACTTTCCCCAGCCATTCCATAGCTTTTGCTTTTCTCTCTGCATCATTCATATGCCTGTGAAGAAGAAGGGCTTCCTCCACCTGTTTTCCGATCTTCATTGTAGGATTCAGTGCCGTCATTGGTTCTTGAAAGATAACGGATATCTCATCACCCTGAAGCCCTCTGAGTTCATGCCTCGGAAGCGTAAGTATATTCTTACCCTCAAACAATATCTCTCCCGATTTCTCCATCTTCTTTCGGGGAAGCAGACCTGCAACAGCCATGGCAGTCATGGATTTTCCTGAACCGGATTCTCCGACAATACCAAGGATCTCACCTTTATCGAGAGAGAAATTAACATCTTCCACAACTCTCTCCGGTCTGTCATGATCATGAAATTCGATTGTAAGATTTTTTATATCTAAAAGCATTTATGCGGCCTCTGATATTCCTTCCGATAAAAGTGCAAATCCCAGTACCATAAGTACTATCACAAGTCCCGGGAATAAAGCATTCCAGGGAGCGGTTGCAAGCAGTGCCTGTCCGTCTTTGAGCATGAGTCCCAAAGATGCCCTGGGTGGCTGTACGCCTATTCCGAGATAACTGAGTCCCGCCTCTGCGAGAACGGCATTATTGAATCCTATCATTACCGAGCTCATAAGTACCGGCAGGATATTTGGGAGTATGTGAACAAATATTATCCTAAGATCCCCCGCTCCCATTAATCTGGCACTTTGAACATAATCCATATTAACCTGAGACTTGAATCCGGATCTGACTATTCTTGCAAAACTCGGAATAAAGGCAATTCCAAGTGCTACTGTCACATTAAAGAAACCGGGACCAAGCAATGACACTATTACCAACGCAAGAAGAACGCTTGGAAATGCAAAAAGAGCATCATTGATACGCATCAGGATCTCATCGAATTTTCCGCCGTAATATCCGGCGGCAGCACCAAGTATGATACCGAATCCTGATCCGATCAGAACTGTCATGGTGGAGATAAAAAATGTATTTCTGATCCCCTCCATTACACGACTGAATACATCTCTGCCACTGTCATCACATCCGAATATATGAGCCAGTGAAGGCGCCGTATTTCTGATGGATACATTCATGGCAGTAGGTTCATAAGGCGTATAAAAGCATCCAACCAAAGCTATGATAAAGATAACGCCCGTAATGATCAGGCCTGCGTTGAAATTGAATCCATGATATTTTTGAAAAATCTTTTTTATACTTTTTATCACAGGCATATTATTTGCTTATCCTCGGATCAATACATCTGTAAAGTATATCCACGATCAGATTCATGACTATTACTACAACCGCAATGAGGACTATGATCGCCTCCACCACGGGATAATCTCTGTTTGAAATAGACGTAAGCAGTATCCTTCCCAAGCCCGGGATATTGAAAACCTGCTCAACTACGATGGAGCCTGCTATCATATCGGCAACAGCCATGCCCCAGAAAGTGATAAGAGGGATCAGTGCGTTCTTAAGTACATGTCTGTACATGACCTGCATGGTGGAATTTCCTCTGCTGTAAGCCGTACGAACATAGTCCTTGTTCCACTCTTCCAGGATCGCACTTCTCAAAAGTTTAACAGACATTGCACATTTTGGTATGGCGATAGCGATGGACGGAGCCAACAGGTATCCTATAAAACCGAAAAAACTCTGTCTGTAAGAAATATAGCCTCCCGGTGTAAATAGTCTTAAAATGAGGCCGAAAATATATGTTATAAGAATTCCAAGGAAAAATGACGGTATCGCCATCAATACCTGGTTTGAAATATATCCTGCCCTGTCGGCAGGGCTTCCCATATGCTTTGCAAGTAAAATTGCCACCGGGATCGAAACCGCGATAACAAGCAGCATCGATATCACTGTCAGTGTCACGGTGATCGGCAGCTTATCACCGATCATACTTATTACTGTCCTGTTATAACTGTAAGATCTTCCGAAGTCACCTCTGATGCAGTCAAACAGCCAGTCAAAATATCTTACGATAAAAGGTCTGTTAAGTCCCATCTGCTCACGAAGTGCCGCAACCATTTCAGGCGTCGCATCAGTACCGAGCCTTGATATCGCCGGATCTCCGGGTATTATCTCAAAAGCCGCAAATACCAGGAAAGACACACCGAACAGCGTTAACAGCATGGATATGATCTTTTTAATAAAATACTTAAATCTCATATGGTCTGATTCATAAAAAACCTACGACGGGACAGCCCCCGCCGCAGGTGATGATTAATTGTTTGCTTCGTCGATATAATAAAGACTTGCAAAATCCTGTGCATATATAGGATAGAACTTGTATCCGCTTATCTTGTTGTTTAATGCAACAAAGCTGGGCAGATCCTGGATATATGCGCTGGCAGCCTCTTCAGAAAGTATCTGTAAGCATTCCTTGTAAAGAGCAGTCTGCTCCGCATCATCAGTTGATGCAACAGCCTGCGCGAAAACTTCATCATACTTCTCACTGCTGAATTCCATGAAGTTGCCGTGTCCGTCTGATGTGTAACGCTGAAGAAGATTTCTTGCGGTTACAGGGTTCAGATCGATACCGATAACGGTTGCCTCATAATTATGATTGGTGTAGGTATCCGAAAGCCATGAATCCCATTCAACAAGCTTAAGATCAGCTGTAATACCAACATCTTTAAGCTCCTCTGCGATAACTTCCGCAGTTTTAACATGAGGTGTATAAGCGGAGGGAACTGTTATGGAGAATGAAAAACCATTCTCATATCCTGCTTCCTTAAGAAGCGCCTTTGCCTTCTCAACATCTCTGTTGTAATTATCGTTAAGAGCCGGATCATAGTACTTGCTGAATGAAGGGAATGCGGCAGAGCCGATCTCTGTTCCCTCTCCTCCCGATACATAATCCATGATCTCCTGAGGATCGATAGCATAGCATATAGCCTGTCTAACTCTCACATCATTAAAGGGCTCTACGGAATTGTTGAGGTAAAGAGCCTGCGCAAGGTTCATTGTACCTACTTCGATATTGAAGTTGCTTCCCTTTAGCTCGCTGACTTGACTGTCTGTCAGTCTGCAGAACATATCGATGGAACCGCCCTTAAGATCCATTACAATGGCTGCGGGATCGGATACTATCTTTAATGTAACCTTTCCGATGTGAGCTTTTTCTCCCCAGTAATCTCCAAAAGCTTCAAGCTCAACAGACTCCATGGGAGTATGTGAGATAAATTTGTACGGACCGGTTCCGATGACTTTTGTTTCCGGATCGTCATTGGATGCCTGGATAATGGCAACAGTCATATATGCAAGAAAATCGGGATCAGGTGCAACCAGTTTGATCTCAACAGTCTTGTCGTCAACTTTATTTATCTCAGAGATATTGGTAAAGGGGGGAACCAAAGGATCCTGGCCACCCTCTGCTTTAGAACAGCGTTCGATGGAATAGACCACATCATCTGCCGTTACATAGCTACCGTCATGGAACTTTACACCATCGCGTAATGTAAATGTATAAGTAAGTCCGTCTTCGCTGACTTTATAATCACTTGCAACAGCAGGGATAAGCGCACCCGTCTCATCATATTTAACAAGACCTTCATAGATATTGAACAGTATCTCCTTGGTACCTGCCGCACTAACCTTGTGCGGGTCAAGCCCGTCATCGAGATCCTGAGGAATACCGATAGTGATACGGGTATCCGGAGTATCCGCCGTCTTGCCACCTGTGCATCCGCTCAGTGCAGCAGCCATTGTCATCAGCAATACGGTAAGAATAAGTCTACCTTTTTTCATTGCTTTCATCCTCCTTAAAGATGTATTAAATTGTAAAACCCGTCAGAGAAGTCATTCTTTCGGCTGTGAAATGAACGCTCTCCAAACGGGTTTATTTTATTATGTTACCTCTTAGATTTCAAGTAATAATTTACAGTATTTATACTGTCTTTTAGATATTCTTAAATTCCACACTGTACTCGCCGTCGTCGTCCATATCCATGATGATGTAACTCTTCTTCGATCCGCCCCTCGGCCTTGATATGCTTCCGGGATTCAGGACTCTTACATCGCCGAATTCCTCATCCAGCGGAACATGGGTATGTCCATAAAGCGCTATGTCACAGTCATTTTCCTCAGCCGAATATACGAGATTCGAATACTCCCAGGATGCTCTCTGGAGATGACCGTGAGAAGCAAAAAATCTGTGTCCTTTTAATTCAAATACGGCAACCTGTCTTAATCGCTTATCATACAGATCGCAATTTCCCCGTATGAAAATTGCAGGCACTGACGGAACTCCCAGAGCCTGCTCTATCTCAAAAATATCATTTTCAACATCCCCCAGGTGGATGAGCATTTCCGGTTTTTCCTTATTGATCACCGATATGACCGCATTATTATCACCATGGGAGTCACTTATAATGAGGATCTTCAATTTGTCTCTTTGCCTGTCATTACCATATTCTTCAGTATCCCTACGGATATATACCCGTCCTGGATAGCTCTTATGTCGCTTCCTTCTTCCGCCTTCCTGATCTTATGAGCTTTCATTCCTACATAACGGCTTCCGTCTTCTCTTGTCATAAGAGTATAACAGTCATCCCAAAAGGCTGTTTGCGCGGGAACTCTGTCATAAAGAACGCCGTTATACAGATCCGGAACACAATTAGGGAAATTAACATTCCACGCTTGTCCTCTTGGGAGCTTTTTACCCAGGAGTTCCCTTGTGATACTTTCGATATGAGCATCACAAACAGCGGTATTTATCACCTTATCCATTTTTGTAAAATCTGTTTCCTGATCAAATTCATGCTTATGATCCAGGGTCGCTTCCCAGCATGCCTGTGAAAAACAGATGGCCGGCACTTCATAAAGCAGAGCTTCCATAGCAGCGCCTACCGTAGCGGAATATTGTATATCATAACCGCAGTTTGATCCGTTATTTATACCCGAAAAAACCACATCCGGAAGTCTGTCTTTCGGAAGCAGTCCCAGGAAAGCCGCTCTGATGCAATCTGCGGGAGTTCCCGCCAGCGCATAGGCTTCAACTCCCTCAACGGGAAAATCGAATCTTTTATACTCAAGATCAACTCCCAAAGTTATATGGTGCGACATGGCACTGCTTTGGGTTGCGGGAGCGATGACCGTCACTTCTCCGAACTTTTTTGCATTTTCCGCGAGCTTGATTATCCCGCCTGCTTCTATACCGTCATCATTGGTGATCAGTATCTTCATAGTTAGTTTTCCTTTTTATTTTCTGATCAAAGCTATCGCGTCCTTAACGGATTCAACAGGAACTATCTTGATATTCTCTATGCCCTTTATACCTTTTACCCGTTCAGCGCTGACCTTAGGTATAACAATTGTTTCATATCCCATTTTAAGCGCTTCCTGAACACGCTGTTCTATCTGACTGATGTTCCTTACTTCACCTGACAGACCCACTTCTCCCATGGCGATCAGCCTGTCACCGGCGGGAACATTTAAAAAACTGGATGCGACAGCCATAGCTATAGCAAGGTCGACCGCAGGCTCAATGATCTTCATGCCGCCCGCTATGTTGACATACGCATCACAGGCTCCGAGATGAAGTCCCAGACGCTTTTCCAATACAGCCATAAGAAGATTTATGCGATTAAGATCGGCACCCGATGACTGTCTCCTCGGAATACCAAATGCGGTCTGACATACCAGAGCCTGAATCTCGAGAAGTATGGGCCTGGTACCTTCTATGGAACAGCTTGTCACTGTACCGCTGGCATCCTTCGGTCTTCCCTCCAGAAGATATTCCGAAGGATTCTTTACTTCCCTTAAGCCCTCCTGTTGCATCTCAAAAACACCGATCTCATTGGTGGAACCAAATCTGTTCTTCACACCTCTGAGGATACGATATGATGCATGCCTGTCTCCTTCAAAATAAAGCACTGTATCAACCATATGTTCAAGGATCCTTGGACCTGCAACAGTCCCTTCCTTTGTCACATGGCCGACTATGAATATTGATATTCCGAGGGTTTTGGAGAGCTGCAGAAGTACAGCTGTTGATTCCCTGACCTGAGAAACCGATCCCGGAGTTCCTGTGATATCTTCGTTGAACATTGTCTGGATTGAATCTATCACTACTATACCGGGTTTTTTATTCCTGATAGTATCGGATATCATCGTCAGATCCGTCTCGCATAAAAGCTGCATGCTTCCTTTAAAACCGCCAAGACGGTCCGCACGCATACGTATCTGCTTCAATGATTCCTCACCGGATATATAGAGGACATCCCTACCTGCATTGGATAATTCCCTGCAGGCCTGCAGAAGAAGAGTCGACTTTCCGATGCCCGGATCTCCTCCGACAAGCACAAGTGATCCCGGAACGATACCTCCGCCCAGAACCCTGTCGAATTCTTCTATACCTGTAGGAACTCTGTCCTCATCCGTAAGTGATATTTCGGACAGAGCCTTCGGTTCCGAAGGCTCATATCCGTTTGCTTTACTCTTTCTTATCACCGTGCTTGAAACGGTCTGCTCCGTCATGGTATTCCACGCATGACAGGAAGGACACTGTCCGCTCCATTTTGCCGATTCATATCCGCATTCGGTGCAGAAAAATACTGTCTTAACTTTTGCCTTTGCCGCCATTAATTCAGGCCTTTTCTACCTTTACTTCCACTTCACCTGCATCTGCAAGTTCAAGGCTGAATGCAAGCTTGCCTCCGAGATTAGTCTTCATGGTACCTATCTCTTTACCTGCAGACGAAACATTATATTCCGTATCTTCGGAAAGTCCGAGAGTGATCTGGGCATCAGCCGGACCTTCTACTTTGAACGCTACCCCTTCCGCTGTTTCGCAAAAACCTGTAACGGATGTTCCGGGAACAGATTCGAAAAGCACAAGTCCGTTCTTCTCAAGGCGAGTGATATCTCTGTATGTCTTAACTTTCATGATATCTCCCGCATGTTTGAAGTCTTCCTTCTTCGCCTTCTCGCTAAGAGAGTAATCTCCGAAGCTTAAGGTTCCGTCTGCTTCTGTACGGATGAGTTCTTTAACTGTTGCCATTTCTTTCCTCCTGTACGGTTTGTTCCGCATTTGCTGGCCGCCTTACGGCGTATTACTTTACTGCTTTCTTATTTTGCCGACTACTTTACCGACTTCTTTGTCGGCTTCTTTTTTATCTGCTTCGTTTCTATCTTATTTTCTATCTTATTTTCTATCTTATTTTCTTTCTTATTTTCTTTCTTTTTTTCGAATACTATCCTGTCATCCTTAAGGATTGCCGTAACTTCATCTCTGGGTCTTACTCTTCCGGTCAGGATCTCTTCAGATAGAATATCCTCGATTTCTGTCTGCATCGCACGCTTAAGTGGTCTTGCTCCCATCTTGGCATCCGTATGCTCATCTATGATCTTGTTCTTTACGGGCTGTGAAATCTTAAGCTTGATATCAAGCTGATCTTCACAGCGCTTGCAAAGTCCGGTAGTAAGGATACCGATGATATCCTGCATCTCTTTCCTGCCTAAAGGATGAAAAACTATCATTTCATCGATACGGTTGATGAACTCGGGTTTAAATATCCTCTTAACCTCATCCATTACGCCGCTCTTCATGCGTTCATATTCCGACTCCTTTGATGTATGAGCCGTAAATCCCAGATTCTTGGGTGCGATAATACTCTTCGCTCCCGCATTGGAAGTCATGATAAGTATTGTATTTTTAAATGATACTTTCCTGCCCTGAGAATCCGTAATATGTCCGTCATCAAATACCTGTAGGAGCATATTGAATACATCAGGATGCGCTTTCTCTATCTCATCAAATAATACTACCGAATACGGATGCTGTCTTACTCTTTCCGAAAGCTGTCCGCCCTCATCAAATCCAACATATCCGGGAGGTGAACCTATGAGTTTGGATACCGAATGCGGCTCCATGAACTCAGACATATCCACACGGATAAGCGCGCTCTCGGTTCCGAATACCAGCTCTGCCAAAGCCTTGGATAACTCAGTCTTACCAACGCCGGTGGGGCCGAGGAATAAAAACGACCCTATCGGTCTCCCCGGATCCTGCAAGCCTACACGGCCTCTTCTTATAGCTCTGGATACCGCACCCACTGCTTCATCCTGACCTACAACCCTCTTATGAAGTTCTTTTTCAAGAGAAAGCAGTCGTTCACTCTCCTTTTGAGCTATCTTGCTGACAGGTATCTTGGTCCAGATACTGACAGCCTCGGCAATCGCATTCTCATCAACTACGGAATCCGCAGACGATGCCCTGCTTTTCCTATTCTTTAATCTTTCAAGTTTCTTCTTAAGTGCTATCTGCTCCCGCTTAAGCTCTCCTGCCTTTTCGAAATCTTCTTCGAATATGGCATTCTCTATCTCTTCTTCCTTTGACTTTATCTCACCGTTTAAACCTCGGATGCCGGGGGTGGCGGTGAGCATCGAAAGCTTCTTACCGGCACATGCTTCATCTATAAGATCTATGGCTTTATCCGGAAGAAATCTGTCGGAGATATATCTTGCAGACAGATTTACAGCTGATGTCAAAGCATCATCCGTGATCTTAAGTCCGTGATGTGCCTCATATTTTGACCTAAGGCCTTTAAGGATCTCTACAGCCTCTTCCTCATCCGGTTCATCAACTGTCACCGGCTGGAATCTTCTTTCAAGTGCGGCGTCCTTTGAAAAATACTTCCTGTATTCCGTTATTGTAGTGGCTCCAATCATATGAAGCTCACCTCTTGCAAGAGCGGGCTTTAAAATATTGGAAGCGTCAATGGATCCCTCTGCGCTTCCCGCACCCACTATCGTATGTATCTCGTCCATGAAAAGGATCACATTTCCGCTTGCGGTCACTTCTTCCATCAGACGCTTTAAACGCTCTTCAAATTCTCCTCTGTAACGGCTTCCCGCTACCATTCCGGAAAGATCAAGAGAAATAAGCTTCTTATCCTTAAGATTATCCGGCACCTCTCCGGATGATATCCTGGCTGCTATGCCTTCAACGATGGCAGTCTTTCCGACACCCGGTTCTCCAACCAGGCAGGGATTGTTCTTCATCCTTCGACTTAAGATCCTGAGAACTATGGAAGTCTCGTTTTCTCTTCCGATGACCGGATCCAGCTTCCCTTCCGATGCCAGAGCCGTAAGGTCTCTTCCGTATTGAGAAAGCATCTGGCCGTTTTTACCTGCGCCCGTTGCTTTCCTGTTATTCTTCTCCTTGACCAGTTCCTTAATATATGCTCCGGTCTTAGGCCCCATAATGCGCATAGCATCCTTGTAAAATGCGGAAATATCCATACCACAGGCAAGCATCAGGCGCAAAGCGATACAATCCTGCTGTGACACTATTCCAAGCAGGATATGCTCTGTTCCTGTACTTTCAATTCCTGATCTGGATGAGATCCTGTCCGCCTCATCAAGAGCAGCACGCGCCTTAACTGAATAATCCCGCTTTCTGTTACCGCTCTTTTCCGAGACAAGCACATCACCTGAAGGGAGAATGGTATCTTTCATAAGATCCATTAGACGTTGTTCGGTTATCTGATAATTCTTAAGCAGTGTTGCCGCACTTCCGCTTCCTTCGCGGATAAGTCCCAGCAGAATATGCTCTGTTCCTATATATGCGGCATGCATCGCTACTGCAGCCTTATCGGCAAGTACAAGTGCCGTACCTGCCTTCTCGGTATAACTTCCCATTTATATTTCACTCCGTCTGTCATGCAAAACTTCAGCTGTCAAAATCTTCATCTATAAGGCGATGCAGCAGTTCTCTGTCCACACCCTTACATCTGGCCTTGGCCACAGCCATCTTTATATCATCGGAAATCTCATCCATATCATCGCCTTCACGAAAAGCGACATCAACAACAGCACCTCTTCTGCGGTCTATACGTAAATAACCTTCATCCCGCAGCAAAGCATAAGCTTTATTTACGGTATGCATATTGATACCAACTCTTTCAGCCAGCTGTCTCACCGAAGGTAAACCCTCGCCGGGCTCAAGTCCACCGTAAGCGATCTGCCTGATGACCTGATTACGTATCTGCATATAATAGGCTTCATTGCTGTTGAAATCTATTTCTATGACCATAAAAAAACTCCTTTTGTTATAAATATGTTATAACAAAAGGAGTCGGGTGTCAATCAACCTAAAGCTTACTGTAACAGCCTGAATGATCTCTTGGGATCATCAATCCTCATCTTCGGATATAGGTCTTCTGGCCTTTGTATAGGCAGGTGTAGCCTGTCTTGCGCCGCTTTGAACATTGCGTCTTACAGCAGTTCTTGTAACAGGTCTTCCGGTTCTTGCCTGAGCTGAACTTCTGGTCACGGGAGCGCCTTCATAAGAAGCTGAAGCTCCGGATGAAACAACTCTTGTAGGCTGTGTATCTACTGATCTGTCTCTTACATTTGAAGGTTCATTTGCAGTTGCATAAGACTGTCTGTCAGCATCTCTGTGAGCATGAACAGTATTCTTGGGTGCAACAGTTGTATGCGATCCGGAAGGACGTGATGCGGAACGTGATGTTGATGAGCTTCTCCTTACCGCGGGCGCAGCAGCTCTCTGTGCAGGTCTTGCACTTCTGCTTCTATCGGGAGCAGCCTTTCTTACAGGCCTCTCCTCAGGCTCGTCATCTTCTTCGTCATCATCATCGTCGTCATCATCATCGTCGTCGTCATCGTCATAATCATCATCATCGTCATCATCATCATCGTCGTCATCGTAGTAATTTCTGCCTACGCCTTCGCCGTTTCCGAAGAGACGGATACCGAATACAACAGCTACAAGTAAGAATACAACAGCTGCGATACCGAGGATTATTGTAAGAGCTTTTGAAGATCCGCCTGTAGCAGCCTTCTGAGCTCCGGCTCCGCTGTTAAATAAAGATTCCTTGTAAGTAACATATCTTGCTTCACCGTCCTTGGCAAGGAGACCGAGATCCATCAGATACCAGCCCTTTACACCCTGCTTATCCGTAGCGCAAACGATTATGAAATTGCTCTCCGCATTAAAATATCCTGTAACAGACTGTTCATCGGAAACCTTGACCGGAGTCTCAACGAAACCTGCGGGAATATTTGTAAGCTTCTCGCTTTCTTCAGGCTCAACAACAGTTATACCTTCATATAAAAGTCCCGAATCACTTGATGAAGTCTCCTCAGCAGGGGGCTCTTCAACCGGCTCCTCGCTTACCTCTGCGGGCTCGGTCTGCTCGATAGGTTCTGCTGTTGCTGTAACCTCAACGAGATCTCCTCTGATATAACCCTCGGAAATATTAGAGTTGGTAACCTTATACCATGTATGGTCACCTACCTGCGTAACTTCCACAACAGTGAAAGAATCACCGCTCTTTGCCTGTCCGACAGGATCGGATGTTGTATCTGCCGACGACCTTACATTAACGCTGTCCCCTACTACAGTTACGGTATCACCGGTCTGAGCATCTTCTGCCGCATGACCAAATATCCTGGCTGAAAGCATAACAGCTACGGCAATGATAACTGCTGCAAATATTTTTGCCGTAAATCTTAAATTCTCATGTTTGACTTTCATTGTTCACCCTCCATATTTCAAAACAACATTCGAGAAGCATTATACCACAATTTCATAAATAAACATAATTAAATTATGGTAACCAATTTACTGCTTAAGCCTCGTCTATTGCCTTACCTATATCATGACGCATGTATTTGTTGCCGAAGCTTACCCATTCGGTAGCATCATAAGCCTTTGCCCTGGCTTCCTTAAGAGTTGCCCCCTTGGCAGTTACACCAAGCACACGTCCTCCGTTTGTAACGATCTTTCCGTCTTTAAATGCGGAGCCGGCATGGAAGCAGAAATAATCATCCTTACCCTTGAAGTTCTCAAGTCCTGTGATCTCATATCCCTTCTCATATTTTACGGGATAGCCGTCACTTGCAAGAACTACACATACAGCGGCATTATCTTCAAATTCAAGTTCGATCTTATCGAGAGTTCCGTCAGTGCAGGCTTCCATTACTTCGAGAAGATCATTCTTCATACGGGGAAGCACAACCTGAGTTTCGGGATCTCCGAAACGAGCATTATATTCAAGCACCTTCGGGCCATCCTCGGTAAGCATAAGACCGAAGAAGATAACTCCTCTGAATTCTCTTCCTTCAGCACGCATTGCATCAACGGTAGGCTGATAAATCTTTTCCCTGCAGAACTTATCAACTTCTTCTGTATAGAAGGGGCTGGGTGAAAATGTTCCCATACCTCCGGTATTAAGTCCCGTATCTCCGTCGCCTGCACGCTTATGATCCTGGGCACTTGTCATAACGCGGATAGTCTTACCGTCTACAAATGTAAGAACGGAGACTTCCCTTCCGGTCATAAATTCCTCGACAACCATCCTGTTACCGGCGCTGCCGAACTTCTTATCTTCCATGATCTCCTTAACGCCGGCCTTTGCCTCTTCCTTATCCTTGCAGATAAGAACTCCCTTTCCGAGAGCAAGTCCGTCAGCCTTAAGTACGATAGGCATCTTAGCTGTCTCAAGATATGCCAAAGCGGCTTCAGCATCATCAAAAGTATCATACTGTGCAGTAGGGATATTATATTTCTTCATAAGGTCCTTGGAAAAAGCCTTGCTTCCTTCAAGGATAGCTGCATTCTTCCTGGGGCCGAAAGATCTTATTCCCGCTTTTTCAAATTCATCAACAAGACCTCCTGCCAAAGGATCATCGGGAGCGACTACAACATAGTCGATGGCCTTCTCCTTTGCGAAAGCAACCAGCTTATCAAATTCCATAACACCTATGGGAACACATTCGGCGAATTCCGCGATACCTGCATTTCCCGGTGCGCAATACATCTTCGTTATCTTTTTGCTCTTACTAAGTCCGTTACAGATAGCATGCTCTCTTCCGCCGCCTCCGATAACAAGTACATCCATTGATAATCCCTCCTGACAGGATATGATCAGCCGATCTTTATCTTTCCTGCAGCGATCTCATTGATAGTCGCAGGAAGTATCTTCCATTCCGCCTGTTCCATAACACGTTTCTGAAGAACCTCAGGCGTATCGCCTTCAAGTATCTCCACAGCCTTCTGTTTGATTATGGGACCTGTATCCGTTCCCTCATCAACAAAGTGCACAGTTGCTCCGGTAACCTTCACGCCTCTGGCGAGAGCAGCTTCATGAACCCTGAGCCCGTAAAAACCGTCCCCGCAAAATGAGGGGATGAGCGAAGGATGGATATTTATTATCCTTCTGTTATATTTTGCAACCATCTTCTCAGGAAGAACCACGAGAAAACCTGCAAGAACAACCAGATCCGGAGCCGCTTCATCAACAGCAGAGATAAGCGCATCCTGAAAACTTTCCTTATCGGGATAATCACCTCTCGCTACAGCAACAGCATCGATCCCTGCCTTAGCCGCACGCTCCAATGCATATGCATCCTTCTTGTTGGAAATGACACGGACAATCTCTGTATTTTTTATGCGGCCATCTGCAATAGCATCGATTATGGCCTGCAGATTGGTACCGCCGCCCGAGACGCATACCGCAATCTTTAGCATAATACGGTCTCCTTCTTATCGGATGCAGCAGCCTCACCTATGATATATGCATTTTCACCTGCAGCTTCCAGTGCCTTGACAGCCTTATCGGCATCATCGGGATCAACAGCGATCACCATTCCGATACCCATGTTATAAGTGTTATACATGATACGCTCTTCTATCTTGCCTGCCGACTGAAGGAGCTTGAAGATCGCAGGAACTTCGTAACTGTCCTTCTTAACCTTAGCGCAGATACCGTCGGGAAGCATTCTGGGAATATTCTCATAGAATCCGCCGCCTGTGATATGACTGCATCCCTTTATTGTTACGCCTGATTCTCTGACTGCCTTAAGAGCCTTAACATATATCTTTGTAGGCTCGATGAGTGCTTCTCCGAGAGGCTTTCCCAATTCGGGATTATAACGGATGAGGTTATCCTCATTCATCTGAAATACTTTTCTTACAAGAGAAAAACCGTTTGAGTGAACACCGCTGGAAGCGATTCCCACAAGAACGTCTCCTGCTTTGATATTCTCTCCTGTGATGAGATTCTTTTTGTCGGCAGCTCCTACAGAAAAACCGGCAAGATCATATTCGTCTTCGGGATAGAAGCCGGGCATCTCGGCAGTCTCGCCGCCGATGAGTGCACAACCTGCCTGCTTACAGCCTTCCGCAACACCCTTTACGATGGTTGCGATCTTCTCGGGATAGTTCTTTCCGCAAGCGATATAGTCAAGGAAGAAAAGAGGTTCTCCACCTGCACATGCAACGTCATTTACACACATTGCAACACAGTCGATACCGACCGTATCATGCTTATCCAGAATAAAAGCAAGCTTAAGCTTTGTACCTACTCCGTCTGTTCCGGATAAAAGTACAGGCTCATCCATTTCCTTGATCGCCTTTAACGAAAATGCTCCGGAGAAACCACCGAGTCCGCCCATTACTTCGGGTCTCATCGTCTCCGCAACATACTTCTTCATCAATTCAACCGACTTGTAACCGGCTTCGATATCTACTCCAGCGTTCTTGTAATCCATTTTTGATTCTCCCAACTTTATGGTTTTTTGGTTTACGCTTCAGTTTAATACTTACTCATATTTTTCAAAACCGCATTCCTGCAGCTTTGCATCCTTATCAATTACCTGCGCCTTCATATCCGTGGTGAGGTCTTTCAGTCTTCTGAGAAGAGCTTCATCGGATACTGCAAGTATCTTTGCGGCAAGTATTCCCGCATTCTTTCCGCCGTTAATGGCAACAGTAGCAACAGGTATTCCTGCAGGCATCTGTACTATTGAATAAAGTGAGTCACGTCCTCCAAGTGATGTTGTATGCATGGGTATACCTATAACCGGAAGCGGGAAGATAGCAGCGCACATTCCGGGCAGATGAGCCGCCATACCCGCACCTGCTATAACTACTTTGATGCCTCTGCTCTCAGCGGTCTTTGCATACTCAAAGAACTCATCCGGTTCACGGTGTGCCGAGATGATCCTCATCTCAAAATCCACTCCAAGCTCCTTTAAGACCTCGGCAGCCTTTCTCATTACGGGCATGTCGGAATCGCTTCCCATTACTATACTAACCTGCGGCATTTCTTTATCCTCCTGTTATCATGTTCACTGCACTTTTTCCTGCAGCATATATCTTTATCCTTCGAAAGCTTTATTAAGCTCCTCTGTTCCCGGAAGAACGAATCTTCCTTCCTTTATTATCGCTGTTCCCGTCCCGTCATAGCCTACCGCTTCAAGTAGTCCGAGTTCCTCATAAGGGATGGTCACATCCGTATGGCAGTTAAAATATGCTTTCATGGGATCGTTCTTTCTGAGCGATGATATCTCATTATCTCTTGAGACGATCTCCTTCCCGTCAGGATTATACACCGAAATATCTTCCGCATGCGAGTAGCAGGTATCGCCAACCGCAAAATGAGGTCCGGTCTTTTCAGCGATAAGTATGGGAAGAAACGCTTCAAATCCATACTTTCTCGAAAGCACGTATGCTGTCGTATTGGTACCTATGGCAGCTTCTCCCATAGGCAGTTCCTTTTGATGAAAGAGTACGTTTTCCTCGATATATTTTCTGCCTTCAGCTTCATCCTCGAAATTTCCGCAGGAATAATCGGTTACTCTTCCGTTCGTAAAATCAAGTTCCAAATTTTTGAACTCAAGTTCATTTAAATAAACTCTCGTTACATGCAGCACTCCGTTTGTCCCCTCAAGGACCGGTGTTGTAAATACCTCTCCCACCGGGATGTTGACATCAGCCACGCAGTTCTCAAACTTGGTCTGGTGAGCCGGATCTTCAAGCTTCATGAGATGAACCTTAAGATCAGTTCTGTTTCCGTTCATACCGGTTACATGTAGATATTCCGCAGTATCAAGTATATCTATGATGCTCTGTTGTATTGCAGTGAATTCTGCATTATCAAGGGTATTAATCCTTATCACTGACTTGAAGATATCTTCAAATCTATCACCGATCTCAGGAACAGGAAGCGCCATTATGGTAAAACTTCTTTCCTCACCGGGAATATAATGATTTGTCATTGTTCCCGATTCGGTCCTGAATCGTGTAGCGATCTTTTGCTGCTTTTCACTCAGGCGAAGAAGTGTCTGCTTTCTAACCGGAACAAAGGGCCTGGTGCCGAAGCTTTCAAGTACTGCAGGGCCCGCATGTCCACGAGCTTCATCAAAATACTGTTCCCATGCCGCCTTTAAGCATTCCAGATGTCTGGTCACAAGCTGACCGTCAAGGATAAATGAAATATCTTCCTGATGATCAAAGTCATATTGAGGGTTTGGATTAGCTCCGAAAAATCCGTTCTTCGATACACTGTACCCTCTGAACAGTCCCTGCTTTGCTCGATATATCACGCAACGGAGGCCGATCTTTTCAAAGTTATCTATGGCCTTTTTTATGAGTCTCTCAAATCCAAGGGGATATCTGATATTTACGGATGTCTTTTTGGAAAGATCCTTTCCGGTCAAAACGAAACCTCTCCTGTAACCTTCCGTAAAAGTTGAAGCCATGCTTTCTATCTCAGCTTCATCAAGAGAGTTTAAAAACTTCGCGGTCTTAATCTCATTATCCGTAATATATTCACCGAAACGGTACAGATAATCCGTATCCTCGCCCGAAGACATGATAACCTTATAAGCGAAGTCCCTCCCGGGATCCACAAGATCCCCTATGCGCTTCACACTCTCAGTCTCATAATAATCACTTACGTACAGATAAATATCTTTTTTAAGGAAATCCGCAAGCTCACCGTCTGAAACCTCTCCCTCACCGAAATTTGTCACAGAGGAATAAAGTTCCAAAAGAAGTTCCATACGTATGAGGATGCCATCCATATCATTTTCAAAGGCACATGCTATGGCCGATCTCATCTCGGCAGCGATCACGCTTACTGCAGCTCCGCATTCTTCTCCGAATATCTCCTTTGCGTAGTCAGGATTCGTATAACTGTGAGCATAATTCTCCGGAAGGATATCCGCATAGAGTTCCCGGTTAAATCTCTTCAGATCATCAGCCTGAACTTTCGATATATCACCGCCTATGATATCGGCTATCTCCTTTATCCTAAGGAGCAAAGATGCCTGCACACAAAAAAAGGAAAACCATTTTGAAGATTCTCCGTCTTCCGCAATTTCCTTTAAACGGGTACAACTAAGCTCCAGCCTCTCGGCCAGTATCTCATCCGTTGATTCTATTTCAAAATTTCCTTCAAAATTACCAAATTCTTCCATAAAAAAATCTTACGATCATCCTGCGATAAAGCTCTCTGTGAACATTACCCACACTGCCAGTATCGTTCCTCCGTTAAGGAATATCCCGAGATTCGGGAAAAAATAATACAGATCCCTTTTCAGTCTCGAATATATTCCCAATCCGAGACCGATCACAGCCATGATCACCCCTAAGAAGACCGCCAGTGCATACTGTGGTGCGACTTCTCCTCTTGCACGAAAGCCCAGGTAAACCGCAAGTCCCAACGAAATCACCGCTATCGCTCCGAGTATCGTGGACATGATCCCCGAAAGCGGATGCTTCTTATTTGTAAATTTATAGTGACCTAAGAGTCCCATTTCAGAACATGATCTTGCTCTTACCGGAAAGGAGGCGTGCCCCCGAAATGATCATGAAAACGCCTACACAAACACCTACAACAATACTTACAATGCCAAGCGCGATATTGAGGCCACCGGTATGTTTCATTATCTTATAGATCTTTTCTTCCATGTCTTTACCCTTCCTATCTGATCAGTCTTTTGCTCCGTACTGCTCATAATAAGCCGCAATAGCCTTCTTGATATCATCATCAAATGTAGGCTCGAGATATTCTCTGACATCCGCCATTGTAACAATGGCAGCTGCAGGGAATCCGTACTTTTCCTGTATCTCCAAAAGAGCCGATTTATCACTCTCAAGTCCCTTCTCCATTCTGTTGAGAGAAACCATGAGACCTTTAATCTCAACCTTTGCCTGCGCATTGATTATGGGATATGTCTCCTCAATGGACTTGCCGGATGTTGTTACATCCTCGATCATGACAACCTTATCTCCGTCATTTAACTTGGAGCCTAAAAGTATGCCTACATCACCGTGATCCTTGGCTTCTTTTCTGTTTGAACAATAGCGCACTTCCTTACCGTAAAGTTCACTGAAAGCAATTGCAGTTGCCACCGAAAGGGGAATTCCCTTGTAAGCCGGTCCGAAAAGCACATCAAAATCGGTACCGAAATTATCATGGATAGCCTTAGCATAAAACTCACCGAGGCGCTTTAACTGAGAACCTGTTACATAAGCTCCGGCATTCATAAAAAACGGGGATTTTCTTCCGCTCTTTAAAGTAAAATCTCCAAACTTAAGAACCTTGCACTCCAACATGAAATCTATAAATTCTTTCTTATACTGTTCCATTCTTTCACCTCTTTTTTTCGTACCGATTCGCGTGCTAATTCTATCATAACGGGCTTTGATTTTCAAGATTAGCGGGCATCGCCCGAAGCATCATAAACGGCCTTTTTTTTGAATTTTAACTGAGCCAGGATGATTGCCGAAAACATAAAACAGCAGCCGATAAGCTCATTCGCGGTCATCCTCTCTCCAAGTATCAACGCACCACCGATAACCGCGAACACGGATTCAAGGCTCATGATAAGAGAAGCCACTGCAGGATCCGTTCCCTTTTGTCCGATGATCTGAAATGTATATGCCACGCCACAGCTCATTATCCCTGCGTATAATATCGGGATCCAGGCTTCCATAGTCATAAGCCTTGAGAGCCAGGCCATCTGCGCCGCCCTCCCGGTACCTGCTTCAAGAAAAAACATAGGTATGATACCTAACGTTCCGGAAACAAAGAACTGGACACATGACAATTTCACTCCGTTGACTTTTGGAGAATAATGATCCACCGTAAGGATATGAAAAGTAAAACATACGGCACAGGCGAGCATCATCAGATCTGCCGCACCTATCCCGCCTGCATTACCTTGCATGCATAACATATACAATCCGACAACGGCTATGGCTACTGCGACCCAGACATTAATGCCGCATTTCTTTTTCAGGAAAAGCCCGAAGATGGGCACCATCAGGATATAAGTAGCGGTAAGAAAACCCGCTTTACCGGCGTCGCATCCCATATAGATACCTAACTGCTGAATATTGCTGGCCAAAAACATCAGTATACCGCAGATGATCCCCGCCTTTATCAGGGTCTTCCTGTTATTTTTATCATTGTCCTCTAAAGACCCCTTTCTCCTGTCAAAGATAAGAAAGACCGGGACAAGAACAGCACTCCCCAACAGACTCCTTATGCAGTTAAATGTAAAAGGACCCGCCGTGTCTCCGCCACTGCTTTGAGCCACGAATGCGAGTCCCCAGATTATAGCCGTTATAAAAAGTAAAATCGCATGCATTATTGTTTAAGAACCGACTTAAGGAAGTTTATCGTCCTTTCTTTTTTGGGATGTTCAAAGATCTCTTCGGGAGTCCCCTCCTCCATGATGATGCCGTCTGCCATGAAAAGCACTCTGTCTGCCACTTCTCTTGCAAAACCCATCTCATGAGTCACACAAAGCATTGTCATACCCTCTGCGGCAAGCTCTTTCATTACGTTTAAAACATCACCGACAAGTTCGGGATCAAGCGCTGAAGTAGGCTCATCGAAAAGCATGATCTCAGGTTTCATTGCCAGTGCTCTCGCTATAGCCACTCGCTGCTGCTGTCCGCCGGAGAGACGATTGGGATATTCATCCGCTTTCTCGGCAAGTCCCACTTTAGCCAGCAGATCAAGCGCTTCTTTCTTTATGGTATCTTTATCAGCCTTCTTAACTTCCACAGGTGCCAGCATTACGTTTTCAAGAACCGTCTTATGAGGAAACAGGTTAAAACGCTGAAAACACATTCCCATCTCGAGAAGAAGTTCCTGTCTCTTTTTTCTGTCGAGCTTCTCTACTGTCTTATCATTCTCTCTGTGAAGGAACAGATCTCCCTTAACAAAGATCTTGCCGCCGGTGATCTTCTCAAGCTGATTGAGCGAACGTAAAAACGTTGATTTACCGGCTCCTGAAGGTCCGATTATGCAGATAACTTCGCCTTTTTTAACCTTGAGGCTGATATCCTTTAATACTTCCAACTCACCAAAGCTCTTCTGCACATGTTCTGTTTCAAGTATGTATTCGTAATTCTCCATTGATAATCCCCGATCGGTACTTTTACTTATTCGTAAACGGAATACTTTTTCTCAATATATTCGAACAGCTTGCTGAATACGGCTGTTATGATCAGATAGATGATAACCGCCGGAACGAATACCAGATAGTCACCTGCATTTGCCGCAACTATACTGTTGGATATCTGAGTGATATCCGCAAGACCTATAGCGAATACGATGGAAACATCCTTTAATATCATGATAAATTCATTACATACAGGCGGGATCATTCGTCTTACAGCCTGAGGGATAATGATCTTTGTCATGGTCTGGGAATAATTCATTCCCAAAGCTTTGGCCGCTTCATTCTGTCCCTTATCTATAGACTGTATGGCAGCTCTTACGATTTCGGCACAGTACGCACCGGAGTTCAGCGAAAAAGTGATAAAAGCCGCAACAAACGCTCCCTGGTTAACTGCTTCGAGCCCATTGAAGAGACCTCTCCATGTAAATCCGAAGATTCCGGGTACCGTAAAATATATAACAAGAAGCTGCATCAGAAGAGGGGTTCCCCTAAAGAAGAAAATGTATCCCGAACAGAGTTTTGAAAGCCATTTTCTCTTTGAGATCTTTCCCAATGCCAACAAGGTTCCCAATATCACGCCAACTATAACCGTAAGTATAGTGAGCAATATGGTAAGTTTGGCACCGTGAATGATACTTTCTCCACAGCCAAGTATCCTGTAGGTATAATTGATCATCTGACCCACGATCTTGGCAGCACCTTCATCGGCATAGAAAACCTTACCGGCAAATCCCACATATCTCTCGATACGTTCGTCAGCTCCCGATGACGAAAAAGAACAGTAATTGATAAATATCAGATCATTATAAGTAATGGTCACATATTTTCTCTTAGGCCTCTTTCTTCCGGATTCCTCTCCGGTTTCATCACCGGTCTGTTCCTCGCCCGATGCCTCTTCGACATTTGCGTTATCCTTTGCTATAAGAGCCTGCATCTCAGGTGATGCCTGGGAGATCATAGTTGCCTGATCAGGCTTAAACATCCCCAGTACAGCAATAGCAATAATGATAAGAACCAGGATCAGTAAACTGACCCCGGTCCTCTTTCTTATGATCTTTACGTTTTCTTTTTTAAGTTCAGAACTCATCTCACATTACCGTCGTATTACGATAGTTTATTATTCTGCTGAGCCAAACCAGTACTCATAGATCTCATCAATCGTTCCGTCAGCTTCCATCTCTGCAAGTGCTTCATTGATAGCAGTCTGGAGAGCTTCGTTATCCTTGCCGATAGCGATACCGAATGACTCGGGCTCAGCCTCGTCAAGATAAGCGATCCTGTACTTATCGGGATATGTAGCAACAAATCCGTCAGCTACTGTTGAATCTGCAACAACAGCATCAACCTCACCGTTTGAAAGCTGTGTAAAGCAGCTTGTTACCTTTTCGCTGGCTACGATCTTAACTGCGATAGTACCTGTTGACTCATAGTCACCGATAAGCTCATCGGAAGTAGTTCCCTTCTGAAGTGCAACAACCTTGCCGTCAAGATCGTTGAAAGAAGCGATGGTCTCATCGCTGTCTGCAGGAAGTACTACTGCCTGATAATTGTTGATATAAGGAGCGGAGAAAAGCATTGTCTCCTGACGCTCGGGTGTGATGGTGCATGCAGAACATACGATATCATAATTTGTTCCGATACCTGCGAAGATACCGTCAAATGATGTATTGATGATGTTAACTTCAAGGCCGAGTCTGTCAGCGATCTCATTGATGATATCGATATCGAAACCAACAGGAGTTGTTCCGTCTTCAGCAAATTTCTCGAAAGGAGGATATCCCACTTCGCATCCTACTGAAAGTACGCCATCAGCTAAAAGCGTATACTCAGCTGCTTTAGTTTCTTCTGTTGCCGCTTCGGATGCCTGAACATCTTCAGTAGCTGCAGTTGTAGCTTCAGCCGCATCTTCGGTTGCTACGGGAGCATCGGGATTAATGTTTGCATTTCTGTCATCTGTTGTTGCGCAGCCTGCAAGTGCGGATACAGAAAAGATTGCAGCAGCTGCAAGTCCCATCATTCTCTTTTTCATAGTTTTCTCCTTTTGCGCCATATGACGCATCATAATATTCCTCCGACAGAAAAGGGCTGCGCATGCGAGCATGCACAGCCCCTTCGCTGTCTGCATTACGGAAATAAAAGTAATGCATTTTTTTGGTTTTGTCAACTTATTTTGCACTTAATGCGCCAAGTATATCCACTTTCATATCAAGTACTGCAGCCCTTGCCGCATCGGCGTAACCTGCCTCGCCGAATTTTGAATATTTCTCCTGAGTATAAGCTGCGATTATGCCTCTTGAAGAATTTACTATCGCACCCAGTCCGTCATGATTGAAGAAATGAACAAGGTCTGCACCCTTTCCGCCCTGAGCACCATAACCGGGAACAAGGATGAAAGCTCTCGGCATGATATCACGCAATATCCTTCCCTCTTCCGGATATGTAGCTCCAACTACCGCACCGACATTGCTGTAATCGCCATCCATGCAGTCACTGCCCCATTCATCGACTTTCTGAGCAACCCACTCATAGATCCTTCTGCCGTCGGTCACACGATCCTGGAACTCTCCGCTGGAGGGGTTGGATGTCTTAACAAGAACGAAGATACCCTTATCCTCTTCCTTACATACATCAATGAAAGGCTTAACTCCGTCGCTTCCAAGGTAAGGATTAACTGTCGCAAAATCCTCTTCGAATCCTCTGAATTCTTTTCCGCCGATAGTCACATGGCCGAGATGTCCCTGTGCATAAGCTGCGGAAGTGGAACCTATATCTCCTCTTTTGATATCACCGATAACAACAAGTCCCTTCTCCTTACAGTATTTTACGGTACGATCAAAAGCGATCAGGCCCGGTATACCAAAGGTCTCATACATTGCGATCTGGGGTTTCACTGCCGGAATAAGATCGGCAGTAGCATCAACTATTCCCTTATTGAATTCAAATATAGCCTCTGCCACACCCTCGGGATTTTCCCCTTTTTCCTTATAAGCTGCATCCAATAAATGCTTCGGGATGAATTTAAGCTGAGGATCAAGTCCTACGACTATTGGTGCGGTCTTTTGAATCTTTTCAATAAGCTTTGAGATCATTTTGTTTCCTTTCATACTCCGGCAAGCGCAGATTGTTCGGCGTATTTCTTGATGTTGGAAGCATTTGCATATTTCTTAACATCATCACCGTCCACAACTACCAGCGTAGGCGCCTGTCTTATTTTATATTTCTGAGCAAGCTCGATATTCTCTTCGGCATCGATCAGCATATAATCGATATTCTTGAGGTACCCTTTTACAAGCTTGCAGTTCGGGCAAGTCTTTGTGGTAAAGAGATATTTGATCTGCTCAGGGCTCTTTACGCTTACTTCCGAGTGTTCATCGAAAATATCGCTCATTGTTACCACCGCCGACTTCGTGCGCTTTAATGAAGACTTTGACATATCATAATTTACACGATCGGCATATTCCTGAAGCTTACCGTCGTTCCAGTTCTGAACCGGACGATAGTAGCCTGTGATCCTGGAGTAAACCTCGGTTCTCTTTCCGCAGTGAGGGCACTCCTTAACTTCACCCTTGAGATATCCGTGCTCGGAGCAAATGCTGTATACAGGTGAAAGTGTGTAATAAGGCAGTCTGTAATTCTCCGCAATTGTTCTTACAAGGGTAGCGGCAGCCTTCCAGTCGGGAAGCTTCTCTCCTAAGAATGCATGGAATACTGTTCCGGATGTATAGAGAGTCTGAAGCTCGTCCTGGATATCAAGAGCATCAAAGATATCAGCAGTATATCCGACAGGAAGATGAGAGCTGTTGGTATAGTAAGGTGTCTCCCCCTCATTTCCCGCAGTCCTGATAGCAGGCCACTTAGCCTTATCATGCTTAGCGAATCTGTATGCGGTGCTCTCTGCGGGCGTTGCCTCAAGGTTGTAAAGATCGCCGTACTCTTCCTGATATCCCGAGAGTCTGTCACGCATATGGTTAAGAACTTCTTTGGTAAATTCCTGTGTGCTCTTTTCCGTCATGTCCGCACGCAGCCAGTTCGCATTAAGTCCCACTTCGTTCATTCCCACAAGGCCGATCGTAGAAAAATGATTGTTGAAAGTTCCGAGATATCTCTTGGTGTAAGGATAAAGACCCTCGTTAAGAAGCTTGGTGATAACACCTCTCTTGATCTTAAGACTTCTTGCGGCAATATCCATAAGTCTGTCGAGACGCTTGTAGAACTCGTTCTTGTTTGCTGAAAGATATGCGATCCTGGGCATATTGATCGTAACAACGCCTACGGATCCGGTGCTCTCTCCGGAACCGAAATATCCTCCGGACTTCTTTCTGAGTTCTCTTAAGTCGAGACGAAGTCTGCAGCACATACTTCTTACATCACTGGGCTCCATATCGGAGTTGATGTAATTTGAGAAATAAGGAGTTCCGTACTTGGCAGCCATCTCGAAGAGAAGACGGTTGTTTTCTGTATCCGACCAGTCAAAACTGCTTGTTATGGAATATGTGGGGATAGGATACTGGAAGCCTCTTCCGTTTGCATCGCCCTCGATCATGGTCTCAAGGAATGCCTTGTTGACCATATCCATTTCCTTCTGACAATCCTTGTAGCAGAAATCCATATTCTTGCCGCCTACGATGGCAGGAAGTTCTGCAAGATCGGCAGGAACGGTCCAATCAAGAGTTATATTCGAGAAAGGTGCCTGCGTTCCCCAACGGCTGGGTGTATTTACACCGAAGATAAATGTCTCAATGCACTTCTTTACCTCTCGGTATGATAAGTTATCAACCTTTACGAAAGGAGCAAGATAGGTATCAAATGAGGAGAAAGCCTGAGCTCCTGCCCATTCATTCTGCATGATACCGAGGAAGTTTACCATCTGGTTGCAAAGTGCGGAAAGATGAGATGCAGGAGCGGAAGTGATCTTTCCGGGGATACCGCCAAGTCCTTCCTGAATAAGCTGCTTTAAAGACCATCCGGCGCAATATCCTGTAAGCATTGAGAGGTCATGGATATGGATATCTGCATTTCTGTGTGCATTTGCGATCTCTTCATCATAGATCTCGGACAGCCAGTAATTGGCAGTTACGGCGCCGGAATTGGAAAGGATAAGTCCGCCGACCGAATATGTTACGGTTGAATTCTCCTTAACTCTCCAATCCTCAACTTTAACATAGCTGTTAACGACATCCTTGTAATCAAGGATAGTAGACTTCATCTCACGCATCTTTTCATGCTGCTTACGATATAAGATGAATGCCTTTGCCACATCTGTATATCCGGAAGTCTCAAGAACTTTTTCAACACTGTCCTGGATCATTTCCACATGGATAGCGCCATCCTGAACCTTGTCCTGAAAATCTGCAGTGACCTTAAGTGAAAGCATATCGATGATATCGTTGTTGTAAACCATCTCGGTGGCCTCAAACGCCTTGCGAATTGCATCACCGATCTTAGTTAACATAAAATCTGCTTTCGATCCGTCTCTCTTGATTACGCTAAACATACCCTCTCATCCTTTCTCACACAAGATATAGTTCATTTCCCCTGTTTTTGGCAACAAAAATGCCATGTCTCGAACTTATTAACTTGATTTCACTGTCTGTTCGTTGCGGATTGTGTAAACAGAACGTTTACATAACTGCTGAATTTGACCGTGTATTTGTATTCTATCAAAGGGTATTTTGCATGTCAATAAAAAAACACAATATCTAATGTATACCTTTAAGACCGTACACAAGATATTGTGATGTATAAAACAGAACAGTTGTTGAAAATGCACAATTTTAGCAGGTCCTATCTAGTAATTAGGAACGCATATTCCTTCTCCATAGCCTCATCCGGGCCGTAGATCTCAAGATATGATGCCGCAAGTTCGGCAGCAGTCTCATAATCCCCCATATATTCTCTGCAGACTATCTCATTGTGCTTCATAGTCTGCATATATGTATTGTTCTCGGCAATGGATATACCTCTGGCAAACGCTTCCGCAGCCTTGTCATATTCGCCCTGCTTAGCATAATAAAGCCCCATCTCATTGCAGACCGAAGGATCCTCATGGTCATCCAGGAATCCCTGATATATAGCTGATGCATTCTCTCCCTTATCCAGATCCTGATAACAGCGTCCAAGCATCCTGATCAGATCTGTATCCGAATTACCGGTGCTCCTTGCATGTTCAAAATAATTGGCCGCTTCCTCAACCTGTCCCGAATAATAACATATCCTGCCATTGTCATAATCATTTAGTTTTGACTTATCCAGAGCCTGCGCAGCCGTCAGGAATTCAGTCCCTTCGGATTCTTTTCCAAACTTGGCGTAATCCTCATAGATATCGATGTAAATCCCACCATTGTGTTTGCCCGCGTTGCTTGCTTTCGTAAAATCCTCGTTGGCCCCCTCAGTCTCACCTATAGATAACCTGAGCTTTCCGCGTTCAAGCATAGCAGCCTCATCTCCCGGATTGACCGCTATGACAGCATCAAGGCGCTCAATAGCCTTATCTGTCTCGCCAAGCTTCGCATACGAAACGGCAAGATAATAATTGATATCGCACTCAAGGCTTCCGTCAGCGGTTCCTGCAGCCTCAAGAGCCCTGTTAAAATGTAAAATAGCCTTACCGTACTCGGCCTGTCCCATATACGCCAGTCCGATGCCGCGTTCCGCTTCTTCCCTAAGAGCTTTGTTTTCTGTTGCAGGGAGCATAATCTCAATAGCCGCATCATATTCCTGAAGAGCCACTTTATTCATTCCTTCTTCAATAGCGCTCGAAGCAGAGTTGCCGCAGGCACACAGGAACAATCCCAGCGAAGCCGCTGCCGCAGTATTAATTATCTTTTTGATCCGATCATCTGTCATCATCGATGCCATAATATTTCATTAGCCTCAAAAAATTCAGGTAAATTTAAAACATTATCCTCTATGCCGCTAAACCTATAATACAGCATTAGGATTCCAAACGCAAAGCCCCGCCGCTCCA
Organism: Lachnospiraceae bacterium XPB1003; assembly: GCA_900102065.1. Lineage (GTDB taxonomy): Bacteria > Bacillota > Clostridia > Lachnospirales > Lachnospiraceae > NK4A136. Next base: position 75,204 of record FMVK01000002.1, on the reverse strand, counting down.
TATCACACGAGAATATCACGATATGAAAATAAGCATAAAAAAATCCCCCTTCAGGGAGATATATATTAAAAGCAGCTGGGCTGGCTGGATTCGAACCAGCGAATGCAGGGATCAAAACCCTGTGCCTTACCGCTTGGCGACAGCCCAGGAGGGTGGGTAGAGGGACTCGAACCCTCGGTCTCCAGAACCACAATCTGGCGCGTTAACCAACTACGCCATACCCACCATTTTGCCATCTGTTGAAGGCTGTCAATTCAGACTGTTCTCACAGTCAATGTGCCCGAAGGGATTCGAACCCCCGACCCACGGCTTAGAAGGCCGTTGCTCTATCCAGCTGAGCTACGGACACACGCTACTTTCAGACGCGAGAGTTATTATCCCAAAAAAAGCAGAGGCTGTCAACCCCTGCTTTTAGTTTTCTTTATATTTTTAGTTTTCTTTATATTTTTTGTTTTCTTAAACGGACTTCAGCGAATAAGTACCGTTGCCGTGCTTTGTGAATTTGCTCATCCACTCTCTCGCCTTGCTGTTGCCGTTGTTCGCAGCTTTTGCAAAATGAGAATAAGCTTCTGTATAATTCGGGCCTCCGTTAATGGGAAGCGTTCTAAGATAGCCTATAACATACTCGGCATCCTTCTCGCCCTCTTCCAGTGCCTGAGAAGCATAATCGTAGGCTTCTCTGTACATATCGTCATCCGGCTTGTATCCGACGATACGGTCCGGATTAGAGAGACAATAAGCTATACGATATTTTGCAAAACGATCATTGCTTATCATAGCAAGAAGTTTCTTGTACCATTCAACAGCCGCTTTGGGATCGCGCTTTACGCCGGTTCCGTAATCATATGCAACAGCTATATTACGTATACCGGTCTCCTCCCCAGCTTCCGCTCCCTTGAGATTCCATGCAAACGCCTCCTTAGGATCACGCTTCACGCCGTCTCCGTAGAGATAGCAACGGCCAACCATCGCAACACCCTTGGAGCTTCCGAGTTCAGCACTCTCTTTATAGCACTCAAATGCCTTGGCCATATCCTTCTCAACGGTCACACCGTCTTTATAAACCTTAGCCAGCGCCAACAGCGCACGTATCTTCTTCGCATCGTCCTTCACAACATCTTCGTCCTCAAGGACAGCCTCAAGTATAATCTTAAGGTGTTCAGGCTCGTCAGGAAGTTCCACACGATTTCTCAAAACATACTCGCTGTAGCAAAGTCCGGACTCGCCTTTCCCGTGCATAGCCGCATCCTTAAGAAGCGGGAAAGCAAGCTTGAACGCATTTTCCTCGTAGTAAAATACTCCGAGCAGATCTTCAACATCAATAAAGTAAGCGTTGTCCGCCTCTTCGGACATCTTTACTCCGGACTTATTCTCATATTCATGATAACGATCAAGGACTGCTTCCAACGCACCTTTGCCAACATTGGCCCCTGACTTCATGGACTTGATGGCTTTTGCGGCATCCCTGTCCGCACCCGCTCTCATCTCTTCGAGTTTTTTCGCCTCTTCTTCGCGCTTTCGCTCTTCTTCGGCTAAGCGCGCAGCTTCCTCTGCGGCTTTTCTCTCTTCTTCAGCCTTTCGAGCCGCTTCCTCTTCGGCGCGCTTCCTTTCTTCTTCAGCTTTACGCGCCGCTTCTTCCTCGGCACGTTTCCTTTCTTCTTCGGCTTTACGCGCCGCTTCTTCCTCGGCACGTTTTCTTTCTTCTTCGGCTTTACGCGCCGCTTCTTCCTCGGCACGCTTTCTTTCTTCTTCAGCCTTACGAGCCGCTTCTTCCTCGGCACGTTTCCTTTCTTCTTCGGCTTTACGCGCCGCTTCTTCCTCGGCACGCTTTCTTTCTTCTTCCGCCTTGCGCGCCGCCTCTTCTGCAGCTTTTCGTTCTTCCTCGGCTTTGCGCGCCGCTTCTTCTGCAGCCTTTTGCTCCGCAGCCTTTTGTTCCGCAGCCTTTCTTTCTTCTTCCGCCTTGCGCGCTGCTTCTTCTGCAGCTCTTTGTTCTGCTGCTTTTTGTTCTGCGATCTTTCTTTCCTCTTCCGCCTTGCGCGCTGCTTCTTCTGCGGGGCCGTTAGTCGGAGCCATACCTGCCACAGAGGCAAAGTTCTGACCGGGAACATTCTGAACCTGCTGCGAAACAGGAGAAACTGCCACCGGAGACGCCTGAGCAGCCTGAACAGGTGTTACAACAGGCTGAGCAGGTACTGCTTCCGTAACATTAGTCTGAACGGGTGCCCCCGTAGGATTCTGCGGAGGTGTTCCATCCTGCGGAAGGCTCCATACAGCAGCCGCAGGATGAACATATTGATTTTCTTCTTTTTTGGATGAACTGTTTGAGCTGACTCTTCCCGAGGAATTAAAATTAATCTCGGCATCCCCTCCAAGAGAAGATGAAAAATCCTCGGGGGACTTTAAGAAATCAAGTTCCGGAAGCGGCTGTGCCGATTGCTGAGGTGCCGTTGCAGGTGCAGGCGCAGGCGTAGCCTGCTGCTGCGGTCCGGGTGCAACATTATCCGAACTAACGATATTCTCAGGAGCAACATAATCGTTTCCCTTCCTGTCAAGGAAGGACAAATCAATGCCACCCTCTGTGGGCTTACCGCACTTCCAGCAGAACTTGGCTTTGCCTTCAAGCGTCTCGCCGCAATATATGCACTTCTTGGTCTTGGGAGCTATCTCGAAACCAAAGACCGAAGCTGTTTCCGTGATATCTGAGGATCCGCATTCGCCGCAGAATTTGTCTTTCCTTCCAAGTCTGTGTCCGCAGTTTGCGCAAACTCTAGCCATTACACATACCCCCATGTAAAAATTGCATTAAAATAAGGACTTATCTGTCAAACATTATAGTATAGATATACAAATTAGTAAAGAGATTTTAGATAACTCAGGATACAAAAAACCGCCTTAAAAAGGCGGTTTATACTTGTTTTCTGTCGGTTTTCTTTAAGTTCATTCAGGGAATACAACATACCTTGTCTGTCTTCCGAAAGCAACCGCTTCCTCATGGGTATCAAAATAAATATCGATATGATTTCCCTCTACCATTCCTCCGCAGTCTTCAGCCACAAAAGAACCCAGTCCTTCTATATCTATCTTTGTACCGTAAGGTATCACATTCGGATCTACCGCGACGGTCCTGCCTGCTGTCGGAATAGTTCCCGTAGCAGTGTGCTGCTCTACACCTGTGACTTCCGAAGAGAACTTACCACAGCACTTCTCACAAGGGCAATATCCTGTACAAGTAAAAGCAAGCGCTCTGCCGCCGGCCTTGGTGATATCTTCTACCCTGCTAAAGAGGCAGGCCGACATCACATAACCTTCATAGCCATTATATTTTACAAGACAATACTCATCTTTGATATTTCCAACAACTTCAACCGCAGAACCTTCGGGGATCGCCGTGACCCATCCGTAGGACTTGCCGGCTCCGTCTCTCATATTTACATCAGTAAGTGTGCAGTACAACGCGCCAACCGAAGCTTCCTTCTTTTCTTCAGGTGCCTTCTCAGCACCATGATCAGGATTCATCGCCGCAGCGGAAAATGCGGTAACCGTACGAAGAACCGTTTCACTCGAACTCCCATTCTTATCAGCAAGTTTCTTATCCGGATCTTTTTTCCCCGATCCGCTCTTAAGTACCATAGTCATAGCCATAACGCTTTTTCCACCGGATCGCTTCTCGTTCACATTGTCTGTCAAAGCAGATGCCACTGCAGCAACAGCAACAGTATCCACACATCCGCTGTAGATATAACCTTCTTCTCCGTTATGCGAAACATAACAGAAATCATTTCCCTCATCGCGGATCATCAAAACACTTTCGCCACGCTTAACAGATCCTATCTGTCTCGAATCCCTTGAAGGAGCTTCTCTCAGGCAGGATGTAGCGAGGACTTCATAATAGCTTCCGCTGTTGTACAGAGAAGCAGCCTTTGCACTTGAGGGAAAAAGAACCGTAGCACAAACACTGCACAGAAAAAGCACTGCTAACATAGCGACCGTATTGTGCTTTATTCCAATTGCTCTCATTACTGTAAACCTCTTAATTATTTTTTAACTTTTTGAAATCTAACTTAACACTTTCTTAACAAGTGTTAACAATTATATTTTTTGTAAACCAAAATGTCAAGTCCACCGCTTAATCACGCTTTTTAGTAATTTTTCCTACGTAACAATTTCGAAATATTTTATTACTTTCTATAAAAAAGCGCTTTCCGAAAAAATAAAAAAGCACCCTGCCAAAAGCAGGGTGCCTGAATTTCAATTCATATCAGATCACTGTTCAAAACAACCGGCGATCTCGTTAACCGCTCTTGTCTCATCGGAGCCGTCCGCCTTGAGTTCAAAACATGTTCCTTTTCTGAGTGTGAGAACCGTCATTCCCATGATACTCTTCATGTTAATATCCTTGTTCCCTTCACTGATGTGAAGCGTGCAGTCATAATGGCAAGCTGATTGAACCAGATAAGGTATGACATCCATGTCCATGTCTTTCTGAATTTTGATCGTCTTTGTGATCATAATGAAGTCCTTTCTTGAATCATTCTCCAAGCCTCAGACAGCAAAAATCATCTGTCATCTGCAGTCAATAATAACGGCTGTAAATTTCACAACGATATAAGGATAACATAATATAAAAGAGTTGCAATATTGGTTTTTACAAAAAAGCACAAAAGAAACAAAAGAAAATTAATAAAATTGCCGAACAGATTACCTTTTCAACGCTTTTCCCCTCACTCGAAGCAAATAAGAAAGTCCCAATACATAACAATGATACTAACGATAAAAACGCCACCAAAACATAAATTAAGTTAAAAAAAAAATAAACCCTGTAAGCATCCTTACAGGGTTTTTATTTCGAGCGATAGACGGGACTCGAACCCGCGAGCTCAACCTTGGCAAGGTCGCGTGCTACCAACTGCACCACTATCGCATCTTTCTTTTGTCGCTTCGTACTCACCGCGACAAAAGCTATATTACTATATCGGTATACATTTGTCAAATGTTTTTTTATATTTTTTTATAAAATCTTTTACATATCCGCCTTCATCGTATATATCCTTGCAAGAGCATCATTAAGCCTTTCTTCTTTGATTGCTCCGTCATTGATAGCCTTAAGTACATCATTATAAGTATTTTCAAAATCAGAAGATACATATATCATGTCTGCGCCGGCATTAATGGCACGGAGTGCGGCTTCTCCCTGATCGAAACCTGCATCCTTTGCGATAACAGACAGATCATCAGTAATTACTACGCCGTCAAAACCAAGATTACCCTTAAGTTCCTCGGTGATCATTTCATATGATATATAAGAAGGAACTTTTTCTCCGTTTTCTTCCGCAACAGCCAGATTACCTACCATTACCATTTCCGCGCCTTCATCAATAGCAGACGCAAAAGGCTTATATTCAAAGTCTTTAAATTCATCAAGACTTCTCTCGGTGGATGTACTTCCTCCCGATATCCCGTTTACAACACTGCCCTGGCCGGGGAAAGTTGTCAGACATGATACGATAGACTGATCAGAAAGACCTGATACAGCTGAAGATGTCATGGAAGCCACAACTTCAGGATCGGTACCGAAAGATCTGTCCTTCTGATAATATCCGCTTTCCGAAGCCACATCGCAAACAGGTGCGATATCAATATCTATCTGATACTTATTGAGATAACTTCCTATCTCAAGATATGCCTGATATGCATTGGTCTTCTCACCTGATGCACCAATATCGGAAGCGGATGAAGCAGCTGTCTCTCCTGTACCTTCAGCCAGTGTATTAAAAGCACCCTCTTCTCTGACAGCCGTCATCAGCCCGAAAATCTCATTATCAGCAGCATATATAGCGTTATACATTTCCCTGGTACTACCTACCATGGTCATGAACTGATTCTTATCGGTAACATTTTGCTTACTATATACAATTGCTCCCACCGGGAATTTTTCCAGCGCGGCCTTTGTACCGTCGCCCGCTCTGGTAGCAACATCAACACCGGTGATCGCTTCCGGACTAACCATGAAAAGAGCACCTGCTTTCTGTTCCGGTGTCATAGACTCTATGATCGCCAGGATCTCAGGATCGATCTCCGGCTCTTTGGGCACTTCATCGGCATTATCCGAAACAGAGTTTTCTGAAGGGGAATTGATCGCATCCGGCGAAGAAATCGTAAGATTATCATCGGAAACCGAATCCTGCGCTGCAATATTCTCAGATATAGCAGCTTCATCTCTTGCCTTCTGCTCAACAAAAAGAGATACCAGCTTCCTTGCTCCCATAAATCCGACAACAGATAAAATGCCGATAAGCAGCAAGAGTATTACATATGATAATATCTGATTGCGCACTCTGCGTCTGTGCCTTATCTTTCGCTTAACGCTCTTGGCGTCTTCCGGATTTATCTTATCGTTCTCGCTCATTTTAATTCCCGTCCGTAAAACAACTTATTGATGTTATCCTCAAATTGTTAACATAATGTAACAATTAAAAGCTATATTAACATATTAGTGCACATAATGAAAGCCCCTGCAAATCCTATTTTCGATCTGCAAGGGCCCTCACTCTGATTCGTAGTCCAATGGACCATACCTCCAAAATTCTGACTGCTTTTCGTCCGTTTACCGATTCTCATCGCGGACATCCTCGATATTTAGTTGACTACCGATCCGGATACTTTCGCCTATCATCCTTCACCCTTGGTTCCATAGAACCGCGACTGTTGCTTTCCTGCCGCTATCTCCTTTGATGAAACTTAAATAAGCTTGTAATCCGACTTCCTGTACCTCTCGATTTCATGTTCCACATTGACAGAGCGCTGTTCGCTTTCTCGTTACGATATGCAATTCATCCATCTGTTCAGGAACCTTCCCTCTGAAGTACTTTACTTAACTTTCGGGTGGACCGTACCTCCTTCTTCAAGTAATCCTAGACAACCTTTCTGCTGTCATCCGTTTCATTGATCCGCCTTTCTGATCTATGTGATCAACAACTTGTGTTGTTGCTATGTCTATATAGTACCACATAAAGTATATTTGTCAACACTTTTTGAAATATTTTTTAGATTAAATTCTACATCTTTTATTGTATGCAGGATTTGTATACTCTTTATAAGTGCAACAAAAAAGAGATTCCTTTCGGGATCTCTTTTTCACTGTCTTCATTTTAACCATGCAGTCTACAGCCCAAAGCCTGTTTAATCATCTTTTTCATCGGATTTAACACTATCCTCTTCCGGCATATTACCGGCCACGCAATACAGCTTTCTGCGTCTTTCCATCTCTTCCGGTGACGGCGCCGGAATATCCTTATGCACCGCTGTTACGGAATAAACAACAACACCGTTTTTCTTTCCCTTGAGAGGAATAACACCTACTTCCTCAACATCCACTCTTTCCTTTACTCTTGCATAGAGTACATCGCTGATATAAACTTTGCCGGCGCCTGCATTGGCTTCAAGTCTGGCTGCCGTGTTTACTGTGTCACCTATGGCAGTATAGTCCATCCTGAAGTCGCAGCCTATATTTCCGGTGACGGCAGGTCCGCAGTTTACACCCACGCCAAAACCTATCTTGCGGCCGAACTGTTCTTCGATCCTGTTATTTAAGGGCTCGCTTCCCATTGCGATATCCATCGCGGCACAGACACTTTTGAATTCATAGTCATCCAGATCAAAGGGTGAATTAAAAACAGCCATGGTACAGTCACCCACGAATTTATCAAGAGTTCCCATATTATCGAAAACAGCCTTTGTTGTAAGAGCAAGATACTGATTAAGGATCGCCACTACATCCTCGGGGCTTAAAGCTTCCGACATGGTGGTAAAACCGCGGATATCTACGAAAAGAGCCGAGATATCTCTGCTTTCACCTCCGAGACTTACTTTGTAATTTCCGGTCGAAGAGATTTCCTGGATGATCTGTGGCGCAACATACTTACTGAAAGCCTTGAGTATCCTTGTCTTATTCAGATATTCCTGAAGGTATTTTTTTACCAGGATATAAATGTAAAAAAATATCAATACTACAGGAAAATAGATAATGCTGATGACGATCCCGTTATTATTATGCATGAACCTGCCGAATATCAACTCCGCAACAATAGCCGCAATCCCGCAGACAGAAGCGCCTATCACGCGCATTTTTCTGAAAGCAAGAACAACCAACGCTGCTGCCAAAGCAAATATCGAAGCGAACACATATGGGTCACCGTTTACGGAGAAACGGTTTTGCATAAATGCCTGAAGGATGTTTGCATGGATCTCTACTCCATACATCTGCTGTGCCCCACCGGTAGGAACATTATAATTATCCATCATTCCGGGAGTATAGGCACCGACTAAAACGATACAGTCCGCGAAAGCACGAGGATCGATCCTCCCCTCGAGCACATCTTCCAGAGATACAAATTCATAATCCCCGGGACGTCCGGAATAATCTATTATGGACCTTCCGTAACGGTCTATGCGATAATCCTGCGGTTCGGTATTTCTCTTCTCGCAATATGTCTTGTAGATCATCCAGGGAAAACTTTTATACGTGATACCGTTGTAGGAATTTTCCGTAGAAATACGGCGCACTGTGCCATCCGAATCCTGAGAAACATTCGAATAACCTATATGACATACTTTTGCCAGCTCATCATACGGCAGATACATATCCTTAACAGGATAATAAGGTATACCGTTTGCATCGATCTCGGGCATATCCGCATATTTGAACTGTCCTACAACTACCGTATCTCCAAATTCTTTTGCGGCATCGGCAAAAGCAAGGTCCCCGGCTTCATCAACGTGTCCGGAAAACTGTATATCAAGACCTATGATATCGGGTTTATTCTCTTCATCTTCCGTCAGTTTCCGGATAAGATCCGCATAAACAGATCTGGACCATGTATTTATAGGTCCGTACTTTTCCAAAGTCTTTTCATCGATGCCGATTATCTTGATCTGTCCTGATACGCCTCTCGGTGTCTGATAGAGTGCATCCGTCGTCATGTAGTCAAGCCTTGAAAAGAAATTGGTTACCGTGAGTATGAAAACAAGGCCTGCGGCAAATAACATGCATAGCAGATCATATACATAGACACTGATCTTATTCTTTTCCGAAGGTTTATTCTTCACTCTCATTTACTCATTTCTTGCTGAATGTCAGACTCATATTACTCTTTACATAGAATTGATTGCCGCCGGCATATACCGTATTATCGCCATCAACCATCCACTGACTTCCGCCATCGAATGAATATGCGACGTTAGACTTAAGTGAGATCTTCTTGCCGGGAGGTATAACCTTATTCTCAAGCCACTGCGGTGTTATCTCGATGGTAAAAGTATAACTGTTCCCGGCAAGATCCGTTGCTACCACTTCAAGAGTCTGTGTATCATCACCTGCCAGCAGATCGATCTCACATCTTCCGTTCTCAACTTTGTATTCCGTCTTGCCCACGAAGACCGTTGCAAGATTATCATCCACTATAGAAAATTTCATATCATCAAGGAAGACCTTGACAGTTTTCGTGGATTCATCGAGTTTAACGCCATCTTCAAAAGAAACAACCGGTAGATCCTTGTCTATCTTTACATCAAGTTTCAAATCCACCGCATCAGTAATGGCACCATCGGAAACACGTTTATAATATATCTTATCGATCTTGTCATCCCATGCTATCTTCTCATAAAATTCACCGTTCTTCGATGTACCGATAAGATATCCTGAAGGTGCCTTTATCTTAACATCGGATTTAAACCACCCATAGTTTCCCTCATCCCCGTCAGCTGTCGCCTTGCTGTCCGGTGCCTCAAGGTAATCAATAGTGAAAGTTTCAGTCCAGTTCACAGCTTTATAAAACCCTGTTGCAGGAGCTGTGATTCTTGCCGTATACTTGCCGGGGTCCGTAGGCGCTTTCGTGGTATAAGTATCATCCGACGCTCCGAACTCCTTATAGCTAAGTGTTAATTCTGCAGGAGATTTCGATGAACCGGTTACCTCAAACGAAGCCCCATAATAGATCTTATCCGGGAAAACAATGTCCGGTGTATCTGTAGCCGTATAATCGGAAAGAGTTATCATGCCGGTTATGGCCTTATCCTCTCCGCGTCTTAAATATACTCCCCCCGCTTTCTTGGCATCAGAATAAAGCACTGAAGCTCCAAAAGAAGAATCCGGCGATGTGGAAATGGTATATCCGCCAACAGGTACGATAGTAAGATCCGTAACCGTGCCGGTACTGTTTACCACTTCCTTGTATGTATAGGGATTTACAGGTTTATCCAGATAAGAGATCTCAAACTCTTCCGTATCCTCATCTGCTTTATAATCATCCGTTTCCTTTAACTTTGCTCTGGCGATATATTTTCCGCCCTCCACGGGAACAGTCTTAGAATATGAGCTGTCGTTCCCGTCTTTTTTTCTGAATTCCACGGTAACCTCACCGTCAGAATTCTTTTCTATATCATATTTGACTTCAGCTCCCACATATACCGGGGTCTTTATTTTTATATCAACATTACCTGTTTTCTTTTCGACCCATACGGCATCAAAGGTTATTGTTTTGCTGATCTCATCCTCTTCGGGTGTAAAACTGTATGTTGCCCCAAGGTCATATTTTGAGCTTCCTTCCGACCAACCCTTTAGATTATGTTCCGACTTTTCAAAGTCAGCTTTATCTAAAAGTGTTATCTGTGCCGAGCCGTCCGTTTCCGATAAAGGTACGGTCATAGTCTGAGTGATAGTGTCACCGTCACCACCATTGGGTCTGTATTGTACAGTCAGCGCGATCTCGGGTTTTCTTGTCCATATCGCGTCAAAAACAAGAGGGCCGTCCTCATTTGCACTGATGACGCATTCGTCACCCAGATCGAACTCCTCACCGCTTGAAGTTAATTTCCATCCCGTAAGATCATATCCTGTACGAGTAAAATCAGCCGATCCGAGCAGATCGAAGGCCTTAAAATCTCCGCCCATCTGAGTTTCACAGCGCTCATCCTTATTTATCTCACTTCCGGTGCCGCCATTCGGCCTGTATGTTACTTCAACATGAGGGATACGCTCCCATACGGCAAAAAAATTTACATAACTGTCAGCTGAGCTGGCTATATAATAACCGCCGAGACTGTAATCGACACCGCCTGATGCCTCCTCGCTCCATCCCTTCAGAATATATCCATCACGTTCGAAAGTATCTTCGCCGTCTCTTAACCGAAAAGGTTCATCCGAAAAAAAGACTTCCGTATCTTCTATTGAAGCTCCGCCTTGAAAGTTTGGATTATAGATAACCTGAATACTATATTCAGGAATATAAGAAACTCTGGTCCATCCCTCAGCAGATTTGGATTTTATCTTGCTCCATTTTTCCACATCGCTGATACCATCTACACTACTGGGGAATGTAAAGGAGTTTCCGGCAGTAACCTGAAAAATCTGTCCCGCACCGCTGACTGCGGTACCCGAGCCGGTAAAATTATCAACTTCGTTGGCGGCTTGATTCTGGTAAGCATAAAATGCAAACTGTGTATTCTGATCAACACTGCAAGAATCTCCCGGTTCTGCTTCGGATGGATACGATGTGGCTGCCGTAACCTTAAGCAAGCCAACTCCGTTTACACCTTCCATATCAAATATGAGCCCAAGTATAACCAGACTTGCTGTGATCCTGCGGATCATTATATTTTTCATCTTCTTACTGATACTCTTCATATTCCACATAGTATCTCCATTCTCCCGCATATTAGCACACGTTTTATTCCACCTTAGTTTCCGGGCTTCCATTCAATATCCGTATCTTCTGTAATAGGAGTATCGAAATTAAATTGCCAGCTTCCGGATGCTGTGGGCATGAGTAAGGGCTCTTCAACTTTTTCCGCCTTATTGACGCTGACAGTACCAAAAACCTTTTTATCGTATATAAATGTTACTTTAAAAGGCCCTGCTGCTTCCTTAAGGTCCTCTAATTCCTCAGATGTTTTACCAATATCCTGCTCACCATTTTGAACTACCATGTCCAGATACTCAAGAGTCTGCCCGTTAAATTCGTCAAAAACGATATCTTCAGTATCCCCGACATAATCGTTTTTATTATCCTCACGTTTGATCCTAACCTGCTTTCCGCTTTCTACACTTTTCTCATTATTACTTTTCTCACCGTTAGCCTGTAAAGGATCTGTCACTACGATTCCGTCAAATGTCTGTACCCCGGTGACTAATATCCCGTCTTCGCTAACAGATAAATAATTGTTTCCGGAAGCACTGTTACCGCTCTCTGTGGCTGAATTATCACTTGATGATCCTGTAGCTCCGTCAGATTCTACCGTGACCTCCGCTCTGTACACAGTTCCTCTGACCGACATTGTTGCATTCTGCGTATTCAGCTCATATACAGACTTATCGGACAGAGCCTCATTAATCTGGTTGATCACGGCGCCTTCAAGGAGCTGTATGGTAGTCTTTGAATTCTCGGCTGTTCCTGTTGCTTCCAGTATTATCCTGGTATGATTTTCCAGATAAATATATTTATCTTCATCAGCCTTGATGACCATCATTCCTTCCACAAGGGATATCTCATCCCCACTCTGAAGGAGCATATTTTCATAAGGCGTCACTTCACTTCCGTCTCCGTGTATAACACTTGCCTGCCCCTCTACCTGATAGATCTTGAGCACTCTGTATGACTTATCTTTAAAAAAGAACAGACAGCCCACTACTACAGCGACGATTATGACTACGATAGAAGCTATGATGATTATTATGTTTTTTTTGATATTCTTATTTGATTCCATTTGATCTTACTCTGTCCAATCGCTAAAGTTTATATTATATTTCCATGAATAAGCCACTGTTAAAAAGGCAGTTTTTAAATAAGTCCCAGTTTCTTAAGGAATTCCACGGATCTACGCTGTGCGTCGACACCGTTATTTTCAATCAATATTGAAATATCCTTCATATATTTTTCATAATAAGATTTGAAATCATCCCAGGCGATAACACCGTCTCCCACAGGAAGATGCTGATCCCTGACTCCGTCGTTATCGTTAATATGGACATGTCTGACATAGGGACCCACCGTCTCCGACCATTCATCAATATCATGCCCTGCGCCAAAACAAACAGCATGCGCATAATCATAACACAGTCCGAAATTATGCACATCTTTTAATCTTTCCGCAAGTATCGCCAGCAAAGACGGATCTGCATCAAACATATTTTCAAGCCAGATCTGAATGTCAGGGAATTCCAGACATACTTTTCGCCAGAACTCTTCATTGCTTTCAAGCCAGTTATCCGTATAGCTCTTAAGGCTAAGCTGCGGACTTATATTGGAATGAAAAACCGTGCCTTCGGCTCCGAGTCTTTCGGAGATCCTGAGGCTCTGCCTTATCCTCTTTTCTCCGATCTTCTTTATCTCTTTATCTTCACTGAAGATCAGTACATCAAAGAAATCTCCGTGATTAGTGACAGGTCCCGGAACCCGTATCTTTGAATAAACGGAAATCAGCTCATCACAACGCTTTTCATCATCCAGAACTTTCGGAGAAAAAAAATCATTATATTCGAAACCCAATCCTAATTCATCAGCAAGTTTAATGCTGTCTTCAAGATGTAAAGGATCAGGTATGATCTGAAACGCCGCCACTTCAGCCCTCCCTGACTACTCTGTTTCTTCCGCTTTCCTTAGCTATGTATAATCGCCTGTCGCAGACGGCGATATTTTCTTCAGCAGATCTGGCCGGATCTATATCACCGCAGCCAAAGCTTAAAGTAACGCTTATCGCAGTCCCGTCAAATATACATTCCGACTCTTCCACTGCTGCTCTTATCTTTTCCGCGGTAGCAACGGCACCTTCAATACCTGTATCATTGAGCAGAACAATGAATTCTTCGCCGCCCCATCTGTATACCGTATCTGTCCTTCTTAATGAGCCGGCTGCTATTGCGGCCACATGACGAAGCACCGCATCTCCCGCATTATGGCCGTATGTATCATTAACGGCTTTAAAGTGGTCAATATCGCACATTATCATTGATCCGACCACATTATTTCTACTGTCTATTCCATCACCGTATCGCATGCTGAAATCATGATAAAAACCTATACGGTTGCGGACTTTGGTCAGTCTATCCCTTTCCGCATCGGCTAAGAACAGATCGCTCTCCAGTGTGATGGAACAGATAAATGCCGCAAGAGAGAGTCTCTTGCAATCCCTTCTGATATTGAACTTTCCGTCACCGTCAAGCTTGTTTATCACCTGATAGGCGCCGATATATTCACCTCTGCTGTTGGTCACGGGCATAACAAGAATGGATTTTGTGATATATCCCGTGATCTTATCAACTTCCGCATTAAAGAAAGGATCATTATAGGGATCATTGGTGACAAGCGAACGCCCCTCTTTGAGCGCCTTTCCCACCATCCCCGTTCCGATGGGGATCTCTATCTTTCCTGTCCCTGTTGCGGACATTGTCCAAATTGTGCCTTTTTCCTTATCCTGTCTCCAAAAGCTTGCTCTGTCTGCATTTACAAGTCTTCTTCCAAGATCGGTAAGAAGACTGATTATAGTCAGATGATCTTCCTCCGCACTTGTTGCCGGATCCCTCATCTTTAAATATAGTTCATTTGATATCTCAAAAATATTATTTATGAGATCTTCGCCAAAGAAATCATCTGCACCGCCCTGAATATCTCTTCCGACTGTAGCAGTTATCCCGGGTACCGAATCCGGGATATTATCCGGAAATATATCCATCTTTCATCTCCCTTGTGATCTTGTTAAAACCTACGGTCAGCGTTACTTATTCAAATGTTTACTCTAAGGTACATTCTATCAAAATTTACAACAGGATAATAATATTTTGTTTCTTATTTTTTTTAATATTCAAAATTACAAAAAAACAGCAGAGGAACAAATCCAGCCCCTCTGCTGTAATAATATTAAATCAGATCAACCCGACTTAAGCTTCGTCAAGACCGAAGATCTCATGAGCAGCATTCATTGCACGCTCAACTTCCTTCTCGTCGATAAGTACTGTTACACGGATCTCTGATGTTGAGATCATCTTGATATTGATATTTGAGTTGTAGAGACACTCGAACATCTTGGAAGCAACACCGGGGTTACTCATCATTCCGGCACCAACAACGGAAACCTTTGCAACTCCCTTCTCACACTCAACCTTGTCATATCCGATACGCTTCTTGTTGTCCTCGATGGTCTTCATAGCATCATCTGCATAGTCACCGACAACAGTAAATGCGATATCCTGTCTTCCGTCACGACCAACAGACTGAAGGATCATATCTACGTTGATATTTGCCTGGGCAAGAGCATCGAAAAGACGGAATGCAGCACCCGGCTTGTCGCTTACTCCCATTACAGAAATCTTTGCGCAGTTCTTATCAGAAGCTACACCGCTAATTAACATTCTTTCCACTTTAACTTCCTCCTTAACGACTGTTCCCTCTTCATTTGTAAGACTGGAACGTACCACAAGCTGTACGCCGTACTTCTTAGCCATTTCAACCGATCTGTTGTGAAGCACTCCTGCACCGAGTGTTGCAAGATCGAGCATTTCATCATAGGTTATCTCGGAAAGCTTTCTGGCATTCTTAACAATACGGGGATCTGCTGTATAAACTCCGTCAACATCCGTATAGATCTCGCAGGCATCTGCCTTAAGAGCTGCAGCAAGTGCTACTGCTGTAGTATCGGAACCGCCTCTGCCAAGTGTCGTATAGTCACCGTACTTGTTAACGCCCTGGAAACCTGTAACGATAACGATCTTCCTCTGATCGAGCTCATGGTTGATCCTTTCGGTATCGATCCTCTTGAGTCTCGCATTGGAATAAGCCGATGTTGTGCGCATCTCAACCTGGAAAGCATTTAATGACACTGCAGGTACTCCGAGCGCATCAAAAGCCATAGCTGCAAGTGATACGGAAGTCTGCTCACCTGTGGTTAAAAGCATATCCATTTCACGCTTGGAAGGATTAGGATTGATATCCTTAGCCTTGGCGATGAGCTCATCAGTCATTTTTCCCATGGCTGAAAGCACAACGACTACATCATTGCCCTTTTTGTATTCTTCGATACATCTGCGGCAGACATTGAAAATACGCTCTTTGTTAGCTACCGACGTACCTCCGAACTTCTTTACTATCAGCATAGTTCTCTCTTTTCCTCCTTATATATAAAGGATGTTATTACAACCTTATATAACCTATAGCATCTTTAAGGCTTTCAAATGCCTTCTTAAAAGTACCTTCCTCAAGTTCTCCGGTTACGATACCGAACTCTCCTGATAATCCGGCATCAACAAGCTCATATTTGGAAAATGCAGCTGCAAGCTCGGAAGCTCTTTCAGCCGGGACACCTTTAAGTCTTACAAAATAAGATGTCCTATATGTATCTATATCAAGTAGCTTGGCTTCCTCTGAAGTCCAGCCTGTGGAAAAATGCTCTCCCACATGGCGAGCCTCTTCTATAGCATCACCGACAACAGCCGAAGCTGTAGGAAGCTTTCCTGCTCCTCTGCCGTAATAAAGTGAATCATCCAGCATATCAGAATGAACAAGAACAGCATTGAATACATCCTGCGCTGCATTGATGGGATTATCTGTCTTTATCATACGGGGTGATACCATTGCATAGTATCCGTCGCCATTCTTCTCGCACATAGCGATAAGCTTGATGGTACGTCCAAGCTTATGTGCATATTTGAAATCTTCGGGAGTGATCTTGGTGATACCCTCGGTCCTTACCTTCTCCCAGTCAGCCTTCTTATGAGAGATCACAGATACAAGGATCGCAATCTTTCTGCATGCATCATATCCCTCGATATCAGCCTCGGGATTGCGCTCCGCATAGCCCTTCTCCTGCGCTTCCTTAAGAACGCCGTCAAAATCAGCACCTTCGCGTTCCATCTTGGTAAGGATATAATTTGTAGTTCCGTTAAGTATACCCTGGATGCTCTCGATCCTTTCGGCCGTAAGTGCATCATTAAGAGTACGGATAATGGGAATACCGCCTCCTACGCTGGCTTCAAAGAGATAATTAACATTATTCTCTTTTGCGATCTTCATAAGCTCATCGCCCTTTGCGGCAACAAGCTCCTTATTGGAAGTGCAGACACTCTTGCCGGCTTCCATGGCTCTCTTGGAGAATGTAAAAGCAGGCTCAACTCCTCCCATCGCTTCGCATACGACCTTAACCTCATCATCTGCGAGAATGGTCTCGATATCATGAACAACAAGCTTTTCAAAAGGATCTCCGGGAAAATCTCTGAGGTCGAGAATGTATTTAACATGCATGTCTACGCCATGCGCAGCTATGACATCCGCATTCTTCTCAATCACTTCAACTATTCCGCTTCCTACCGTTCCGTATCCGAGGACTGCTGCCTTAACCATATTATTATCCTGCTTTCCTTCAAATTTAGTTTGAATAGGCTGTCTGCAAAAAAACAGCAAACAATGTTAAAAATTTTATCACACACAAAAAGGGCACGCAATAACAATATTTCACAGTAATTGCATGCCCTTTCATCTGTAAATCAGTGTTTTTAACGCATCAATATGTTTCTGAACCTGCATCAGATAGCGATCCTTTGAAAAAGAAGAGCCGTGATATCCGTCCTGCATCAGTGCCTCGATAGTATAATCGAGCATATCCGTAAGCAGTACGTAATCCTCACATTTCCTAAGTCCGCTGTAATCGGCCTTCAGCATCATCTCCTGACAGGTATCCACATAGCGGTTCCTGACTTCCCGTATGCTCTCCTCCACATCAGGATCCTCTTCTCTGAGTATGCCGCAGATAAAAAGAGGAAGATACGGATATTTATCGATCATCTTCATTTTGCAGATCTCAAATTTCATCCTAACCAAGAAGTAATCCTCACCCTGCTCAACCGTAAGCATTGAATATTCAAGCATCGCATACTTAAGAGCATAGGATGCGACAAAAGAATACAGTCCGGCCTTTGTATCAAAATAGTGGAACCACAGGCCCTTGCTGACTCCGGAAGCTTTTACCATATCATCCGTACTTGCATGATGATATCCGTACAGAGCAAAAATCTGCATGGCTCCGTTTATCATGACATCCTGCTTTTCTTTTTTCAGGGCATAGAACTTCTCATTCATAAAAGGAATATTACCATATCGTTTTGGAAAATTAAATACATCCCTTTTCTTTTACTTCACATTATATTAAAATATTATGCAATGACGTATGTCTCAGATCAGTAACAATATATTCTGAAAGGAGAACCACTTATCATGGCAAAAAAATTAGGCAAATTTCTTGTGATCGGAGCTATCGCCGGCATTGCCGCAGCAGGTGTTTATCACTATCTTCAGACTAAGGATAAAGATTTAAAGGATCTCGACGATTTCGATGATCTTGATGACGACGATGATGATATCGAACGCAGCTATGTCAATCTTGATAATTCTTCATCCGATGACGATACGGAGATCATCAAGGGCGACGACGCAGCTGACGTTGAATCTTCTGCAACTGGCGGAACAAGTGAAGATTTCTTCAACGATAACGAGAAAGACTGATATTCGTCTTCAAAACAAAAGAGTATAAAAAACGGAGTTCGTAAGAGCTCCGTTTTTTATGCGTTATCTTATTCCGTTTTCTCAACGTTAAGCTTCTGCTTTATCAGCGCAATGAGATCGACCGCATTTTCTTTAATATGCTTACCTGCCTGAGGATTGATAGCTACTTCTTCCAGTATCCTCGCCGCATCCTTATATGCTACACCCGCCTCATAAGCTATGGCACCGATCAGATAATCCATCGTCACGGTATTCATTCCGCCGGCATAAGGCGGTGTCTCTGTAGTCCTTGCCTTCACAAATCCTTCATGAGCATTCTTAAGATATTCAATCTCCTGAAGCTTAAGCTGTTTTATCTTCTCTTTCTTCTCGTCATCGGAAAGCTTTGTATCGGCTGCAGTCGCTTCCTGCATGCTCCTGAGGAGCCATGCGGTCTTCAAACATATGAAGGCCTTCTCACTGCTCTTACCTTTTCTGACAACAGCATTCAAAAGTGCCAGTTTATATCTCGTAAAAGCCCCCTCATAGTTCATTGTTGCTCCTGTAGGAGGAAGCGTCGTGAACTTTGTGGAGATATTCTGTCTGATGAGATCCCTGAAAGGTTTTGGCATGGATCCGTGAAACCTTGTCAGTGAAGCATATCCGCACTGCGGGCAGGCAACAACATCATATTTGTTGACATCGATCCCGTTATATACAGGTCTGAGATCTATATCTTCTTTCAAAAGCCTCGCCTGATTGCTTCTGACAGCACGCTGCTTGAAAGAATGAGAGCAGACAGGGCACTCAAAAGTTTTATCATATAAAAAGTCTTCTTCTTTAATCTCAGGCTTTTTCTCTTCAACAGGCTTCTTAACCGGTTCCTTTTTCTCTTCCTCAAAAAGAGAGATCTTTTCCGTATCACCAAAGCCTAATGAGCCAAGTCCGTCAAGTAATCCCATGTGATCTTTCCTCTCTGAAATAATTAGTTATTAGCTCCTGAGTTATCTGTCGGAAGCTTGAATGAGCTCTTGAGCCCCACTATCCTGTTGAAAACAGGTGCACCGGGCTTTGAATCCCTGAAGTCCGCAGTAAAGAATCCGTTTCTGACAAACTGGAAAGAGTCAAAAGGCTTTGCATCTTTAAGCGAAGCTTCAAGATAGCAGTCTGTGAGAACAGAAAGTGAATTCGGATTGAGATTCATTTTGCCGGTTGCCTCATCATATACTTCCTTGCCTTCTTCAATAAGGCTTTCATACAGTCTTACCGTTGCTTTAAATGCGGATTCCGCATGTACCCAATGGATGGTTCCCTTAACCTTTCTGGGCACTTCTCTGCCATCCTGCTTTGTCTCGGGATCGTAGGTACAGTGTATAACGGTAACCTTGCCGTTCTCATCTTTTTCGAAAGAAGTACATGTAACGAAATATGCATTCATGAGTCTTACTTCATTACCGGGATAGAGTCTGTAATACTTCTTGGGAGGCTCTTCCATAAAGTCGTTTCTTTCTATATACAGCTCCCTGCCGAAAGTAAGTTTTCTTGTTCCAAGCTCTTCATTCTCCGGATTATTGACAGCATCTATCTCCTCTGTCTGACCTTCCGGATAGTTATCTATCACAAGCTTTACGGGATCTAGAACTGCCATTACACGAGGCTTTGAAAGCTTTAAGTCCTCACGTACACAGTATTCAAGCATCGCCATATCACAGGATGAATTAGCCTTGCTGACACCTGAAAGCTCAACGAAATTACGGATGGAAGCAGGTGTATAACCTCTTCTTCTGAGTGCTGCGATAGATACAAGTCTGGGATCGTCCCAACCGTCAACCACGCCGTCCTCAACCAGCTTCTTGATATAACGCTTACCGGTAACAACACCGGTAAGATACATCTTAGCAAACTCTATCTGTCTGGGAGGATGAGGATATTCAAGTTCTTCAACAACCCAGTTATAAAGAGGTCTGTGATCCTCGAACTCAAGTGTACAGATGGAATGTGTGATCCCTTCTATCGCATCTTCTATGGGATGAGCAAAATCGTACATAGGATAGATGCACCACTTATCTCCCGTATTGTGATGAGACATGTGAGCCACCCTGTAGATAACGGGATCTCTCATATTGATATTGGCACTGGACATGTCTATCTTCGCTCTCAGTACCTTGCTGCCGTCGGGATACTTTCCGTTCTTCATATCCTCAAAGATCTGAAGGTTCTCTTCCACAGAGCGGTCCCTGGACGGATCATCCTTACCCGGCTCTGTGAGCGTACCTCTGTATTCCCTGATCTCATCTGCGGAAAGATCCGAGATATAAGCCTTCCCCTTCTTTATAAGTTTAACAGCAGCCTCATACATCTGATCAAAATAATCGGATGCAAAAAACAGTCTATCTTCCCAGTCCGCACCAAGCCACTTGATATCTTCTTTGATAGCCTCAACGAATTCAGGCTTCTCCTTTGTGGGATTGGTATCATCGAAACGCATATTGAACTTTCCGCCGTACTCCTTGGAAAGTCCGTAATTGAGGATAATAGACTTGGCATGTCCTATATGAAGATAACCGTTGGGCTCCGGCGGGAATCTGGTATGAACAGTATCATATACTCCCTCCGCAAGATCCTTGTCTATCTCCACTTCGATAAAATTTCTTGACTTCTTTTCTTCCATGGCCAAAATTTGAAACCTTCCTAAAATATATTTATAACTCTATAATCTTAGCACAAACGAGACTTCAATTCCATATAGGGAAAAGGCTGTGGCAGGCTTTCTTTTTTGTACAAAAATGGTATCATATTCAGGTATGTGCTCAAGATACGTAAGAGACTAAATTATGAGGAGGAGAAATATGAAAAAATCAAACGGCAAACTGATCGTTGCCGCAGTAGTAATCTTTTTACTTCTTGTCACTATTGTTCCCGCAGGAATATATACGGTCAGCGAATCACAGGTAGGCGTAGTTTTAACATTCGGAAAGCCCACAGGGACATCTGCACCGGGCCTGCATTTCAAGATACCTTTCATCCAAACCGTGAGAAAAGTAGATACCACTATCAAGGGATTTGATGTGGGTTATACCACATCCGACAATGCCGCAAGCGGTACCGTATATACCTCTACCCCTGACAGCATGATGATCACATCAGACTATAATTTCATCTCTGTAGACTTCTATGTGGAATATCGTGTTACAGATCCGGTAAAGTCACTGTTTAATTCACAGGATCCCGAACTCATACTCCGCAATGTGGTTCAGAACAGTATCAGAACCACCATCGGATCCTATACTGTCGATTCGGTTCTTACCACCGGTAAAAATGAGATACAGTCCAATATCTTCCAGATGATTACGGAAAAGCTGGATAAATATGACCTCGGCATACAGCTTGTCGCAATATCCATGCAGGATGCCGAGCCACCTACAGTAGAGATCTCGGAAGCTTTCAAAGCCGTAGAAACCGCTAAGCAGGGTAAAGAAACCGCAGTCAATAATGCAAATAAATATCGTAATGAACAAATCCCTGCTGCCAATGCGGAAGCTGACCGCATAATCCAGGAAGCTGAAGCTGACAAGCAGCAGCGAATCAATGAAGCTACAGGTCAGGCTTCCCGCTTCCTCTCTGAATATGAAGAGTATCAGAAGTTCCCTGAAGTAACCAGGCAGCGTATGTTCTATGAGACCATGGAAGATGTCCTTCCCGATATGAAGGTGATCATAGAATCCGATTCCGGAAGCATAGAGACTATCATGCCTATCGATGCCTTCTCCGGAAGCGATACTAAAAAAACATCCGTTGCAGCTGCAGCTGATGAATGAAGGGAGGATACAAAATGTTAAATAAGAAAAATGACAATATAATAAATGACAATCCCATTAACGGTGCCAAGATCACACGTACAATCATTGGAATCATAATTTTTATTTTTGCATTAACAACTCTTCTGTCTTCACTGGTCATCACAAAGCCTGATGAATATCAGCTCATCAGAAGATTCGGAGAAGTTGTAAATGTAACTACAGAGCCCGGGCTTTCCTTCAAGGTTCCCTTTATCGATTCAGCAAGCCCCCTGCCTCACAAGATGCTCATATACGATCTTCCCGAGTCAGATGTCATCACTTCCGACAAGAAGACCATGATTGTAGATTCATATGTTCTCTGGCATATCACGGATCCACTTTTATTTGTTCATTCCCTGAACGGTTCCACTCAGAATGCGGAAGCCAGAATTAATACTACAGTCTATAATGCAACAAAAGTAGTCATCTCTTCCATGACACAAAATGAAGTGATTCAGTCCCGTGACGGCAAGCTTGATATAACACAGGCTGCTCTTTCACCGGACGAATCCGTATCTTCAAATGACATGGAACTTGAAGCTCCCGAATCTGTTGAGATCAAGTCACTCACAGAGCTCATCATGGCTCAGATCGATAGCAAAGAGACTCAGTACGGTATACTTATCGATACTGTAGATGTAAAGAAGCTTGATCTCCCGGATGCCAACAAGGAAGCTGTATATACCCGTATGATCTCTGAGCGAGAGAATATCGCTGCGCAGTATACTGCAGAGGGTGAAGAAGAGGCACAGATGATCATCAATACCACAGACCGTGAGACATCCATCCTTAAGTCTACGGCTGAATCCCAGGCTGCCATCACCCGTGCGGAAGGCGAAGCCCAGTATATGGAAATACTTTCCGAAGCCTATGCAGATCCTGACAAGGCAGCTTTCTATTCCTATGTAAGATCTCTTGATGCGCTTAAAACCGCCATGGAAAACAGCGAAGATAAGACAGTCGTCCTAAGCGCAGATTCTCCTATTGCACAGATCTTCTACAGGAATAACTGATTACCATGTCGGGCAGCAGGACACTTGTTTCTCTTCTGCTCGACTATCTCATAAAAAAAAGATGCGGACACCTTACCGGTATCCGCATCTTTTTTTACAAGTTGATCACTTTACTGATCATTATCTGTCTTCATAAATACATGATAATAAAACTTATCAATTTTTCCGTCTTTACAATGAATGTATATCGCACCCATATTGTCGTTTTCACCATCAATAACAGACTGATATCCATCCGTTAAGGCCTGGATTACGGCAATATTATTCCTATACTCTTTACTATTGTTATAATCGTCAATAACAGTAGCCTTCCACGGATTTAAATAAATGATTGGTGCAAAATCTCTTACTTGATCAAGACTTGTCAAAGCGCTGTTGATGTCTTCCACAAACTCAGAACCAGCGGACTCCGGCAATAAATCAATATAACTCTGAATATCCCACTTCTCACTATCCTTAAACATAACTACATACGATTTATCAAAGGGTGTAGGTTCATCACCAAGGACAGTGTAATAATCCGGAATCTGATCTATAGAAGTAGCCCACGAGATATTATCCGATGTGACAAATGAGGAATCGGAAAATCTTTCAAAATAAAAAGACATTGCACAAAACCCGTCATCAGACATCTGCACTATTGCAGGTATTGCTCTATGATTAATATCTTTCACTTCTTTTCCAAGTTCTGCTATCGAAGTATCAGACTCACTGCCATCAGCATTGTAAAATCGGGAGGTTCTTGCATTTCCAATATAATCTCCATACTCTTTTGCGTCCATGAAGATATCTGAAAAATTATCATCAAAATTATATTTATTACCGTTAAATCTGACTGATAACAGATTATTTGCTTTATCAGCTGGTTTTAATTCCTTGTCTGATTCCTCTTCCTCATCTTCATCAGAATTATCTTTAATCTCTTCCTCTGAATCAGAATCATACGTCTTTGTAGCATCACCAAAATCAGAATCCTTGGAAGCCGCCTCGGTGCAACCTGCAAATGAGAATAACAGAAGTGGTATTCCCAAAAGTCTGATAATTCTATTATTCATTCTCAGTTACCTCCAAAAATCGAATCAAAATCCATTCGATAAACATCATTTTGATTCAATTTTATTCTATATATCTATATCTAAATCGTCCAAACTCTTTAAGCCACCGGAAATAGAATCTACTCCCAGGCACATTGAAATAAGATTATTTGTCCTCAGATTATACCATTTACCGTTATAACAAACCGTCTCCATAAAAAGCAAATAATCTTTACCGTCAATCTCAATCTCCAGACATACGGATTCTATATCTTCGGCGCCAAGAAATTTTTTATATCTTTTTTTATAATCCTCTTCTATTTCAGTTGGATCATCCCAAATATCATCATTTTCAATGACCTCTCCAATTTCTATTGTATTGAGCTTGGGATCATTTTCCAAAAATATCATTGCATCATCTATACTAAAATCATCATTTAATGATAATGGTGTATTTAAAGCAATATCAAATCCAGAGAATGTATCTTCATCTATATTATTCAAGTTAGCTTGAAGATATTCTAAATATATCTGGTTACTTATATAAGATCTGCGACCTTCCAGATTAACCATTCTCGATTGTTTGGAATCGCATATTACAGGTTGCCACCTGCTATATTCATTTCCTGTCATTAGAATTAACGAATTTCTGTATTCCAAATGCTTTTCAGCATTATAATTATCGAAAAAACTCTCGACAGCAAAGGTCGATATCATCCCATCAATATCGCTTTCTTTTAAATAATTAGCATAAGCTGTTACAGCTTCTTCAGGAGTATCATAGCCTTTCCCTTCGATAGTTTTTTCATTTCCATTTTTTAATTTTACAATCGCCGCAAAAATAATGCCGGTAATTACAACACCTAAGAGCATGCCCAAAAACAGGAATGGTATTTTTCCTTTTGACTTTTTAGGCCTATCCTGCGCCACAGTTTTTCCGCAATTCGTGCAAAAGTTCATATTTTCTTCAATTGCCGTACCGCATTTCACACAAATACTCATCTTTTTACCTCCTTGGGAACTATTTGTTATTTCTTTCTGCTCTCAAGCCATATCAGTAATACGTTGATATCAGCAGGGCTGACTCCGTCAATTCGGGATGCCTGCCCCAGGTTTGCAGGCTTCATAAGTTTGAGCTTCTGTCTTGCTTCCAACCTCAGACTCGATATCTGATCATAGTCAGTATCTTCCGGCAGTCGCCTGCTCTCCATCTTCTTAAAGCGGGCCACCTGCTGTTCCTGACGTTTGATATATCCTTCATAGCGTACGCTTATATTAACCTGTTCTGATACTTCCCTGAAGAACTTTTCTCTGGTCTTGGGCGATATCACATCATAGTCGCTGCGATCAGGATCGTTCACCTCTTTCTCCCCATCACCGGCTTTGGAAAGAGCTGCTTCAAATTCCGCTTCATATTCCTTATACGCTTCCGCTCTGCCTTCATCTATACCTGCGATCTTGTAATAATCCAGTTCCGGTCTGCAAATGAGTTCCGCAAGAGAAGTACTCTTCTTAACATCGCTTGAGCCTACAGATTCAAGGTACTCGCAGATATTTCTGGCAGCTCCCACATAGGTCTCACGCATACGCTGCGCTTCTTTTTCTATGATGGATCGCTTACATGAAACATATTCATTCTGTGCGTCGCTTACAAGT
Source organism: Lachnospiraceae bacterium XPB1003 (assembly GCA_900102065.1). Lineage (GTDB taxonomy): Bacteria > Bacillota > Clostridia > Lachnospirales > Lachnospiraceae > NK4A136. The sequence continues at coordinate 49,141 of FMVK01000002.1, read as the reverse complement.
CCGGTCTCATATCCGTATTTACGAAGCCTTAAGTCTGCATTATCCTGACGCAGGAGCAGTCTGTATTCCGCTCTGGATGTCATCATCCTGTATGGTTCTCTGTTCTCCTTAGTTACAAGATCATCGATCAGCACACCTATATAAGCTTCCGATCTGTCCAGGATAAGCGGCTCCATTCCAATCAAAGCTCTCGATGCATTTATACCGGCCATAAGTCCCTGTACAGCCGCTTCCTCATATCCGCTGCTTCCATTGAACTGCCCCGCACAATAGACGCCGTCTATTTCTTTCAATTCCAATGAAAGCTTAAGCTGACCGGGGCAAAGACAGTCATATTCAATTGCATAAGCATTTCTGACTATCCTGCAATTCTCAAGTCCCGGAACTGTTCTGTACATAGCAAGCTGAACGTCTTCCGGAAGCGAGGAGCTCATACCGTCAATATACATCTCGTCTGTATATCTGCCCTCAGGCTCGATAAAAACCTGATGTCTGTCCTTGTCGGCAAATTTTACAACCTTATCTTCTATTGACGGGCAGTATCTGGGACCTGTTCCTTCTATGATGCCTGCATATATCGGAGACCTGTCAAGATTTGCCCTTATTATCTTATGTGTTTCTTCATTCGTATAAGTAAGATAACAGTCATCCTGCTCGATCTGAACACTCTCCGGATCCGTTGCCTTGGAGAAAGGTGTTACAACATCATCTCCATGCTGAGGAACTGTTTTTGAAAAATCTATGCTCTTCTTGTCTATACGCGCAGGTGTTCCCGTTTTAAATCTCCGTAATCTAACGCCGTGCTCTTCAAGCGATGCAGTCAGATTATTCGCTGCCTGCAGACCTCCGGGGCCGGTATATACGATAGATTCGCCTGTAAGACATCTGGCTCTCAGATAAGTACCGCTGCATATGATCACGGCTCTGCATTCGTAGAATGCTCCGGTCTGGGTGCGGACTCCCATGATCTTTGCTTTTTCCGACGGCTTAACTTCAATACCACGGGATACGAGAAACTCCGTATCCCTGTCTGTGACAATCTCGCACACCTCTGCCTGCTTGATAGTCAGATGTTCCTGCGATTCAAGAGTCTTCCTCATTCGCTTGCTGTATTCCTGTTTGTCAGCCTGAGCTCTCAGGGAATGAACAGCCGGGCCTTTTGAAACATTCAGCATTTTGGACTGTATGAATGTCTTATCGATATTTCGGCTCATCTCTCCGCCTAAAGCATCCAGCTCGCATACCAGATGTCCCTTTGAGGATCCGCCTACGTTAGGATTACAGGGCATTAGAGCTATAGAGTCTACGCTCACGGTAAATACAACCGTCTCAAGTCCCAGTCTGCTGCATGCAAGAGCCGCTTCGCATCCTGCATGTCCGGCACCTACCACGCATACATCAATTTTCTCATGTATCCTGTTCTTATCTGTTAACGTCTTCTTCTCTTCTTCCATGTTCTCTTATCCCTGGTATAAACCGATATATTTGTCGGAAATGTTGTTCTTGGTGCAGGTCTTTTATTTGATTCGGTTAAGCTTTCTTCCGATAACGTCAGTCCTGTATCTGACTTTTCTTTTGGCTCAGTGATCACCGTATCGCTGTATCTGGCCCTTATCTCATTCATTGTCTCTGTATTGAATGCATAGGTCTCGGATCCTGCAGCCCTGATCCGTTCCTTTTTGTAGCCGTCTTCATATTCACTTATGATACCGAGACTTTCAGCAAGAGCCTTTCTGTATTCCTTCTCTTCCGGAGATTCGTGATATGACTTCTCGAATTTTTGCACGGCTCCGTTATTGATATCCAAGAGAACCAAATCCCTGGTATCAAAAGCGGAAGAATCTTTTGCTTTGTTTTCGCATAAAATCCCGCTATCTGAGCTCTCGCTTTCATGCTCTTCAGATTCAATACGTTCCTGATTCTCTGCCTCAATTTGATCTTCATCGGCAAAGTTGCTCACATGCAGGATCAGACAGGTCACCGCCATCACTATACAGCATACACTCATCCAGCTGTAGCATGCAATATACCAGCTTCCATGGCGTTGAACAAGATACTCGCAATAGATCGTCCCGCCAAGCGCTGCCGCAAATAATATCCAAATGATCCAATGCATCACTTTGAGCTTTTTAGCTTTAACGGATCGTATGCTGTATATCACCACTACCGAAAGAAAACTCAGCGCTGATATTATCTGCATAAAGCTTACAAATCCATTTGATCTTAAAAAGCTTGTATCATATCTTGCACTGTCCAAAGGTACCTCTGCAGCAGATAAGAGCAGCAAGAAGAATATTGCCGTACTTCCTTCTTCCCTGCCTTTGATCAATGCTCGGTCTCCCCATCTAAACTTAAATACCAGCGTTAAGGCAAATATCAGCGCAAGCACTGTAAACTGAACAACATAAAGCGCTACTCTGTAAGCAGATCCGTCATATACGAACAAAAGCAGTTCAGGATCTATCGGAGGTACATCGAATGTAACCTTACCTCTGCAACCAATCCCGAACCTGTCCGTCAGATACAGGATTGCCATTCCCAGGGCTGTTCCCGGTGCCATTACATCAAGAAGGTAAAGCGTTCCTCCCCCGTCTCTCAAACGTCCGGCAATGAAAGCGGCTATCAGAATGCCCGCAAGTACTCCCGGCATTTCATATCCGCCCACGTCACTGTTTTGCAGCAACCCTTCCATCGCTCCCTTAAGGGAGCCGTACATTTCAGGATGACAATACCAGTTGAGGAATCTGGAAATAAGGAGTGACAAAACAACAGCAAAAGGAAAACTGACCCATATGACATATTTCTTCCCGCCATCCATGCTGATGATCGTACATGCGCAACTAAGCCATACCAGCGCAGCAAGTACGATAATAAATGAGCTCCATCCAACCTGGAGATTTCCGATGTATAAAGCCGTTGCTTCCACTTTTTCGGTGTATTCTCCCTTACTCCTGACTATCCGGAATGGCAGTAGCAAAATAAATTATATCGCTGACCATTCGTTCTTCAGACCAGTCTACATGACTTACAAAATGCTTATCCATAATATGCTCGGCAGTTTGTCCGCCATCTAATGCATATGCTTTCTCACAGCCAAAATCATGCATAATGATCGCAGAGTTTGCTATCCTTCCGCCTTCCTCGTGCCCCCCGGTCCTGTTGATCGTTACCATGAGATAGTGGAGTTCATCGATCTGGCCGAAAGATGATCTGGAATAATTTTCATTTATATTCCCCAAAGGATACGTCTTCGTCTCGCATATCTCACCGTTATCAACAAGTATAGGACCAAAGGATACCGAGAAGAGCACATTATTGTCATCAATGAACTTTTTTACTTCATCCTCACTTGAGAACTGTCCCGCTCTGGAAAAGAGCATATTTCCGTTCTCATCAAAATAGCATGTGTCAACAGTCTTCATCTCGCATCTATAGAGCTGACGCTGATAAACACAAATACCGTTATATCGGAATTTATAATAATCTGCGTTAAGAGCAAAAACAGCATTTGATTCAGCCGCAAGTGCTGTTGCAGGCTGCTGAACCGGATATCCGAAAGTATCCCCCGCCAGCTTTCTCCTTAACTGAGACGGATCAGCAATGATAACTTCCGAAACATTGCAATACTCTCCGTCTATACGCTGCCTCCAGGAAATCGCTAGAATAGTCTCATCACAATAGTATGAGATCTTGGTGTTGTTTATCCTCTCTATATCCGGATTCCACCTCAGCTCATGATCACCGATAAGCTCTGACGCGGAATCAACCACCGCCTGGACTTCCATTGGATCTGTCGTCTCTCCGAACAGATCCTTATTGGGTACGGGTCCTGCAAGAGCAGCCTCATCTATCATATAGATCTTAGGTATGTATGTAACATCTTCCAGTGCATTGCTCTTAACATTACTGCAGAAATACTCGGTACTGTCCACGCCTCCGTTAAGGACTTTTCTGAGTGCATCATTCATCTGCATTTTCCAGACACCGTCCACGAAGTTGAGTTCAACTTCTACCATCTCGGTCCTGTAAAAATAATCCTTCCCGTTTCCCACAGTCTGCAGTACAGCCTGGGAATATGCTTCGTCCGTTATACCGGGAAGATAATTATTATTCTCATCATATACATCCTTTTTCTGGCTGTCCTGGACTATCGCATCGAGAATCGATAATGTCATCTCTTTAAGGTCTTTTTCCGTTGCAGGGAGATAGAAATACCTGACCTTTATATACTGTTTTGCTGTAAGGCCATCCATGAAAGTATTACCTATAAGCTGGTATGAATATCCGTTTTTTAATTTTTCCAGGAACACTGCTTCTATATCATCCGAAGGGATACGCTCTGTTCCGAAAGCAGCATTATCACCGCAAAGAGCGTGAGCTCCTTCATAATCCTGATCACAGATATCAGTCATAAATTCGTTGATCACTTCCGCAGGGTTGCCGGAAGGTCTTACAACGAGCATTCCCGAATAAGGTGCTATAAGGAATAACAGAACTCCGCAGGATGCGAATAATACAGTGAGTACTGAAGAAATATGTCCACCCTTCCTGACCACAGAAAGGAATATGGCTCCCACGATAAAAACTACCGTAACTATTATCAGTATCTTCACACACAAAAAAGAAAGCCCCTGCATATTACCGAATGACTCAGAAAGATGCAGCAGCGCTTCAGCCAGTATACTCATGAAATTTTCAAATGCATTCTTCATGTATAAAGATTAATATATATATTCTTTCGGTTAAAAAGCGCCGGTAAAAACCGACGCTTAGTATTTAAAGATAAACTTTCCCTGTGATATTATCTTCCGTTAAGCTTCTCAATGATTGTAGGAAGCTCCTTATCTACGACATCATTTCCAAGCTGGCATGTACCTGCATTGGCATGTCCGCCGCCACCGTATGAAAGACAAAGCTCACCGATATTGACTTTAGAAGCCTTGTTAATGATAGACTTTCCGATCATAACTGCTGTGTTCTGCTTTCTGAATCCCCATGCAACATGAACACTCATCTCAACTTCAGGCCACATAGCATAAAGCATGAAACGGTTACCTGTATAAATGGGATCTTCATCTCTGAGATCTACAACAGCCACTCTGTCATGGATCTTGGTAACTCTCTTTAACTGCTCAATGAACAGCTCCTGCTGCTCAAAGTACATATCTACTCTTTCCTTAACATCAGGAAGCTTGAGAACATCCTCAACGGAATGATCCACGCAATAGCTGATAAGCTCCATCATAAGATCGTAATTGGATATCCTGAATGAATGGAATCTTCCGAGTCCGGTTCTTGCATCCATAAGGAAATTCATCAATACCCAGCCTGTGGGATTGAGGATCTCTTCTTTGGTAAAATCAGCGCTGTCGCCCTTGTCAACTGCAAGCATTATCTCATCGGAAACGCGCTTGAATTTTTCCTTACCGCCATAGTAATCATATACAACTCTGGCAGCAGACTTTGCATCACCGTCTATGATGAATCTGCCCTGCCAGTTCTTATCCTTGCATCTCTCCAGCTCACTCTCATGATGATCAAACGCAATACCCACTCTGTCATCAAAAGGCAGATTTGTCGTTATATCATTCGATGTGATCTCGATCTTTCCATCCTGAACGTCCTTGGGATGCACAAATTTGATCTCATCGATGAGATCTATCTCCTTGAGGAGCATCGCACAAACAAGTCCGTCAAAATCACTTCTTGTAACAAGTCTCTTCTTCATCATACCCTCCGTTTTAGGGTCCCCCTGTAGATTGCCACCCTTCTGATTTTACCATTCTTTACGACAGCCTGCAAGAACTATGTAAACCAATTCATGCTAAGAGCGCATATATATCTTCAAGTCCCTGTTTTGTTGTTGCTGAAAACGGGATGAGGATATCCTCAGCTCCCATGCCTAATCCTGTCCTTAACATCTTCTTATGCTTTTCCACAACGCTTCGCTTTATCTTATCAAGCTTCGTGGCGATGATCACAGGTTTAAAGCCCTGGTAGACTATCCAGTCATACATCTGCTTATCATTTGCTCCCGGCTCATGCCTGATATCTATCAGCAGGAAAATGATCTTTAACTGCTCTGACTGATGGAGATAACGCTCAACCATCTGTCCCCACTTTGCAGCAGTCTCCCTTCCGGATTTGGTATATCCGTATCCCGGCAGATCCACCAGATAGAAGGCTTCGTTCACGTTATAAAAATTGATGGTCTGGGTTTTACCGGGCTCCGAGCTGGTCCTGGCCAAAGCTTTTCTTTGAACCAGAGCATTTATCAGAGATGATTTACCAACATTACTCTTACCTGCAAAAGCAAACTCGGGAAGCGTGTTCACTGGTATCGCACTGGTTATTCCACATACTGTTTCAAGATTAACACTTTTGATCTTCATATCTTCAAATCAGACAAACGCCTTTGCTATAACTTCTTCCATTTCCTTAACGAAGATGATATCCATGCCGTTCTTTATCTCGTCATCAATCTCTTCGATATTTCTTCTGTTCTCTGCCGGAACGAGCACTGTTTTAATGCCCATCATCTTTGCAGCCAGCACCTTTTCCTTGAGTCCACCCACAGGCATTACATTACCTCTGAGGGATATCTCACCTGTCATGGCCACCTTCCTGCTAACCTTCTTCTTAGTTACGGCAGACAGTATAGCCGTTGCCATGGTTATACCGGCACTGGGACCATCCTTAGGCACTGCGCCTTCGGGAAGATGGATATGTATATCATGAGACTGGAAGAAATCACTCGGTATGTTAAATGCCGGCGAGATCGACCGCACATAAGTAAGTGCCGCCATGGCAGATTCTTTCATAACGTCGCCAAGCTGACCTGTAAGAGAAAGCTCACCCTTACCCGGCATGATATTTACTTCTACCTGAAGAGTGGCACCTCCGACAGCTGTCCATGCAAGACCTCTGACGATACCGATGTCATTCTTCTTGTTCATCTGCTCGGGCGGATATTTTATCTTGCCAAGATATTTTTCAAGATTATCCGCATTTACGGATATACGTTTTGCCGCACTCTTCTTTGCTCTTCCAGAAGCAGTCTGCCCTTTCAGTATCTCTACCGCTGCCTTCCTGCAAAGCTTCGACAGTTCTCTTTCCAGCTCACGCACACCTGCTTCTCTGCAGTAACACTCTATTATCTTGCGGATGGCACTGTCGGAGATATGAAGCTGTGAAGACTTAATACCGGTCTTCTCATAAGTCTTGGCAAGAAGATGTTCCTTCGCGATATGGAACTTCTCGTTTGCCGTATATCCCGCTATCTCTATTACTTCCATACGGTCAAGCAACGGTCTGGGGATATTCTCCTCATCATTTGCCGTAGCTATAAAAAGTACGTCAGAAAGATCCTGTGGAAGCTCCACATAATGATCCCTGAAATTCTTATTCTGTTCCGAATCAAGAACTTCAAGCATCGCAGATGATGTATCCGAGTGGTAATCCATACTCATCTTATCTATCTCATCAAGAAGCATGAGCGGATCACGCACCTTTGCCTGCCTTAATGCAGCTGTTATCCTTCCGGGCATAGCCCCTACATATGTCTTTCTGTGGCCTCTGATCTCAGCTTCATCACGTACACCACCAAGACATATACGGACATAAGGCTTCCTGGTAGCTTCTGCCACCGACTGTGCAATAGAAGTCTTACCTGTTCCGGGCGGTCCGATCAGGCAGAGTATGGCGCTGTCTCCCTTTTTCGAGAGAGTCCTTACCGCGAGGTATTCAAGAACACGTTCCTTTACATCCTTAAGGCCGTAATGATCGCGATCCAATATCTCCTGTGCCTTTTTGATATCTATGATGCTCTCATAATCCGGCGAAGTCTTATTCCAGGGAAGTTCCAAAAGAGTCTCTATATAAGCTCTTTCAACCGCTCCTTCCTGGCTTGACTCGCTGCGATCGAGATGCTTGATAGCTTTGCGGAGTTTTTCTTTAACTTCATCGGAAGCATCCAGTTCTTCCGCAGCTTTCTTATAATGATCGATCTCGGACTCTTCATCCGAATCATCATTTAGCTCATTCTTGATATAGCTTAACTGTTCTCTGAGAAGATATTCTCTCTGATGCTCATCTACCTGTTTTGATATCTGCTCCGCAATATTCTTCCTTGATTGAAGTATACTGAGTTCATTGGAAAGGATACCCAACATCCTGCGGCATCTGGTTCCTTCATCAAGTGTCTGAAGGATTCCGAGCCTGTCCGAATCCTCAAGACCTATTGCGCCGCAGATCTTATCAGCAAGTTCGCCAGCATTTTTCATTTTTCTAAGCTTGCCGTCCTGGAATGTTGTATTGCCGGTCTCTCTTGCAAGCTTCTCAAAAGCAACCACCAACTCTCTGCGAAGAGCCTCACGTTCTACGGAATTGGAGATAGGGATCGTGACAGCATCAAGAGGTATACCTGTAAGATACGGTGCAGAGTCTGCATCAACGGTATCAAGCAGTGCTCTCTTCTCACCTATCACCTGTACCCTTATCATGTTATTGTCGAGACGTATCAACTGCGATACCTTGGCGATCATTCCGATCTGCCCCACAAAAGTTTCGGGATCCGGATCTTCAGTTGTCGAAGGATTCATGATCTTCTTCATCTCTTCTGTAAAGATCTCTGAAAATGATTCCGGCTTCTTCTCATCATCGGGGATCATGATCATAAAAAACCTGCCGTCTGCGAGCATAGCTGCTTCTACAGCTCTTACAGACGCTCTCTTCTCCAGATCAAACTGCATGGACATCCCCGGGAAAAGAACAAGATCACGAACCGTAACTACAGGCATCTCATTTACCGATACCCTTACAGCAGAATCTTCAGTTGTACCATTCTTTCTCTTAGCCATATCATTTACCTAACAGTTTAAGAAAAGACCGCCGCAACGGTCTTTATCTTATTTATTACTTGCTTTTTTTATTTGTTTTTTTACCGGATGAGCTTTCAGCTTTTCGGAATGAGTTACTAACGGAGCTCCGGTTCCTTCAACTGCAGCAGGACCGATTGTACACTTTTCGATGGTTTCATCGGAAGGTATCCTGTACATAACATCCATCATGATATCTTCCAGTATCGAACGGAGTCCTCTTGCACCGATCTTTCTCTCCAAAGCCTTTTCAGATATCATCTCGATGGCTTCGGAATCGAAATCAAGCTCAACACCGTCCATCTCAAAGAGCTTCCTGTACTGCTTAATAAGAGCATTCTTGGGCTCGGTAAGGATACGTACCAGTGCTTCTTTATTGAGACCGTCAAGTGTAACATTGATAGGGACTCGGCCGATAAACTCAGGGATCAGTCCGAATTTTATAAGATCCTGAGGTGTCACAAAACGAAGGTATTCGGAAGCCTGAGCATCGTTTCTTGATGTTATATCCGCCTTAAAACCTATAGCTTTCTTATTAAGTCTTTCTCCGATTATCTTCTCGAGGCCGTCAAAAGCGCCTCCGCAGATAAAGAGGATATTGGTAGTATCGATCTGAATAAGCTCCTGATGAGGATGCTTACGGCCGCCCTGAGGCGGTACGGATGCGATCGTTCCTTCGATGATCTTAAGCAGTGCCTGCTGAACACCTTCACCGGATACATCTCTTGTAATGGAAACATTCTCGCTCTTCTTGGTGATCTTATCGATCTCATCGATATAGACTATTCCGTACTGAGCCTTCTCGATATCATAATCGGCAGCCTGTATCAGCTTCAAAAGAATGTTCTCAACATCTTCACCAACATAACCGGCTTCGGTAAGGGTGGTAGCATCAGCTATAGCAAAAGGTACGCCTATTGTCTTGGCAAGAGTCTGTGCAAGATAAGTTTTTCCTGAACCTGTAGGTCCGATCATGAGGATGTTACTCTTCTGAAGTTCAACATCATCCTTATCCTTCGGTGCCATTATCCTCTTGTAGTGATTGTATACCGATACAGCCAGTATCTTCTTGGCCGCATCCTGTCCGATCACATATTCATCGAGAAAAGTCTTTATCTCTTCGGGTTTAAGAAGATTGAAATCAAATTCATCTTTCCCGTCGGAAGACTTAAGCTCTCTCTCCATATCGTCGAGAATATCTTCATCGTCCTCATCGTTGATTATGGACTCGCATATCTCAACACACTCATCACAGATATAGATACCTTCAGGTCCGGCAATAAGTCTGCGGACCTGATCCTGTGTCTTACCGCAGAATGAGCATCTGACTCTTCTCGGATCCATTGTTTTAGCCATTATTTCTTTTTATTCTCCTCGTCGGATGATGTCGGGCGCTCATAGATGACTTCATCGATAAGTCCGTATGCCTTGGCTTCCTCTGCAGTCTTCCAGTTGTCACGATCTGTATCATTAGCAACTTCTTCGTATGTACGTCCGCAGTTCTCTGCAAGCAGACGGTTCATCTTTTCTTTGATCCTGATGATATGCTTTGCAGCGATCTCGATCTCTGTAGCCTGACCCTGAGTTCCTCCGAGAGGCTGATGGATCAGTATCTCAGAGTTGGGAAGAGCATATCTCTTACCCTTGGTACCGCCGGCAAGAAGGAAAGCTCCCATACTTGCAGCAAGACCTATACAGTTGGTAGACACATCACATTTGATGAAATGCATCGTATCATATATTGCCATTCCCGCTGAAATAGATCCACCGGGTGAATTGATATAAAACTGGATATCCTTATCGGGATCCTCAGCTTCAAGGAAGAGCATCTGTGCAACGACAAGATTCGCCGTCACATCATTAACCTCGCTTCCGAGGAAGATGATCCTGTCCTTTAAAAGTCTGGAATAGATATCATATGAACGCTCACCTCTGCTGGTCTGTTCAACGACCATGGGCACAAGCTCATTAAATGTAGGGGTATACAATGCAGGTTTCCTCCTTATTTCTCAACCGCATTCTCAATAACGAAGTCCAGAGCCTTCTTGATAACGATATCCTTACGGATAGATTTCTCATCGCGAGGTCTCATCATGTTCTTGAGATCTTCAGCCTTAAGATTATAGCTTTTAGCCATATCTTCGATTTCCTTATCGTAATCTTCATCAGTTGCAGTGAAACCTTCTGCATCAGCAACAGCTTCCATAACAAGTCTTGACTTGATACGCTTCTCAGCCGAAGGCTTGGACTGCTCGATCATTGCATTCTCATTGAGACCTGTAAACTTGTAGTACTGGTCGATGCTCATTCCCTGCATCATAAGCTGCTGTGAGAACTGCTCAAGAGACTGACGTGCAGCACTTACAAGCATAGCCTCGGGGATGTCCATCTCAGCTTCGGAGATAAGCTTATCAAGGATAGCCTGCTCCTTCTTGTTCTTAGCCTCGTTTTCCTTCTTCTCTTCAAGCTTCTTCTTAACATCAGCCTTGTATTCATCAACGGAATCAAATCCTGCATCATCTGCAAAATCATCATCAAGAGCGGGAACTTCCTTCTCCTTAACTTCATGAAGCTTGCACTTGAATACTGCAGGCTTTCCCTTTAAGTGATCTGCCTGATAATCCTCGGGGAATGTAACATTTACATCAAATTCATCACCGGCCTTGTGTCCGATAACCTGATCCTCGAATCCGGGGATGAATGTTCCGGAACCGAGTGTAAGTGCATGGTTCTCGCCCTTTCCGCCGTCAAATGCAACACCGTCCATGAAGCCTTCGAAATCGATGATAGCCTGATCATCCTTCTTTGCTTCTCTGTCAACAGTGATCATTCTTGCCTGATTATCACGCTCCTTATCGATCTGAGCAGTGATCTCATCTTCGCTTACGCTTGTATCTGTCTTCTCAACTTCGATACCCTTATACTGTCCGATCTTAGCCTTGGGGTTGAGAGCAACCTCTGCTGTAAATACGAAAGGCTCACCTGCCTTGATGGAAACAACATCGATCTTGGGTGAAGAAACGATATCCTCTTCACTCTCCTCATAAGTCTTTTCCCATGCCTCAGGAATAGCAATATTTGCAGCATCCTCAAAGAAGACTTCCTTTCCGTACATCTTCTCCATCACCTGACGGGTCACCTTACCCTTACGGAATCCGGGGATGGCTATCTTGCTCTTATTTCTCTGATAAGCCTTCTCTACACACTTCTCGAATTCATCTGCGGGCACCTCGATGGTGAACTTTGCCATATTGTGCTCTAACTTTTCTACTGCTGCACTCATGTCGTACTTTTCCTCCTGAAAATATAATTGATAATTCTTGTATAATCGACAAACATACTTTGAGATTATAACACAATCGGTTATTTTATGTCTACAATAAAAAAGCCCCCTTACGGAGGCCTTAAAATCAATAAAATACGGTAATTTACTCTGCCGCTTCAGCCCTGCTGCCGAGATACTCATCAAAGAAAGCCGATGCTCTTTCATCCGAATATCCCTTCTTAAGATCGATATCGCAGACAGCTCCAAGATCGACATTTATAGTCTTGGTATGAACTTCACCGCTGATCACCGCAGTGGAGCCGACAGCCATATTCTCGGTCACATCTATGGTTCCCTTTACCGCACCGTTAACATCTGCGTTCTTTGCTTTGATGTCACCGATTATGGTCACCCCGGGGCCTATGCTTATATAGTCCAGGCACTCGATGTCGCTCTCGATCGTTCCTTCAGCCAGTTCCACACGTCCGACTTTAAGTTTTCTGCCTCTTACAGCCCCTGCAAGTTCCAGCGTTCCGTCGATATCAACATCTCCGTCAACCTCGCCTTCTATAAAGAGGTCTCCGTCCGACTGAACATTTCCGTATATCTTCATTCCTTTAGGAATATAACTTCTTCCGGAATCATTTTCCTGCATGATATGTTCCCCTTCCCCTGATAGTTATCTTTATTGCATAAGGTTAACGTAGAATTCTTCACCGGTATTGAGCGACATACAACCGAGTCTGCTGGACTTTGAATTGAGAGCCATTCCGCAATCCAGATCGATTATCCTGTATCCTCTGTAATTATCGGATTTGAATATCTTCCCTTTGCCGTTCTCATCAAGATGATTATATCTCTGAGTAAAGATATGTCCTACGATATATGTATCGTTGGCATATGCAAAAGGCTTGGGCTGATTGTCAGCTTCGGGATCACCATTCTTTTCAAAGAGGCTTTCCCATACGATCATCTCCGCCTGCTTCTTGCTTGCACCTTTATAGAAAAAATCCTGTCCGAATTCCTTCTGAAGAGAATACGAATGTGAAAGATGATATGTCACATCTCCCACTTTGACTCTCTTAATGAGACGCAGTCCCTTAAGATAGCGTTCCATGGAATTCTGCTTTTTCTTATTCTGTTTGTAAAATGCTTTATACGTTGCCACTCCGCCGTTTGCAGGATGAACCCAGAGTTCATATGGAGTAAGGCGCTCATCATTAGGATCTTCTCTTATCAGTCCCTGTTCCTTCTGTCTGATATACTCGATGGTATTTAACATCATCAGCTCATGGTTACCAAGGAAGAGCTCCATATTACTGCGGTCCATAATGTACTGGATCAGTTGGACCCCGTCAGGACCTCTGTCGATAACATCTCCTAATATATACATGAAGTCTCTGTCGGTGAACTTGATCTGTTCGAGCATTCGCATGAAAGCATCATAGTGACCGTGTATATCACTTAAAATGTAAATATTCATTCCCCGCCCCGCCTATGTCATTTCATGGATATCTTCAGCATTAACACAGATCACCGGTCTTATGCCGACAGATTTGTTAAGAAACCACTCACTCAGATAATTATCTACAAGCGCATGGCCCTCATAATTCTCTGCGCACTTATATGAATCACCCTCGTCGATATGCCCCCTGGAACGGAGTCCGTAACTTGAATGACCAATGCTTCCGCCCATAAGAGCAGCCACATACTGTGAACAGGGAGCCATATCCAGATCATTATTGACCTTACTGCCCCTGGCGATCGAAATATCCACATCAAAGCCATGGCGTATCTCCTCGATAGAGGGAAGATACACTTTGTCATAGGTGACCCTATCGGAAAGTGCGGATACGGGAGTACTTACTTTAGTAACCTGAAGCTTGGCTCTGTCTGCTTCAGAGAAAGCTCTTCTGACAAATACGGAGTTGAGCCATTCTCTTATCTTGCTCTTCTCCCAATAGATACCGCTCTTGACTCTTACTATCTCGCGATCATTCATCTTGAGATATTTTTCCTGATCAAAAGGCTTGTAATCTATTATATATTCACTTTCAAGAGTGATCCTGTCACCGCGTTCGGCAACTATCCTCCACGAAAGCATATTGAACTTAAAATATCTGTAACCTGTGATCTCGGTCTCCGTCCTGCTGCCACGCATCATTGTAAGGAGACTCTCCTTCTCTGCAACAGTCTCTCTGACTATAGGCATGCGAAGATATTTCTCACCGTCGATAACAGCCGTGTCATCCTTGTCATACTCCGCATATATGAGATCACTGGTAACCTGAGCTCCGGTGATCTCATTCATGGGATAATCACCGAACCAGATACGATTATTTCTGTCCTTTAAGATATGCTGCTCGCCGATCTTCTCCTGAGCCTGAACATTCTTCTCATCAGGATAAATGCCATACAGATCGTGATAGAGTTCTTCAACACTCTGCTGGCGGTCTTCGGGCTTCATTGACAAGCCCTTCATGATAGCTGCAGCAACTTTCTTGTCTATCTGTATCGTATAATCCGCGATATTTATCAGTTCATCCTTTTCATTTCTCTCAAAAGAAGACTGGGGTATATCGCCTGTCATCATACAGTAAAGCGTCGCGCAGATACCGTAGATATCGGTCCACGGTCCCTGCTCGGAAAGCTTGGAAAGCATCTGTTCAAGCGGAGCAAATCCCCACTTGCCTAAGAATACCTGTTGGTTTGCAAATCCCAGCTTTCTGGAACCGCCGAAATCGATAAGCTTGATCGAGCCATCCTCATCAAGCATTATATTATCCGGAGAAATATCTCTGTGAATGAGTCCCGACTGGTGCACCCTTCCGAGTATGGCAATAACGGGCTCCATTTTTTCAAGAGCCTCATCAACCGGCAGCCAGCCGCCGTGGGAATCGATATACTTGCGAAGGTTGCCGCTCTCAAGATATTCCATGATGAGATAGGCAGTATTATTTTGATAGAAGAAATCTTTCACGGCAACGATACCGGGAAATTTCGAGAATTCCGCAAGAATGCGGGCCTCACGCAGATAAGCCTTCGTTTCCTTATCATATTCGTCCTTGTTCACAGCATCCAATACAAGTACGGAACTGCCGTCTTCGGAACGGTCAACCATTTCATCGGGGAAGAATTCCTTGACAGCCACTCTGTATTCAAGCAGCATGTCATATCCGATATAAGTGATACCGTAACCGCCCTTTCCAAGGATATTTCCGATAAGGATCTTATTGTTAAGAATCGTCCCCGGTGCAAGTGCCTTAGACCAGGTCTGCTGCCCTCTCTTTTCTCTTCCGCAGAAAGGACATACTTCCGGGTCATCACTTACCCGCATGCATCGAAGACATATTTTCTTTATTTCTGACTGCTCCATTTTTCCCCCTGAGCCCTGAATGCATTCTGACGGAGCCTGCATCCAATATTTCAACAGATATCACCCTTCATACATGATATCCGAATATAATCAGCCACAAATATTATACATATAATCTCAGGGTTTTACCACCCTGCATTTACTTGAAAATAAAGGATTTTCGGCTATTCTGCCCTAATGGCCGCCAGGGGGCTGAGCTTCATTGCACGGAGCGAAGGAAAAAATCCCGCGATCATAGCGATAAGCACCGCAAAAATGATCGCAACTCCGCCCAGCCATATCGGGATCTGTGATATTCCGGCGGCCCCGATATCCATTTCTTCACCGATAGAAGATCCGGCTATGATCTTATTGAGTACAAAAGACAGGATGTAGCTGATCGTCACGCCGATGGTCCCTCCGATAAATCCGATATAACCGGCTTCTATAAGGAACAGCGCCTGAATATCACGTATCCGGCATCCTATAACCTTCATGATGCCGATCTCCTTCGTCCTCTCATAGATGGACATCATCATTGTATTAGTGATTCCGATGGCGGCAACAAAAAGCGATACGGCACCGATCCCGCCGAGAACAGCCTGTATTATATTCATGACCTGCATATCCTGTTCTATCCATTCAGCCTCCGAATAGGTCTGGTATCCCATGCCCTGCAGCATCTGCTGAACTTCCGCAACAGACTCCATACTGTCCGTCTCTACATATAATTTGGAATAAAAGATCTCTTTATAGGGTTTACCGTTTTTCTTTACCGGTTGCCCCGGGATCGCTTTTCCTCTGTATATCCTCTTAAGCTCGGCTTTAAGCGGTTCTATATCGCAATATACATTCCACGCAAAAGCATTATAGTCTTCAGGTCCGCCTTCAACGATCCCTGCCGTAGGGATCATATACTTTTTGGGCATCTTTATGGCCACACCGTCGTCATCCAGGCCTCCGTTTAAAGACCCGAAATAATCATCCACTTCGAAAACGGTAAAAACGCTTCCGCCCATAAGATCGATATCCAAAAGCTTTCCCGTATCCCAGTAAGGCGTATATCCCGTTTTGGGATTACTGAAGTAAGCCAGGACCATATTTCCGTAGATGAACGAGAGCGGATCGCCCTCTTTCGGGAATTCTCCCTGCCCCAGCTTCATCCCTGATGATCTTAAGGAATTGATACTTCTTCCTTCAAGAGTCGTATAAGAATAATACTGTCCGCTTTTTAAGATTATATCCACATTGAGCGTAGGATAAACCTCTGTAACGTGAGGGAAAGTTTTTATCTCTTCCACCAGTTCGTCATCAATATAGAGCTTTTCAAGTTCCTTATCGCTCCTCTCGGTTCCTTCCTGCGAATATCTGTTAGGCTGTTCCACTTCAACAGTGGTGAGACTTCCGTATTGCGATACGCTCTCAAGCATGGAATTCTTCATTCCGATACCAAGGCTTATCATCACAACAATACTGACTGTACCGATGATAACGCCCAGTACTGTCAGTATCGTTCTTGCTTTTCTTTTAAACAGGCTTCCGAGGCTCATCCCCAGAAGATCGGATAATCTCAATTTTGTTACTCCTCATCATCAATCTTCGCAAGTTCGGCAGCCAGTTTTTTCTTCTTTGCGACCACTATGATCACGATAACGACCACGATGACTGCAACACCGAAAAATCCGACAATAAGCCAAACCCACCAGGGTATCGAAAATGACTTCTTCTGAGGGCCGTAGTACTCATCTATAATGCCGTCACCATCGTAATCCATTCCGTCCATGATGCCGTCCCCGTCTTCATCTATCTCGGGCATATCGTACATATCGTCTCCGTATGACTCTGAAACAAATATGTTCAGTTCCTTCTCAACTTCGGTAACATTTCCCGCTTCATCCTCATAGGAGATCACGGCTTTGACGATACCTTCATCTTCCGTCGCTGCCACAGCATCAAGCATGGCATCCACATTTCCGGTTGCGCCGGGATCAAGTTTGCCAAGGAATGTACTTCCTCCGGTAAATGATTCACTTACAAATTCAACCTGTACATTATAAAGAATGGTCTTACCCTTATTATAGACCGGGAACATTACATTCACGCTCTGTCCCACTTCAACATTTTCAGGCGTGATCTCAGCGTCACCGGAATCAACCCTTGCTTCCTGCTTTACAGGAATGGACACATTACTCTGAGCCGTATAAGGATTGTGTTTAGAATCCTCATATGCCATATCAAGATTGATGACATAGGGTTTTTGAGTAAGATCTGCCCTTGCCGTCATTTCGATGGAAAGATCAGTACTCTCTCCCGGCCCTATCCTGTCTACATACAAGGTGGACGAACCGGATGTAGGAAGGAATGCTTCGTATGTCGTCTCTTTTTCAGAGCCCTCCTGCGCAGCCTTAAAATCAAACTGTATATTGGATACCGCAGTCTTATCCGATGTGTTCTCAACAGTGACTGTCAGATTGAAAGTATCTCCTGCCATAACAGTCTCGGGATCGGTAGTAAATCCGGTGACTATTATCCTGGGAGTGGATGTCTTAAGTGTCTCTGTCGGTGTGGCTTCATCATCCGTTTCGAGCTTGCCGCTGGAAGCCTTTCCCGTGATATTGATATAAGTCTTAAGATCAGCCTCTTCTACGGCACCGTTTCGGTAGTAGATCGCATGAAATGTGATAGGATAAACTCCTGTCATGGCATCGGAAGCCACAACAAAATACCATGTTGCCTGCTTTGCAAGTCCAACCGACTGTTCAATGGATTTAGCCGGTGCGATGTTATCGATCACGCGGGCATCCGATGCGGTCTGGATAACGAACGGCCACTTCTTCTTACTGGTATCCACAACCGGCGTAATGACCACATCGCTTACTGATGTATCTCCCAGATTAACAACAGACAATGTGATCGCGGTCTGTTCATCATATTTGGCTGCTGTTATCGCACTTGTATTGTCTATGAACAGGAATTTGTTGGCACTGGGCACCTCCTTTGCCGCAGCCGCTTCCATCCTTTCCTTTACTGTAACTTCGTAAGTTGCCAGCTGATTGACTGTCATCTCTGTATTGGCGATAAAAACATTTGCATCATACATGATCTCATCAAGCTCTGCCTTTTGTGCCGCAGAGAGATCACGTCTCTTCAGATCGTTCATGTATTCAATGAGAATTACATATGCCGCTTCTCTGTCGCTGTTTTTGATCATGCCCTTCTCATCACCGTTTACGGAGATCGAGACGGCATTCGCCTTATCGGCAGGTGTCGGTATCATTAGACATACGGCCATCGTAAGTATGACAAGCATGATCCTTGCAGCAAAAGCATACGCGCCTTGTCTGTTTTTTCCTGTGTTCACATTATTAAATCTGTTATTCATTTTTACTTCTCCTGCTCAGGTCTGTTCGTCCGGGTCTGTTGTTTCTTTCTTGTCCGCTTTGATATTCTCTATCTCATCCCATATGGAAACTTCGCTCTGCGCTGTCGATGCCGATGCAAGTGTGCCACCCACCTCAAGTCCGGCGAGTGCATTTTCTTTAGCCTTTTTCCTGTTGTCTTCTATCTCGGTGATCCTTCCATCCTTAATATGGATTATCTTGTCACCGTATGCCGCCAGATTATTATCATGCGTTACCATCACCACTGTCTGCCCTTCTTCGTGAACGATCTTGCGGATCAGATTGAGCACATCCATTGTTGTATTGGAATCGAGGTTTCCCGTAGGCTCATCCGCAAAAACTATCTCAGGTTTCACAACAAGCGCTCTGGCTATACCGACCCTTTGCTGCTGTCCGCCGGACATCTGTCCCGGCCTGTGGCGTACATATTTTTCAAGGCCGACAAGGCTGAGCATTTTCATCGCTCTCTTAAGTCTCACGGCCTTCGGAACTCCCTGGAAAGTTAAAGGCATGGCAACATTTTCAAGTGCTGTCAGATTTGGCAAAAGATTATATGACTGAAAGATGAAGCCTACATGCGCCTGTCTGAAAAGGACAAGCCCGGCTTCGTTTTTTTTCTCGATATGTTCCCCCGCCACTATAATCTCGCCTTTTGTAGGCGGTTCCAGACCGGCCATCATATTGAGAAGTGTGGATTTACCTGAGCCCGAAGTACCTACTATGCAACAAAACTCACCCTTGGAAACAGAAAAATCAACTCCGTTCAATGCATATACTTTATTCGTTCCTATCCTGTATATCTTGTACAGATCCTTGACACGGATAACAGGTCTTTCCATTTAAGTAACTCCACATGTTGTTTACATAAAAAAAATATGTCCTATGTCATAATAACACCCGGGGATTATTTTACAAGCGTATTTAAGGGATAAAACCCGCATAAACATTAAAAAAACGAATAATAAAAGAAACATAATGGAACGTTAAAAGAAACTTAATGTAACCTTAATATGAGCTTAACACGACTGAAAAACGGCATAAAAAAAGCTTCGGTATAAACCGAAGCTCTGCCATTCGTTCAAGCGGGTGAGGGGAATCGGACCCCCGTATTCAGCTTGGAAGGCTGACATTCTACCATTGAACTACACCCGCGACACGAATGCTATTATTACACTTCAGTGATCATAAGTCAAGAACTTTTTTAAATTTTTTTCTTTCATATATGAACGCAGATCCACCCCTTCTCTATTTCAACTTAATTTTATATCCGAAATGAATTATACTAAATGCCGGAAGAAAGAGAGGTTTTACAATGAAAAAAAGAAATACAGCAGCATACGCTTTGATAACCGCAATTATCCTGACACTCTCAGCAACAGGCTGTGCAAAAAATGATACTGCTCAGGGTCAGTCAGTATCTTCCGGAGAAACGCCCTCCCTTGCAGTACAGTCAGGTTCTGCTGCAGATGTTCCCGATATATCATCTGATGATGCTTCTACAGACACAAAAGATATTTTTACCGAAAGAGATCTAAAACAGACCGCCGACGAAAAAGGGGCGACAGTACTCACTGCAGCAAATAACGAAACCCTGACGATCGATTCCGAAGGTGTATATGTTTTCAGCGGAAGCGCTTCAAACTGCACTCTTCGCGTAGATGCCGGAAAAGAAGCAAAGGTTCAGATCGTATTAAAGGGCACAGATATCACCAATGATAACTTTCCCTGTATATATGTAGTTTCAGCCAAGAAAGTATTTATTACTACCGGTGAAAATACAGAGAACGATCTTAAAGTATCCGGAGAATTCATTTCCGACGGAGATACCAATACAGACGCTGTCATCTTCGCAAAAGACGACATCACATTAAACGGTCTCGGTGTCCTTAACATCAACTCGGCAAAGGGCAACGGTATAACCGGAAAAGATGACGTGAAATTTACCGGTGGCACCTACTCCATCATAACGGACGGAAACGGAATAGAAGCAAAGGATTCCCTTAGTATCTGTGATGGGACATACAGCATCACCAGCGCCAAAAGCGCAATACGATGCAAAGATAAAGATGATACTTCCAAAGGGTCCGCATATTTCTCAGGCGGTAACTTTGTTATATCCGCAGGCAACAACGGGATACAGGCCGTGACAAATATCACTGTCGATGGCGGCTCATTCGATATATCAAGTTCCGAGGGTATTGAAAGCACCGTATATGCTCAAAATGGTGGAAATGTAACAATCAAAGCTTCCGACGACGGTATCAACGCGTCGGATAAATCTTCCGCCTTCACTCCCCGGGTTACAATAAACGGAGGTATATTAACTATAACCACGGGCGCCGGTGATACAGATGCCATAGATGTCAACGGAAGCCTGTATATCAACGGCGGAGAAGTCAATATAACGGCACAGTTTGCCTTTGATTTTGATAACGAAGCAGTATTATCGGGCGGAAAAGTAACCGTTAACGGAGAAGAGGTTACGGAGATCGTAAATTCCATGTTCCCTAACGGATTCCCCGCGCCTCCCGAAAATAATTAATGAATTAGATCGATCAGAAACAAGAGGATTTATGGACGAAAAAGAGCCCAAAGCCACGCGCGGTATGATACAGGTTTATACCGGAGAAGGCAAAGGAAAAACAACCGCAGCCGTCGGCGCTGCCATAAGATTCACAGGCAGCGGCGGCAATGTTCTTTTCGTGCAATTCTTAAAAGGCCGTCCCAGCGGAGAGATAAATATACTCAAAAAATCTGGAATAACAGTAAAACGTCAGGATGGTCTTGAGAAGTTCTACTCCGCTATGAATGATGAAGAAAAAGAGCTCTGCAAACAGATCAGTAATGATAATTTTGAATATGCTGTTTCCAATGCAGCCCACTACGGCATGATCGTTTTCGACGAGATGGCAGCAGCTTTGAATAAGAGCATACTTGATAAAGAAAAGGTTCTTGATTTTATAAAAAATAAACCTGCCGGGACCGAACTGATCCTGACAGGCAGAAATATGCCCGAATATATTACTGACATAGCCGATTATCATTCTCTAATCAGTGCAATCAAACATCCTTTTGCACTGGGCGTTGCATCACGTAAAGGGATAGAATACTGAAAATGCTCCAATCCGCCGGATAAGCGGCAGAAAAGCAGCGATAACCGCCAGCATCAGTATCACTGTCCCATACATCAGCTTGCAGGCTCTGATGATATCTCCCGGAGCTATCTCACGTATCGGATCACCGATATACTCCTTCTTAACAAGAGTCCCCGAATAATATGCATCTCCGGCCAGCCTTAGTTCAAGCGCTCCGGCGCATACACTTTCGCACTGAGCGGAATTGGGGCTTGCATGCTTATATCTGTCCCTGATAAATATCCTCCATGCATTAGCGGAATCAAAGCGCAGGATAAAGGCAGCCACAACCATAAGTAAAGCGCTGAGGCGAGCCGGGATAAATCCTGCTATATCATCCAGCCTGGCTGCTGCCGTTCCGAAATATCCATACTTTCTGTTTTTATATCCGATCATGGAATCCATTGTATTGATGGCTTTATATAACATCCCACCCACGGGGCCTCCCAGAAAAAGGAAAAAGATCGGTGCTATCACCCCGTCATTAGTGTTCTCGGCAACGGTTTCTACTGCCGCCCTGGCTATCCCCTCCCCGTCAAGAAATTCGGTATCACGTCCGACTATCATGGCTACTGCCTGCCTTGCTTCTTGGATATTATCCCTTATGAGAGGCCTGCATACTTTCATGG
The DNA here is from genome assembly GCA_900102065.1 of Lachnospiraceae bacterium XPB1003. Lineage (GTDB taxonomy): Bacteria > Bacillota > Clostridia > Lachnospirales > Lachnospiraceae > NK4A136. Next base: position 26,481 of record FMVK01000002.1, on the reverse strand, counting down.
CCGCATCCATCAGGTCTCTTGATGCGATGCAGCTGGCGCTGATAAGACTCATGACAAATATTGAAATATATTTTGTTCCGAAATATCTGTACTCAAAATAATAGGATGCAAAAACTATCCCGAAGGTTACTCCGCCTGTCACGGCAAGTACAATCAGGACTAATACACCTCCCAATAATCGCTTTAACCAGTTTGGATTTTTTTCATGAAGCAGAAGCTTTTCCAGAAGAAAAATAAGACTGCCTATGAATCTCACGGGATGCGGAAATCCCTGTGGATCGCCGAAGATACAATCGATGAGAAAACCGAGATATACACTTATGATCACATCATACCAGGTAAAAAGCGTATCCATTTTTCTTTACTGATCATCTATACAATAGTCGTCTTAATGATAATTGCCGCCACAGCCAAAACAACGGTCATCCAAAGCTCCGCAAGACATAAAAACCATCCCGCAAGATCTCCCGTTATACCGCCGAAGAGCTTCTCGGATCTTACTTTGTAATATAAAAATACGGCAAGCTCAGCGCCTATGACCATCGCACCGCCTTGGGGATCATATATGATCATCCCCGCCGCCAGCAATACTATCTCGCATAATATAATTATCAATGCAGGTCTGTTGAAGCCCTCATCTTTTTTTCCGGAAAAAGAATAGAGCGTTCCCTTCCTGTTGGCGCAGGGAAAAGTAACCACAGACAGCGCGCTGAGCATTCTGGAAAGCACAAACCCGCATACCCAGATGTTCATCAGTTCAGGCGCAAAATAGATCAGCGCCGCGAGAGCTGCAATAAAGACTTCGGTAAAAACAACGGTCCTTATGACCGCATAAGCACCGATATGAGGATCCTTAAGTATCTCAAGCCGCTTTTCTCTGTCCATATAAGAAGAGATCGCATCTGACGTATCCATATATCCGTCCAGGTGTATCCCCCCTGTAATGATAAGTGGAATAGCGCACATCACCGGAACCATTACCGGAAGCGGAGCTTCCACACAGGATAAGAGCTTAAATATCAGATATTCTGCCGCGCCTATCACTGCTCCGACCAATGGAAAAAAGACGATCGCAAAACGCATCTCTTTTTCTTTCCATTGGAACTGGAAGACGGGGATCTTCGAATACATCGAGATCGCTATGCAAAGCGCCTTGACGAGAGTCATGTTAATTCACCAGTTCAGTTGCAATACCGCAGAAGACTCTTACCGTTCTCATTTTGGATGCTATCTTTTGATAATATCTTCCGCATACTTCCCTATATTTTCTCTCTGTCGCATCAATAGGAACAACACCACAGAAAATATCATTACCGCACAGAACAGTTCCGTCAGGAAAATCATTCACCGGATCGGCCTGCTGTATGCAGCATGCATATATATAACGTTCAAGATGCTTTATGCATCTTCCGCCTTTCTTGTCAGACGCCAGATTTTCCACCTCTCTGATAAGAATTTTAGGATCCGCAAATCCGGAACAATCAAATATATCTTCTTTCTTTATACCGAGTTCCTCAACTATAAAATCCGTTTTTCCCTGAAAGGCACCGCCTGTTACAAACATACTTTCATCAGAACGTCTTTTTATCACAGTCATCTCGTGTCTCACTTCCCTGCCGGCTGTTATCTCTATGGTTTCATCCGCTATCCCTGCGATCTTTCTGTCGGTCATCGCAAGTGCTCTTCTGTACTTCTGTGTATATTCGTCATATATGACGCTGTCGCTGTATATCCCGTCGCTTATTACCGCCAAAAGTTTGACTTTGCTTTCCAGTTCCCAGATATCCTCTATTATCCTGGTGCTGAAGGAACTTTCTCTTTCTTCTTCCAACGGCTTAACGAACATCATATTCATGAGCAACGCTGTGGTACTGTCCAAAAGACAGGAACATTCAGACAGTTCACTTTGATCCATATCCAAAAAAGAACATGGATCTTTTAAGAACTCATGAAACATATTACCACATTCTGCAGTAATAAAGCCCAGCTTTTCCCTGTCCTTTCTGTGGATACGTATGCGTTTTAAATCCTCATCATCCGAAGGGACCATCACAGCGATATATATTCTCTTTCCCTTCGGAGATGCATCACAGCAAAGTTTCTGGGCATAATCTGTTTTTCCGTTCTTGCATCCACCTGTAATATGTATCAGCACTCAGTTCACGCTCTTTCTTATATCTTCAAGGTATCCGTCATCGATACCGTTAGTTGCAAAACTCCCCATACCATTGATCATAGCACATGCGGCTTCTATTACACAAAATGCTATCACACAACCGCTGCCTTCGCCAAGTCTCATATCAAGCGCCAGCCAAGGTTCCAGATCCAGCGCTTTGGCTGCAATGAGATATCCTTTTTCTTCAGACAGATGTGAAGGGAAAAGAAAATCTCTGACCGCAGGGCAGAGTCTTACCGCACCAAGCGCGGCAACTATGGAAATAAAGCCATCGATGACAGCAGGGATCCTGTAAAAGGCAGCTCCGATATAAACTCCGCACATGGCGGCTATATCAAGACCGCCCACGCATGAAAGTATCTTGATAACATCACTTTGGTCTTCTCTTAACTTATGGAAAGCCAACGCTCTGTCGATCACATTTTTCTTGATCTCAAATGCTTTATCGGTCAATCCGCCACCACGGCCGGTAACTTCTTCGGCGTTCATTCCGGTAAGTGCTCCCAATACCGCAGATGATGTGGTTGTATTACCGATCCCCATCTCACCCACGCCTATCAGGTTAACAGCATCCATAGAAGCCATCTGTGCCAGAGATATTCCCGTAAGTATGGCATCATATACTTCCTGTTCGGTCATAGCAGGTTCCCGAAGTATATCACCTGTGCCTTTTCGTATATTTCTGTTTAATATCTTATCGCATTTATAGTCCGTTGCGATACCCACATCCACGACCTGTACTTCCTGCCCAAAGGCATGAGCCATGGAAGACATTCCCGTCAGATTCTTTGTCATATTGACAGCCTGGGCAGCAGTGACGCTGACAGGCGCGCTTGATACTCCATGAGCGGTAACCCCGTTATCCGCACACAGAACTATTATACGCTTCTTTTCAGTATGATTATGAAGTTTTCCTGTTATCCCCGCAAAACGACAGGCTGCCTCTTCAAGCTTTCCGAGACTTCCGGGCGGCTTTGCAAGCGTTTCAAGGTAACGGGAAGCCTCAGCCATAGCAGCATCGTCTGCCGGTTTTATATTCTTTAGAAATGATCCCAGCTTTTCATTCATATTGCCGACTCCCGCAATATTTTATAAACCATATCCATATCCATATTCCCGCGGATCATATCCGCAAGCTGATCGTAATTATGTTCTTTAACGGAAGCGTAATCAAAATTTTCTATCTCTGTGCATATCCCTTTCCTTTCGGCAAGGATCCTTACTATATCCTCTGCGATAGAGCCGCAGTCAAAAAGTCCGTGGACATAGCTTCCGTATACAAGATCACCGTTCCCCTCGATAAGGCATGCGTCGCCTCCTTTATCGGAAGTCGTCTTACCCATATGGATCTCGTATCCTGTATATTCTTTATCCTTAAAACTTCCGAATACACCTTCCGGGAAGTCTGTTTTTCCGCTTATCTGCTTTCTGGTCTTATCTTTTAATAAAACAGTAGATTGAGACAACAATCCCATTCCTCTGATCTCACCACCCTGTTCTACATTTTCCGGATCGCTGATATTACTTCCAAGCATCTGATATCCGCCGCAGATCCCGAATACGGGAATACGCTTTGAAGCAGAAAGTACAGCCGCTTCAAGGCCTGATTCTCTCATCCACTTTAGATCCGCCATTGTATTTTTGCTTCCGGGCAAAAAGATTATATCGGGATTACCAAGTTTTGATGCTTCCGAAACATATCTGACATTTACGCCGTCAATATATTCAAACACATTGAAATCGGTAAAATTTGAGATCCTTGGATATCTGATGACAGCCATATCAATACAGCATCCATCGACTTTCCCGCATACATTTAGTCTTTCACTTAAAGAATCTTCATCGTCAAAAGATACATTCATATATGGCAATGTACCTGAAACAGGGATCCCGCATCTCTCTTCCAGCATCCGGATCCCCGGATCCAGGATAGTCTTGTCGCCCCTAAACTTATTTATGACAAGGCCTTTAACGCGTTCCCTTTCCTCTTTTGACAAAAGCTCCACAGTTCCCAACAACTGAGCAAACACACCGCCTCTGTCAATGTCAGCAACAAGCAATACCGGTGCGTCTATTATATCGGCCAGTCCCATATTAACGATATCATTTTCACGAAGGTTGATCTCTGCTGGAGATCCTGCACCTTCGATCACTATGATGTCATATTTTTCTTCAAGTGTCTTAAACGCCTTCTTTATATCGGGTATCAGATTTTTCTTATATGCGAAATACTCCCTGGCACTCATATTGCCGAGTACTTCACCGTTCACAATGACCTGCGATCCCACATCGTTGGTGGGTTTAAGCAGTATCGGATTCATAGCGGCTTCAGGTTCAATGCCTGCCGCTTCAGCCTGCATAACCTGCGCTCTCCCCATCTCAAGCCCTTCCTTTGTTATGAAGGAATTAAGTGCCATATTCTGTGATTTGAAGGGTGCAGCCTTGTGGCCGTCCTGCATAAACACACGACAAAGGCCTGCTGTTATAAGACTTTTACCAGCTCCGGACATCGTCCCCTGGATCATTATGGTTTTTGCCATATTATTCTCCTGCATTCAGAACAGATCATACAAAGCATTCTCTTAGTATCGTAATAAGGATCTCGTTATCTCTGTGCGTCCTGACTGCGATCCTGTGATCATATCTGTCTAACCCTTTGAAATTACCGCAGTTTCTGATAAGTATCCCCGCCTCTGCAAGTTTGACCTGCAGATCATCATACTTTTCTTCTTCAGGTGTTCTGAAGAGAATAAAGCACGTATCTCCGGGACAAACGATGAAACCAAGTTTTTTAAGCTCTGCGCAGAGATATTCACGTTCTCTCTTAACAAGCTCTCTTGTTTCCGTGAGATAATCAGCTTTCACTTCCTCAAGTATCACCCTGCCGATCTCGCAGGCAGGAACGGAAACGTTCCATTCGGGGAGAATGCTTCTAACCGTATCATTAAATCTCTTATCTGCGGATATCATAAATCCCAGCCTGACTCCCGGTATCGAATAAAGCTTTGTAAATGCATCAATGACACAGACATGCGGATTATCAGCTGTAATTCCTTTAAGACTCCTCTGATCCCCGTCGGCGCAAAATCCAAGGAAACATTCATCCACCACGATCCTTACCCCATGCTCTTTACAAAGAAAAATCACTTTTTCAAGCAGCTCTTTATCCATAAGGCGCCCCGTAGGATTGTTCGGATTGCAAAGGATCAAAGCCTTATCTTCAGAAATTCCTTTCCCGGCAAACTCTTCTATCGCATCTAAGAAACGTTCCGTAAAAGCAAGATCTTCTCTCCTGTCCAGAGAATAGAATACAATATCAAGGCCATCCCCCAAGCAGGGTGCTTTAAGACCTCTCTCATATCCAAGAAATGTTGGGATCGGAAGCATCACCTTCCTGATACCAAGTATGGAAAACGCCCTCAATATATTCGTTATCAGTTCAGACGCACCGTTTCCGCATATGATATTATCTTTATCAACTTTATATTTATATGCAATCAGACTCCTTAATCCATCACACTCCCTGTCGGGATATCTGCCAAAGAAGTCAGCAGGGTGGGCATTCTGTAACAGACGCTTCACTGCCTCCGGTATTCCTGCCGGATTAAGATTAACGCTGAAATCTATCTTTATATCATTACCTGTCCACTCACCGCCGTGGATCATATCATTCATTATCATATTCACGCATCTTGTCAGTAAAACGTCTGACTATCTCCGGACATGAAGGATAATACAAATGCGGAAATCCGCATAAGATGTTTCCTTCTGCCTTCATACAATCATAGCTTCTTTGATTTACAGGTTTAACAGCTTTCATAATCTCACCGTTATCCGTGCAGTCATAGTAATGAAATTCGTGAGCTTTAACCGTTTCTCCCTTTCTAAGATAAGCCGAATCCCCCTTAGCAGTAAGACATATATATCCAAACCTAACAAGCCTGTCCTTCATCTGACAATCCCCTGCAAAGACACCTGACATATTTTTCTTACCGACGCCTTTGTTTGATATAGTTTGCTGGAGATACATAAATCCACCGCATTCCGCAAGGACAGGGATTTCTCCCTCTACAGCCTTCTTAATGGCATTCTTCATCTTTCTGTTGGCAGATAATCCGGTCAGATACAATTCCGGATATCCTCCGCCCAATAATATCCCGGCACAGCCCTCCGGAAGCTTCTCATCATGTATCGGAGAGAAGTATTCTATCTGAACTCCAAAACGCTCAAAGAGCCTCAGATTCTCTTTGTAATAAAAACAAAATGCTTCATCCTTTGCCACGGCCAATATCGGCTTATGCTTTATATCCTTGGGACATATCTTTAAATATTCATCGGCTGATCTGATATCCTTTGCTTCGGACGATATCTTCAATATCAGATCCATATCCGTGTTTTCTTTTATTTTTTTTGAAGCCGCTCTGATCTTTTCTTTAAGTTCCTTAACTTCATATGGGAGATTTAATCCCAGGTGTCTGCTTTCTATCCCGAAAGAATCATCAAACGGCATCACACCGCATACAGGGATACCTGTCTGTTCTTTAATCAAAGGGGATATGACATCCGCATAGCTTCTACTGATCTTATTGAGTATAACGCCTTTTATCAGGTGTTTTTTATCTGCCAAAAGCATCCCTTTGATGACGCTGATGACAGTTATGCCCATACCTTTAGCATCTATGACCAGTATTATGGGTGTATCTGTTTTAACTGCCAGGTCATATGAAGAAGCTTCGCTTGTAATCCCCCCAAGTCCGTCAAACAATCCCATCACACCTTCTATGATAAGGATATCAGACTCACGGCAGGAAGCAGCAGTAAGCGCTCTGAGTTCTTTCTTTTCTGAAAAAAAAGGATCAAGATTGATCGACGGTACTCCCAGCACCTTTTCATGGAACATAGGATCGATATAGTCCGGGCCGCACTTGGCCCCCGCCACTTTAAGTCCCGATTCCTTAAAAGACGCCATCAACGCACATGTGATGCAGGTCTTACCGCTGTTGCTGCCCACAGCACCTATCATCAACCGGTTCATACTCATCCGCGATCTCCGTTCAGTTCAAACGCAGCAATATATACCTGATTCTGCGCTTCCATCATGTGATGATTCCCGACTTTTCGTTCCCTGTTTACCGACATCTGAATAACATCCCTGTCGACAACATTGTACTCATTCATTATCTTGTTTATCGCCATGACAGTTTCTGTTGTAACAGCATTGACCGCAATACGCATATTTTTATTCAGTGAGCTAAGCCCGGCTATGATCTCTTCAAGCCTGCCGCCACTCCCACCGATGAAGGCTGCATCAGGGATCCTGTCAGCTATTCTGTCAAAACAATCGGGAGCTTCGCCTTCGATCACCTCGATGCCCTCTGTTCCGAATTTTTCTATATTTTTATGAATAAGGCTGATGCCTTCCGGATCATGTTCTATAGAACATATCCTTATACCGGGATACATAATGGCCGCCTGAACGGATACCGATCCCGTTCCGCTGCCTATATCCCAGAATACCTTGTCCTTACCAAGACGCAACTTGGATATCGTTACGGTTCTCACTTCTTCTTTGGTCATTGGAACTTTTCCTCGAATAAACTCCGCATCAGGTATTGCAGTCAGATTCTTGTAATCCATTTCCGTCACCTTTTCCGGGCATGTGCCCCAAAACTATCAGTCAAGCTTACAAGCTTTCAATATACAGTAATATCTTCCCTTTTGTATTAAATGAAGCTGCTCTGTCGACGCTCATTTCCATCACTTCTTCTTTATCACCGGAAAGATTGCATCCCGCTACGATCCTGCAGTCATCAAAACAGTTATCCAGTAGGAATCCTGCGATCATCCGAACATCCTCATCACCGGAAACAAGCATGAAAGCGCGTCCTTTACGATCAAGGATACCTGCGAGTTCTCTTAGCCCTGATTCTCTGTTTCTTCCGTGAACTGAAATTATACCTGCCGTGTCGTAACTAACTCCCAAAAGAGAAGCCAGATACGATACCGAAGATATTCCCGGGATAACGGATACCACAGCATCTATCCCGCCTTCTTCGATCGCCTTATTTAAACCTGTCAGGCACTTGCCGCATCCGCTGAAAAAACCGCTGTCCCCGGAAAACAGTATCGCGATCCTAAGCTCATCCTTATCTTCCCTGTCCAACACTTCACGTATATACGGAATTATATCTTCAGGCAGATAAGCCGCTTTCTTTTCTATCCTTGCAGTAAACGGAGATATAATACTCTCCGCTCCGATGATAATATCAGCTTTATCAATGAACTGCTTCGCGCCGACTGTCAACAATTCCTTATTCCCCGGGCCTGCGCCGATCAAATAGATATGACCTCTGCATCTTTTATGCTCGGATGTCAGATCCGTTTTCTCTCCAACAAGCATCCTGCATATCTCATCTTCACTAAGCCCTTCTTCTTCGGGTCTTTCAATAACACATAACCTGATATTATTATTAACTGCCGCTCTGATCTTTTCCTCGAATCCGCCGGCATTTCCGCTTTCTTTCGTGACCAGCACATCGATCCCGTATTCTTTAATGATCGCACTGTTTAGTTCTTCGGAAAAAGGTCCCTGCATTGCAATAATGTGATCTGTCCTGATCTCCTCTCTCCTGCAGATCTCAAAGCTCTTCTCATCAGGTATTATACGCACATAGAGCCTGTCTTTCAGTTCTTCACGGCATGCGTAATGGCTAAGTTCCTTACTTCCCGTTGTGATAAGTACATTACCGTTCAGATTACCGGATCTGTATTCTTTCTCAAGATGATCGGCACAGCTGTCATTATCTGAAAAAAGTAGCGCATCTTCCGGTATCCTGAGACGTTCTCTGGATAACCTCAGATATTTAACCTTAGTATTCTCAGCTGCAAGCTTAAGATTAGAAGTCACCTCCACGGCATAAGGATGCGTTGCATCGGCCACAACGGTTATCCCCTCCGATCTGAATAACTCCTCCATCGCCGATTCATCCAGTCTTCCCTCAATAACCTCTGCATGCTGACTGTCACCCAAAAGAGACTTTCCGTACTCTGTCGCAACAGAAACTATATGGCTTATCCCGTAAGAAGAAAGCCTTTCAGAGAGTCTCCTGCCTTCGGTAGTACCGGCAAATATAATTATTTTTTCTTTATCATGAACGCTCATAGACAATTCTCGGTGTAACCATCTTTCCGTTTACGATCTTAGTATCCGAATTACCGATAAATACAGTTGTAAACATATCAATATCTTCGTTCTCAAGATCCTCCAAATTGCAAAGCCTGCTGACAGTACCCTCTCTTCCTATATTCTTAACATATCCGCAGACGCGGTCTCTCTCGCCCGCTTCGGAAATGATCTTAGCAGCCCTTGCGATATATCCGCTTCGATTTCTGCTCTGAGGATTATATATTACGATCACAAAATCAGCTTCAACGGCAGCTCTGAGTCTCTTCTCTATCTTTTCCCAAGGCGTCAGAAGATCACTTAGACTGATCAGACAAAAATCATGATTGACCGGAGCACCAAGAACCGCTGCACCGCTGAGTGCCGCCGTTATCCCCGGGATCACATTTATCTCGATGTCAGGGTATGCTTCTCCCATCTCCAACATAAGGGATGCCATGCCATAGACACCTGCATCACCGCTGCAGATAAGAGCCACACGCTTATCCTCCTTTGCTTTTTCAAAGCAGTATTCGCATCGCTCTCTTTCCTTCCTCATGGGAGTGGAATATTTTTCCTTGTCATCATAGCGCGCACCCAACTGATCAATATATACCGGATAACCCACAATGATATCGGCTTCATCCAAAGCCCGGGCAGCCTCTCCGGTCATCATGGATTCCTTCCCCGGTCCCATTCCTATGACATCTATCATCTTCATATAAACACTCTTTCCGCAACTGCTATAGTCATGCCGTTTTCCGCTTTCTTCGGATATATGATCCTTCCTTCATTCCCGCAAACATTTTTGCAAAAGCGAAGAACGGAACGTTCGCAGACATTATCAACGCCAACCGCATTCAATACGAATTCCGAATGATCGAAATCTCCTTCCACTTCATTTAATTCATCCGAAGAGAAGGTGATAAAACGGCACTTATGATACTGTGCAAGTCTGATAAGTCCCTTCTCATTCTTCTTATCATCGATGGAAACCACAGCCGCAATATCATCATCTTCTATTCCCGTCGTACGCTTCATATCCTGCCAGAAAGCTTCCAGTTCCTCAAAAGACTTATCCTTGCGACAGCCTATCCCAACCACATACTTTTTGGGTGTAAGGAAAAGCAACGTTCTTCCGTCGGGCAGAGTCCCTTTTTCGGCGCTTATAACGATATCCGCGCCTGTAAGTGCCTTTCCCGTTACTGCGACGATCCCATCTTTATTTTCAATTTTCAGGAAATTATCTTTTGCAAAAAGATCCGACGCAAAAGTACCGTTTAGATCCGAAGCAGTTGTTACGGCTGGATACGTTCCCACTTTTTGTGCTATCAGTTCCGCGATCTCATTGGCACCTCCCACATGTCCCGAAAGCAGAGGGATCACACTGCGAAGTCCCTCGTCAATAACGATCACGGGGCTGTCATGAAGTTTATCCTGAATTAAAGGTGCAATACTTCTTACTGCGATACCACATGCACCTATAAATATCAGTATCTTCTTCTCCGCAAACTGACGTGCTGTCCATTCGGATGTATTTACAGCTCCGTCCCTGTTCTTCATGGCACTGCTTATACTGATATCGCTGAAGTTCTCCGACAGCTTATCTTTTAAAATACAAGCCGCTTCATATCCCTTATCAGAAAAGCTTATGACTGCCGCATCTCCAAAGCGTTTCTCAAGAGTTTTATTGTCATTCTCTTTTTCATTTAATGCTTTTTCTTTTGGATCCGTTCCTTTTCTGAATTCCGTAGTAAATGTAGAGTCATAGAGTTTTGATCGTTCGTAGTCTTTCTTACCTATCACATCGCCCACGAGAACGATGGCAGTCTTTCTGATATCCGCTGCTTTTGCACGTGCAGCCAGAGTACTAATGGTACAAACGATCCGCTTCTCTTCAGGCCAGGTGGCCTTATATACAATGGCCGCAGGTGTATCGGGAGAATATCCTCCTTTGATCAGTTCTTCGCTCAGTCTCTCAAGCATACCGGTACTCAGATATATGGCCATTGAAGCATTATGCCTTGCGAAGCTCTCTATGCTTTCAGATTCAGGTACCGCAGTTTTTCCTTCCATTCTCGTGATGATCAGTGATTGCGATTTCCCGGGGAGCGTATATTCAAGATTAAGTGACGCTGCCGCACCGAAAGCAGCTGTAACACCGGGACAGCTTTCATAAACATAACCTAACTTATCCAGTTCATCCATCTGCTCTCTGACAGCGCCATACAGGCTCGGTTCGCCGGTGTGAAGCCTCACAGTTGTATAGCTTTTACTCTCTGCCGTTCTGATCACATCCAAAACTTCATCAAGATTCATCCTTGAACTGTCATGGATCTCACAGTCGTCCTTACAATATTTTAATAGTCCGGGATTAACGAGAGATCCGGCATATATCAAGACGTCAGCCTTTTCAATAAGCTTCATCCCTCTGACTGTTATAAGATCTTCAGCTCCCGGTCCTGCTCCGACAAAATAAACCATCTGTCTTCCTCTTTGATCATCGGCAATCGGCCAACATTCTTTCAGCTCCCGCACTTGCAGCAAGCTTACCGTTAATATTATCAAACATGATGCATTCGATCTGAGGTTTATCGTTACCGCATCTGACAGCAGCTTTATCCAGACGGTGATCCATAAAAAAAATCATCTTGTCCATGGCTATCTTCATCGCTCTGTCCACCAGATCCTTATCTGCCGTCTTAATAACCTCTATCGCCGCTTCCGTAGATACACAATCAAGGATGGCTGTTGCTGTTTCGATCGTTCCACCTGCTTTTAAAGTCCAGGCAGCCATAAGCTCCATACGGCAGTCCGCTTCGGAAGAATGAGTATTCATTATCCCTCCCGAGATTTTGATCAATTTTCCCACATGGCCGGTCAGCAATACTCTTTTGAACCCCAGCTCCGCAACACTGTCCAAAGTCCTTCCGATATAATTACTGCACTTAACGCTTTTATCTATGTCATATCCGTAAAAGTCCTTCAGGAAATCCTGTCCGTAATTGCCCGGAGCTATGACTATATCTTCAAAGCCCATTTCCTTACGTTGTCTGAGTTCGATATGTATCGTATCTATTAGAGCACTCTCGCTCATAGGTTCAACTATTCCGCTTGTTCCGATTATGGATATCCCGCCTTCTATACCCAATCGCGGATTGAATGTACGAAGTGCCAGTTCTTCTCCTCCCGGGACTGAGACAGTTACTGTGATCCCACCTGTATAGTCAAAGAGATTGCAAACTTCCGTTACATTATCTCTTATCATCTCTCTGGGGACATGATTTACGGCAGCTTCTCCCACAGGCTGATCGAGTCCCGGTTTCGTAACAACGCCTACTCCCTCGCCGCCTTCTATCTTTACTCCGGATGCCTTATCGTTCTTTTTTACCGTAACAAATATCTCTGTTCCCGTAGTAACATCCGGATCATCACCGCCATCCTTTGTAACACTGCAGGTTACGGCATCCAAAGACCGCGTTATATTATTTACGGGAGTATCAAAAACCGTCCCCGCAGGCGTATCGATACGTATGGAATTCTTGACGTCCCCGGAAAGCAGCATATAAGCCGCCGCTTTTGATGCCGCAGCAGCGCAGCTTCCCGTTGTAAAACCTTTTCTCATACTTCCCTGTGTATCCTGTACATCAATGCATTTACGATAGCTGCAGCAATATTGCTGCCGCCTTTCCTGCCTCTGTTAACGATATATGGAATATCCGTATCCATTATCATTTCTTTAGCGACTTCTACGTTTACAAAACCGACAGGAACTCCTATCACAAGTTCCGGACGATATATACCTTTATCATACATTTGTCTTATCTTAATCAGTGCCGTCGGCGCATTGCCGGAAACTATCATCACAGGCTTCCCCTTAAATACTTCTGCGGCATGCTCCATGGACAATGCAGCTCTCGTCTCGCCTGTAAGCTTTGATCTTGCGGCAATGTCATCATCATTCATAAAACAGTATCCTTTACATCCCAATGAATCCATTGTCTTATGATTGATCCCGGACAAAGCCATATTTGTATCTGTCACTATGATACATCCGGACTCCAGCATACTCTTTGCCTTTGCCATAGCATCCGCAGAAAATGAAAGCGTATCCGCATATTCAAAATCAGCGCTGGCATGTATCACTCTCTTGATGACCATCTCCCGCTCCTCCGGCAAAACAATACCTCTGTCCGCAAGCTCTTCGGATATCATCTCAAAGCTTCTCTTTTCTATTTCAAGAGGTTTTAAGTTTTCAATTATCCTATAATCCATAATCCTTACAACTCACTTCATGAATCTTCCGATAAGCTCATCATTCAGACCAAAGAGCTCCGCAATATAATCTTTTTTAAGAACTTCTTCCGGCGTACCGTAACGATCGGCTTTATTGTCCTTAATGCACAGGATCCTGTCGGATACTTTTTCCGCAAGCTCCAGCTCATGGATGGACATCACTGCAGACATCTTCTTCTCCTTGCAAAGACGCATGAGCGCATCCATGAATTCATACTTACCCTTAATATCAAGATATGATGTGGGCTCATCCAAGAGGATCAGCTTCGGTTCCTGAGCAATGGCACATGCAAGAAGAACTCTTTGTCTTTGTCCGTCACTTACCCGTTCTATATCACGATCCGCATATTTCAACGCGCCTGCAAGTTTCATAGCTTCTTCAACTATTTCCTTGTCTTTATCGGATAATTTTCCAAGCATACCCGTATAAGGATATCTTCCGCTCTCAACCACTTCTCTGCAGGTAAGCATCCCTGTCTTTATGCCGCCTGTGAGAACAACCGCAATCTGCCTTGCCCTCTCTTTGAGCTCCATGAGAGAGACTTCCCGGCCGTTTAAAGCAACGCTTCCTGCCAGCTTATCCAGCCTTGCCGAAACAGTCTTCAGTATCGTTGATTTTCCGGCGCCGTTTGGTCCTATAAGAGAAAGGATCTCGCCTTCTCTCAGTTCAAAGCTCACGCCACCCACAACAATCTTCCTGTCATAGCCGGCATCAAGACCGTAAACTTTTAAAAATACATCCTTCTCCAATTATCTCATCCTCGAACTTCTTCGTTCTATAACTGCTGCAAGCACAACCGGTGCACCGAATACGGCAGTTACAGTGCTGATACCCAGCTCCGTCGGTGCCATCACAGTTCTTGCCAAGAGATCGCAAAAAAGACAGAATACCGCTCCGCTCATAAAACATGCGGGGATCATCACGGAAGGCTTAACTGTCCCGAAAACCCTTCTAACCAGATGAGGAGCCGCAACTCCCACAAATGATACAGGTCCCGCAAAAGCCACCGTGCATGCCGACAATATTCCGGAGAGTATAACGATGGCAACTCTGACTGCCTTCAGATTCACACCTACGCTGGCCGCATATGACTCACCTATCTGCCATGCGCTAATGGGCTTGGAAAGCAATAATACCCCAATAAATGCCAAGGGGATAACAATAGATATCACTACGGCATTTTCATAATTCATTCCCGAGAAGCTTCCCCTGGACCAGTTATGGAGATTAACTATATCCGCATCATCTGCGAATGTAACTATAAGATCCGTGATAGCAGAACAGATATAACCTATCATCATTCCGCTTATGACTAACATCGCCATGCTTCCCACACGATCAGACAGGAACAGAACAAAGAGCATGGATATCATTGAACCTGCAAAAGCCGCAAGTATCATTGTAAAAGAATTCATCCTGATACCCGCATGCATTAATATCATCATGGCGATGGCAACGGTCATTTTGGCTCCCGAGGATATACCCAGGATAAAAGGACCTGCTATGGGATTGTACAGGTATGTCTGAAGAAGATAACCCGACAAAGCAAGAGCACCTCCAAGAAAAAAAGCAGCGATCGTTCTCGGAAGTCTGATATCGACTATAATACTATATGCCAGACTGTCGGTCTCACCTTTAAATATAAGATCCACAAGGCTGTCAATCCCGGCATTAACACTGCCTGTACAGATATTGACAACCCAAAGGATAACTGTCAGTAATCCCAGGATCAAAAATAATACGGCATATGACAAATTCAGTTTTCTCTTCTTCTCTCCGCTCATCATAATCTGTCAAAGAATATATGATCGTCTCCGGCCTCTTCACCGGATGTGATCAGTAAATACATTTCCTCCATTATCTCACCGGCTGACATGGGATTTTGAAATACATTCGAATTCATCCTGTATATCTCATCATTCTTATATGCCGCAAATCCGGTGATCAAACCGTAATCTGCCGTAAGCTCCTCCTTGGAAGCCACATTGCCTGAGATAGTAGTATTATAGATAAGTATATCGGCATTTAATGCCATTGAATAGAAATCTTCGGATGAGATGGTGGCGGAAGTACTTCCGGCAGTCTGACCTTCCGGACTCTTATATAAATATTCCGCTCCGCACTGTTCTATCATTGTTGCAAGATAATCCGAAGATGTCTTTACATTCACCATTCCGTTTTCCGTAAAATAGAAGATAAGTGCTGTTTTTTTCACATCCGGATTTTCCGCAGCCACTTCGCTCCTTACCTTTTCAGCCGCGATCCTCTGTTTATCATAGGCCTCATCTGCTTTTTCTTCACAACCGAGCATTGCACCGTAAAACCTTATCCACTCGGCTCTTCCCAGCGGATCCGGTTCATAACTGGACATATCGATCATTACTGTAAATCCCAGTTCTTCCAGCTTTTCCGATACCTGCGGAGAATGGAGTATCATGGTATTCTCGATCACCAGCTTACATTCTCCTGCCTTTAACAGCTCATAATCCGGCGAGCTGTACTTTCCTGCATATATGATATCTCCGGATGCCATTTTTTCATTGACACCGGCTGATTCCCATTTTCCTGCTTCAAGACTTGCGAACTTAAGTCTGTCAAGACTGTCCGTCTTATCGAAATAATCCATGGAAGCGGTACTGACAAGATAAATATCATCCACCGGATCCATTAAAACCTTAACATCGCTGTCCAGATCCGACGGGATATCCTTTCCCTCAGGGATCACCAGTATCCTATTCCCGTCAACTGTCCGAAGCTCTCTGTATCCGCCGTCGTAGTACCATACATCAAATTCTTCAGCATAATACAGATCCATCTTGCGGGCATTGCCAAGTTCCGTGCTTATTGAAACATGTTCCGATAATTGTCTGCTTTCGCTTTTAACGCTGCTGACTGCAACTCCTGCATCAACACTTTCTCCCGAAGAGTCGCAAAGTGACTCCCAGGAAAAGATCAGTTTGTAATCTATCTCGTGAGGCTTGCTCATGGCTGTAGTATCGGCTTTGATATCCAGCTCAGCTCTGTCTTCGCTTACAGGAATATAAAAACACGATCTCGCATCCTTTATTTCAGGCAGATATTTTGTTCCGTCAAGGATCAGATAATCGAAATTAGAGCTGCTCCATATGATCTCAGCATTCATTTCGCCGTTTTCCATGATGATCTTAGCCGGCGAAGATATGGAGGCTTTTCCGCTTCCGCCTTCAAGAGTCACTTCCACAGAATATTCCCCATCAGGAAGTGTCTGTGTCTCTTCTACGGCAGTCGAAACATCATTACCCGAAACCGACGCAGGGACAGACTTCCTTCCGCATCCACCGATGAACATCATCAATGCGATTAAAATTATACAAAGTGATCTTTTATTCATACTTATGATTATACCTCTGAATATGAAAAAGGCGGAGGCTGCAAAAGCAGTTTCCGCCTTCAGATCCGTTCCGAAAATTATTCGGCAACGGGATTGGATACGCTTACCTTATGATCGTACCATGTGCCCTTAGTACCGATAAGGGCAAGATCAAAGTCCTCGCCGATCACTGTTACAGGTACATCAAAAGCATTAACATCTTCTGTTGTTCCGTCAGCATATTCTACTGTCTCAACAACCGGCTCAAGAAGCTTTGCTCCGTCCTTCTGCGCATCTGCAGCAAGTCCGGGATAAAGATTAACAATGTTCTGAGAACCAAGTGTGATGTGAAGAGTCATTACTCCACCCTTAACGGTAAGAGTTCCTTTTCCTTCACATACTTCGTTAACCTTGAACATTGAGCTGTCTGTCTTGAAATCAACCGAATAAGTTCCGTCCTTAAGCTCTGCATCTGCCGCAGCACTTTCCTTCTTTTCAACAACAATGCCGGCACCTTCGATAGCAGCTGCAGTATGAGCTACATAAACAGCCTTAACTTCATCTATTCTTCCTAAACCTGAGATCTGGCAATCAATACTGTCAAAAGCACCTGATGCTTCAAACATGCTCTTCCAGGAATCTTCGTCATCACCGGCCATATCATTGTTAGCATGATCACCTGCTACAACCATAAGAGGTCTGAGAACAACTTTCTTATAACCTGCTCCCTTTACTTTGTCGATGATAACCTCACATGCTGTATCTTCAGGCTCACCCTCAACAGTTCCTACGAATACATTCTCTAATCCAAGCTTCTCGAACTGTGTCTGCATCTGGCTGTAAGTAACCTTTGCTGTATGAGATGTACCATGTCCCATAAATACAAATGCATAACCGTCTTCAGCAGCAGCTGCTGCATCATCAAAACCTGCATCCTTTACTGCAGCTGCTACAACAGCCTTAGCAACAGTTTCCTTATCAGCATTGATCTCTGTAGCATCCTTACCAACTTCACCAAGAAGAGGCTCAGCGATAACAACCTTTTCAAAATCTCCTGCACAGGAATCAACAGCTTCCTTTAATTCATCATATTCAGCCCCATGCATAAGATGTGTAGGCTGGATGATAAGATTCTTAACACCGTTAGCCTTTGCTCTTGCAAGTGCCTGATCCACATTATCAATAGCTTCTCCGTCACGAGCCTGTACATGGTTGATAATGATCTGTGCTGTAAATGCACGTCTCACAGACCAGTCAGGATATTCAGCAGCAATAGCCTTCTCAATACCATTGATATCCTCAACTCTGGAATCATTGAATGATGTTCCGAAGCTTACTACGAGGATCTCGTTTTCACCGATCTCATCTGCGTTTCCCGCATCATCTTTTGATGCATCACCTGTATCTCTTCCGAAATAATCAGGATCTGCATTTTCGCCCTCAACAAGCTCCTTCTGAGCATCTGTAAGAGCATCCCATCCTTCTTTTGCAGCTATACACTGAGCATCTGTCTCATCTGTTCTTGTCTGAACATAGATCGCATCGATCAGGGCCGCAACCTCATCAGCAGCCGCCTGATCATCAACTTCTTCAACAGATGCATCTGTTGCATCTGTTGCATCTGTAGCTTCTGGTGCATCCGTAGTCCCTGTTACCGGCTGAATTGATGCGTTATTGCCACAACCGGTAACCAATGTTGCCGTCATTAAAACAGTCATCATCTTTAATACCCTTTTCTTCATAGTTCCTCCTTGCCAAAATCGTCTTCTATTTGATATCGGCTAAAACCGTTATCAGCATTTGTATCAGTCAAAAGGGGACGCAAAAAGAAACCTTGTTTCGTACAGTCAAGCCCTCGTGACCCGGATCCTCCTCGGATCCATGTACTGCGAAAGGCAGGTTTCCCGGCTTACCGATCTCAGAATATACACCTTCCCGGTTTCCCAGTGGCTGACGCCTTGCAGAAAGGCATCCTGTATATCCATATCGGATCACGGTGACGAGATCGTGCAGGACTCACACCTGCTTCCCTTTTACCCGATCACATGCGGATCGGCACCCTACGCATCGTTCTTCTATATAATACTAAACAGGCGTAAAAATATCACTTTTACGCCTGTTTGTCAAACTTTCCGCCTATATCTAAAACCTATTTTCCATCTTAAGCAAAAGGTCCCGGAACAGTGATCTTTTCTCTCTTTTTTCCGGAATAATCAGTATCAAAAACTATCGTACTTCCGTCGGCATCTTCAAATCTCTGTTCAGGTTCAAATGCTTTACCGAGAGTATCTGAATCAACCACATCGCACTTATAATCCTTAATAAACTCGTAGATATTGGTTTCAAGAACAGGCTTGCCGTCCTTCCATACGATTTCCGCCTTAACACCTTCGGCCTCCGATACGAACCCGTCCTTTTCATGCTCCCAGGGCTTTGCACCACCAAGATATGCATTGCCTGCAGACCAGATTGGGAGATGAGACCAATGAGCAGACGCAAGCTTGACCATATTCGGAACGTCCGTGTCCATATCGAACATTTCTATCCATTCTTCATATGTAGGATATCCGTTCCACACTTCAGTCCCTACGACGCGGTTTTCTTCCCAGCTTTTCTCGGAATCACTGTCACTGAGAACTTTGTACCCTTCAGACGGCCATTTCTGGAAGAATATATTATTGTAGAATCTGTTATCCCCGTGAAGTATGGTACTGAATCCCATAACCTCCGTTCTGTGAGGAATGTGATAAGGCGTATATCGCTGTCGAAGTATTCCGTCCACAATATTATCCGTTCCGTCTCCGACAGAAGTAAAGCTTCCGCAGATAAGATTATGAACCATAGCCACGCCCTGTGTCGCTACTCTCAAAGAAACATCCGACATAAGGATATTATTGTCAATAAGTGTCGGTCCATGTCCCACTTCCACAAATATATCCTGGCACATCATTCCGCCCTTAAGCTGTTCTGCATAGTCAGGACGCATGTTGTTCCAGAGGATATTCTGTGTGATACGTGTTCCCTGCGCCTCCCAGTCCGTCCAGATACCCATGGTGCAATCATGGATGATATTCCGTCTCATGATGACATCAATAGCAGCATGGAGCTTGATACCCGAGATCTCGGCGCCGCCCAGCTCCATCATATTATTGATATGATGGATATGGTTATCTTCTATAATACTGAAGACGCAGCCCATTCTTCCGATGATGCCGCCCTGCTCGCAATTATGGATATTATTGCGTCTTATGATGTGACTTCCCACATTTTCCTTAAGCCATCCGTGATACTGCCCCCTGCAGACAGCGTCTCTCTCCATCTGAGTCGGACTCTTTACATGCTTATAGGTAAAGTAGTGCTCGTTATCCGGATCAAGATACTTTCCAAGTCCTATTCCGGAGCACTTACTGTTAGATATCTCGCAATCTTCTATTATCCAGCCCTTTGACCAATGAGGTCCTATCATGCAATCCTGAAAAGCCGCAGGCGGTGCCCATGTGGTGGCAGCTTTGGTGACAACAAACCCGCTTACCGTAATATAACCAATGCCTGTCACGGAAGGCATGAAACACTCTCTCCTGACATTGAATTCTATATTCTCGACATTCGGATCCTTCCCACCGAAATTCGCATAAAATATGGTCTTATCATTTTTTACTTCTGCATACCATCTAAGCTTTGAGGCCTCAGGTTCCCATGAAACCGGACTAACAGGTGCTTCTATACATTCTTCTATCCCACTTGCTTCATAGAGCATCTTATCATTGAGATATACCGCCCCCGTATGTTTGCTCTTGCCGGCAAAATACCAGTCGCCGTAAACAAATGTTGCATATGGGTTATAATCTCCGAAGATCTCGTTGGACACTTCCGCAGTCCATACATCGCCCTTGTACTGCATCCATCCCTTAAGCTCCTCCGCTCCGGTGATCACAGCGCCAAGGGGCTCAACACTTTTATATATGATACGTGCATCTTCTTTGCCGGCATTGACAGGATCGACATATTCCCTGTAAATCCCCGGCGCAACCAACACCTCATCTCCCGGAGTCGCGATCTTCGCAGCATCATTTATAAATCTGAACGGCCTTTCTTCAGAGCCGTCACATTTTGATCCTAATGCCTCACACTGTCCGCCTTTAACAACGTCAACATAGATGATCATGCAGCATTCTCCTTGTCTTTGATGGTGATGAAAACTGTATTGTACTTTTCCTTAACTCTACCACATCCTCAGCTTTAAGATTGCGTTTTCAAAAGGACATTGCGTTGTTTTTTACGTATATAATCTGTAAAATCATCCTATGAACACCTGGGATATAATGAAAAATTTCAAAGTACCTTTTTCGGATGAGGAAATCGTATCAGAAACTCCCATGACAGCCGGACATATCAATAATACCCGACTGATCACCTTACCCTCCGGAAAATACATCCTTCAGGAGATCAATGCCTCTGTTTTTCCGGACATTGACAGGCTTCAGGATAATCTTCTCAATATAAAAAAATGTATTGAAAACTGTAACACACATGACATTTCTATCCCGGAATACATCGAAACTGCCTCCGGAGATCTGATTTTATATAGTGATGGACACGCTTTCAGATCATATCATTATATAGAAGAAACAAACGCAGAAGATATAGATGTTTCAGCGCGTATCCGGATCTGTGCTTTTGCGTTTGGAAGATTTATAAGGATAATAGACGGATGTCGGTTAAATGAAACCCTTCACGGATATCACGATCTTGTTCACTACGCTTCCCTCTATCACAAAGCCTTAGCGGCTCAAACCGATAAAGAAAGCTGCTCGGATCTGATCAATAGTCTGGCTGAAATAGAAGATACATTATCAGATTCTTTTCCGTACACAATTCCTCTGCGAAATATCCATGGAGATGCTTCCGTAAAAAATATAATAATCCCGTCTGATCCGGCATGTGCTCCTACTATAATCGATCTGGATACCAGCTTTCCCGGCTATGCGGCATCGGATTTCGGAGATATTGTACGCTCCTCTCTTGATCTCATTAGAAAAAACAATAAGAAAAAATACTTGGATGATGAAACAGTCATTCAAACGATCAATGACATAACCGCAGGATTTCTTCGCGGCACCGGAGACCTGCTCAGTGATAAAGAAATTCACAGTCTGGTGCCGGGTATCATCCGGGCAGACTGTGAACTGGCTATGCGATATATGACAGATGCCCTCTCTCATGGATCCTATTTTGGCAAGACTCCGGCAGAGTGCCTGTCGCGTACTTCCGAACTTATCGATGACGCAAAACAGATCATCAGGATCAGAGAAAGACTCATTCCTTCAGATCACATTTAAGAATTTTAATAATCCATTTAAGCCCTCATCTATATCTCTGTAGGTCGTCTCAAAATCCCTTGTGTACCACGGATCTGCTACAGAACGCGGTCTGTCAGTATAATCCATAAGTAGTGAGATCTTACCTTCGGGATCACCACCGCAGATCCTGAGCATCCCTCGTTTATTCTCATTATCCATACCTATGATGTAGTCATACTTGTCATAATCGGATCTGAGTAAAAGCGTAGCATACTTTCCGGAGCTGGATATACCATGCTCTGCAAGCTTCTCTCTCGCAGGAGGATAAACAGGATTGCCTCTTTCTCCCCAGATTTCTTCAGTAGTTGTGGCTGCAGATGCAATATAAAAATCATCCTCAAGCCCGAGGTCCTTTACTCTTTTTTTCATCATTAATTCTGCCATAGGAGAACGGCAGATGTTGCCATGGCAGATGAATAATATCTTTATCATAGCCTAAAACCTCGTATTTCCTTACCTTTTTCACTCCCTAATACCGCTTAATATGGCATATGATACGCATAAAATTGCATATCATGTCACCCAAACGGTATAAAAATCGGTATAAAATCAAAGACTTTATACCGACGTATTTTCAAGCTTTCGGGACGTTTTACATCACCCTGAGTTTCTCATCAAGCCTTGCAATTTCGGCAACGGCATCCTCAAAACCCACATGTGTGTAGACATTGAGCGTGGCACTAATTTCAGAATGTCCCATTAGATATTGTAGAGTCTTAGGATTCATACCAGACTTAGCCATGTTAGAGCAATAGGTATCCTTTGGTTTACTTTCCATTAAACTAACTCCTTAAATGATACAACATAATTACCATATTCATAGCCTTCGCCCCATCCGTCCATAAGCTGGCCCTTTAGGAAATCGTATAGTTTATGTTCAACCTCGTTTTCTCTGTCTCCAAAATAGCCCGTAGTTATCTCAACTATGCCGTCTTCAGGGAAATTCATATTCATAGAAACGATAGCGTCAGACGGTTTAAAATTTAATGGCAGATAAGTCTGATTAAAGTCCATTATAATATCAGGCTTATCGTTATCCTTAATGGTTTCGGATAATGCATCTTCTCCTTCTAAGTCTACAAGTATATATGAAAATCTATAAGTTAAATACTTTACATTCTCAGGACCATACTGGACATTCGGATTTCTTTTCTTAATCTGCATAATAAGCTCATCTGTCTCAGCCACTGCATCTTCCGCACTAAAAAGCAGTTTCGTATCCGATAATGTATACTTATTTCCGTCAGTAGCTATAGCTTCGATAATATAATATCCTTCCCTGTATGGACTTAAACCTTCTGGAACCTTATTATATCCATATATTCTCTGTATCTCATTGTATCTGAGTGCAACCTGACCTTCATGCTTATTTCCGTCACTGATAATACCAAGTACCATATTCTCTGTAATATAAATTCTAAGACTATCCAGCCAGATAGATCCTTCTTTATTTGCTTCATCATCAATATCATTAGCTGTTATATTGCTGAGGGAGATAACCTTGCGAGAAGCTTTTATTTCGAAACGCCCTCCGAAGAATATAGGTAATCCTATAATTCCAATGATAATACCGGCTAGACCCCATCCACTCTTATACACATTCCAAAAATTCATCTTCATGTACTCAATGTATAAAATACCGCGTTCCTCATCCAGACTTTCCGCAATTACATCCTGACCAGTAAACCTCTCAGCTTCTAAGGCGAACTCGCTTCTTTTCTTTTTATCGTATATATAATGAGTAATTCCTTCAACATGATAAGAACCTGACGCTTCCACAGCTGACTTTATCTCGTCATATTCATCATCATCGATTTCTGCTACTAGATATTTATTTCCATCTGTCAGAAGATAGTAATTACATTTCTTTTCGGTTCCCAGAAAAACAGGTGCTTCAACTATATTAAAATACGCTGATTTTGTGGCACGATTTCCCGATTCCAGCAATATAGAATCGATGGGCTGTACATTTTTCAAGGATTTACCTGTTGATATAAATCCGATAACCAAACACAGCAGAGCCAAACTCTCCAAAACAGTTCCTACTATAAAAATCACGTACATTACACTGTAGTAAAATCTGATATTCTTATTCTTGTATCTCATGATGTAAATTAACTCCTAAATAATTTCCTAAGTTTTCCTTTATCCTCTATGACCTTCCGAATTAACAAACTTATATTTCCCTTTTCCCATTCCTTCTACCGGAACAATAATCTTCATTTCATCCTCCATCCTTTTCAAATAGGACGTTGCTGTCACTTCCGAACATCCCAGAATTTCGACTACTCGAGAATTCCCAAAAACCTCTGTCCCGATTTCCTCATATAACTTCAATACGTTTTGTTTTATTTTATTTGTATACCCCGAATCCAAGATTTTCTGCTTGAACTCTTTGGTTTCAGTCTCAATCCAAACTTTTTTCTTTGGTTTGGAGCCATTTTTTATTTCATAGTATTCTTCATTTACAGGTATAACCACAGAAGTAACGTTGTCATTTACATCAAAAGTCTTATAGAAAAGATCCGGAGATCCATTTTCCCGCATTGATCTTTTGGCTTCCCCAATACCTGTTCCGAAAGATTCTATAATGCCTAATGCTTTAAACATATCCCTGATTTCAGGATTCTCCGTGTCTCGTTCGTTAAAGAACGTTCTCTCATTCAGATCACTTATACGTATAGGCGGTAACGGCTTGTTATAATTCACGATGTTTATCTGTTTTTCAGACACGTATATTTGGATGGGCTTACCATTTTCATAGTTGTTATGAACAATGGCATTAGCAAGTAATTCTTCCAATGCTATATATGTAAAGTTCTGAATTTTACGGTTATCTGCGCTACCATCAACACGAATAACCAACTCATTTAAGAAATTATTATTAATGTACTCTAACACAGAATAGTACTGCTTCCAGACTGCTCCTTTAAAAACCTTGGATTCCATCTTTCTTTTAGTTCCAAACATATCAATGATCAATTCCGTATATGCATATGGTATTCGCTCCTCCGGATGATCAGAAAACATGAGGACAGCATAATTTTTCACGCGTCGATCCGCAGGATCATTTTTATCAAGCAAGTCCAAAGCCTTGGCTAGCTCTTTCTTTTCCATTCCATCATTAATCTGTCTTGAGCTTGTCTTGGAAAAATATTCTCTGAGTAAATCTGTGCTTAAATCATCAAGCGATGCCCCGGAGCTTACAATCGAACTGAAATGAAAATTTGAAAACTTTCGTAACAGATCATATTCCTCATCTACTCTCGCAAGGCGGGTATCAGCTTCAATTCTCACATACCTTCCCGGCTTAAGATTAATCTTTTTGTCCTTTTCAGCCTTTTCGGCCACCATGAAAGGTCCACCCGTCTGACGCTTTACAATAACGAGAATATAACTGATTCCATCCAGATTATTTGATACTGCTTCAAACGCAACATTGGGATATAAAAAAGACCGCAATGAAATAATAGTATTCTTGCATTTTTCCAACTTGCCTTCAGTTATCCCCTTAATCGGCAGCACAGGGATTGCTTTTTGCTCTTCGTTATTTTCCTCTTCTATGCCAATAAAGATATATTGTATATCGTTGTTGTAATAGTTGTTTCCATATGCGCAGATAGTCTTAAGTATCTTATCCAATTGTTTCTCTGATGCCTTGTATTCTATATATGAACACTCTGCGGTTTTGTTCTTAAGTATTTCATTTGCCTGTTTTTTTATTTGTCTGTAATCCATAGTTTTGTCCTCCGAATCCAAAGAAATTGTACTTCAATCCATAGTTTTTGTCAATCAAACCAATCATGACCACCGGCTTAGCCGGTGGTTTGCTCTGCGGCTATAAGCCGCTATTCCCTGCTTGCCTCTAAAGAGGCTCTGAATGGTCCGCCTTCCGCACTGCGGTCTCGGGCTAGCGCTAAAGCGCCTTCCCTTTAGCCTTTTACTACCGGCTCACCCGTGAACGGGTCAATATACTCTTTCAGTGTCATTTGGTCGTATTCCAAGTCTTCTTTTAACTGATTACGAATATATTCTTCAATCTTCTTTGCATTTTTCCCTACGGTATCTACAAAATATCCTCTGCACCAAAAGTGACGATTACCATATTTATACTTTAGGTTTGCATGCCTCTCGAAA
>FMVK01000040.1 GCA_900102065.1 Lachnospiraceae bacterium XPB1003 | reverse complement strand
AAAAACTTTGTCTTTATCGTGATCAAATATCGCATACAAAACATGCGTCTCCGGATCAGATGTTGTATAATACACAATCTGTCCGGGGCCATTATTATCCCCATAATACAGATATTTCATCAGCGTATGTTTGTTTACCTTCCCTATATATCTATGATAAGAAAACATTGGCGAAAGCAATTGAATGGCATATGCGACATCGCCTTCGTTTTTGGCTTTATACAAATAATCTACTTTATCCCACGAAATAAAATCGCAAACTTCCTTATCCTTCTCGGAGACATTATCAAAATCGATAGCGATAACAAAGCACTGGCTATTATCGATAACCAAAAGTCCATTGCTATGATAATCCGGTTCGCTGTAATACTCCTTCGGCATATAAACTGAAACACTATTCAAATTTAAACCCTTAAATTTTTTTGCCTTAATATCACAGTAAATCGTTACTGCAACCCCATAAATAATAAAACCAACAACAACACATATACGTACAAGGTTTCTTTTCTTTTTATCCATACTATTCATCGCAGCTAAACCATCCTTTTATTCCAGACACAATGTATCCAGGAATTTTGAACGGATTTTAGTGTCTACCTTAAAAAACACATCCAAACAAATCTATATTTTCTTTGCTTGTAGAACCGTCATCTTCGTCATGATCAAATATCGCATACAAAACATGTGTATCCGGATCAGTGGTTGTATAATACATAATCTGTCCGGGGCCATTGTACTCTCCAATATAGCAATATTTTTTAAGTGTATGCTTATTCTCTCCACCGTTATATCTATGATAAGAAAACATAGGCGAGAATAATTCTATGGCAAATGCGACATCATTTTCATTTTTTGCTTTATAAAAATAATCCGCTTTATCCCAGTCAATAAATCTGCATACTTCCTTGTCCCTTTCAGAAATATTGTCCAGATCAATAGCAATAACAGTACACTGACTGTTGTCAATAACAAAAATCCCTTCACTATGATAAGCATCTTCACTGAAATAACAATTGGGCACTTTAATGACTACATTCTTAAGCTTCACATTTACAAAGTCTTTTGCTCTATTTTTATAATATAGAGTACCCGCCACAGTATATATCACAAGACCAGTAAACAAACACAACAGTATAATGATTTTTTTCTTAACTTGTTCTTTATTCTTCACAATTTCCCCATCCTATCGCAGAAATATTATAATCCGGTGAGTCAATAGGGACGGTGAGTCAATAGGGACGGT
>FMVK01000019.1 GCA_900102065.1 Lachnospiraceae bacterium XPB1003 | reverse complement strand
TCAAAAGTAACTGGACGCCGTATCTCTGTCTCCGGAATGCTCAAAAATCTAGGCGTTTCTCGTTCTGGTTATCGTGCTTTCCTTCAACATAAGCCATCTGCTTCTCAACAGAGAAAGAATGCCATAAAAGAGAAGATCAAAGACATCTATGATGACTCCAGGCAAAACTACGGAGCTCCGAAAATAACTCACAAACTCCGCGAATCCGGCGAAGTGATCGCCGAACGTACAGTTGGCAAATATATGAAGGAAATGGGCATTCGCGCTCAATGGCTTAAACCATGGACAACCACTACAAGAGACTCTGATTTCAGCAAGGAGCTTCACAACGTTCTCAATGAGCAGTTTGATCCGATCCGTCCTAATGCGGTTTGGTGCACTGATATCACTTATATTTGGACCCGTGATGGTTTTGTATATCTGACAAGCATCATGGACCTTTATGCCCGTAAAATCATCGCTTGGACACTTTCCGAAACAATGGAAGTATCCTGCGTAATTGATACGATCAACAAAGCTAAAGCAAGACGTAATACGGATCTTCCTTTAATTCTGCATAGTGACCGCGGTAGCCAGTATGTTTCTAAAGCGTACCGCGCAGCCACTGAGAAATACCAGTTAAGTTATAGCTATCCCGGCTATCCTTACGACAATGCCTGTATAGAATCTTTCCATGCTCTTATAAAACGAGAATGGCTAAACAGATTCAGTATCATGAATTACAGACAAGCTTATCGCCTTGTTTTCGAATATATCGAAACCTTTTATAACACTGTTCGAATTCACAGCCATAATAACTATATGCCGCCAAATGAATTCGAAAAACTATATCAGTCTGTTGCCGATGAAGGTATACAAAAGAAAGCGAGTTAATATGAGAAATCTCCCATTTTAATTTGTTCTAAATCTTGACAGAGGACCATAAGATCAAAAATTATAGGGAATACCCATGGATGCATCTTAAACCACATATATATTTCTCCATATTTTCTTACTGTTTAACCTGAAATATAACCCCTAATTTCTCAAGATATTTTCGATTAGTATTTTCATTCTTAGTGGCAACCTCCATATACTTGTCATATTCCGGACCACTTTTTTTCTATCGATAAACCATTGATTATATTCCATGTATTTCTCTTTGAATTCTTTTTCTTTACGTTCGCGTATCAATTTCATCAAAGGATTATTCTCCAGTATCGATACAAATTCCTGCAATTCAGACGGATATTCTTTTTCTCTTTCAGAAAGGTATTCATCATTTTTCTGTTTGAGGATAACTATATCCTGATAAAACCCGAAACGCATACGACCTTTAAGTGAATAGTAGTCTTCCATAGTTATATATCTGCTGAAAAAATCAACTATAAAAGGCATCAGTTCATCCCATGACTTATTAAGAGCACTCAGCATATCTGCTTCATTTTCTTTTTCATAGTAAAAAGAATACTTCATATCCGCTTTTTCAAATCCATCCATAGAAAGTGAACAACGATGATAGAAGTCACTAGCTGGTATCATCCAGCACTGATTATCGAGTGTACTTGGCTTACTATTATAGCCAGTCATTGGAAGTGTAATGAGGCTTATGCCAATCCAAATAGTAAAGCATTCAAAATTTGGGTTAAAATCTGACTTCTTCTTTTCAACAGATATAAGCTGAATAATTTCATCAGATGTGACTTTGATAAAATATGGATACTTGCTTTTTAGCAAAGAAAATCCTTTGGGAATAAGATGATTACTATATACGTTTTTAAATTGTTCTAATATGTTCAATATCGTCCTGTCCTTTTGAAATTTCGTTATATCCTACCAATGAACAAATTCTCCACCTATAACATTGCGAACATCGGGATCTGACAGTATTCCGTATTTTTCGGGATGTCTGTACTTATCTCCCATAATATCATTACTTCGATGAGTCCTAAGTCTGTCGAGATCAAGTTCAGCTACATATACTCCCGGCTCACCCGGTGCTTCAAACACACACATATCCCTCGATCCAGGTTCTTCACGAAGCCATGGAACTCCGTCAAAAAGCGTTGACCTGCCATTACAATCAGGGTGTCCTTCCGGATAATTACATGTAGCCACCGCAACCATATTCTCATAAGCTCTCGTTCTTAGTGCCGACAACCTATTGATTTCCATCGGGCAGGCATTAGGAGCCAAAATCAGTTCCGCACCTTTGAGCATCAGGATTCTGGCACTCTCCGGAAACTCTCTGTCATAACAGATCATGGATCCGATTTTTACGGTTCCCTCTTCAAAATCCAGATCAGTCACATAAAAGTTATCGCCCTTTGATAATACTTTCTCATCATCAAACGCACATGTATGCAGCTTCGAATAGTGCAGGATTTCTTTTCCATGTCTGTCAAAGAAGATCACCGAGTTAAGCGGACGCGGATCATTCTTTTCCAAAAATGTTATTCCGATTGCCATCTGCAATCCTGCAGCAAGATTGCGGAATTCATTTACAAATTCACTATTTTTCGGGATTGCGAGTTTATTCAATTCTGCTTCATCCTGCGGCAAACTATACCCATCACTCCACATCTCAGGAAACAGCGCTATGTCAGCACCTTTTTCTTTGGCTTCAACACATGCCTTTTTACCTATCTCAAGGTTCCTTTCGATGTTGCTTCCCGGAAGCAGTTGTATAAATGCTATCTTTATTTTCATTCTTATTTGCTCCTTACTTAGTACTCTGCATCCAATCCATTAATATACTCTAAAACGATATCCCCACGTTCCTCAGGACTTTATTCATAGATTGGACAATCCCAGCCAAAGATACTATAGTATGTTCTCCGTTTAGTATATTAAACTGAAACAGATTACTTCATGCATTTCTCATATTCGTTTAACAATCGAGAATAAGTATCTTCATCCACCAATTCAATCGGTTCCGGGTAATACTTTGCTCCCTGGTATTCATAGGCCTTGCGGCATATATATGCTATCGAATCAATAATACAGTTCCACACTTCAATAACATGCTCATCATTTTCAGATTCCTGATATATCGTCAAACTATATTCCTCATTATCTAAGAGATCATACAGTTTTTGAGATACATCCGTTTTATCATTCAGCCATTGCCAACTAAAATCTACTGCTTCTTCGATACAGCGGACTGCTTCCTCATCACATATTTGCCCCTTAATATTATCGATTATTTCAATGCAATGACGTATGTTTTGCAATTCAGTTTGATCAGCCATGCTCTTTAAGTCTCTTTTCTGCATCATTCTTTCAGTCAATTATTCTGTAACGCTTGGCATTAAACATCCGGTTATTATTTTTACCTTTCGATTATAACATCATATGAATCATTACTCTAAATTAATCCTCTTCTTCAAAGTCTTTATCAGTGATCGCTGTGACCACAAGCTGATATAAAAAAGGCATTGTATTTCTGCAATGCCTAAAATAACCTTATCCGGTAACTGCAACAAATCCGTGAGATTACAACTTCCAAACGCTTTTGCTTATTTTATATACTCCATCGTGGTATTCGCCTTCTCCTTCAAAGAAGTTTTCAAAACCACATTTATCCAAAACACGTCCCGAAGCAAGGTTTTCTAACAGCCTGATCCCATAGACTTCTTTTATGGCGGATTTTTCTGCCATGATCGGAAGGAACGCAGTTACAGCTTCTGTAGCGTAGCCGTTACCAGTGTATTGTTTTGCTATATGATATCCGATTTCCCATTTACCTTCACCGATGGGAACAAGCTGAACATAACCGATGTTTTTATTGCCATCTTTCAAGATCACTGCATAGACCTGGAGGCCCTCCGCAGAGCCATACTGAGACATTAAAAACTCCACCGTTTCCTTTGCATCTTCTAATGTTTCAAAGACTTCATCCGGCACAAATCTTCTTGTATCATCATCCAGTGAATTCTTATGGACATCCATTGCCATATCCATAGTCATTTCAACAATTAATAATCTATCTGTCTCAACTAATACGTTCACCGTTTCTCCTCATATTGTTATCCGATTATTTTATGAACCTAAATATTCTTTTTAAAATGGATTCGTTCTTCTTCGGTATCTCTTCCGTTATCCCCTTCTCCAACTGTTCCTTACTGATCTGAGGTACGTTAATTTTCGTTTTTGCATCAAGATGCATAAAAAACATATCAAAATATCCAAGTCCATGTTTATACGCAATTTCCTCAAGCTGTACAAATACTTCTGAAGGGGCATTATAAGAAAAGCCCATATAGATTAAATCCTCTCCGATGCTATACTCAGTGATCAGCGGTGAATCCTCAAGCTCAGGGTTTTCTTCAATCTCTTCTTTGGAAGGAGCATACGGGCCATTCATAGCCGGACATATTTTTACCATTTCCAGGAAGAAATCAACAAGATCCTGATCTGTACCTTTGGTATCATAATAGTCCCGATCACCGTCCCATGTAGTTCTTTCATAAAACCATTTCAGAAACTCTATCGGTTCTGTCGGTGCCTTTTTCTTGTTATATACACATAAATCTAAACTCATATAACGCTCACTTTCCAGTCAACGGGCAGTCAACGGGGACGGTTCTCATCGGCTCCCTCGGAGTCAGTTAGAACCGTCCCCATTGACTCCCCATAATTGATTATAAAGTAATATATTGTTTAATCAATGAATATATGAAAATGAACTACTAACTCCGTCCCCCAGATTCATTTTGTTCACAAAATGCATTACGGCATGTGCAACGTAGAAATTAGCGATCATAAGTATCACGCCTATAACAATAGCAAGTATCGAGACGATGTCAACGTTCATCAGCAGCGCACATCGTATCAGGATGTAGGAGCTGACCGGTACGCAGATAACACTCGTTGCAACGCACGGGATGTATTTGCGGATATAGACGGCATGACCGATATGGATGAAAAAGTGCGCGAACAACGCTAAGAATATTCCATACCACATCCCATAAAGGAAATTGCATGGGAAATAGTAAGCAAGAAGACTGACTCCGAAAAAGGGAATAAACTCCTCATACACAGCCAGAGTAAATCCTTCATTTGTAAATCCCCGATAAGTGTTCATGACTTTTGGAAATCTCTCGAAAAGCCAGGGATTCTTCCTGAAGAACCACCCAAATCCGACTATTTCTTCCATATCGTGGAATATAAATATCATCGGTAACAGAAGTATGTATTCTTTCATATATTTTCCCCCTTGATCATCTGCATATCAGCCCATCCTTTTATGACGCCCGTGTATCGCTTCCCTTTACGCTTAACAAATGGTTTTATCCCGATGCTAAAGATTAAATTATGATACAGGTTCTGAAAAATATTTTTCTTTTTCGCTTCAACCCTGCATGAGGCTTTCCTGATCAGGTTACGTATTTTTTCAGACAAGACCTCCTTACTGTTAAATGGCGCTTTCAGTGCTATATGTCCGCTGAGAGTTCCTCCGGAAAATATGACCAGGTCATCTAAGATCTTCAGTGTATTCTTGAAGCCGTAGTTTTCACCGGTTGCCACCGTGATACAGTACTTGTCCTTCAGCAGTTGCTCGATCACAAAATGTCCCCTGTCTATAAAATCTTTCATGAGTCCAGAAACGTTACTTGCATATGTCGGAGATCCGAGTACAAGTCCGTCGGCATGTTTTATCTTTTCGCTTAACCGATCAGCATCGTCCTTGATGATACAGTGCCCTGTCTTGTAGCAGGAACAGCACCCCAGGCAATGTCCGATATCAAGATCTGTCAGGTTGAAAAACTCAACATCGATTCCAAGAGAGATAAGTTCACTCTCCACAGAGTGAAGTATTGATGCGGTAATTCCATTGGTTCTGGGGCTTCCGTTGATCACAATGATCTTCATAAACATCTCCTTCCAAAAATGACACACTTGTGTATTTATGTAAAAATGCTACTATGGAATAACAACCAAGTAAACATTTATGGCCAAAGATACACAAACTCGTGTTTTTGTGTACTTTTAAGGAAGGAGACAAACATGAACAGTGCCGGCCACCCGTCTGCGGTCCGCTCAAGAACAAAGATTGCCGAAGCTCTTCTGGGTCTCATGGAGAAATATCCGTATAACGAAATCACGGTAAAGCAGATAATACTTGAAACCGATCTGGTAAGAAAGACATTCTACAGAAATTTCAGTTCTAAAGACGAAGTGCTCAGATACATCATGAATAAAGCTCTGGGCGACTATTTCAGTGTGATCAATTCCGGAAAAGGAGATGTGCTAAAAAACATATTCATGTTCGCAGACAGGAACAGAAGACTGCTTATCCTTCTGGACAAAAACAACATGCTGTATATTGCGCTTCAATGCATGGACGAATTACTACCTGTTTTCCGTGACAGTGAACTTTCCGAGGCTAATCCTTTTACACCGCTCTTTGAGGGACTTGATTCAGATTATCTGATCGCGCTGAATACAGGGGCCGTATGGAATGTTATCTCACTTTGGGTGCACCGTGGTATGAAGGACAAGCCCGCTCACGTAGAAAAGACAGTAAGACAGTACATAGAAAGGCTTCGTGCCAAATAATGATCTGTCACCTCAATACTTATCAAACTCTTCTTCACTTCCGCAAAAACCGTTCATATCAATGTATCTTTCATTTCCGGAATATCCCGACAGCACATGACGGTTGGAATATTGCCAGAAAGTCCATTTGACTGTCGGATCCGGCTTGCGATAAACATCTCTTATCCAAAGGTCATAATCATCGAACGTTTCCTGTAACACAGGGGGAAGCATTTTCTCAACAGGCGTTACCGTACTGCAAAAATTCTCTGCCTGATCTGTGCCGGGCGAATCCAGACTGAAGAAATGATATGCTCCTATCCTTAAATCAACGCACTGAGCATCACTCCAGTTTTTGTCAAATTGTACATCCTTATGTTTCGATCCCTCAGTCGCTTTTATATAAGCAAATTGAATGTTTTCTTCCTTTAATCGATCCCAATCAACCTCTCCCTGATAATGGGAAACATCAACACCACGGATCGGATACTTTTTCTTTGAGGGATTATTAATATGCAACATGCCCGTATATATAAGTGCCAATATAACACATATTAACAGCACTAACGAAGCTGCCGATACGAGCAGAGCAGTTTTCTTTTTATTCATAATAAATCTTCTCAGCTGTCAGTTATACAGTAAAGTTATTACTGCTTTATTCGCTGACCACCAAAAGCATGTATGGGCCACGAGTATTCTGTTGAGAAGCAGGGATCTTATTCTTCTCATTAAACATAAACTCTGGAAAATTCATTTTTACAACCTCTTGTTTTGTAAATCCAAATTATTAAAATTTAATTTACACCAATTTCCTTATATATCCCTTCAATAAATCCGGATTTGTGTTCTATATATTTATCTATATCATATGGATATAATAAAGCACCTTCTTCCTTTATTCTGCTATACTCCAACACAGCATCCGGATGAGTTTTAAGATAATCCCTGAAAGCAATATGCCGTTTCAACTCCGGAGAATTTTCCGGACATACATATAAGTGATGTTTCAACAAGTGTTGTTTATCATCATACTTAAATGCTTCTCTGGTTGGGATACCCTGATCACCTTCATGATGATATCCTGTCCCTTCCAACCTTTTTACCACCTCCGGAAAAACAGAATAATCCTTTATAACCACATCAATATCAATTATAGGTTTTGCAGATAAGCCTTTTACGGAAGTGCTTCCGACATGTTCTATACGCAAAGCCAGATCGCCCAATGCATTCTGAATCTCATTTTGGATATCAATGAAGCATTGAGGCCAGTTGTCATTATATGGTTGTACAACTACATGTTTTGCTACCATCTAAAACTCCCTAAGATGCGAAGTTTCTCCCTTTTCTTTACGGGCCTTTTTATCGAGGTACATCAATTCATCTGCCTGTTTAAACAGTTCTTCCGTATCAAACTCGCCCTCGCAGTACTTAAGACCACAGGCCATTACACAGCAAACATTGCCCTGTGTGTTTAAATCTTCAAGTGCTCGTTTCCAGCCATCATATATTTCATCAGTTTCTTTTTTGGTGACATTTACGGCTACCATTGCATATTCATCGCCCCCCATTCTGAAACCGAAAACACAGTCCGAGGTCACAGCATGTATACTCTGTGCTGCCTTGATGATCAGTTCATCTCCGTACTCATGACCGAAATTATCATTAATATACTTTAAATTGTTTACATCAAAATTGAATAGCGCAATAGATCCGGGATCATCGAAATGATTTTCCTTAAGCATCATATATTTACCTTTATTGTACAAACCGGTAAGTTTATCATGCTCAGCTTCATACCGCGCTTCGATAACAGCATTAGATGCATTTATATTCCTGATGATAACCGTAAACGCCCATATGAACAGTGCAAGCACTATTATCGAATATGTCCGTACTACAGTATTGGAAAAACCATTATCATATCTATATGTTAAATAATCAAAGACATAGTAGACAGGCAGAAACAATATCGGCGGGATCAAAAACAATTTCCAGCTGATCTGTCTCTTTTTATCGGTAAGTTCCGAAAGATTCCCGACAACAAATCTATATATGAGTAATACAGCCACAATATATACTGCATTCTGCAGAATTCCCTGAACAGCCGGTGAGATAACATAGTTGAGATCTGTTTCAGAAACACTCTCACCAGACAACGCACAAACAACTCCGAACATCAAATATAAAAATGTCATCAACGATATGTTATATGCTTTCAGCCATCGTCCAACCAGCCCTGAGAAAATTATTATCATTGATATAAACAGAACTCCGCCAAGCACATATGCCGTTAACGAAAGAGTTTCCACGATTTCAGCTTGTCGCCCACGAATAATCCGCTCCACTATAAAAGAAACCACAAATGATACCAGGAATAATGTCATTGGATTGGTCACTACAGAGAGAATAAAGAGTAGGATCTTGCTTTTACCTTCCCGCAAAAAGCATTTCTTCAATGAAATATAGAATACAAATATATAAAGCAGTATGAAAGCCAGATCTGATAAACTGTTTATTACATCTAACATACTTGACACTTCACTCCTTTACCCAAAGTGCATACTCTGATCAGAACTTATAACGCATGTCCCGGTATCTGTGCTCTTTATCCTTAAAACCAACCTTAGCATATATCGGATATCCTTCATCAGTAGCCGAAAGGTCAATACGTCCCAACCCGATATTTTTACCATATTCAACAAGATTATTCATCAGTCTGGTACAGATTCCCTGTCCTCGATAATCCGGTTCAGTATATACGCTCAGAACCTCACCATACAGGCCGCTCAGAAGCACGGAATTTGCAGGCATTTCAATGATATGTAAATATGCAACCGACACGATCCTGTCTTCTTCTTTTGCAACAAACGCGATCAGTTCAGTGCCGAGTTTTCGGGAAAAATAATCCGGCAACTGTGTTTCCATGCCTTTTCTCTCCTCATCGCTGACTGATCCAAAATCATCGATCATATATGCGATCCGCATACGTATCAGTTCATCTATATCTTCCTTTGTTGCTTCGCCATATTTGATGCTCATTTTCCAATAATCCTCCAAAAATATTCTCAACCACCTTTGGGGTCCAATTTTTCTTTCTCCTAAACACAATATTTATAGTTCAAAACTCTCAGTTTTCAGGTCACAGTGATATCCCTCTTATAAAAAAAGAATAAGTTAACAAGATAGCCAATATTACTCCCCCAACTATACAAATTCCTCCGGCCAGAAAACTATTGGCTCCTTTTTCAGATTCATTGCTCTTTATAACTATATTCATCTGTGGATCATCAGGTAAAAAGCATACATTTACAGTATCACCCTGCTTATAATCCTTTGCGAAATTATACCTTGTTTTCTTTTTATATTTCTTACCTTTTTATTCAAATTCAACTTCTACATATTCCGTAGTATATCGACCCACCCCTGGATATTTAACACTTGATACGATCCCATTCAATTCAATATGACTCTCATGATTAACAGGCATATAGTATTCACGATAAGTTTGTTTAATTGTTTTTTACCTAAGATTATTAATAATATATCTCCCGGGTATACTAAGGACAATCCAAATATTAAAGCCGCTGTTTCCATGATTATTCCTCGTATTTATGTCGTTTATTCCGAAAATCTTCCAAACATATTTTATCTTCTTAGATGATACTCCCTATATATGCGACTGATGAATTCCCCATCTTAACAATCCCGTCACTCGAATATCTGTTAAAAGCATCAATGATAGCGTCCATATATTCCTTATATTCTGTATCACCTTCTTTAAGAGAATAAGAACCTGACAGACTTCTTGCAACAAACCTGTCTTTATCAAAAAATAAAGGATTATCGAAAGATAAGTAATCGTAATCACCACCAAAGAAATCTTTTATTCTTGGATCGTCCTTAACTATCCCACCACTAAAACCTTTAAATCTCGGACAGTAGCGTGTGTATATCTGATACAGTTCCTGATTCAATACATCTGATAGATCCCGGGCATTCCATATTAATGCCACCTTCCCGTTTTCTTTCAGTATTCGTATACACTCATTTCTGAATCTCTGAACATCAAACCAGTGAAAAGCCTGTGCCGTTGTAACAAAATCTATCAAACCACTTTCCAGAGTTGTATTCTCTGCATCTCCATGTATAGAGTGAAAGTTTGGATATCCACTAAGTTCTGTTTCAGCTACACTCCGCATATCATCATTAGGTTCAACAGAAAATACTATGCTTCCCATGTCCAGTAACTGTCTCGAAAATTTTCCTGTGCCTGACCCGATATCAGCAATAACAGAGTTTTTCGATAATCCATACTTATTAAATATACAATCTATTAGTTGTGCCGCATAATTTGGTCTGCCAACGGTATAATCCTTAGCATAGCCGTCAAAGTTTTTTGTAGTATTCATTTTAGCCTCGTCAATATGTTGGTATTGGTGAACCTGTAAAAGTTATGTTGTCTTCATCAATCTCTATCCTCATATCGTAAAAACCATTAGTAATAAGTATCGCATAAAGCTTGTTTTGAATATAGTAGATATCACTGAAGCATACATAGTTTGATTGCTTGGTTTTTAATTCCAATGGAATCCAGCAGTTGCTCCTGTTCATCAGTCAATTTCTTAGGCATATAGTTTCTTTTTTATTTCTTCTGCTTTCTTCTGATCAGGAATACAATACATGCGCCGATAGCTACACTGATCGTATTTAAGATCAAGTCATCAACATCCGTATGTCTTCCAAGCCAAAAGAGCTGAGTCACTTCGATAAGAAGCGTAACCCCGGCACCCGCAAATATGTTTTTTCTGATCGTATCAAGTCTTCTGAAACAAACCGGCCACGCGATCCCAACCGGAATAAACATTGTGATGTTCCCAATAATATTCATCTTCCGGCCATCATACCGGTCTACCAGAAAGTAAAACTGAATGATACTGATCATATCATGGATATCATCTCCAAAGCCCATCTTTAATGTCGGTATCTTTCCATTCTCAAGATGAAATCCGAAGTATACAAATCTGCAAATAACAACGATCTAAACATAAACCAAAAGCAGCAGGCATTCACGCTTTACTGAAAATGATTTTGTTTTTATCGCTACAATACAACGGGTAATGATCCATGCTATTGTTATAAATATAAAAAGTTGAAAATATGTGATCTCAATCATTATCTACGTGATCCTAAGTGGACCTAGGGACTGGGGTCATTTTTTTGATGCGATCATAGAATACGCAGATGAGGATCGCCACTATCGGGAATATTACATATTCGATCACATCTCGCGCACCGGAAATGAATGGAGAAATAGCAGGCTTCGTTTCAAACATGAACAGATAGCCTACTATTCTTGGGGTCAGATCCGTAAGCGCATGCAAACACATCGAAAGCAGAAGGTTTCTTGTACACATGTATATCGCTCCCCAAAAGATTCCGACCATCATGGTGGCCGGGACTTGAATGAGAGGGTTCTCTCCAAACGCTATATTTGGTAAATGCGATAACCCAAATATTCCGCCGGATATAATAACTGTGATGATCCTGTGTTTTACGGTATCCGTTCGATATACCAAGAGCCCCTTCATTACCAGGCCTCTGCTAACTGCCTCCTCATAGTAGCCTGTTGCCACCTGCTGAAGAGCATTAATGCAAAACAGATCAAGCACTGCTGTTGTAAATGTTCCGGACGGGATTTTTAAAAGAGGAAGTAAGATATAGATGATCAATGGAATCAGAAGCAGGCATACTTTCCACGAAATCTTTGTTCTAAACAGATCTTTAAATCCTTTCGCATCCCCGCTTTGCTTATAGAACCGGTTCAATATAACAAGGGCTATGGTTCCCAGAATGAATCTGATAACAAAATCTGCAGTGTACAAAGCAGCCTTCTCCGGAAAAACATTAAGTAAGACCATCGGTATTTCTATCGCATAGAAAACCAATGACAGAATTACAGCTGCCATTATTGGATATATTATTTCTTTTTTAACTTCAGTCATTTTTCCTGATCTAATCTAATAGCCGCCGGATGTTATAAATGATATTTGCTCCATCAGAAAATGTGAAACAGTAAATCATACCCAAAACAGCTATTACTACATGCAATAAAATGAAAACGCCCATTTGCACTTTACTCTGCCCCTTTAATAATTTACATTGAGCTATCGTAAAGGAAACGACTCTTATTATAACAAATAAAATCTCAGCGCTGCCAGCACCGAAGCAATATTGGATCGGATCATCGATGCTTCCAAACCAATTCTCATATTCTACAAAATCAAATCCAAATATATCCCTGAATATGTACGGAATAATCGTCACAAATAATACCAAAAGAATTATATCTGCTATGACCAGAATGATACTCACGATTTTTTTGTTTTTCATATATCTTTTTCCCTCCCGTATAGACGTTTTTATATGTTTCTTTTGTGCCTATACTTAAGTTACGTATCAGATATATGATTTTTATGGCATTTATGAACCTAGGGGACGGGGTTTTTCTCCTACAATTTGTCTCATATATCCGATTCTTCCTTTTTCGATACATAAAGCATTATCGCAGTAAAGCTCGATCAATTCCGGATCGTGAGTTGCCACCAGTACGGTATTGTTTGCTGCCTCAAGGCTTTTTTGTGTCACTGGGGATGTCACTGGGGACGGTTCTCGTCGACTCCAGAGTCAATCAGAACCGTCCCCAGTGACTTACCCAGTGACTTACCCAGTGACTTACCAATTGACTTGTTATCAGATCATTTATATATCATACTATCTCATCTTACGGGCAAAATGTTTACATGCTCGTAATGCAATATGCCCTCACACGCTTCTATGAATAAGAAAGATGGATTCTCCAATCCGGAAGCAGAAACAGAAACCACATTTCCTTTTACATTATTCTGATGACAATGACC
Source organism: Lachnospiraceae bacterium XPB1003 (assembly GCA_900102065.1). GTDB lineage: Bacteria > Bacillota > Clostridia > Lachnospirales > Lachnospiraceae > NK4A136. The sequence continues at coordinate 17,647 of FMVK01000019.1, read as the reverse complement.
GATTACAACAAGGTCGTATTCCCTGATTTCTTCACTTTTACAAGCCTTGTCAAATATGCCGTTCTTTAAACTGGATAGCTGGAAATATGGGTATGCCGCATTAACATCCGAAAAAAGAAAATGAGAAAAGAGCATTCTGTGTCCCGAACACTCCATTTCGTAAAAAAGCGGCATCTCTTTAATGAAATCTAATTGTTCAGCAGAAAGTTTTTTCCTTGCACTATCATAATAATCCCTGAGATACTCAACATCCGGATCAATATCCACACCGTGCACAAGATAAAGCTCGCAGTTCCCTTTTACACAGGTAATTCCTTTATCTTTTAACAACTCCAAACATTCGATCTCTTCATTACCTCTTTGAAAAATATCTCCCAGAAAAACAATTTGATCGGGGTTTTTCTTCTCCATATGCTCAAGTATAGAATTTAGCGCTTTATAGTTCCCATGAATATCAGAAAATACTGCAATTTTCATATATTATCTTCTCCTTGTATGTTTTACTGTCATTAACTGTTTTTCATCCTATTAGTCACATTTCCAGGGGTCAATGGGCGGGGTCAATGGGGACGGTTCTCACCGACTCCCATTGACTCATTCAAGTCAATTAGAACCGTCCCCACTGACTCCGCCGGCTCCCCATTGACTCAAAACTTATCTGTTGGTTTTCCATGACCATAATAGATCATACGATGACCAAAAGAGCGGATTTTTTCGGCAGTCTTTTTCTGAACATCAAGATCATAATAAAGATGACCCGTACCCGGCATGATCCAGTTATCAAGTGCATCACCGACAAGGATTGAATGGTCCTGTATAAGAAGACCTATAGATCCTTTCGTATGTCCCGGAAGTTCTACCACTCTGATCTCTGGGAATCCATAATCTGCAAGAGTATCGCCTTCTTTTATGAAATAACGTTTTTTAGGACGATCAACCTTAGTCTCCCGCAGTACTTTAACCGACATCTTAAGAACAACGAATCCTACAAGTCCGTATGACTTGAGCGGTTGGGCATTGTAATCATCGAACAGCTCATCATCTGCACTATGGTATGCAACAGGTATATTAAATCTTTCTGATATAACGGCCGCATTCTCAGCATGATCAAAATGAGGATGCGAAAGAACCAGCGCCTTCATCTCATATCCACTGCACGCTTCCATTACCTCGCTTCGACTTTTACTGCCTGTTGTATCAAACAAGACAGCTTTTCCGTCATTGGAAATCAGATAGCAATTACCGGTTCCGCCTTTGACCCGTGTTATCTCATATCTGTTGTTTTCCATACTCTGTTTCATAATATGGTCATGCCTCCATTTTCCGGAATTTCGAAAACTCTCTATTCATTCCTGATATACCCGGTCTCATCGCGATATTGCGGATGTCCCTTTATCATGCGTTCCTATCCCTCCGGGCAGGGTATCATATAATAAACTGCAATCGACTTTTCACTATCAACTATATCATTTAATTATAATAACAGGCCTAAACACACTAATTTAAATCTGTTTTACACTTACAAATATCTCCTTTAACAGGATTATGATCAAAAAATCGGTTCTCAAAGAAATATCTTATAGTTCAGGTTAGCGTCAGTATAGTCACTTTCAGTTTCATTCGGTTTTCTGTCATACAATGGAAATCCGACGGGATCATAATTCCCAGGTGCAGTCAGATTGCTGCTCGAGCATACAATGATCCTTTTCTATCCTACATACTCTTTGATCCCGTGATCAGATTCTTCCAGCTGCTTGTGCCCGTATCCCTGTCTCTGAAGTCAATGAGAACCGTCCCCGCCAAATTACAGTCCCGTCAAATTCATTGAATTTTCGTTCAACAAACTATTGACAAACATTCTCGTCTGTATTATATTGAATTCAGATTCAACGAAACACATTAATTAACCATACAGGGAGGAAAAAATTATGAGCAAAAAGGTTGTGATCATAGGCGGAGGTATTGCCGGATTGTCAGCAGGAATATATGCGTTAAAAGCAGGATATGAAGCTGAGATTTATGAGAAGAACAGTATACCGGGCGGAGAGTGCATCGGATGGAACAGAAAAGGATATCATATCGATAACTGCATTCACTGGTTGACCGGAACCAAGAAGGGTACAGAGATGTATGAGGTCTGGGAGAAAGTCGGCGCCTTATCGGATGATACGGAGTATGCAAAGATAGACTCGTTTTATTCATCTACTCATAATGGAAAGAGCGTTACTCTTTGGAATGATCTCAAGAGGACCGAAAAAGAATTGATAGAAGCAGCCCCCGAAGATGAAGCGGAGATTAGAAAATTCATCGAGTATGTAGAATATTCCAAACAGGGACTTTTCCCTGCAGGTAAGCCGATGGAAATGTGGGGACTGAAGGATTATATATCGATGGGTAAGACAATGGCAGATTTCCCCAAAGTGATCAAAGAGTTCGGAAAGATCTCTTTGGAAGAATACAGTCACAGATTTAAATCACCCTTATTACAGAAAGTTATCTGTGATTATCTTCCCAAGGAATATACCGCATATTCATTACTCGTATCCTATGCAACTATGGCAGACGGAAACGGTAATATCCCTATGGGAGCATCGCTTCAGATGTCTTTGCGAATGGAGAAGAAGTTCAAGGAACTTGGCGGAAAGATCTTTTATGATTCACCTGTAGATAAGATCGAATTGGATAAGAAGACAGCAACAGGTATCAGACTTGAAAACGGAAAAACTGTTAAAGCGGACTACGTAGTACCTGCATCCGATATCTATCCTCTGTTTAATAAATTCCTGCCTGAAGGATATATGCCGAAGGAAGTGAAGAAGGCATACGATGATCCGAAGGCATACCCTGTGATCAGCGGTTTCCAGATTGCTTTTGCAGTCAGAGGAGAGTTTAGCGGCAGCGAAACTGCATTTGTCGATATCGATCCAATAAAGATAGGAACCAGGACGATCGATCGCATGTATGTAAAGCAGTATGGTTATGATCCGATCTTTGTAAAAGACGGAAAGCAGGTGATACAGACATGTCTTACGCAGTATGATGCTGATTTTGAGTACTGGAAGTCTTTATCAAAAGAAGAATATGACAGAGTTAAGAAGGAACTAACAAGCGAAGTGGAGAAAAGGGTACTCGCAGCCTATCCGAAATTTGAAGAAGAGATCGAGATCCTTGATACATGGACTCCGCTTACTTATGAAAGATACTGTAATGCTTATCACGGAGGATATATGAGTTTTGTAACCACGCCTCTCGGAAAAGCTCTTACAATAAAAGGAAAGATCAAAGGTATCGATAATCTCTATGTTGCGGGACAGTGGACTAATGCTCCGGGAGGACTTCCTGTGGCAGCGGCAAGCGGAAAGTTTGCTATACAGAGAATACTTAAATCCGAGAAAAAAGATATCAATATCTAAATAACAGGAAATAAAGGATGACAGATGACAAGGAAAGAGCAAAAAGAAGAAAGACGTAAGCAGATCCTTGTGACAGCATTGGAACTGTTTGTGACGAGAGGTTATTACGATACAAAGATCTCTGATATCGCCGAAGCAGTTCCGATGAGTGTGGGCTTGTTATTCCATTATTTTGAATCCAAGGAAGTTCTGCTGCATGAACTTATTAAAATTGGAACCAAGGGAACAAGAGCAGCGAAAATGACATCGGAAATACCTCCGGATGTTTTTCTGAAGGGTTTTCTCGGACAGATGTTTTCATATGCAAAAGAACAGCCGTGGGTCTTTCAAATGTTCGTGCTAATGGGACAAACAAGAAAAGCGGGAATGCCTGAAGAAGCACGCAAGATTGCTTCTTCACTGGATACGATCAGCTCTACAACAAGGCTGATCAAGGAAGGACAGAAATCGGGAGTGTTCCGCAAGGGTGATGCCACATTAATGGCTAAATGTTTCTGGGCATCTGTTCAGGGTATAATGGAAGAGATGGCATTGGATAAAGATATGAAAGCGCCGGATCCCGAGTGGATAGTCGGATTACTTAACGGGGACGGTTCTCGTTGACTCTAATAAGCAAGTCATTGAGAACCATACCCATTTCTCTATATTTATCTCTTATTAAATGAGTAATCGCACATGTTTCCGCCATTTCCTATCTGCTGAGAATGAACAAACTCTGCTCTAGGAAGATTGCTGTACAATATATCATCAACCTTACAAAACTTGGCGGTCATTTCAGGCATCTCGTATTTCGTAAAAAGCTGCTGATAAATACACTTGTGGGTTATCATCGTAAATGTATCTGCCGGACATTTCGGGAATTCCACATCCCACCCGTAGCCAAGTGTTTTCTTGAATTTCAGCGGCATGACTATCTTCAGAAAACTAACAAACCAGCCGTGACTCGCAAGTTTCTTCATCGATATGATCTGAGGCTTTATGAATTCATACATAGCCTCTGCCACAACTTTTTCCGCATCTTCGTGGCTTTTGCCGTTTTCTTCAAGGACCTTAACCATCGCTATGGATGTAAAGAGATTGCAAAGATGTCCATAATTGCCCGGATCCGTATATTCGGAATTATCGATGATCAACTTATTCATGTACTCAATAAGTTGATCTTTTTCTTTTTTCTTCCATGTTTTAAAGAATATAATAAACCTGCTTTGACGGATCATCTTAGCAGGAATGTATTTCTTCATCTGTCACACCCCCTTTCTTCCTCTTACCTTTTCTTGGCAACAAGAGGTGATCGAACTATGCAAGTTATCGCAAACATTCTGATAATTATTCAAGCGTCCTGTTTTTCGAATAAAACACAAATTCTTTATCACGCTTTATTTCCTTGTAGCCAAGCTTGGAATAGAATGAATTAGTTCTTAAGTTCCAAGCCGGCGTATCAAGCGTAAATTCCTTTACTTCAGGGAACATTTTCTCTACTTCCTGCATGATAAATAACCCATAGCCTTTGCGAAAATGTTCCGGTGCAACAAATATTCTACCGATATTTAAAACATTATTTTGCAGGAACAGTAATGCTCCTCCAACTATCAGTCCTTCATCCGTAAGTTTGAACAAATGTCCCTGTCTGGCCATTTTCGTATGAAATGGAACCGACATATATCCCGGCGGTCCGATTTTCGAAGGTGCTCCGACTTCTATGTCGCTGTCAAAAGATCTTTTTGATATCCCGGTCAGCGTCAGTGCATCTGTTGTACCTGCTTTTACCAACTGCAAACTCATAATTATTCCTTTCGTGAGTCAATGGGGACTGAGTCAATGGGGACGGTTCTCTTTGGCTTCTTAATATCCTGTTTTTTTAATTATTAAGTCAATGAGAACCGTCCCCATTGACTATATAAACTTGCATCAATAACATGTTGAATACACTCACTTGTGTGTTGTCCATCTGAATCGGCTGTTACTACCGCCTGAACATTTTTTACATTATCTAAAATATATCCAAACGCGGTCTTCAACGCCCTTCCTTTACCCTTATTTACCTCATGTTTTAATATTAAACCACCACTATTTTCAACTTTATCCTTGATTGCATTAAAAATACAATCAAAACTCATATCACTGCCATCATTAACAACAAATATTGGTCCAATTTCCTTTTGAACCAAGTCATCAATCAACGATATTAACCTTTTATCCGGTTCATATGCCGGAATTATTATTGCAATTCTATTCATATATATCCTCACTGAATTATTACATCATTACCAAATTGTTCTGGATAAGTATCATTTATCCATGTATTAATAATTTCATTATCTTTGTCATATACCAAAATGTATTTTGAAGAAATATCACTCAAATCATCAATACTTTCCACTATTTTGGATGAAACATCATTGCTTTGGAAAATATATTTCAGCAAGTAATACGCATATCCCGAATCTGAACTTGGAATAAGCATACAATATGATTCATGCATAGGAATTGAATATAATTCCTTATTATTCTCTATCCACAATCTCTCTTCACTATTATTTACGGTTTTAGGGGCAAATTGTATACTTCCTTGTGAAACATAAGCAAGCACAAAAATAGAAACAATAACAGCTATTGTAGAAAATAGGCTATCCTTTTGTTTAAGTGTTTCCAACGATATCATTCTTACAGAAAAAGCCATATATAACAAAAAAATAGCAATCAATACTGTCTTTAAGTACCTAACACTTCCTGCCAATGACGTAGCCTCTCCACCTGGCATAGAGAACAAATACATCCCAAGCATTCCAAGCTGATAACACACAAAAAGGCTAATAGAGAGAATTAAAAGCTTTTTATAGTCACTCAAACACTCTTTAGCAAAAAAGAAAACGAACATTCCTAATAATACTACTATTATCAATAGTACCCATACATCTTTAAAAGTTGTGGAAAGTTTTAACATTCCCTTGCAAATTGTTCTAATATCTTCTACAGACTTATTTCCAAATACGGATTGATAGTTTTCTACTGTCATTGCATGTTTTGGCGTGACAGCTGATGAAAAAACATATTTACAATGTTTTTGCCATATTACAAGCGAAACAAAAGGAAACATTGCAGTGAGTATATTATTCAATCTTCTTTCTTTTTCAAAGAAATACTTATATCCATTGATTATAATCATCACCACAAAAAATATACCTGAGTTTTTTATCTGTATAATCTGAACTAAATAACATGATAAAAACCAGAAATACTTCTTTTCAGCATTATTCCAGCATTGCTTTCGAGCAAATAAAAAAGCACAAATCCCTACAACCGATAAAAGTGTATCCACTAAAAGATTTCCAACAGTTATGTTGTAAACAAACACAAAATTTATTACCGTCAAAAAAATAATATCAATCTTAATACTTCGTTTCTGTACTAAAGAAAACAGTGGTAACAATGCAGCTAAAATCATATAAATCTGTGCCAACATTTGTACAGATTCACTTGAACTAATCATTTTGGCAAAGTAGTAGATATATGTTGCACTTCCAAGCGGATACTCTTGAAACATAATAAGAGAGCTCTCAAAATTTGGGTAATGATTCACCTCAAGCATATGACGCACAACAATTGCCCAATGGGAAAAATTGTCATAATGAGCAAACAACTTTCCTCTGACACTAATTCCCATAATAATCATAGTCAATAAAAGCAATATATATCCATCATTAAAATAGGATTTTATAAAATTAAATCCCTTACTTTTCAAAAAAGACGCTAAAATCCCCACGATTCCCCAAGTATATAAAACTATAGATATTTCAGGCAAAAGATTTAATATTCCTGCAAAAAATAACACCGTTACCTGCAATGCAATTGTTAAGCTTGGTAAAAAATAAATATTAATCTTGTCATTGCATATTATTCGTAATAGTTGAAATGAGCCCAACGTAGAAAGCCCAAACAAACCTAACTTAATTAAAGTCATAAATAATTCCCTCCCCAAAGTGTACTTTCTTGTTTTTTGTTAATCCTAAAACCAACGAATTTCATTATAATGAATCTTTGATGCAGTTGTAACAATATCTTTTGATTCATTTACACTGAAAAAACAGGTTAAAACACAAACTCCGACTGCGAATACTACAATGAATAAAATCATAGTGTATGTAAGCGCACCTGATACAGAATGATAATGCTTATATAATGCCGGAATTCCAAGCAGAAAAAGCAATCCTGTATAAAACCATGGAAACACTAAAGATAGCAGGACATCTCCAACCATCGCAATGAATAGCGCATACCATCCGTATTTAATCATTTTCTCTATCATCTCCCCTCTTTTTCCTTAAGGATCCCCGTTTGCTATTATAAATAAGTAAGCTCCGCCTTTCTATCAAGCGAAGCTTACACATTTTTCTGTTTCAGTTAATTATAATTGCTAATCACTTTAGTAATCCGCCATGGAATACGCACTCATATACCTTGTTATCCCCCTGATAGATTTCTTCATATCCCTGAAACCATGTGAAATCACCGGTAACTTTACATCTGTAAGTGTATTCTCCTGACTGATATAATTCCGGTCCTCTATATGGCATCTTCTTATCAGCTGCTCTGAGCGCTTCTTTCAGAAAGTCACCACTAAAACCATCTGCCAATACACGCCCCATATAATTCATTGCATATAGAGCCTGTCCGTCCTTCCATACTGCTTCTTCACCGGTAAATTCCTCTCCTCCAACATATGTGTCGTGATAAATATATTTCCCGCTCTCATACCTGAAATCATGAGATGAAGGTCTGGTAGCATCAACCTCATTCTTAAATGCTGCGTAGGTATTGACATTTGCTTCCAATCTGAACGCGATCAACTCATCAAGATCCGTATCCGCCTTCGGCTTAATATTTACGGTACAATCCTGATCCTTAACAAGGTAATCAACGCTGACGTTCATAAGATTGCTTATCAGAATAAGATTTGAAATATCCGGATAAATCTGTCCTGATTCCCATTTTGCAACCGCCTGTCTTGAAACTCCTAGCTTGTCTGCAAGTCCTTCCTGTGTGTATCCCTTATTCTTTCTGAGTATCTGTAGTTTTTCTGAAAAAATCATATCTCATAACCTCCGCTATCAGTGTATAAAACAGCGGGTATTATCTCAATAAATCGGCGGTTGCTTTTTTGCTACTTTTATTATACAAAGTCAATGAGAACCGTCCCCATTGACTTTTATCATTCTAACGAGCGAAACCGTTGTACCAAGGTTCCATTCCATTTTACATCCGTCAAATTCAAAACCATATTTGTGATAAAAACGGATAGCTCTCTCGTTTTTTTCAAGCACCCACACAAATATCGTATCGTATTCACTAAGCCTGGAAACTGCTTCATTCATCAGTCTATATCCGATTTTTTTGTCATAATACTCAGAAAGGACATAAATCGCCATAACCTCTCCCGCATTCGGCAGATCTTTATCTCTCGATGGACCATAAACCGCAAATCCTACTACTTTCTCTTTATCCTTCGCTACAAGTGTATTTTCCGGGAACTGACGCGCGCGTGCTGTTGTAGCCTCTACAGTCATCGAATCAAGATACTGATCACATACAATACCTCTATAGGCTTCCTGCCATGCGGTGCAATGTACATATCCCCTTCCACACAGTTCCTCATCCGTTTCAGCTGATTTTATGCATATTGAATCATATGTACTCATTTGTTCCTCCTAAGGTGACGGTTCTCGTTGTGACTCATCGCTTTTTTTAATATTGAAGTCGATAAGAACCGTCCCCATTGACTCCCCATTGACTTCCTTTAATCGACCACACCTTGCAAGAGTTGAATCGCATCTTCAACAGTGATTATCCTTGCATAACGCGTTCCCCACATAAACTCATTACAATACTTATAGGCGGTTTCCTTATCAAAGTAGGGATTGTCATAAGTTGAATTAGTATATGCAGGAACAAAGAGAGTGAATCCTTGCTCAAATCCACTTTTGATCGTTGCATCCATACGGTAATCCGTTGATACACCTATTGTTATTATGTCCCTTTCACCCTTGGACTTCAGGTATTCCGCTAATCCGGTCATAGGATGGAAAGCGCTGTTTACATTCTTTTCGAAGCGTCTTTCATCTTCTCTCGGAGCAAATTCCTCATATATCTCATAGTTGTCCGACGCCTTATCAAGATCAGTTCCCGGGCCGTCATCGTGCTGAACATAAACGACCTCAACATTGTTTTCCCGTGCAATAGTAATCAGTTGTTTGATATTATTCCTCACGGTTTCAAATGCATATAGCCTCTCGTCAAAACAGCCCTTTTGTGTATCAACAACCAACAGGATCATATACCCTCCATTTATCCTATTTCTTCCTCTACCAGCCTTGCGGCATCACCCACATAATCGTTACAGCTTTTACGCAATAAATCGTGAGATGAAACGAGACGGCTACATTCCGTTTGGCCATTAAGCTCAATAAATTTCTGTTCATAATCCGTCACTGCTTCCGGCTTTAACTGTTCAAGTATCTTTTTCCCGGCAAGGAAAGCTCCGCACTTTCCACCTTCAGAACGTGGCTTTGGTGCTGCATTCCTTGCCTGTTCGGGTGAAATCCCCAGCTTATCGCAATATGCAACAAATACCGACATTGCACAATTAAATCCGTTATTATGGTTTTTGCGTGCATTTTCTTCGTAACTCATCTGTTTACCTCGTACATAAAACTGAAATTCAATTTCCGGTATAACTTCCTGTATTATCGCACGTCATTTTATCATCATAATAGCAACAAATAGCATTATACCCGCTGAAATCCATATTGTTCTTAATCCAAGTAAACCGGATAGCACCCCGCCTAAGCCTGCACCAATCGCAAAGATTAAAATAATGCCAAAGAAATGGAGTGCCTTATATAGTGAAGTTTTATCCTTATCTCTTAAATATTGAGACAGGCTTTCAGTTCCACTTCGGATATTTCCTATGCACATGGTACTTGCATATCCGTATCCATGTACCTTTTTGAATGTCTGCACTTGCATAGCACATGAAAATGAAACAATCATGTTTGCTATCATATTAAATTGATTTGGAAGAAAACCAACAATTATAAGAAATATCATCTCAATCATAAGAATTATCTGTCTCCAATGGATTGTTTCTATGTTCTTATACTTGTTTTCAATTCTTTCCGCCACAAAGATACCTAAAGCAAATGAAAGCAATGGGCACATATAATGGAATCCCTGCATTACATTTCCTTGCATAAAATTCTGGCTCATCAAAACAACATTTCCGGTCTGTGCATTAGCAAAAACCTTATCTCTCATATTATATGAATATGCATCTTGCAATCCTCCCGAAAAGGAAAGCAGAGCACTTAATCTAAAACTTTCTGATGTCTGCATTTTTCCACCTTAGTCATATATCCCGGAAAATAACAACCTGTCATCTAAAGTCAATGAGAACCGTCCCCATTGACTCCAACCAGTTTCAGGAACTTCCTATCGTTCATCTGCTCATTTGTGAGATATTTCCCATCATGAAACAAAGCATAATTCGTGATTGGAGTCGGCGCATTCTGCGCTTCTTTCCTGCTCTCTATGTGAATCGCCTTGAAGGAAATATCATTCTTTTTCGCTGTTTCTTCCAAAACAGGTACATACTTTGCATTGAACGGACACTGGCTTGAGTAATACAGAATATATCCTTTCTCATCTATGCGGGGGTGCTTTGCACATTCTTTAAATTGCGGTACATCTGCTTTCTTATCAAACGGCAAATACCAGAGTTGTATACCATTATCAGCTTCATCACCTACAATAAAGCCCTTGTACTTTAGGAACTTCGGATCTGCCAGGAAAGGTTTTTTCTTTGCAGCGCACAGTATACAAAGACCCTTCTTTCCTTTTTTCTTACTATCCTCGATGCATTTAGCAAGCAGGTCTGTAGAATAACCATGGCCTTTAAATGATCCAGACACCCACAGGCAGTCAATATACATATACCCGTCTGCCTCAATTGGGACCCATGCATTTTCCGCCGGGATATATTCTATAAAGCACTTTCCGCGCTCCACACTCTTTAAGAAAACAAGTCCTTCATCAAATCTGTCGGACAGCCAGGCCTTCTTTGAGGATACCTGTGCATCCTTGTTATTGGATATAGCACAACAAATATGTTCTTCTTCGATATTTTCTTTTGTTACTTGGATATATTCCATGAGCGTGCTCCTTTCGAAAATACGCCAAGGAGCTGATAATCTCCTTGGCATAGATTGTAGTTACTCCAGCGGAAAACAAGCTTCCGTCACATACTCATCGGGATTCTGCGTCTGTGCAGGACTCACATAATAGATATTAAACATAGGTCCATTCATTTTATATCCATTAGCTTTGATCCATGACGCCACAGTTGCATATGCCTCAACCAACTGATCGTAGCTGCCTTTAATAATACAACTTGCAACTTTTACTTCAGGAAGAGTTTTAAACTTCACATGTTCCGTATCGTTATAAGAACCACTCACGGTCATCCAGGCAATGATCTCAACATTTTCTTCCTTGTACTCGGGATCAAGAAACTCAGCCGCCGAAAGACACGGGTCTGCCGGCACAAGATTCTTGCATTCGCTCATCATTGTATTCCAAAGCATTCCTTCATCCTCATAGTGAGGAACCACCATCTGAACCGTAGCCGCATATCTCTCCGGTATTGTTTTTACTGTTACATCAAAACTCATATTTTGCTCCTTCCTCAGCCTCTTTCTGGCTGTTTCCAGAAGCATCAGTTTGTACTCCGTTTCTTTGGAAAGCTTTGATAGTTCCATCTGCCTCTCTGACAGAAAGGCATCCATCTTTTCTTTATCATCGTAGCTGTCAAGGATCTTGATAATATCTGCAAGGGCAAAGCCCATATCCTTGAGTGACGTTATCCTTCCGATGGTAAAAAGCTGTTCCTCGTGATAATAACGATATCCGGTAAACTCGTCGATTTCTGCCGGTTTCAGCAGTCCGATATCGTCGTAGTGGCGTAACATTCTGATGCTTACTCTGGATAGTTTTGAAAATTCGCCTATTTTAAGCATATCTTGTTCCTACCTCCATGGATGTATTTCTTGAGCTCACTACAACGATAATCCCTCACATAATGTGAGAGTCAATACACATTTTCATTTATTTCTTGATTTCGGTGGGGACGGTTCTCATTGACTCACCGTTTTTTGAATAATTAAGTCGATAAGAACCGTCCCCATTGACTCCCCCATTGACTCCCTTGACTCATTAATTTTGTTCCTTTTGTCAGTATTTCCACTGATATTTTGTGAGATCTACTTTCCCATCTATAACGGTTATTCCCTCTGCTTTAAGGAGTTTTGCCTGAGCCCCCAATCCGCCAAAGGCAAATTCCCCTGCCAGTTCTCCTTTTGCATTAACAACTCTAAAGCACGGAATATTTTCGGGATCCGGGTTCTTATGAAGCGCATTTCCTACCGCGCGTGCCATATTCTTATCACCTGCAATTTCTGCAACCTGAGAATATGTTGCAACGTGACCATATGGTATTTTCTTTACTGCTTCATAAATCCATTTTGAAGGGCAGTCGCTGATAAGGTCATAACTCTCAGCAATCATTAGTTTTATATCTTCATCGGGAATACTTCCATCAAGTATAATTGTATTCCAATGATCCTTGTTCTGATGATACCCCGGGATAACGGACTTATGAATTCTTCTCCAAAAGAAAGCCTTATCCGGATCAACCTTTACGTTCAGATTGATATTGCCATCTCTTTCATACGTCCAAAGGAATGCTTTTTTATTTACCTTATATCTGACCAGTTGCCAGTTAGGATCATGGAACGGTGCATCCTGATACGTATCCGGAAATGATAGTCCATATTCTAATGCTTCTTCTCTTGTTTTCATATTTCTTCCCTAATACAACTCCATGCTTCAGTCAAACGCTCCACAGACCATGCTGCGTTTGCAGGACTGGTGGATGGTAGAAAGATTGCCGGTATTCCAATTTCTTTTTCCGCATACCTGCGATAGTACTTATACGCTGTCCGGCCATTAATATATATATGCCGGATATCAGCCTTATCAAGTATCACACTAAGATCGTTTGCTACCACGTTTTTGATACTCGAATCCGATGAACCCTTTATATCGCACGAACCGATCACATCCCATACTGCAATTCTATTACGGAGTAAGAAAGTTTTCTTTTCTTCAACGGTATGCGGAGTATCATCTTCAAATACTGCGGAAGTAACCTTCCAGAATCGGTTTTGAGGATGTCCGTAAAAAAATTTTACTTCCCTCGATTTCACAGAAGGGAAACTCCCAAGTATCAGGATCTTAGATTTCTCATCATATATTGGAGGTATTGGATGTTCTATCATTTTTTCCTTGTTTAATTTCAGTGGGGACGGTTCTCATTGACTCACCGTTTTTTGAATAATGAAGTCGATAAGAACCGTCCCCTTTGACTCCTTATAAAGCCTCTTGAATCAGATCATTTATATGTATTTCAACACTGTCCAGGCATGGAACAGAACAATTCTCCGAATTCAGTAACAGCGGCAGTTCCGTGCATCCCAGAACAACTGCTTCAATACCGTATTGATCCTGCATTTTATCTATTATGCTTTGGAACTCTTTTAAAGTGCTTTCCTTAACAATTCCCAATTCCAGCTCTTCAAAAATCCGTTTTGCCACAAGGGTTCGGTCATTTTCATCAGGAATATATACTTCTATCCCTGCATCCCTGAAATCATCTTTCATGTAATCCTGTTCCATTGTGAAAATAGTCCCTAAAAGAAGTATTTTTTTATATCCTCTGTTCTTTACTTCTTTGCAGACCGCTTGGGGAATACTGATCAACGAAACGCCGGTATTATTAACTAATCCATCAAACACAATATGCATAGTCACTGCTGTCAAAGATATAACTTCTGCACCCGCTTTTTTAAGACATCTCACCTTCTCGGAAAGATAATCCTTAAGAAGATCATATTTCCCCGAAGAAACATAATCCCATGCTTTTCTGAAATCCAGACTCTCAATAACGATCTCCGGCATCTGTTTTCCATCTGTGATCTTATCAATTCTGGAATTTAATTCCTTATAATACATAAGTGTAGATTCAGGACCGGTACCACCTACTAATCCTATTTTTTTCATAGAAGCTCCTTTCATCATCCTTTCAGATAATCCGTTCTCAATAAAGCCTTCCCATTTGAAAGCGGTATCCTTGTTTGGGATATGTCTTTATTTTATCAAATTTACCAACGGATTGTTTTTCTTCCATTATCATTACACATTTACATTTGCGGGAGATGCCGGCGGAATGAATACAGCCTCTGTTATGACGCTGCTCTCAAAACTACCAATAGTCGATATTGCTATGGAATCGAGTAGCTCCGGCTCCATATTGAAATAATTTCCTGTCCATACGCATATCCTCCCTCAAACATCAGATATAATAAACATAGTCTGCTTTTCTGGGTACAGGATCTTTTGCAGGCTCTGCAGCATATCCGATAGCACAGTGTCCTATTCCTTCGTAATCTCCCTCAACACCCAGTTTCTTTAGGATGTTCTTTCCAAAATCAGAATCGAACTCTTCCTTCGCCCTGTGTATCCAGATGCTTGCAACTCCGAGACTTTCCGCAGCGTTCATGAGATTTCCCATAACAAGGGATCCGTCATAAACATGTGTAGGCACTTCCTTATCAGCCAGAACGATCAAGATCACTGGTGCACCGTATAACGGATCAAAGCCTTCGTCCCAACCACCGATCTTACGGTTCTCGGCAGAGATCTCGTCTCTTAAAGCCTTATCCGTAACCGCAATGATGATCGGACTCTGCTTGCCCATACCCGTTGCAGCATAAGTTCCTGCCTTGATGATCGCTTTCAATTCCTCATCCTTAACCATGTCCGGCTTGAAGTTCCTGCAGCTTCTTCTTGTTTCCAATACCTTTAATGTCTCGTTCATAAAAAACACCTCCATTCATACCATCATCTTATAGATCTCTTGCACATCTTGCAGGGATAATCGGTCCACAGTGCCTCATAATCATCCATAACCGATTCATAAAAATAGTCCGGAACTCCTGAAGTGTGATTCAGTAATTGTCTTACTGCAGTTTTCGGACGCAGACGCAATGCTCCTAAATGAACCACTAACCCCGTCCCCTAGGTCCACCTTGGCTCAAGAGGCAGACGGTTTCGACGTCGTTTTCGTTGGGCAACAAAAATCAATGAATATGTTTCGCATTGACATATTTAGTTGCTCTTGCTGTTCCAAGTTTTTTTATAAATCCGTCTTTTACCATTTTCCCCAAGACAGCTTCTACAGTTGTAGGGCTGACATCCGGCAGGAATTCGCAAATCTCAGACTTGGAAATTGGCAATACACTGTTAAGTACTGTTTGTTCTATTCTTTCGGATTTTTTCAGTTTTTTCCCGTTTACCGTAGAAAATCTTTTATCAAGTTCCTTGTAGCACTTATACAATGTGGAAAGGAAATTCTTCATAAATTCCGTATAGGAGTTTTCGTTCGTGTGCCATCCTTTAGATGAGTCTTGAAGAGCACCGTAATAGAAATCCTTAGACTGATTGATCTGTTCCTCGAAAGAAACATATTTACCGATATTGAATCCACTCTTGTACATAAACAAAAGCGTCAGTAATCTGGAAACGCGTCCATTACCATCGGCAAAAGGATGGACACACAGGAAATCAAGTATCACACACGGAATGAGCAAAAGCTTACTGATGCGCGGATTATCTCTGGCATCAATATAAGCAAGTATCAGCTGCTCCATAGCATCTTTCGTTTCTGCTGCAGGTACCGGAGAAAAGCGGACTCTACGTCGTCCGTATTCATCTATTTCAGCAATAATATTATCATCGGTTTTATATTGTCCGGCTCCTTCATATGCAGCTACTTCCGTCATAACCTGATGCAGATGCAAAATGGTCTGTTCGTTAATACTTAAATCTGCGAAAGAAGTATGTATCTCATCCAGCGCATTTCTGTAACCGACTATCTCCATCTCAGTATGGTTTAATGGAGCACTGTTTCCCTCTACGATTTCTTTTATTCGAGCATCCGTAGTTATAATACCCTCAATCGCATTGGAACCTTTAACAGATTGAATACGGGCAATCTTCTGCAGTTCTGTATAGACCGTCGCGTTCCGTCCTCTTCTTTCCTCTGAAATAGCATTAAGTGCGGAAATGGTGGATGTAAGGTTAACCAGCTCTGCCGGTAATACACCTTCATCTAAAAATGTATAATCAAATATATGCATATGCGCGCCTCCGTTTATGCATATATTTTAGTAAAAAATATGCAGATAAGCAATTTTTATCTGCATATTTTTCATTTTTACTTATGCACTTTTATCCAATCTAAAGACAGATCATATATACATCCGCTTCCTCCCCTTCAAAGATAAAGCTTCTCTCGTACTTTCCACCATTCTTTATGATAGTCTTTACCGATGGCTCATTTGAGCGTTCTACGGAGAGCTGAAGTTTTTCCATTCCAATTTCATGCGCTCGTTCCAAAATAAGCTTAAGCATTTCCGTCGCATACCCTTTACGCCTCTCCGACGGCCTTACACTGTATCCGCTGTTACCGAAATCCTTAAGAAAGTCATTCAGTTCGTGGCGAAGATCTATAATACCAACAATCCTGTCATTCTCATCAAATGCAAAATATGTATCTGTAACTACCCACGAGGGATTAACCGTATCAGGTGACGCATTATCCGTTACGGACTTCAGCCACGCATCGTACGAGTCCATCTGATCAATCAATTCACTTCCGTTTATCGTTGTCTCACCGTTATCTATAAACTCTTTCTTGAAGGCTGCCGCATCTGATTCATATTCTTCTATGGGTCTTCTAAGTGTTATCATCTATTCTCTCTCTATACTTTCTTATATATTTTGCACAAAAGAACAAGTATTTAAGCCTTCTATGCAATTGGTTAATAAGTTACAAACAATGATAAGCAATAAATAATGGGCAAAAACTATGTCATTTCAGGTACAATGCATATGTGTTTTCAGTCTGAAGGGTACACTAAAGATAACGTCATCCTTTTTTATGAAGGCGAATCTGTGTCCCATTCTTCCCTATGGCTGCTAACCTCTCATGTCTAACAGGATCTTACTCCCGTAGGAGTGTCCTAAATTCCTTCGTCCAGCCTACCCATAGTGGGGTGCCGCTT
>FMVK01000013.1 GCA_900102065.1 Lachnospiraceae bacterium XPB1003 | reverse complement strand
TTGTTTTTACGTGGCATAATGAGTTCCTCCTCTTTGGATATAGTACAATTTTTTAGGAGAAATCTCATTTTAATTTGAACTATTTATATACTAACATCATTAAAGAAGTGGCCGAGAAAATGGTTGATTATTCAATGATGGAAAAGAACAATATATTTAATTGGTTTAGGTTGATGGGAATAGGTACAATGATCATATCATTATGTCTTATACTGCTTAATTGTATCAGACCGTTTGCTATACATGATATGATGCCGATTTTTGAATGGCGTATACTATTAGCAAATATGATATCTCCATATGCACTTTTAATGTATGTTATGTTTGCATTCTCCATAGTAGTAATAGTTTTTACTACTAAAAGATTCCGGTCGGTTGGACAGAGCTCGAGAACGGTTAGACTGACGAAACTGATAATCATAATAGCAATAGCACTTGCGTTCATATCAGTTCTTGAGTCTGTATTTATAATTTTGCTGCATTTTCATTGAGAATAATAAAAGAATATAAACTATTGGTTAACTAAACCGGAAGATAATCGGGCTATGACCTTGAAGGAATCGAGTAAAATCGGTTCCTTTTTTTGTGTGATTTTTGCAACTGATACCATATTGTTCTTGACAAAACGCTTTCAAATGGATCTGCATTATGAGTACTGATTCATCCACGTACATAACCTGAATAAACAACTTTCCCCAATCGGAAAACTCCATCCCCCAGATATTCTATCTCCGCTTCAACATTCCAGTTATTTTCATCTTCTGTCATATATATGAAACGATCAAGCCTTCGAAAACCGGTAAGATGTATCGTTTTCCCTTCGCTTTCCTTTAGCCAGCTCTCCGATTTTAAGCATGTCTCATAATCGAACTTATATAATTCCCCCTTATCTCCGTTTATTTCTATCACATACAAAGCTTCCCCCTGATAGATACTATATTCCACCAGTCCGTCATTATCATAATCTCCCTGATCTATATAAATCGACCGGTTATTATCCTGCCATTCGCACTCCATCAGATATATTTGATCCCCGACAAAAAAAGCAATCTCTTTTCCTCCGAAAACACCATAGAGCCTTAGATCATACAGAGGAACGCTATCCAACAGTTGTCCTTCCGTATATTCCGTTCTTTGTGCCCGTGTCGCTTCATTGCAATACGAGGATATATCATCCGGCCAGAATTCATACTGCCCGTTTGCGTCGGTATGCGTAACCCACAGATCTTCAATCCCACAGCTTCCGTCATCCCGATACGCAAGCTTTCCCGATATTTCTGATACAACGAAAAATAATGAGTCATCCTGCGCATAGAACTCGATATAATTATCAACAACTTCATGGTACGGAACTGCTGATATAATCTCGCTTATAATATCAGAATAAGAAACGGTTCGGTAAACTGCTTCATGATCTTCCGTAATCTCAACTACATACAGTTCATCTATACAGCTACCGCTTCCGCCACTCTGATTTTTTACAAAACCATATTCTATATCCCCATCGCCATCATAATCGCCACAGGATATCGCATATTTATCGTAATGAGCAGCCCACATAAGATCCATAACGTACACCTGATCTTTTGACTGAAGGATTGTCTTTGTTCCGCCGTTCATTCCGAACATCCGTACATCCTGTCCCGGAATCTCACACAGCATCACAAAATCTCCATCCAGATCATTAAATATCGGAACCTGAGATTGTGCCTTATTATTCGACATACTTCGCAGATCTTCTGCCATGAGGTTCTCTAATTCATACTCCATAAGCAGCTTCTTTCGCTCCGCATAGTCTTCGCAGCCTTTGATATCCGGATACAGTTCGTCATCCTTTTCCGTACAATAGACCGGTCTCCAGCAATTATTTATCTCATCGAAAAACATACAGTAATGTACTATATCCCCTTCAGCGAACTGATAACACAGCGTTCCCATTTTTCCGAGGCGCGTCATATCCTCATCTTCACACAGAGTAAACTCACCTTTTCCGCCCTGCAAATGCAAAAAGAATTCTGCACATGCTATCGGGTCTTTTCCATACGGATTTCCCGGCATATTCTCGGGAAACAGCTCGGTTATTTCACGAGATAGTTTGTCCATGACTATTCTATGTCCGTTTTCATCATAATCACGTTTATACCCAAACGCCATTTCAACTTTTTGTGCAGTTTCCGGATTTGTAATACATTCAATTTCTTCATCCCGAATATTTCCCACATATATGCATCTATTCTGTGCTCCCTCTTCGATAACCTCATAATAATCCATTACGGAATAATAATATGTGATCTTGCCGTCGTCCGTAACCGACATCAGATAGATTTCATAAGGGTAGCAGGTATCTTTCTCCAGCTCTTCCCTATATGAAAAATCCCGAAAATGAACATAGGAATACCCTACATCACGTAAATATGCATTTACCGGATAGAGTTCGCTTTCTTCCTCTATCTTCCCCTCATCCAATAATTTTTTTGCCCACCGGCTGATTTGATCTTCTACAAGTTCATCGTCCGAATCATATCTGCAAAACCCGTCATACCTGTTCTGTCCCTGCGTATTCTGTGCAACGGTCTCTTTACCACACCCGCTAAACAATATCCCTCCGACACACAAAACCGTCACGATACAAGCCACTACTGCATCTTTCCTTATTATCTTCATAACTATACTCTCCACTCCGTATCGTTACATCTCTTTCTTGAAAATTTGATAGAAATAATATCCGGAAATACTTTTGTTAACAGCTTATTGTTCTGTATATGAACGAAACACCTGGGTATCTGACCCCAAGGTCGTCGATATCTTCTGCTACAGATTTTATCGTTTCTCCGCCATTGACACAACGACGAATAGCAAGTTCAACAACTTTAGGCATCGATTATAGGTTATTATATAAAGTGAGTGCGGTAATAATCTGATTTTTTGTATAGAAAATTAGTGCTTTTAGGTCAAAATGAAAGAAGTTTATCTGATTGAAGGGAGAAAAAAGTTGGAAATCAAGCGAGTTGCGGAGAATGACAGAATTGGCGAATTCATAAACGTAGAGTTTTCGCAGTATGCTACCGATTGCGATGTAACACTTAACTTTGAAGAATTTTGTTTTGTGGCAGAAGATAATGGCAAAATTGCCGGAGTTATCACCGGTAGAGCATACTACAATGAGGTGCATATTGGGGATCTGATTGTTGGAAAGGCTTACAGAAGAGATGGCGTTGGAAGTAAACTTGTTGCGGCTGTTGAGGATGCATATAGAGGGAAGGGCTATGAGAAAATAGCACTTACTACATTCGGATTCCAGGCGCCGGAGTTTTACAAAAAACTTGGTTATAAATTGGAATTTGTTCGGAAAGACAAGGATCCGAAGCTGAGCAAGTATTTCTATCTGAAGAAGATAAACTTTTCATCCGGGATAAACGGGAAAGAAACGGATATACAAAATCTTGTTGACAACATAGATAGAGTACATACAACCGATTTGGGTGCAGATCGAATAAAGAAAAATCTTTCGCTTGGTGAAGTCGATGTTGTCGAGTGGTGCAAGTCAAAGATATTGTCAGAAAAAGCAGAGATAAGCAAGCAGGGAAAGAATTGGTATGTTTGTATCGAAGGCTGCATTATTACCGTAAATGCCGGAAGTTATACCATTATTACTGCTCACAAGGAAAAGAGATAAGGGTGTGGCATAATGGAACTAAAAAAGTTGATTGATAATAAGGGAATATAGGTCTATTCTTTATCTGGCTTATTTGGCAGTGAAGATTTTTACTCAGAAATACCTTGCAGTCGAAGTCCATCGGGAAGATGTGGATTATAGGAGAGTTTTTACGAGATGATACAACAGGAATATAGACAAAATTCTTTGGACTATTGGAATAATGTCCATAAAGAGTACAACAGAGAGACAATAAAAGTTGATGACTGGCTGGAGAGGTTTGATTCGATAATAGATAATTCCTCGAAGCCGATACTTGATCTAGGCTGCGGCGGAGGTAATGATACCTTATATCTTATCACAAAGGGAAAACAGGTTATTTCCTGCGATCAGTCAGAGAATGCCATTAAGAATATAATAAAGAATTTTCCGGAAGTTAAAGAAACAAGATGCTTTAATATGCTGGACGGAATCCCCTTTGAGGATGATTCTTTCGAGGTTGTTATTGCTGATCTATGTCTGCATTATTTTAATGATGGAGATACCAGAAGTATTATTTCTGATATTCATAGAATACTTGTTCCCGGTGGACATCTCATCCTACGAGTAAACTCGATAAATGATGTGAACCATGGAGCGGGACGGAGTCAATGGGGACGGTTCTGATTGACTCATTTAATTGACTCGGGAGTCGAATAGAACCGTCCCCATTGACTCCACTACAGGAAGGGTACCTGATCAGAACGTTAAACCGGTCTGTTTTAGAGAAGAGTTAGAATCAGCCCACTCAAACGTGTGTTAAAAGTGAAGAAAACTGAATGGTTAATAAGAGGATCAAGGAGGCATTGAAATGGTACGCGAAGCCGGAAAAGAAGATTTAGACGCATTGCTTAAGCTTTATATGTTTTTGCATGAAGACAGTATTCCTGAGCATGATAAGCATCTGGAGGATACATGGGAGCAGATCATAGACGATCCGAATCATCATCTGATCGTGAATGAAATTGACGGTCATATCGTGTCTTCCTGTGTATGCGTGATAATACCGAACCTCACAAGGAATGTGAGGCCCTATGCTTTTGTCGAAAATGTGGTAACACATGCCGATTACAGGGGTAACGGATATGCAGGGGAGTGTCTTGATCATGCAAAGAAGATTGCCGAGCGGGAAAATTGCTATAAAATGATGCTTCTTACAGGATCAAAGAAGCCGGAAACCCTTCACTTCTATGAGAAGGCAGGATATAACAGCAGTGATAAGACTGCTTTTATACAGTGGTTGGGGAAGGATAAATAAGGAAAACGTTGCAGAAAAAGAAGAAAGACCGCTGGCGGGGACGGTGTTATCTGTCAGCGGTCTTTTTATTTTGGAAAAAGTGTTGACAAAGAATAGGTAATAGGTTACTTTGTTCTCAAGGGTAACAAGTTACATAATTTCAAATTGGAATCATCTTAATTACGAAGGAATTCTTTGCTGTTATCTGTATCAATTTTTGAATGGAATCGCTGAAAAGAGTCTGCAGATAAAGGAACAGACTTTAATTAAGATTGAAAGGGATCTGAGTGAAATATGAAAACATTGGTTATTTACACATCACAGACTGGATTTACAAAAAGATATGCCGAGTGGCTTGCGGGCAGAGTCGGAGGAGAGATGCTTGAGCTAAAAGAGGCTCGGAAGAAAAATGAAGATTTTTTTGAAGCTTTTGATGCAATCTGCTATGGCGGTTGGGCAATGGCAGGGAGTCTTGTAAAGGCAAAGTGGTTCCTGGAGAAGGCTGATAACTGGAAAGAAAAGCGGCTTGCTATGTTTTGCGTGGGCGGCAGCCCTAATGATAACCCTGATGTAGAAATATTTATTCAGAATGTACTCACGGAAGATCAGAAGAAATATATCAAAATGTTCTATTGTCAGGGCGGCTTCAATTATGAAAAGATGAAGCCTGCTTCAAAGATTGCAATGAAGATGTTTGTGTCAGCTCTTAAGAACAAGAAAAATCCGACTGAAAAGGAAAAGATAATGGCGGAAAAGATGTCTTCATCCTATGATATTTCTGATATAAAGTACTTAGATCCGGTAGTTTCATATCTTGAAAAATAAGAGGGTCAATTTCTTCGAAGTTCTTTGCCTTGTATATCGTGAGTCAAAGGGAGTCAATTAGAACCGTCCCCTTTGACTTTCAAATTTTATTAAATCCTTTAAACAGGTAAATTCCAAGGACGGCGTTGTATCCTACAGCTGCAAGCGTACTGAATCTTTCAAATATACCGAAATACTGTGGCGGAAATGCTGCCATACCGACAGGCCCCATGAACATCATGGCAAGCGCAATGGCCGCCCAAGTGCCTACGCCTTTCATGGTCTTGTCCTTACATCCTGCAATGATCAGGATGATCAGCGAAACGATGGAAAGTACTACGACACAGACAGTGACGATCATATGCATCATTTCCTGAAATCCGCCTATATCCTTCCCTGCATCGGAAAGCGCAAACATCCCGTATCCGACTTTTGATATCCAGTTCATGATCGTAAAAAGATATATTCCCAGCCTGAACAATCTGCTCCCTGTTTTATTATCGGACACATATATAGCTATACATGTCGCACACACAACGCTTCCGGTACCATATAAAGTCGAAAGCTGATCCCAAAGATGTTTTGACGGTGCCGAGTCAGCTGACAGATCACTTACCGCCTGTTCCATCCAGTTATATCCCGGAAAAGCCATAGGCGAAAAGATCATTGCCGCCAGGTAAGACGCCAATGCCAGAATTCCCAGGAGACCGAACCGGTTTATAAGTTTTCTACTCATAGTTGTTTCCTCCGATCATATTACTGAACCACTTTATAAAATCAGTTATCTTCCCGGGGACAGGACTGTTTTCATCTCCGAATTCCTTTAATTCACCTGCCGTGATCTTATCCATCCTGTAATCAATGATAGAATGAATGGTCAGAGCGTATGTCATTGCCGCCATGTCAGCATTTGTTTTATTTATCTTCTCATGAACAGCCAATGCATAAAATAAATCTCTGGACTGTGCAAGCATACGTTCGGTCTCTTCAACCATGATACCGGCGGCCATCGGATCTGTGGATCGTTCTGAATATAAGGTTTTGAGGAACTGAAGCATGTTCTTATTTGATATCATTCCGATGTATGATGAAACAGACGAAAGCAGGATCTCCTCAAGGCTTTTTTTCTCAAACATTTTTGTATAATCCAAAGGTCCTTCAAGGTTGTTCTTCTGAGCTTTTTCTCTCAAAAAAACATACATCTCCCGGATAAGTTCTTCCTTTGATCTGAAATGGTTGTAAAGAGACGGAGCCTTAATGCCAACCTTATCAGCAATCTGGGCCATTGTTACACCCTTTATTCCGTTAACTGATGCAAGTTCCAATGTGGCATAGATTATCTCTTCTTTTCTGTTCATACTCATTATCCTCTTGCCTGCTAATTGCTGATAGTGATTATACTAACAACTGTTAGTTTATGTCAATAAATAATCAAAAGAAAAATGCATTGAAATCCCTGACAGAAAAAGTAATACTGATAAAGAAAGAAGAATATGGATTTCAGTAAAAGGACATGTGCACAGGTCAGAAAGAATAATTTTCATTGAATAGAGATTAATTTCGGTACAGAGAATGAACGAAGTAACTTACAGCAAAAAGAATGATGAGATCGAATGTGTACGGTATGAGAGATCGCGAAAAGCATATCTTCCTCATACGCACTCCAGACATCTGATGATTGGGTATATTGAAGAAGGACAGGTCTGCATTACCATAGACGGTGAAAGTTGTATTTATAAGCCGGGGGATGAATTTCGTATTATGCCCAATGTTCTGCATGAAATTGAACCTGCTGATGAAAATACTTATTCCATGGTGGTTATGTGCATAAAGACCGAAGCGGTTGTGGATGATGATGATCTGAAAGAACTTCAGGATACCATTATGGAAAAACCCGAGAATATATATCTTATTGAGGAAATGGCGGATGACACGCATGTCAGTCCATATCATATGATACGGAAGTTCAAGAAAGCATTTGGTCTTACGCCGCATCAGTTTCAGATACAGTGTAAGGTCAGGAAAGCTCAGAAACTGCTTGAAACAACCAAAAGCATCCCGGAGGTGGCCTATGAAGCGGGATTTTGCGATCAAAGCCACCTTGACAGATGCTTTCAGAAATTAGTGGGCATGACGCCCGGTCAATATAAGGATGCGCTGGCAAAAGGTGATTAACACAGTGCGGGGAAAAACTTAGCAAACAGGTATAAACCGTCTTTTCCTGCTCGGACCTCGTGATGAATGCATTTAGGCATTATAGATATGACTCCGGGTTCATAGATAAGTTCATTACCATCATTGATACAGGTACCTTCGCCTGCGATCACCTCATGGGTTTCCAACTGAGTTTCATGAATGTGATCAAGAATACTCTTATTAGGAGCGATACGTACCAGATGGTAACTGTATTCGCCGTTTGTGTCCTTAGAGGTAATGATGTGTTTTAATTCAACACCTTCAAAGACGGGATGTTTCGACCAGGCGATATCGGCGAATGAAATGGTCTTGTTCGGCAGACGCAGCTGCCCGTTGTTAAAAGCTTCAAATACTTCAAGATTCATATTATTGTTCTCCTTTCGTTTGATGATCTGATGATATCAAAGGGAGAATTTTCTGAATTGGATAAAATTGCTGTTTGAAGGATATTATTCTGAGCTGAAAAGAGCCGTTACGAACCTGATCGTCAATATCTATAAGGACAATCCGGATGGCATAACGGCTAAAGTATCTGTTGGAAGAGAAGAAGGAAAGACGGTTATAAAAATAGCTGACAGCGGTGAACCACTTCTCGAGAATGTGGATATATTTGAACCATTCGTAACAGAAAAATAAAATTAGTGCAGAGCAGGCTCAAATTAGTGTATTTGAGTCTGTTTTTTATTTGATGTGGTACTATGGACAATGGATTTAAATGAGCTTAACCATCATTTTCGAATCGTGGAAATGGGCAGGGACAATTATCTCGACCGGGATTTTGGCTTTGTAAATTGGTGATGGTTCAGAGTTGATCTTGCAACTATATATTTAATAAGGAGGCTGAAAATGTTATCGGAGTATAGCCGTGTTCAAAAGATTGCCAAAGATACAATAGAATTTATCACAACAGAAATAAAGCCCGGAATGCTGCTTTCTCAAGTGCGTAGTCTGTGCGAGGATAAGATGCTGGAGCTTGGGGCTGATTCTTTCTGGTATTGGGATGTGGGAGCTTTTGTATTCTCAGGTGACGAAACGACGGTTTCGGTATCAGGAAAAGAGTATTCCACTTCAGACAGGACCATTGGATCGGATGATATCGTAACTATAGATCTCAGCCCTCAGATCGGTGATACATGGGGGGATCATGCAAGGACTGTCATCATCGAAAACGGATGTGTTGTGAAGTCGGTAACTGAGATCGGAAATTCCGAGTGGAGAGAAGGGCTCATGATGGAGAAGAAGCTTCATGATAAGATGACGGAAATCGTCAGCCCTGATATGACTTTCGAAGATCTATATTATCAGATGAATGAATATATAAAAGACGAGGGCTATATCAACCTTGATTTTATGGGTAATCTTGGACATTCGATAGTTCGCAGGAAAGATGACCGGATATACATTGAAAAAGGAAACAGATCTAAACTCGGCGATGTTGATTATTTTACATTTGAACCGCATATCAGCGTTGCTGGATCGAAGTTCGGATATAAAAGAGAAGACATATACTATTTTGAAAACGGCGTGATCAAAAAGCTGTAACGCTGAGTAAGGAGGGATTTGTGAATAATCCGTGGGAAGAGATCAGTTTGAATGATTATGAGAATCATATGAGTCTTGATTCCGTAAAACAACTCCAAGCTATGAATTCGATAATGAAGGAGCAGTTTGAAGCATATCCGGTTTCCACAGCTATGGTGCTTGGCGTTGCCGGAGGGAACGGACTGGAACATGTAAGCATAGATAAGTTTCGGACTGTTTACGGAGTGGATATTAACGGAGATTATCTTCGCACTGTTTCAGAACGGTATGTTGATTTGGCAGATGTATTGAAGTGTCTGAAGATCGATCTTATAAATGATGCGGATCAGCTTCCCGAGGCACAACTGCTGATAGCAAATCTTCTTATAGAGTATATAGGTTATGATGTGTTCCAAAGTGTGATCCGAAAAGTTAATCCCGAATATGTTTCCTGCGTTATCCAGATCAACACGGATGATAAGCAGTGGGTATCGGATTCGCCATATCTGCACGCGTTTGACAGGCTGGATGAGGTACATCATCAGATGGATGAGTATTCTCTTTCGGCAAGAATGATGGAGATAGGATATAAAGATCTTCTTCAGACAAGGATATCGCTTCCTAATGGAAAGGCTTTAATAAGGATAGATTTCAAAAAAGGATGATCAGTGTTGATGGGCTCATTATTAGATTCTACACTTAATACAAGGGCGTTACCCATCGGAAATATGCGATATATCAGAAGTGATTATCCGGGAAGATTATCTGATCCGGAGGTGGAATGGCTTCTGGAGAATTCTGTTACTACTATTGTTGATCTGCGAGAGGAAAAAGAATATACGCTAAAACCATGCAGGTTGGAGCAGGAAAAGGGCTTTACCTATTATCATATGCCTGTTACCGGAGGCGGAGATCCGCCGGGATCTCCTGAGGCTGTGGCGGATTCCTACATTGAAATGATCGACGAGCAGATGGATAATATCATCAATACCATTATGAATGCGGACAGTAATGTGATGTATTTCTGCGGGGCAGGAAAAGACAGGACGGGCGTTGTGTCGGCTTTAATACTTAAGAAGCTGGGATACAGTGATCAGGTGGTCATAGATGATTACATGGAAACAAAAGATAACCTGATGGGATTCCTTACTGCATATGTAAAAGATCACCCGGAGACAGATATAAATATTATCATTCCGAATGAGGAAAATATCAAAAAGGTATTGGAATCGTTGTCCTTTTCGTGATGCGATAGCGTAGAAGAGAATAAGAGCTTGCCGGTGTTGGGAGAAATCCTGATGCCGGCAGGCTTTTTTATTTACGAAAAAAAATTTGACCATTATAATAAACGTGCCATATAGATGTCGTGTTAACTTTGCTATGATACATATGGAGCGAAAGAATGAAGATAGAAAGATTGATCGGGATACTGTCAGTATTGCTGCAGGAAGATAAGGTTACCGCGCCTGAATTGGCAGAAAGATTTGAAGTATCCAGAAGGACCATCAACAGAGATATAGAGGCTCTGTGCATAGCGGGAATCCCGATCCAGACAACTCAGGGGACCGGGGGCGGAATCCATATCATGGATGGCTACAGGATGGACAGAACACTTCTGACCTCTAAGGATATGCAGATGATCCTTGCAGGTCTGAGAAGTCTTGACAGCGTGAGCGGAAGCAGTTACTACGGACAGCTTATGGAGAAGATTCAGGCCGGATCATCAGAGTTCATCACCGGCAGAGATTCCATCCTGATAGATCTTTCGTCTTGGTATAAGACATCACTGCCACCAAAGATATCAACAATACAGGATGCGATAGAGAACCGACATATACTGGAATTTTACTATTACGCCCCCTCGGGAGAGAGTAAACGATCCATAGAACCTTATTATGTTATTTTCAAATGGACAAGCTGGTATGTTTACGGATGGTGTCGGAAGCGGAAAGATTACAGATTGTTTAAACTAAACCGCATGGATAAGGTGAGGGAAAGCGCTAAAGAGTTTACCTGCAGAAATGCACCTTTACCGGATCTCGGTTCAGAGCTTGCATTTCCGAGAAATATCGTGCTCAAAGCCATATTTGATCCGAAGATGAAGTGGAGGCTGGTAGAAGAGTTCGGGCCGGACTGTTACGAGGTTCAGGAAGATGGAAGGCTTCTTCTGATCCGGGATTACAGCGACATAGAAAATCTTACCATGTGGATGCTTACCTTTGGAGATAAGGTGGAAGTGCTTGAGCCGCCGGAAGTAAGAAACAGATTAAAAAATATAGCAGGATCAATGATCAAAATTTATGGAGGAAAGAAAAATGGGAGAAATTGAAAGACATGATGTAAGCGAAGAGTGGGCACATTCCGGGATCATCAAAGCAGGCGATTATTGCTTTTTGAGTTATTGCGTTGGAAATATCGGAGGGACTATAGAAGAGCAGATCAATGGTGCTTTTGACCAGATGGAGAAAAGACTTGCTATGGTAGGGCTTACTCTGGAAAATGTGGTGCAAATGGATTGCCTGTTCAGGGATGTGTGGAATATTCCGGTCATGGAAAAGATCATTAAGGAAAGATTTGGTGGGAAGTATCCTGTTCGTAAATCCATCCAGACAGAGTTTGCGCATGTGGGAGGTAAAGAAGGCCTGCAGTTTCAGGTTGATGCCGTAGCATACTGCGGATAGACGGATAACTTTGCCATGCGAAGTGCTCTGTGACAGAGGCTTTATCATAAAACGGGAAGGATTTTAAAATATGAAATACGAATGGATTGATGAATACCTTTTGAAAAAGCCCGGTGTAACCAAGGATTTACAGACAGAATGGAACTGGATACGTTATCAGATCGGTGGAAAGATGTTCGCTGCGATCTGTCTGGACGATGATGACAAGCCTTATTACATAACTTTGAAACTGGAACCCGTGGAAGGGGATTTCTGGCGGCAGCAGTATGAGGACATCATCCCCGGTTATTACATGAACAAACAGCATTGGAACTCCGTGAAGGCAGATGGAAATGTTCCGGATGACGTACTGAAGGATCTGCTTGATAAAGCATATCATATAGTACGTGGGAGCTTCAGTAAGAAGAAACAAAAGGAGATTTTAGGAGATGAATGACAAGAATGGATTGATCAGTTGCTGTGGCTCTGACTGCAGTGCCTGCTATTGCTATGGCAAAATGTGTAAAGGGTGTAATGCCGTATGCGGCAAGGTATTCCATGCGCCTGAAGGTAAAGAGTGCCCAATTTATTATTGCTGTCGGATAAAGAATGGTTTTCATTCCTGCGGAGAGTGTGATAAGTTGCCTTGTGATCTGATACTTGGGACAAGAGATCCAAACATGTCGGAGGAAGAGTTCATGAAGAATGTGGATGAGAGAGTAAAACGACTCAGGGGGTGATCCAAGTGGCATTTGACTTTAAGAAGGAATACAAAGAATTTTACATGCCGAAGAATAAGCCGACAATCATTACGGTCCCTAAGATGAATTATATTGCTGTCCGAGGACAAGGTGATCCAAATGATGAAAATGGTGATTATAAAGCGGCCATAGGACTCTTATATGCCATTGCCTTTACGATCAAAATGAGCAGGAAGGGTGATCATCAGATTGACGGATATTTCGATTTTGTTGTTCCGCCTCTGGAAGGCTTCTGGTGGCAGGAAACTGCTTCGGCGAAGCCGAATTCTAATGCGGTGGCCGGTATGTCGCCGGTCGAAGGGGAAAATCGTCACCTGCAGGACGGCGTGGGTGCTATTAACTATGCGCATAAGGAGGCCTTTCACTGGATCTCGGTAATACGCCTTCCGGATTTCGTGACAGAGGATGATCTTAAATGGGCGGTAAATGAGGCAACAAAAAAGAAAAAAAAGGATTTCTCAAAGGTAGAGTTTTTGACAGTTGAAGAAGGGCTATGCGTACAGTGTATGCATATCGGTTCTTATGATGATGAGCCGGTTACAGTAGCTATGATGCATGAGTTTATGGAACGCGAGGGGTATGAGCTGGACATAACAGACAAGCGCCTGCATCATGAGATCTATCTGAGTGATGCCAGGAAAGTTGCTCCGGAGAAGCTTAAGACTGTGATCAGGCATCCTATTATAAAAAATCCGACCGGATAATGGAACAGTGTTATGACAAAATTTATAAAGAAATAGTTCAATTCTTTGAAGATAATAAAGGGAGCGATTGGGATATACGTTTAAAGGATGATTTTACTATAGATTATTTAAAAGAAAACTGGCGTGTTAAAGGATTGGCTATTAACGATGATGAAATTGAAATAGCTATTGGTATTAAAGCTGCAGAACACCCGGAACATAATGGTTTTTATAATGTAAGTATATTTGTTGACTATAGTACGCAGGAACCGAGAGTATCGTTTGATATTGTATGGTAAGAAAAACAGATAGCAGTAAAAAAAGGAGCCGAAAGGCTCTTTTTTTATAGCAATATGTAAGGAAGGAAAAATCTCTTGAATAATACTATAAAGTATAGTATTATAATTTATAGCAAAGGAGGGCGGATATATGTCCGGTATCGATCTCATAGTCTTGGGCTGCGTAGCAAAACAGCCTCGAAGCGCATACGATATACAAAAAGATGTCGAAGAACATAACCTGTCGGAGTGGACAAGGATCAGCATTCCGTCTATCTACAAGAAAGTGCTGAGACTTGAAGAACAGGGGTATATTGCCGGTGATGAAGTGGCAGGAGAGCGCGCTGCGAAAAAGAATGTTTATCACATAACAGATAAAGGCAGGGAATATATGAAATCCCTTATGACAGAACTGTCTCTGTGCCAGCCAAAAGTATTGATGGATTTTAATGCGGTCATCTGCAATCTGAATAAGGTTGATAAGCCGACGGCTTTGGTTCTTATAAAAAATATAATAAACGGGATAGAAGAATCTAAGCAATATTATCATTCTGCCCTGAAAGAACATGCTGATATTCCGTTAGTTGGAAGAACAATCATGGAACAACAGGAAAAAGTTTGTGTGACACTTCTTAAATGGGCACAAAATCTGTACGACAGTTATAAGGAGGAATAAAATGAAAAGCTATGACAATTATTTTTTGCCAATCGATAATATGGAAGAAGCTAAGGACTTCTATGGAAATACACTGGGACTGAATCTCAAATTTGACTTTTCTGATATGGGAATGTCGGCATTTAATGTCGGTTCTGAAGAACCTGCGATCATATTGAAGGATAAAAACAAGTTTCCTGACGTCAAACCGACCATATGGTTTGTTGTCGATAATGTAATGGAAACATATAACGATCTGAAGGGAAAGGGAGTAAAGTTCTTAAGCACACCCTTCCGAATCCGTACAGGGAATGCTGCAGAGTTTGAGGATCCGTTCGGAAACAGGCTTGGTATTACAGATTACGATTAAATCATGGACAGGATCAGTGGAAAACTAACGGTGTTTTTTGAGGATCCGTTTTGGGTCGGAGTTTTTGAAAGGATATGCGATGGTAAGCTGTCGGTTTGTAAAGTTACGTTTGGAGCAGAACCTAAGGATTATGAGATCCGGGATTTTATAAACCGACATTATTATGGGTTGAAATTCAGCCCGGCAGTGGAAGTTGAACTGAAACAGACTGCGGATAATCCGAAGCGAAGACAGAGAAATGCGGCAAAACAGATGCAAAATACCGGCATTGGAACCAGATCACAGCAGGCATTGCAGATGCAACGCGAAGAAATGAAAACGGAACGCAGACAGATCAGTAAGGAGATGCGAGAAGCGATAAAACAAAAACAGTTTGATCTGAAACAACAAAAAAAGCGGGAGAAACACAGAGGGCACTAGCTTTTTTCCGTTGTTGATCATAGAATATCATCATAAGACGTATCGGCATTTTTGAAACAAACAATAATGATGATCGGGAATTATGATGAGAGAGGGCGTATGAACAACACTCAGTTGGAAACATTTTTGAAACTTGTTGAAACAAAAAGTTTTACTTCGACGGCAAATATGCTGGGGTATGCACAGTCAACTGTAACGACGCAGATAAAGCTGTTAGAAGAGGAACTGGGGTGCCTTCTGTTTGAACGGCTTGGGAAAAAGCTTGTTCTGACAGCAGAAGGAGAAAAGCTGATCAGTTATGCGGAACAGATGCTGAAACTCCAAAGAGAGATCTTTTTGGAAGTATCTTCGTCAAAGACCCCTTCGGGAATCATAAAGCTGGGAGTGTCCGAATCGTTTTGCTATAAGCGTCTTCCGGATAGTCTTCTTGAGTATAAAAAAGAATATCCGGAAATGGATATACGTCTTCAGTTTATAGAACATGACACTTTTCCCACTCTGTTAAAAAACGGCTCGCTGGATCTTGTCTATACGCTCAATCCGATCATAGATAATCCGGAACTTAAAATGATTCATAAGGAAAAAGAATCACTGGCGTTCTTTGTCAGACCGGATCATCCTCTTGCAAAAAAGAAACGTGTAAAAGAGAAAGATCTGGAAGGAATCCCTCTTTTGATCACATCACACAATTGCAGTTTCAGACAAATGCTGCTTCAGGATTTTATCGATCATCAGGTCGTGCCTAAGATCGAACTGGAAACAAGCAGTAAGGAAATATTGAAACAATTTGCCATTAACGGACTTGGGATAGCATTTATGCCTTCCATGGTGGCAACGGAAGAAGTGAAAAGAGGGCTGTTGAAAAAGATAGACTGGGCAGGAGAGGATTTTCCTGTCTTTTCACAGGTTTTTATTCATAAGAATAAACATATGAATGAAGCCATGGAAGCATTGATAGAATTGCTGACAGATTTTCGCAATGGCTAAAGCCGTTTTGGGTTAAAAGAGGATACGGAAAATGATATTCGAATTAGAAGATACTGCTAAAGCGTATGATCTTTTCGAAGGATGGGAAGAGACTCTTATTTATTCCTGCCTGCAAAAGGTAATGGGAAAGGTTTTTGTCACAGATAAGGAAGCACCTGAGTCGGCAATGGCTTATGTAGGTTGTTTTGCATTTTATGCGGGTATCCCGAACAAGGAGCTGGTTATCAATAAGCCGGAAGGGTTTGTTATCATGGTGCCTCAAAATAAAGAATGGGAGGCATGCATAGAAGAGTGTTTTCCGGAGGCAAACAAAGTAACAAGATACGCCATTAAGAAAAATACTGTATTTGACAAAGATCACTTAAAGAAGTTAGTAGAGAAAATAACTGAAGGCTATGAGATCAAACCTATCGATGAAGAACTGTATGAAAAATGTCTTACTGATCCCGCAACAGTAGATTTTGTTTCTTCTTTCGGAAGCAAAGAAAGATTTCTGGAGGTCGGGAGAGGCATGGTCATCCTGAAATCAGGACGGATCGTGGCCGGGGCTTCCTCTTATACAAGGTACAATGAAGGGATAGAGATCGAAGTTGATACAGTAGAGGAAGAACGAAGGCAGGGACTGGCAACGATTGCATCTGCCGCACTGATCTTACGATGCCTGGATGAAGGATTATACCCGAGCTGGGATGCCCAGAATCTGAATTCGGTTCATCTGGCGGAAAAGCTGGGATATGAATTTGATCATGAATATACAGCTTACGAGGTGACAGGAAAAACGATCTAACATTTCAGCCGGAAAAAGTTTTATATCTTTTTGTAAGGGCCGTGGATAGATTCTCAATTATA
This sequence comes from Lachnospiraceae bacterium XPB1003, assembly GCA_900102065.1. Classification (GTDB taxonomy): domain Bacteria; phylum Bacillota; class Clostridia; order Lachnospirales; family Lachnospiraceae; genus NK4A136. The sequence goes on along the minus strand of FMVK01000013.1, from coordinate 81,310 downwards.
GATACGTGCACTTTATGTTCGAAATATGGCATCTTGTGTTGAGGCCTATTGAATCAAAGCTTCTCTGCTGATATTTATTTCTTACAAAGAAAAATGATTTTTTAAGAATGATTTGTAAAGAAGAAATATCAGAAGGGAGAAAGTATATGAAAAACGAGAACACGGATAAGGTCATTCCTGCATGGAGGTTTGTTACAAAAGTGATGGTGTATCACATAGTAACATATATCATCTGCGGAATGATCTTTTCACATCTGATGAATTACAAGGAACTGTTTGAACTTGGGAACATGAAGTATTATATGCGTCCTGCAGAATCCATTCATTCAATGGTAGGACCGTTCTTCCAGTTCGTGAGAGGATTATTGTTTGGTGTTGTGCTGTTGATGTTTAGGAAAAATATCCTGACAGAAAAAAACAGCTTCCTGAAACTCTGGGCATTGATAGTGACACTGGGTATCATAAATACACCGGGGCCGGCACCGTCATCTATAGAAGGCTTTATATATACACAGGTACCGTTGAAGTTTTGCATCTTCGGTTCACCTGAGATCTTGGTTCAGACTTTTTGGTTTTCTTATCTTGTATCAGGCATTGATAAGAAAAGAGAACGCAAAGTGAAACCGCTTAATGAGAATATTAAAAGAGCTTTGATCAATTCGATCATCTGTGTGACCGGATATTCCGTAAGCGGAATTATTTTAAGCATACTACTGCATGTAGAAGTGAGCAGTTCGACAACCCTTCAGTCATATATAATCCTTGGGATCACAGCTGCTGTTTGTTTTGTATTATCATTCTGGTACATAAAGAGACAGAATATAAACAAACCGATCTATAAAGTATTTTTTTATTCTGCTTTATACATACTCAGTGCAGTTTGTCCGTTCATTATCAATATGGTCACAGAGAGCCCCTTACAGACACCTGCTTCACTTTTCATCTGCGCGCTTCCGGTTATCGGAATGGCATTATACATGGAGAGACATGCATTAAAAGCTCATGCTCTATAACCGAAAGAAATTATCCGGAATTGATTTGTTCGATTCCAAAGAGGAACTGAAAAATCCCGAAAGGGATTTTTTCAGATTCGCTGTGTAGAATACGGGAGTATTTGAGGTTTAGCTTTGATATAATAGATCAGTGATTATTTTGGCACTCAGGGTTCTGTTGATGATAGCATTGAGATATCTTCAGTAAAGAGTGGGCCAAAATAGACGTTGGTATTGTACTTGCCGGATTTATTATTGAAAGGAATAGTTTAGATCATGAGACAGGGAATAAGGGTACTGATGACATTATCAATACTATCGCTTGTGTTCGGTTTATGCGGATGCGGCAGTGCCGGTGTCGGTTCCGGTTCCAATAAAAAGAAATCCACAAAAGAAGATCTTGAATCGGTTGTCATTGAGTATGTCAGGGACAAATACGGGTTTGAACCGGAGATCGAAGACTGGTATACGGACTCCTTTTATAACAATAGAAGTCACTATGTGCTGCTTAATGACGGAAATGATCAGTTCAGGATCATTATTGATAATAACGATAATATAAGCGATAACTACGAAAGCGTAGATATCGACGAAGACATTCTCGAATGGGCTAACGATATACTTCCGGGAGCGGTATATGCACATTCGTTGCAAAGCTATTATACCAAGGAACAGAAATATACCGGAGATGTGTGGGATTTCTTTGCAGAGAACAATATCAGCACAAAACTGACGATCACATATGTGGAGCAGTCTTTGGATCCCGCAGAAGTGAGGGTGCTACTGGATGAGGCGGAGAAACTGGATGTCAACAGATCGGTCACCTTGCTTTCATGTCCTTCCGCCACCGCTGCCGGGGTTGTGTGGGATAAGGAGTTCAGTAACGGATATATCGATATCATAGATTATGCACCTTATATAGATGAGAGCCTGAATTATGATAATCCTACTTCTGATTACGTTCATCACAGCTATGATACGAGACAGGCGGGCGACTGCCTTTACTGCGAATTAGTCGCGGCACGTGACAATCCTACTCCGGATAGTGAATTCTATATTGATGAAGCAGACGAGTCTATCTCGGATATATGTCCGACATATATGCTTGTTAACAATCGTTCTGGATCAGGTTATCAGAGCGAGGGCATGGAAGTGATCGTATTTATCCCGATGTCTGTGATAAACGGGGAGCCGGTATATCAGGATTATTACGGAAGTAACAGGGTAGACAACATGCTGGGGGTAGAGTGCAGTAACCCTGACGATGAAGACCTTTCAGAGAGCGTGTTTAGTGTTAATGGTGAGTATGCTGTGATGCAGCTGACTTATGTATTATCAGGTACGACATATTTCTCCGTCGCGAAAGACGATTGATCGCAAAGGATCCGAAAACAATTCTGAAGTATTAGGTACGTTAAGGAAAAGAAAAAATGCATTTTGTAGATGCCAAAGGAATACTGACCGGTAACGGCGGTCGTTATGGTATGAATATTTATCGCGGATGTACCCACGGTTGTATATATTGCGACAGTCGGAGCAAATGTTATCAGTTCACACATCCTTTTGAAGATATCGAAGTAAAACAGAACGCACCGGAACTTTTGGAAAAGGCTCTGAGAGCAAAAAGAAAAAAGTGTATGATCGGTACCGGAGCCATGTCGGATCCATACATGCACTGTGAAGAGGAACTTAAACTCACAAGAAAATGCCTGGAGATAATCCGTGATAATGAATTCGGACTGGCGATACAGACAAAATCCGATCGGATCCTTAGGGATATCGACCTGCTTTCCGAGATAAACGGATCTGCCAAATGTGTTGTCCAGATGACGCTGACAACTTATGATGATGATCTGTGCAGGATATTGGAGCCGAATGTATGTAATACAAAGCGCCGTATTGAAGTACTTCAGAAGATGAGGGAGAGCGGGATTCCTACGATCGTATGGCTGACTCCAATTCTGCCCTTTATCAATGATACGGAAGAAAATGTTACGGCGATACTGAATGAATGTGTTCGCGTGGGTGTAAAGGGCATAATAGATTTCGGAATGGGCCTGACGCTTCGTGACGGTGACAGAGAATACTTTTATGCTGCGCTTGATAAGCATTTTCCGGGTATGAAAGAAAGATATATCAGGCAATACGGTAATGCGTATGAATTGCCGAGCCCGAATGCAAAAGAGTTGATGAAGCTCTTTCAAAGGATATGCAAAGATAATGGGATAATATCCGATCCGAATGAGTGTTTTAAGTATATGCAGGAATTGCCGGAAAAATATTCGCAGATGAGCCTGTTCGACATGCATCTTACCGGCAAATAATGCATCTCATCCTCTGATGTATTGTACATAAAAATGCCATGTTTTATATTCGCCTTAGAAACAAGAAAGGTGGGTGTGAAATATGGCTATTCTGATTTTTATTCTCATTGTGATAATTGAAACAGGCTTTGCAGTATCCGAAATAATAAGGAAGCCGGTGAAAAAAGAATGGAGCGGCAGACGTCTGGTATTATGTTTTTCCGAAATGGCGATCTGGTTACTTTTGATAACCTCAGGCATGGGGAGTTCCATTCGGTACAAGTTACTTGCCGCATTGTTAGTCGTAAGGCTTTTATTCTCTGCGGTATCATTTCTGGTAAACAGGAAAAACGGATCGAATAAAAAAAGATCTTCGATCGTTATCGGAGCAGTATCCGGTATCATCTTGTTCGGGATAAGCATGATACCTGCATTTGTGATAAGGGATTATAAAGGCAGGAAGACGACCGGTGATTATGAAGTCGCACAGTGCTCGGCTATTCTGATCGATAGAAGCAGGGAGGAAACCTTCGAGGATGACGGATCAAAACGTGAGATTCCCGTACACTTCTATTTTCCCGAGAACATAAGTGATCTTCCGGAAGCTTCATTACCGCTTGTTATCTTTAGTCATGGTGCCTTTGGCTATTATCAGAGCAATACTTCAACATATATGGAACTGGCAAGTCACGGATATGTTGTGGTAAGTACGGATCATCCATATCATTCATTTTTTACCAAAGATACGTCAGGTAAAACCGTTACTGTAGATCCGGATTTCTTCGGCACGGCATTATCTGTTGGAAGCAGTGATGTTCCCGAATCGGAAATATATGATATTACTTCAAAGTGGATGGAGCTTCGTATAGCTGATATGAATTTTGTCATAGATGAGTTAAAAGCTTCCGGACAATACGGAGCAGGGGCAGACAGCTGGTATGTCGATAAAAAGGATGAAGAGATCATTACGGGTATACTTAAAGTCATAGATTACGATAAAATAGGATTGATGGGTCATTCTCTGGGAGGCGCAACTGCCGTTACTGTGGGCAGAAGGGCGGATATCTCGGCGGTCATTGATATAGACGGAACCATGCTGGGGGAAGAAATTGGCGTTAAGGACGGAGTGGTTTTGATAAATGAAGAACCCTATGAGACTCCGCTTCTGGCAATAGCAAATGAGGAACATCATATGCAGGAGCTGGAAGCCAAAGAGAATTCCTATGCATATGCCAATAATGTCATTATGACGAATGCAGCCTGCGGATATGAGACATATTTTAAAGGTGCGGGGCACATGAATTTTACGGATCTTCCTCTTATTGCTCCGGCGCTTGCGGATATGCTGGGAACCGGAGATGCAGATCCCGGAGAATGCGTTGATACCATGAATTCCATCATACTTAGCTTTTTTGACTGTTATCTTAAAGATGCCGGAACATTTTCGGTTGAGGAGAGTTACTGATCATTATGCAGATCAAAGTTAAAACAATAGATGATACGGAAAAGGAGTATATTGAGATCGGGTGTTATAAGCGTGATGAAAGGGTTGATGAGATCATCCGTTTTGTGAAGCTCCATCAGGGGAGTATCGAGGGAAGTAAAGAAGAGAGAAAATACCGGATTTCCCTGTCCGACATCTATTATATTGAAGCGGTGGATGAGAGAACGTTCATTTATTCCGGGAAAGACTGCTATGAATCCGGAAAACGCCTGTACGAATATGAGGAGCTTTTGGCTGAACGGAGCTTTGCCAGGATCTCCAAATCGGTGATAGTGAATTTGATGAAGATCACATCAATTAAACCGGCACTTAACGGCAGATTCCTGTGTCGGCTTAAGAATGGGGAGAATGTCATAATATCCAGGAAATATGTTCCCGGGATAAAAGAACGGTTACATGGAGAGTAGTGCTATGAACGAACGTGTTAAAGATATTCTGAGCGGATTTTTTGTTTCAGTAACTCTGATCAATGTTGTGATGCTGATCCTTGGGAAAATTCTGGGACCGAACCAGACATTTGGCTATGAGGTATTCATGTATCCTCTGATATATGGATTTATCGGAGCGATACCGGGGATCGTTATCTCCGGCAAAAAAGAACTGTCGGTTTCGCAGGTGATCATTCGAAAAATTATGCAGCTGCTCCTGATAATCGTACTTATGTTCGCGTTTATGTTTGGAGGAAAACCGATAGACAGTGAGCTTGTTACGGTTGCGATCTTTGTTTCTATAAGTATCGTAATAGTATTTGTTCTGGTGAATGCGATATTGTGGTGGCTGGATATGAGGACTGCCCAAAATATGACAGATGACCTGTTAAAGTATCAGCAGAAAAGACTCAACCGGCAGTAGAGTCCCTTAAAATACGGGGATTTGGGGCATATCAACCAACGGTTCGTGTAAATAAATCCTGTCCGGTGTTATGTTGGAGCCAGAAAGGAGAGGCCCGATATGGATCAGATAAAAATCGGAAAATTTATTTCATCCTGCAGAAAGGAACAGGGCATGACTCAGGCTGTTCTTGCCGAAAAACTTGGTATCAGTGACAGGGCGGTCAGCAAGTGGGAGACAGGAAAATCTCTCCCGGATTCGGGGATCATGCTGGAATTGTGCGAACTTTTAAACATTAATGTCAATGAACTCCTGTCGGGCGAAAAGATCATGACGGAAACATATAACAAAAAGGCAGAAGAAAATCTGTTCGAGTTGAAGAAGGAGATTGAAGAAAAAAACAGACTTTTATTAAATCTTGAATTTATTATCGGAATCCCATCAATACTTGCGTCATTGGCGTTGTGTGTGATCGCTGGATATGTGGAAATGCCTGCCGGCTTAAGGATCGGTATCATCGTCTTTGCGGTCGTGATGTTTTTTATGATCGCTTTTATCCTGGTTGGGATCGAACAGAAAGCCGGATATTATGAGTGTCAAAAATGTCATGACAGACACATACCGACATACTGGCAGGCTAATCTTGCGCCGCATATGGGAAGATCGAGATATATGAAATGCCCTGCCTGCGGTAAGTGGAGTTATCAGAAAAAAGTTCTCAGTAAAGAAGATGCGGAGGGGGCAGATTTGAAGAAATAAGCCTCATTTACTGCTTTATAAGAAATATTATGGGATAAAGCGCATGAAGATAGAAATAGACATAGATGAAAAGTATTCGGATACGGAGGTCCTGATCCGGGCTGCAAAGCTGGATGCGGATATTGAGAAGCTTGTTGCCATGATGCGTATGGTGAACATGCAGATCGGTGTACGAAAAGGGGATGAGACCTATCTTCTGGATACGGAAAAAATATTATACATAGAAGCTGTTGACAGAAGGACTTTTGTTTATACGGAAGATGAAACATACGAGTCTGATCTTAAGCTTTATGAGATGGAACGTGAGCTGCTTGAACATGATTTCTTTCGCATCAGTAAGCAGAGCATCGTTAATATCAGGATGATCCGGAGTCTGAAAAGCGACATCAACAGGAAGATAAGGATCACTTTGAAAAACGGAGAACAGATCGTCGTATCGAGGATGTATTCCGATGAATTGAGAAGAAAGCTGGGGCTTAAATGATGGAAGAGAATAAGAATATTTTTACTTATATTAAGCAGGTGTTTACGGTATTCGGTATCATTGTGCTGGTATTTGTTGCCTTAAATCTGATAATAGGAGAAAAAACAGCAGGTTATTCTTCTTTGTTCGCGCTGGGAAAAGACGGGATATCGATAGCGGTATTGTGTGAACTCTTATTGTTGTCGGTAGTGATCACAGCTGCCCAGGTTATTTTTCTGACGGACAGATATATCGCAAATATGTCCATGCTGATCAGAAATATGCTCTTTTTCGTAACGGTGATGATCGTGATGGTTATAATGATATTTTTATTCGATTGGTTCCCGGTACGGGATGCGGCTGCATGGACAGGTTTTATCATCTCATATGCTTTAAGTATGGGATTGAGTGCCCTGGTTACGAAATCGATCGAAAAGATCGAAAACTCAAAAATGCAGAAAGCGCTGGATAAGTATAACGGTATAAAATGAGGGAATCGAAGATACGACGGAGAGGTGATAAGAATGGTCGATATAAGGATTGCTTCGAAAGATGATATTGATCGTATGATGAACATACGGCTTGAGATGCTTAAGGTCGTAAATGATCTGCCTGAAGATTATGAGTATCCTGATGAAATGATAAATGAAAGCAGAGAATATTTTCTGACCGGAGATCAGATGACGGTACTTGCACTGGACGGAGAAGAGACTGTTGGATGCGCGTCAATGAGTTTTATAAGGGTTATGCCGACATTTGATCATCCCACAGGGAGACGTGCGCATCTTATGAATGTTTATACAAGAGATGAATATCGTCGTCAGGGGATTGCCAAGAAAATGGTGAAACTGCTTATTGATGAATCATGGAGAGAGGGAGTTACCGAGATCAGTCTTGATGCAACCGTATCCGGGAGACCACTCTATGAAAGCATGGGATTTACCGATTCGACGGAATGCATGATCTTAACAAGAAGATGAAGAAGCACTTGCCTATCTTGAAGCGGATAAAGCGGAGAAGATAATAATGAAAAGTGTGTAGGAACGAACCTGAGAGGTGAATAAAAAGCCGTTGTAAAAAAGTGATGTGCTATAATTATGTGATGTTCTTTACACAGTGATCGTTTGAAGTGTATTTGTTGAGAGATTCTTTGATCAGAGAGAAAAAAGGAGACGTGGAAAATGGAGGGGTTAGTATTAATAGAACTTGATGATTCTTATCTTCCTCAGATGGGAGAGTTATACAGTGAGGCATTTCATGGAGAACCCTGGAATGACGACTGGAGCGATACAAAGCAGCTTGGCGAGTATATGAAAGATATATCGAAATCATATACTGCGTTGAACTATGGCTTGCTTAAGGATGATAAGCTGGTAGGCATGTCTATAGGAAAGATAAATCACTGGTGGGAAGGGACAAACTATAATATCGAGGAACTCTGTATATCACCGTCTTATCAGGGACAGGGGATCGGTTCAGAGTTTCTTGATCTTATAGAGCAACGCGTTCGCGAAAAAGGTCTGGCAGGTATTTTCCTGCAGACGGATAATGATAAACCCTCCTACCATTTTTATCATAAAAACGGCTTTTTTGATTTGGATTCTCATATAAGTTTATATAAGAGTTTAAGACCCAAAAAGGATCAGGCAGAGGACAGTGCATGTTCCGATCAGAAGGATATAGTATTTGATATTGCGAACATAGGTGATATTGATGAGCTTGTAAGACTCCGTATTCTGTATATCATCGATGATTACGGTTCTATTACCGATGAAGATAGAGCGAAAATTGAAAAGCAGCTCCCGGACTATTATGAGAGAGAACTTGGGAAAAAGCTGATCCCCTTTGTTGCAAGAGCTGAGGGGAGACTTGTTGCGGCAGCATATCTTCTTATAATCGAAAAACCCGCAAATCCTTCTTTCCCTAACGGGCTTGATTCGGAAGTCTTAAGCGTATATACAGAAGAAGAATACAGGGGAAGAGGCATATGTTCAAAGCTGATGAAGAATCTGATGGATTATGCTACTGAGCATAAGATAAGCAGGATCGATCTCCTGGCTACCAACGATGGTTATCCTATATATAAAAAACTTGGATTTAAGGATAATAAGGCGGATTATAAAGAGATGAGATTCGTTGTGGGTGATCAGCCGAAATAATGTCAGGATCTTCTCTTGAATAAAACTATGAAAAAAGTGTTGATTGTTCCCATGGCTGCCATGGCTGAAACCGCAGGCCCCGCCACCAGATGCAGGTTGTTGGCTGAAGGCTTTAGAAATGCCGGCTTGGAAGTCTGTACCTGCATGGCAAGGGACGTTAATTATACAGAACTTGAAGGTATTAAAAACTATAAGCTTGAAGTTCCGACACCTATGGGAATGCCGAAGATATCTGCAGATATCTTTTTTCCGTTGGTTCAAAATCTTGGTTTAAATGCAAAGAAAACAGTAAAAAGCTTTGATGAAGTTTTGTTTTTTACGGGAAATCTTGATAAGAGATATATAAAAATAAGCGTTGAGGATATCAGAAGAGCCATAAAGGATCTTCATCCCGACATCGTATACAGTGAGTTTAATTTATCGGCTTTCATAGCCGCAAAGCTGGAACATGTGAAGCTTTATGCAACAGTAAGTTTCCCTACACAAAAAGAATATGCCTGCGAACCGAGACTGGCAAAGGGTTTGAATGAGTTGCTTGAGGAATGGGGATTGCAGAGAGTTTCTTCTGCACTTGAATTGTTTGACCTGGCGGATGAACTGTTTTGTCCAAGTATCCCCGAGCTTGAACCGTTTGAAAAGAAGGTTACTTATATTGGCTCGATGAAGAACGGCATGGATCCGATAACACATGGAGCGAATGAAACTACTCGGGATAAGATCCTTGTCTATATGGGGAACGGAACGGTTCGTGCAAGGAAGATCTTAAGCGAAGTACGCAAGGCATTCATGGATTCGGAATATCAGATATATATTGCTTCAAAATATCTTAAGCCGCAGGATAACGGTAATCTTCATGTTAATGATAAATGGGATTTCGGGAAAATGCTGGACAGCGCCGTGCTTTTTATAAATCACGGAGGACAGAACAGCATTGTGGACGGGCTGCTTCACGGTGTCCCGCAGCTAATGGTTCCGGGAAAAGTTTTTGAGAGGATATTTAACGCCGAGTCTGTTGAAAAAGCAGGTGCCGGTAAAGTACTGCCCCATGAAGATTTTAACGCCGATGTTATAAGAGAGACGGCAGAAGGGTTGATCGCTTCGAAAGAAATGCGGGACAATTCACGGGAACTGGGGACAAAGCTTATCCGTGACGGCCTTATGACGATCGTTGATGCTATAAACCTGAAATAAAGAGATTGGAAATATATGATTTTTAAGGAAGCAGGATGAGTATCATATCATCATCCCTGTACTTGATGGACATGCAGGAAGCGACAGGCATTTTACTACCATCGAAGAGAATGCGTCTAAGATCACCAATGCGTTGATAGCACCGACTTTCGGGAGCAACTACGGACTTATAAAGAACAGAAGGTTTATGGAAGGCTTAAGACACGGAGAATTTTCGATCAATCACGCGGAAAGGTATGCTGATACGATTCGTCGGATAGTTAAGGGCGGAGAATAAAGCTGGAGAATAAAGCTGAGAAAGGTACGTGTCTGCTGTGATTTTATATTGATTTTAAATATGGCATATGTTATAGTCAGATAGAGTTTCAAAAATTTCAAGGAAAGAGAGGTAATCATCAATGTATTGTAGACCATATATAACTATATATCCATATTGTATGAAGACCTCGGTTTCTGCCTTTTGATCTTATATAGCTTGATCATAATGAGTGATCAGATTAAGGAACTTTAACCGTGGCAAAGACTGTCACGGTTTTTCTTTTGCCTGTTTCAGGCAGATTTCCGTTGGGCACATCAAATTTATAATAATTACTAACAAGAGGTTGCGAAAAGAGTTATGGCTGGAGAAGAAAAGAAGAAAAAGAAAAAGTTGTCCTTTGCTGCGACAATGAGTAATTCATGGTTTGCCATGAAACTTGCGGCAGGTATCTGCCCGGGGATCATAGTGCATTCTGTTTTGCTGTGGATCGTCGGACACAGCGAATGGGTATTTTTTGACGGTGTGTTCATGAAGGTTATAGTCAATGCGCTGTCTGAAGGAAGGGGATTTAAAAGCATCCTGACATTTATAGTTATATGCGGTGCTGTCTTTTGCATCCTTTCGATATATACGGGCTATGTAGAGGAAGTTGTATATCCGCTGAAGACTAACAGGCTTTACGGCGGTATCTACAAAAAGCTATATGCGAAAGCAAAAAATGTTGAGCTTGCCTGCTATGAGGATCCGGATTTTTATAACCGATATACCATGGCAATGGATGGAGCCGAGGAGAAGATCGTTGCGGTCATCAGAGGGATGATAGGAGCGACAGTCGGTATCGTTGCGTCGGTATCCGTCTTTTATATGATGTATGAGATCGACCATTATGCAATGCTTTTTATCATTTCACCTTTGGTTGGAAATTTCCTCTTCGGTAATCTCAAGAATAAGTATGAGTTTAAGAGATATACGGAACAGGCACCATATGATAAGGTCCTGAACTACGTAAGCCGAATGATGTATCTTCCTGACGGAGCAAAGGAGATCAGGCTTTCGAATGTATTCGCTTTGCTGCAGAAGCAGTATGGTGAAGCTACGGAGAAGAACGTGAAGGTCGCAAGAAAATACGCCTTCAGGAATGCACATATGAATTTCTGGCGCATTACTTTTACTTTCACGGTCATCTTCGAAGGTGTGCTCCTTTATGCGATATACAGAAACAGGGTGACCGGAAGTATCACTCTTGCGGAACTGACCATTATGACGAGCTTAATGGTTGCCATGACATGGATACTTATCAGAGTATTTGAAAATGTAATGGAAGTTCTGAAAAACGGTATGTTCATAAATAACCTGAGAGGTTTTCTGGAATATGAAGAAAAGCTTCCGGAGGATCATGACGGTGAGATACCCGATCCTGATTTTAGGAGTCTGGAATTCAAAAATGTATCTTTCTCATACAAGGATAAAAAGATAATCCAAGATCTTTCCTTTAAGATCAATAAGGGTGAGATCGCTGCGCTGGTGGGCCATAACGGAGCCGGTAAGACGACTATCATCAAGCTGATGTTAAGACTCTACGATCCCGATTCGGGAACAATATTATATAACGGTAAGGATATAAAGACATACAATCTAAAAGCCTACAGAGACATATTCGCAACAACATTTCAGGATTTTAAACTCTTTGGAATGACGGTGAGAGAGAATATCCTGATGGGAAGAGAATATGAAAATGATGGAGAGTTGGTAAGAGAGGCGCTGAAAAAGGCCGATGTTCTTGAACGCATTGAAGCCATGGATGACGGTATCGATACTGTCATGACAAAGGAGTTTGATGAGGACGGCTGTGTCCTTTCCGGCGGTGAGAGCCAGAAGGTGGCTGTAGCAAGAACCTTTTTAAAGGAAGCGCCCATGAAGATATTCGATGAACCTTCAAGCGCACTTGATCCTATAGCCGAATATGAACTCTTTGACAGCATTATAGGCGAAGGAACCGATCATACCATGCTCTTTATCTCTCACAGACTGTCTTCCGTAAAGAACTGTGACAAAGTATTTATGCTTGAGAAGGGGACTCTTATTGAGGAGGGAACCCACAGGGAACTTATGGAGAAGAACGGAAGCTATGCTGCAATGTACAGGAAGCAGGCAATGAACTACCTTGCCATCGAGAACGAAGAGGAGGTGATGGCATAATGAAAACCAAACAGACGATAAGATCTGTCTTTTCCAATAACTTTTATATGCTCAGACTCATCTTCAAGGCATCACCTTCGTTTGTGATACTGCAGGTGGCGGATGCCATCAGAAATCAGGTGTCTATCTTTTTCGAGCATACAGTGCTTATCGGATATGTACTGGAGGCAGCCGAATTCGGTTATTCCTTCAAATATGTTGCCGGAGTCATCCTGCTTCTTGCTGCTTTGATCACACTGGGAATGGTATTCACGGTATATCAGAGCGACTATGTGACTGCAAGAGAGAGGCCGAGGGTCAGAGAAAAGATCAAGATGCGTCTCTATGAGAAGGCGAGGGATATGGATCTTGAGTGCTATGATGATCCGGAATTCTATAACAGTCAGGTGCTTGCCATATCGCAGATCGATGATCAGATCGAAAGAGTCATCAAATTTGTATCGGATACCTTAAGCGGTCTTACGGCATTTATTACCACGGCCATTTACTTTCTTTACAAAGATAAGACTGCGATCTTATTCGCGCTTGGTGCCTTTGCTTTATCGATGCTGTTTGAACAGCTCTACAATAAACAGAAGTATCTTGTGAAAGTGGAGGGAATTCCGTCAACAAGGAAAAGAGACTATATAAAAAGGATCTATTACCTGAACGACTATGCCAAAGAGATCCGACTTAATCCCGGCGTGTCGGACATCCTCTTTGACAGATTCGAAAAAGCTAATGATGAAGTATATGAGATAGAAAAGAAATATGCATTGAAGAAATGGTTCTTCGGGTTTATGCGCAAATATGTCTGCAACAGTTTTTTCGCGGACGTGTTATTCATAGGATATCTCGTATATCAGGCGACCGTAACACAGAGCATTTCTTTCAGTACTCTGGCCATACTATACGGTTCCTTCGGAAGGCTTAAGAACAGCATGAGAGTATTTTCGGAGACATATCCTTTTGCCTGCGAGACAAGCCTGTATGTTAATAAGATAAGAGAATTCTTAAATTACGAGCCTAAGATCGTATCCGGGGAGGTTCTTGTACCTTCCGATAAAGCAAAAGAGATCGAGCTTGATAAAGTTTCATTTGCGTATGGTAAAAATAAAGATATGCTCATCAGTGATATGGATCTGCATATCAACCCGGGTGAAAAGATCGCCCTGGTAGGATATAACGGTGCCGGAAAGACCACTCTGGTAAAGCTTCTCATGCGACTCTATGACACAAGGAGTGGCGTGATAAAGGCTGACGGAATTGATATCAGGAAAATGGATGTAAGGAAATATCGTGATACCATCGGTACCGTATTCCAGGATTTTCAGATATTTGCGGGAACCGTAAAAGAGAATGTAGTACTTGATGTGGCTGACGGTATCGGGGATGAGGGTATAACAAAAGCTCTTTCCGAAAGTGGCCTGCTTGAACGCGTTAATCGTTTTAAGAAAGGTTTGGACACAGATCTTACTACCGAATTCTCTGATGAAGGAGTTAATCTTTCAGGTGGTGAGAGTCAGAAGCTTGCCATATCGAGAGTGTTCTACAAGAAAGCTGGTCTTATGATACTGGACGAACCTTCAAGTGCACTGGATCCCATTGCGGAATATCAGCTTAATCATGCTATGCTTGAAGCTACGGGAGATAAAACAGTTATATTCATATCCCACAGGCTCTCCACGACAAGGATCGCGGACAGGATAGTGATGCTTGAAAAAGGGCGTATCGTTGAACAGGGAACCCACGATGAACTTCTCGCCATGGACGGTAAATATGCAAGAATGTGGAAGGTTCAGGCCGGGGCTTATATTGCTGTATAAAATAAATGATCGGTACTGTTCAAGTACCGGTCATTTATTGCATAATAGTACCTGATGACAAATCTGTTTAAAGGCTGCTTTATGACCGGGTGTCATTGACAAGGGGGATAATTTATCATGAAAACAGCTGTCTATAAAAAACTTATCTCATTACAGGATCTTAAATATAGGGATATGCAGATAAAGATAATCCCGAATATAGATCCGGCATCCATCATCGGGGTCAGGACTCCGGAACTCAAAAAGATCGCAAAGGAGATGTACAGGTCAGGGGAGTACAGATCTTTCATAAAGAAACTTCCACATGATCACTTTGAAGAAAACCAGCTGCATGCATTTATCATATGCGAGATGAAAGATCCGGCCGAATGTTTTGATGAAGTGGAACATTTCCTTCCCTATGTGGACAACTGGGCTACGTGCGATCAGATGTCACCGAAGATTTTTAAGAAGAATAAGGATGAACTGCTAAAACATATTAAGCCATGGATTGGATCGGACAGAACCTATACAGTGAGGTTCGGCGTCGGTATGCTTATGCAGCATTTTCTGGATGATGATTATGATGAAAAGTATCCGAAAATGGTCGCCGGTCTGAGATCAGACGAATATTATATTAATATGATGATAGCGTGGTATTTTGCTACAGCACTCGCAAAGCAGTATGAGAGTGTCCTGCCATATATTGAAGAGAATAAGCTGGATGACTGGACACATAACAAAGCAATCCAAAAAAGTCTGGAAAGTTTTCGCGTTATGGATGAACACAAAAAATATCTCAGATCATTAAAAGTGAAACATTAACCCATTGTCTTCAATGAAAGCATTTGATGTTAAGGAAGGAGACAATATGTATCTGGCTCCCGAAGACAGACTTATAGTTTGGTAAGAGTGCCACAGTAAGTTACTGGGAGGATCACCGGTAGAAATACCTGTGATCCTTTTTTTGTTAAAATACCATTGACAAAATAGATTGCGCACAATATAATCGAGCTAAACAAAATAAACATACCGATTCGATGAACGATACAACGATCAGAACGATATCATCAACAATAATAACGAGGAGGAAACGATATGAGCAATGTTTATGATTTTACCGTTAAGGACAGAAAAGGAAATGAAGTTAGTCTTTCGGAGTATAAAGGGAAAGTCATTCTCATAGTAAATACTGCAACTGGGTGTGGATTCACACCTCATTATGAACCCCTTGAAGCCATGTATAAGGAGTTAAAGGATAAGGGATTTGAGATCCTGGATTTTCCGTGCAACCAGTTCGCAAATCAGACACCCGGAACAGAGGATGAGATCCATGAATTCTGCACACTGAAGTTCGGCGCCGATTTCCCTCAGTTTAAGAAGATAGATGTTAACGGTGAGACTGCGGATCCTTTATTTGCTTATCTTGCAAGCGAGAAGCCTTTTAAGGGATTTGGAAAAGGTATAAAAAATGCCGCGTTAAAGAAGTTTTCAGATATGAACAATAAGATATTTGGTGACAAGGCTTATATCAGGTGGAACTTTACGAAATTCCTGGTAGACAGAGAAGGAAATGTTGTTGAAAGATTTGAGCCTACCGAGGAAATGGAAACTGTTAAGGCCGCTGCAGTTGCGGCACTCTGAAAAAACTAACGTCTTGAGCCGTCTTCTTCGTGGTGAAGATTGTAGTACCAGCGGAATATGGACATTCCGATGATCACTATGTATCCTGCGATACTTAAAGGTACCGGGATTTCCCCGAAGAAGATAAGGCCCAGGATAGCAGAGAATACGACCTGGGTATTATCAAATACACTGATCCTTTTGGCGGGTGAGAATCTGTAAGCGGATGTTATGGAAAACTGACCTAAGGCAGCTGAAATTCCGGCTGCGATAAGGCAGGCCAACTGTGAGGGAGACAAGGGCTTAAAGTCCGCTATCATGAGAGGTGTGGCTACTAAACATGAGAACAGAGAGAAGCAAAGAACGATGATGGGAGTTCGTTCTTTTTTTTGTCCCAGAAGGCGTACATATGAATATGCGATACCCGCGCCTGCACCGCCTATAACTCCCGCTAAGGTCGGGATCAGCGAAACATCGCGTGAAGGATGCGCGATAAGTACTACACCGAAGAATGCGATCACGGTAGTGGTGATATCAACTTTTGTAGGTTTCTCTTTGAGGATAGGTATGGATGCGATTATGGCAAAAAACGGTGAGAGTTTATTAAGCATATTCGAATCTGCAAGGGGCAGATGATCGATCGCATAGAAGTTGCAAAGAAGTCCCGTCGTGCCAAAGAGGCAGCGAAGAAAAATATATTTGCCACAGCCCTTGTGTATCTTAAATTTCTCTTCAGTACGAAGAAGTGATACTGCTGCTATAACTGCCGCAAAGGCATTGCGGAAGAATGCTTTTTCTATAGTGGGAACATCGCCGGAGAGTTTTACGAAGAAGGTCATCAGCGAGAAGCCGAGGGCAGCCAGCAGAATGCATGCTATTCCTTTTGCGTCGTTACTGCGAAATTTCATTTGATCAAGCTGTTCCTTTCAAAACGTCAGAATGCTGTTATTGTAGCTCTTCGCAACTTAGACGTAAATAATAATAATCAATAAATAATCATTATTTGAAAGGATTTTTTCTACGGCTGATCTTTGCTTTATATAATTCCTTATCGGCCAGTTCTATGATATCAGGAAGTGATACATCTTTATCGCATTTGAATTCGGTAAAGCCGCAGGACAGTTCAACATAGTAGGGCTTTTCGGAAAATGTATTAAACTCTTCGCATCTCAAGCTAAGAGCCTGTACCGATCTGTCTTCGGACAGAGTGTCGGGATTGGTATCCAGTACAAGAAATTCATCACCGCCGTAACGTCCTATTATATCCGATGAGTGATTGAATGTGTTTCTGAGCAGCTGATATTCCGTAAGTATAGCGAAGTCACCTTCGTTGTGGCCGAAAGTATCATTAATGATCTTCAAATGATCCATATCGCAGAAATATAAACGCATCGTCTTGCCGGGATTATTTCTTATGCTGTGTTCGGCAATGTTGCTGAAACCGCCGCGGTTCAATGCTTTGGTGAGAGGATCTGTCTGGGAAGCAGCTTCAAGCCAACTGTTTTTTTCGTCCATTTCTATGCTGAGAGTCCTGTAATCCAGAGCTGATTCGATCTGCAGTGCGGCCAAAAAGCTATAGTAGAGGTTTGATACATCAGTATCAAGGATCAGAATTCCGTGGTGACGGTTTCCGGAGTAAAGGGGGATCATAAAAAGCGACTGACCTTCATCATCTGATGAAAGTTCCCTGAATCCGTTTCCGAAAGAGATCTTTTTTCTGTTATTTTCCGGGTAGACCGTTATATTTCCTTCTTTTACAGCTGCCGTAAGCTCGAGGAAACGTGGAAAGCGCCATGGAGTACCGGGAGTATGTACCATGGGCTTGGTATTCAGCGCGAGATATGCGGCTCTGCATCCGAATTTAGAGAGATGATCCGCAGCAATCTTGAAGAATGCCGATTCGTTTCGAACGCGGTCTGTCATTGCTCGCGTGAAAAGAAGCACCTGCATGGCTCTTTCATGCAGTGTGTTATAACGCTCTGCGGAATGTCTGAGTTCCCTGTAGGTTTCGGCCATGTCGGAATCTTCACATCCGCAGGACAAACGAATCTTTAAATCTGCAGGATCCGTTGCTTTTTCGGGAGCTGCGCCGTTTGCAAGTGCAAGTACTTTTTCTACGGCGAGCATACCGAGTCTTATTGTATTCTGACGCGCCGTGGTCAACGGTGGATCCGCAAGGGGAAGGATAGCGGGATCGTCATCGAATCCCGTTACGAATATATCCTTGCCGATGGTCTTACCGTGTTCTTTTAAAACATTGCAGGCGTTGTGTATCATCACATCGTTGGCACCGATTAGTGCATCCATTTCAGGGAATTCCCTCAACAGCTGTTCTGTCTGGGTTCTGACTCTGTGTGAAAAATCACCGTAAACTATCTGTTTATCTTCAAGTTTTATATTATTGTCGGCGCAACATGCTTTTATGGCATTGAGACGATCGTCGGCATCGGGATTTCCGGGAGGGCCTGCCAGAACAGCGATATTTTTGCAGCCGTGTTCTTTTATCAGATGCTCGGTCAGGGCATACTGAGCCGGATAGTTGGCCGTTAAAACCGAAGAGGCCTGTGGAATGGGACTTTCCTCATCAACGAAAACTGTCGGAATACTGCGGAACAGCTGCTCGAATACAGATTTTGCTTTGCCGGACATATATAGTCCGACCATGTTGTAATTGATTATCAGGGCGTCAAAAAGAGTCAGGGATGCATAGTCGTAGATTATTCCGGCTTCGTGGTCGGAAAAGATGTCTTCGCCGTCTTCTCCGTCGGAATTGAAATAATCACGTGAATATGTACCCATAAAAGATATGGTACGTACATTTTTTTCTTTTGCTTTTCGGCAGATACCCTGCATCAGCTGGTTTACATGCTCCGAGCTGATATTGCCGATCGCAACCCCTATGGTAAACATTTTACAACTACCCTCTGTAAATGCCCGACAAATCGGATCACAGTATACTGATATAGTAACTTATACAATGATACGAGAAAAGTATTTTTTGCTCACGTTTTTTTCGGTGTTGCAAAAATGCGATACAGGGCGCAAAATATACTTTTGAGACTGTGATCAGATTAAAGGATGTTTTTTTATGAAAAAGTTTCTTAAGATTTTATGGCGGACATTTCTTGTTCTGCTTACCGTGATCGTATTGCTGCTAGTGGCGGCTTTCGGCGCTGTAAGTGTGATCTCTCTCGGACCTTCCGAGACGGCGAAGAGCATGTTTGTAAATACTGTGATGTCTACAAGTGCAGCTAAGTTTCTGGCAAAGATCTATTTCACGGATGAAGAGATCGCTGCATATATCGAGCCTGAGGAGGAAATGACAGAGGTCGCTTATTCGCCCGATTCGCTTGATATGATACAGATCTCAACTCCGGATGAGAATGTATCGGAGAATTCCGCATCCGATAACGGCGCAGAGGAGCCGGTTGATGTAAAGATAACTCAGGAAATGGATCCGTCAGCCATCAATACCGATGAGGACGGTGACGGTATCGAAGTCCTTAAGATAGTAGAAGAGACTTTTAACGGAGACCTTGTGATAGTCTACGATCCTTCCAGAGTTCATTTCTATTCGATAAGGAATTTTTCCACGGAAGGCTATGGCAAGAAGATAACAGATATTATAGAAGAGACCGGAGCGGTTGCGGCCATCAACGGAGGAGGATTCTACGATCCTGACGGACATGGCCATGGCGGAATGCCGTTAGGACCTGTCATACAGGATGGTACACTCATAAGTAATTATCAATCCGACTGGTATACGCTGATCGGAATGACTGCAGATCATAAGCTTATGACCGGAAATATGACGGCATCAGATGCCATCGCAAACGGAATGTACGAAGGTATCACCTTCGGACCTGTCCTTGTTCAGGGCGGTGAAGTGGTTGATTTCGGACAGACCAAGGGAGGACTCAATCCCAGATCTGCCATCGGGCAGAGAGCTGACGGAGCGGTGCTCCTGCTTACAATAAACGGAAGACAGCCCGGTTCTCTGGGAGCTACATATAAGGATACAGCAGAGCTCCTTGTAAAATACGGCGCTGTGACGGCGGCTAATCTTGATGGCGGGTCATCATCCAGACTTTTCTATAACGGAGAACAGTTGAATAAATCCTCATCCATTCTCGGAATGAGGCCGGTACCCAATGCGATAATTGTACAGTAGGATCTGTAAGGACATATGAAAGATAATAAGAAGAAAAGAAAAAAGAAAAAGAAAATGACCTTTTACAAAGGGCTTCTCATAGCGTTTTGCTCGGGGCTTGTTGTGATAGGAGTACTGTTATGCATGCTCTACGGGGCTCTTGCCAGGTACGAAGAAAAAGTACAGGCAGAGAAGGTGCCGGAGGAAATAACGATCCCTTCTCTTGCACTTGGAGGAGATGTAGCTTCTCCCGAGGCAGAGGCGCCTTCAGTATCGGAAGATACCGTATCGGAGGATGCGGCAGCAGTATCCGGTAATGATTTACCTGCAGAAGGAGATGAAGAGCCTTCATTTCCTATAACAGATGATGAGAAGATGCTTGTACAGAAGACTGCCGAAGATTTCACCAAAGCATATGCGGTTTTTTCACTGAAGAAAAATGCTTCAGGTTCAACGGCTCTTTCTTTCGTGGATCACGACAGCGATCTGTACGGAAGACTGGCGTCCTACAGCAATGATTGGGGCGTTACATATTCTTCCGACTCCTTCGATGATCTTGAGATAAGTGATATAAAAAAGATCGCTGAATCGCCGGCTGAGTACAGCTGCGTAGTGGATTGTACATATTCGGTCAATGGCGGAGCCAATTCTTATGATCTTGATTTTGAATATAAACTTAAAGCAAGTGAATCCGGCGATAAGATAATGATAGAAGATATGCAAAACAGATAAGGGGAATAAAAAGAAGATGAAAAAAGGGATTAAAAGTCTGATCCTTTCTGCGATCCTTGTATTAGCTGTGACAATATTTGCCGCATGCGGAGTGAACGAGACGGTAAGCGCTCCTGCCGACGCGACAGTTACGGAAGCCCCGACAGCCGATCGGGAAGGAGACGAACAGACAGCGACGGAAGCCCTGACAGGCGATCGGGAAGGAGACGAACTGACAGCGACGGAAGCTCCGACAGCCGATCCGGAAGGCGATGCACAGGCGGAAACTTCGGCGGCTATTGATCAGAACGGTACTTATACCACTGCCGCCGATGTGGCTTTATATATTCATACATACGGCAAACTCCCCGTGAACTTCATTACAAAGAATGAAGCAAAAGCTCTGGGATGGCCGGGCGGGAGTCTGGAAGAATATGCTCCGGGGAAATGCATAGGCGGCGATTATTTTGGTAATTACGAGGGACTTCTTCCGGATGATGATTATCATGAGTGCGATATAGATACTCTCGGAAAGAGCAGCCGCGGTTCAAAGCGCATCATTTATTCGGACAAAGGTTCCATATATTATACGGAAGACCATTACGAGAGCTTCACACAGTTGTATTGATGAAAGGAGTTATTAATGTCGAAGCATACGATTTCACTTGCAAAATTATATAATCCGGATGATTTTTACAAAGAGCTGGAGCGTTACATAGAGCTGCCTCCTTATTTCGGATACAACCTCGATGCCCTTCATGACGTGTTCACCGATATAGGCAGGGATACAGAAATCTTATTTACGGATACTGCGGAAGCTGAAGTGATGATGAGCAAGTATATGCGCAATCTTAAGCGTATGTGCGAGAATTGCTGCAAAGAGAATCCGAAACTTAAGATAACGTTTGAATAATCTTACGAAGGCATTTGATCACGATAATTTTTAATTATGGAAATAAAGAAAAAGCGGCTGTTGGCTGTCCTGGCATTGCTTGGGATAGTGGCAGTTCTTACGATGATTTTTATCCGCATCGGAGGCCCGCTGATAGAATTGGTGGGGGATGCCGATAAGTTTAAAAACTGGCTTGATTCCTTCGGCGCATGGTCATATGTGGTTTTTGTGGGGATCATGATCCTGCAGGTTATAGTTGCGGTGATCCCAAGCGGTCCCTTTCAGATAGCCGGAGGATATGCGTTCGGCTCGGTTATGGGCACGTTGCTGTGCATTATAGGCTGTGGGATAGGGAGCATGATCACTTTTATGTTCATGCGCATTTTCGGTCACAGGTTCGGAAAGTTGTTTATTTCCGAGAAAAATATTGAAAAACTCAGCTTTATTGAGCGTTCGCCCAGGTGGAAGAGTCTTCTTATAGGACTCTTTATCATACCGGGATCCCCTAAGGATATCCTTAATCTGTTCGCAGGTCTCACGACAATAAATCCGTGGATATGGCTTGCGGTTTCAACTCTGGGACGACTGCCTGCCATTGCTGCGTCGGCTATGAGCGGCAATGCATTTGGAGAGGGGAGCTACTCGAAAGCGGTTATCATATTCGGTATATTACTGTTAGTCAGCGCTGTGGGTGCGCTGGTTTATAAGAGGATTGAGGATAAGAATAAAAAAGATAAACAATGATAAAAGTGTTGACAACTCGCTGATTTTCGAGATATAATACAATCAATTAATAGGTGAAATTTCATATGGTAGGCAAACCTGAGGTAACTCAGGGGCGCAAAGCATGAAGTCGGTATCGATGATATGCATGATCCCGATGGTTCGGTTGCAACTTAGAAGAAGCGATTCTTTAAAGTTGCATTTTTTTTATCCATAGGAGCGTAAACCATTATCCGAGTAAAGGGGGACAAGGATATGAAAAAACAGTTGATAGCATTTTTCAGGAAACGATGGCTGACAAATCTGATCGCATTTACACTGGTGATACTTGCGATCAATTCCGCATTGAAGTACAATCGCCGCGATCTGTTTATAGGTAATGCGTACGGTACCGAGGGCGGAACGGATGTACTTTATTATCATAATTCTGTTTATGAGAAACAGAGCGGAGAAGCCGAAAACGGGGCGTTAAAAAATTACAGAAAGATACTTACCGGTGAGATGGCCCTTACCGGTAATGTTTCATGGTGGATGTACTGGATGCCCAGTGGAATGTTTAACCAGATATACGTATGTGAGGACAGCAATTCAAAACCCGAGTATATTTACGTATTGACCCTGGGTCGTTATGAAAACTATAAGCTGAAGGAATAAATCCGATGCATTTTTTGGAGTATCGTGAGCCTTTTGCGGGAGAATGAGCGATAAGTACCAAAAGACAGCGGTTTCACGCAGATTTCTACTTGAACGCTGATATGATATATGTTAAAGTTAGCTTGGTGTAAATCCGCACCAAATAACAAGATACAGGGAGAAGGAAAAAGATGGAAAAGAGAATGAATAAGCACTTATTTGTATGGGTTTTCGTATGGCTTCTTGGCTGCTACGGTGTTGACCGTTTCGTAAGAGGTCAGGTAGGACTTGGTATCCTCAAGCTCCTTACATTAGGTGCATGCGGCGTATGGGCACTTGTTGACTGGATCATCGCTCTTATGAAGGTTTACGGAAGCTCTTTCGGCCAGGACGAAGAGGTTGTATTCATCGACGGACAGTACGCAAAATAATTAAACCTTGACTGAACGGTGAAGAAACACACGGCTCTTATCGTAGTAATCGGTACGTTACTGGTAGTTGGGTTGTTATCATTTACGGGAGTTTACAGGTGCCCCATGAGATATATCTTCGGAGTACCCTGTCCGTTATGCGGGATGTCCAGAGCGATTTATTCGCTGGTGACATTGGATCTCGAAAAAGCTTTTTACTATCATGCATTGTGGCCGATAGTGGTTGTGGGGATACCGACAGCCATTATTCTCAGGATAAGAAAAGTGGATGTCAAAAGACGTCATATCAATCTGATATGCATTATACTGGCGATAGCTGTTATGGGTTATTACATTATGAGGCATATTCAGGGTTCACCGGTTGTAAAGGTAGATTTCGGGAATTCCCTGATTTACAGGGTATATTCACACGGATGATCAGACAGATCGGGATTTTTATCCCGGTCTGTTTTTTGTATCTGTTTGGGATCGATCTGACGATGTTCGGAAAAAACTATTCCGCCTCATTAATCCACATATTCTCCATCGAAATAATACTCTGAAATGATTGCGCCTGTTCCGGCATCTGCCTTGATCTCACTGAACTCGTTGATCCGGAAGCTGTAATACAGCCCGTTAGAGACGTCGTATTCCAGATTGTATGTTCCGTATATTCGCCCTTTGTCTTCCAAAAATATTTCCGAACTGTGCTCTTTGACTTTTTTATCGATCACTTCGCTCAAAGTTTCAAGATCTGTAAGATTAGTAGTATCCAGATCTGACAGCGGAGAAATATTACCGGTTTGATCAAAATGGTCGCTCGTTGCTGTCTGATAGCGGACTTCCGGTACTGCTGCTCCGTTGATATACTGGCAGGCGTTAAAAATGAGATGATCGTCTATAGTGGACTTGCTCCAGCCGATGACCAGTATGTCGGTATCCAGATTGCGGTCGGCCTCCTGAAGAAAGGAGGTGACTTCTTTTTTTTCGGCTCTGCTCAGCTTCCTGTTTTTGAAAAGATTATCTGTGTAGTAGATGTGATCGCCGAGTTTTCCTGTGACCAGAGGTGAAAAACCGAGGATTTCATGTCGGAATGGAGTCTGAATGATGTGATCATTATCTGTTGTTGAGGATGCATGGATTCCCAAAAGCATGGCAACTGCGGAAATACAGATCGAAATGTGAATTATAACGGCGACGGTAATAAGTGCTTTGGTTTTCATGGCATTGATCCTCCACGGATTTTTTGATCATATAATATATACGAAATGAAGGACGGTATATTATGGGATCCTTTATGGATTTGTAAGGAGAAGCTCTTTTTTCGGTGGTGCTGATGAAACAATAATAGTAACAGAATAGTTTGAGATTTGAATTATGATCGTGATTAATATATTATTGTGACTGATGCTGATAATGAAGAGAAGATGACAGTTCGGATAAAAATCCGATTCAGCAGATGATAAGTAAGGAGGGATAAATTATGGCAATATGCAACGGATGCGGAGCACAGATCGAAGACGGAGTGGCTTTCTGCCCTGATTGCGGCAAGAAGCAGGAGCAGACAGTAGCTTCAACAGAGCAGGCTTCGACAACAACGGAACAGACAAACACAACTGCACAGGCAAATACAACAGAACAGACAGCAGGCGCGACACCTGAACAGGTGACAGGCTCATCACAGGAGCAGACAACAAATGCTGCACCCGAACAGGCAACAGGCTCTGCGCAGGGGCAGTCTTTTGCGACAGGTGCACAGCAGCCGGGTAACGGGTTCGCAGGCAACGGTCAGTACAATACGCAGAACCAGTTCGGCGGCCAGAATCAGTACGGCAATCAGAACCAGTTCGGCGGCCAGAATCAGTACGGCAATCAGAACCAGTTCGGCGGCCAAAATCAGTACGGCAATCAGAACCAGTACGGCGGTTATGCGGGACCCCAGCAGGGCGAATATGCGGCTCCCGAAAAGAAGGACAAGCTGGCAGCAGGTCTTCTCGGGCTTTTCCTCGGAACACTCGGAATACACAAGTTTTACCTTGGCTATTCAAAAGAGGGACTTATAATGCTCCTTACTTCTCTTGTGGGTGGAATCATTTCCTGCGGAATCGCAACTTTTGCCATTGAGATCATTGCTCTTGTTGAAGGTGTCATGTATCTTACTAAGTCTGATGAAGAGTTTTATCAGACATATGTTGTGGGACACAAGGGTTGGTTCTGACAAGTAATTTGTAGGATTTTTGGTTTTATCCCTCTGCATTTTTGGCAGAGGGATTTTTAGGGTTTATTGTAATGAAATACCGATTCTGATATACTTAAAAAAAGAAATATAACCCTTTATCATAATATAGAGACTAACAGATCTTTATAATTTTGACAGGAGAATCATATGTTTCGTATCGCAGTATGTGATGATGAGCCTACATCCCTCCAGCTTAATAAGATGCTTACAGAGCAGGTTCTGAATGAGGAGGGTATATCTTACGAAATACATACATTTGACGATATAGGACAGATGGCGAATACACTGAGTAAGCCGGGACAGCATTTTGACTGTCTCCTTTCGGATATTCTGTCGACGGGAATGAATGGTATTGAGGCGGCTGAGAAGCTTAGGAGATTTGGCGAGCAGCTGGATATCATCTTTATATCCATGACATCGGATTATGCTCTTGACGGATATCGTGTCAGGGCGCTCAGATACCTGAAGAAGCCTGTTGATAAGGAACAGTTGAGGGAAGCATTGCTTCTTTCTTACAGAAGTCACGAGCAGAAGGACGGACTTGCGGTCAACTGCGAGGGTAAGTATTATAACCTGGATTATAAAGATATATATTTCTTCGAAAGTCAGGCCAGGGATATTGAGATAACACTCAGTGATAAGAAGCTGACCATGCATATGAAGATATCGGATCTTGAGAAGATACTTCCGGAGAGAGAGTTCTTCAGATGCCACCGTTCATACATAGTCAATCTCCGACAGGTGGAGAATATCGAACGGTATCAGGCGACTATGCGCAACGGTGAGATGATCCCCATCAGTCAGCAGCAGTACACGGAATTAAAGAACAGATTAAGTCAGTAAGGAAAGATATGTTTCAGGCATTTTTAATTAAATACGCAGAGATAGCGATCAAAGGAAAAAACCGTAATCTCTTTGAGGACGCCCTTTTAAAAAGGATACGCAAAGCGCTTAAAGAGGTTGACGGTTCTTTTATTGTGTCAAAGACACGCGGCAGAGTGCATGTTGAGGCGGAAGGCGATTTTGACTATGACGGAGCCCTGGAAGCACTGAAGAAAGTTTTTGGCATCACATCCATCTGTCCGGTAGTTGTATTGGAGGATAAGGGATTCGACGATCTGAGCGAACGCGTGATGGAGTATATCGATCGTCAGTATCCGGATAAGAATTTCAGCTTCAAGGTTAATGCAAGACGCGCCAGGAAGAATTATCCCATGGAGTCCATGGAGATCAATGCGGAAATGGGTGGCCGCATTCTTGAGAGATTCCCCGAGATGCGTGTTGATGTACGTGACCCGGAAGTGAAGATCAATATAGAGATACGTGAAGAGATCTATCTTTATTCCATAACGATACCCGGGGCAGGGGGAATGCCCATCGGAACCGGCGGAAAAGCAATGCTTCTTCTTTCGGGAGGTATAGATTCTCCGGTTGCCGGATATATGATCGCCAAGAGAGGCGTGGTCCTCAATGCGGTTTATTTCCACGCTCCGCCTTATACGAGCGAACGCGCTAAGCAGAAGGTTGTGGATCTTGCGGCTATCGTGTCGGGTTTTGCCGGAACCATCTGGCTTCATGTAGTCAACTTTACTGAGATACAGAAGTATATTTACGACAAATGTCCTCATGATGAGCTTACGATAATCATGAGAAGATATATGATGAGGATAGCCGAGAGGATAGCATTGCAGACAGACTGTCAGGCACTTATCACGGGAGAATCTATCGGACAGGTGGCATCCCAGACAATGGCGTCTCTCACAGTTACAAATGAAGTCGTGGAAGAGATACCTGTATTCAGACCTCTCATAGGATTCGATAAGCAGGATATAGTCGAGATCTCGGAGAAGATAGGAACCTTTGAGACTTCCATACTTCCTTTCGAAGACTGCTGTACCATATGGGTTGCGAAGCATCCTGTTACAAAGCCTTCCGCGAAGCGCATCAGAAAGCATGAGGAGTTCCTTGCGAATGAGATAGACCGCATGATAGATACTGCGGTGGACGGACGCGAGCTCTGGAAAGTTGAAGAACACGAGAGCATCAGGGTGACGGAAACCGATAGCGAGGAATGAGAATCGATCAAGATATAAAAAACGCGGCGGAGCAGATCCGCCGCGTTTAAAATAAGATTTATTTTGACAGGTAAGGACTGATGATATCCATGATCTTGTTGATTTCAGCTTCGTCTTCTTCATGAATATCAAGCTCGATGGGTTTGGAAATATCCAGGCTGAAGATACCCATGATCGATTTCGCGTCAATGACATATCTGCCGGAGATCAGATCGAAATCACAATCGAACTTTGAAATTTCATTTACAAAAGCCTTAACTTTGTCTATGGAATCGATCAGAATTTCAGTTTTTTTCATATAAAAAAATTCCTCCTGTATAATCTGAGCTGTTAAAGAAAAAACCCCGCAACCTAAGCTAAATATAGAACATAAGGCTTTATAAGTCAAGAAAGACGGTCATTGTAATCATGAAAAAAGCAGCATTTCACAATCTGGGATGTAAGGTAAATGCTTACGAAACGGATGTCATGGAAGAGTCACTCGTAAGAGCCGGCTATGAGATAGTCCCGTTTGAAGAAGAAGCAGATGTATATATCATCAATACCTGTACCGTGACAAATATCGCGGATCGCAAAAGCAGACAGATGATAAACCGTGCAAAGAGGAAGAATCCGGACGCTTTGGTGGTAGCTGTCGGCTGCTATGTTCAGACTTCCGAAGGACAGGACGCGCCTAAAGACATGGCTGATATCAAAGTAGGCAATAATGAAAAGGGAAAGCTTGCGGAGATCATTGAACGCTATAAAGCGGGCGATAAGGAAAAGACAGAGATAGTTGATGACCTGAAAGGACCATCTCCTTACGAGGATATGCAGCTGGGAAGGATAAGCGAGCATACGCGCGCCTATATCAAGATCCAGGACGGCTGTAATCAGTTTTGCTCATACTGCATCATACCCATGGCCAGAGGCCGCGTGCGAAGCAGGAGCAAGGAGGAGATAATCAAAGAGATAGAGGGACTTGTCAGAGAAGGCTGCAGGGAATTTATAATTACGGGGATACACGTAAGTTCCTACGGTACCGACTTTGATATACCGGGAAAGATAGTTCCTTCCGATACTTTCGGAGAAAAAAGATTGCTGGATCTCCTGAGAGCCATAAATGAGATCCCCGGGGTCGACAGGATAAGGCTAAGCTCCCTGGAACCCCGTATTATGACGGAATCTTTTGTACAGGCGCTTGCAGGCTTACAAAAGCTGTGTCCCCATTTCCATCTCTCTCTCCAGAGCGGTTCTGATACCGTGCTTAAGCGCATGAACAGGCATTATGATACAGCAGAGTATCTGGAATGTGTGGAGCGGTTGAGACGCAGCTTTGATGATCCGGCTATCACAACGGATATCATTGTCGGCTTCCCGGGCGAGACGGAAGAAGAATTTGTCCGGACGCTCGAATTTGCACAAAAGGCGGGCTTTTTCGAGATCCATATATTCAAATATTCAAGACGCCACGGAACGGTGGCAGCGGGAATGAAGGGGCAGATCACTGAGGCTGAGAAGGCGGCACGGAGCGACAGACTTGAAGAAGTCGAGAAGAAGCTTGAGGACAGCTACAGGGAAAGACACTCCGGAAAAAGAGCGGAAGTCCTCTGGGAAGAGGAAGTGGAAGAAGACGGCAAACGGCTTATGAGAGGGCATACAAGAGAATATATCGAAGTGAAGATGGCCGTTCCCGATGGGGCAAAATGGAAAGCCGGAGACATTTCCGAGATCACCCTGTAGTTTGAAAAAAGCCCTGATTTAAGATATAATTTTATCCGAATGTTTTTAAACAGCACGACGAGGTGATATAAGAATGGCGGATTTAAATAATACACAGTTTTTTAAGGTTCAGACGGAGGAACCCGGCGGAGTTAAGCAGATCCTTAACGAGGTTTTTGTTGCACTTACCGAAAAAGGCTACAATCCCGTTAACCAGATCGTGGGATATATCATGTCAGGTGATCCGACGTATATCACCAGTCACAAGAACGCTCGCAGCATCATCATGAAAGCTGAACGTGACGAGCTTGTTGAAGAGATGCTTACGGAATATATCAAGTACAACCACTGGGATGAAGAGGCGGAATGAGGATAATCGGACTCGATTTCGGCAGTAAGACTGTGGGCGTGGCCATCAGCGATCCGCTTCTTATCACTGCTCAGGGCAAAGAGATAATAAGGCGTGAGAGGCCCGACAAGCTTCGCAAGACTCTCGCACGTATTGAAGAACTTATCCTTGAGAATGAGGTTACAGAGATAGTTCTCGGTGATCCCAAGAACATGGACGGAAGTGACGGAGAGAGAGTCAGGAAGACGCTTGAGTTCAAGGAGATGCTTGAGCGCAGGACGGGACTTCCGGTTCATATGCAGGACGAAAGACTCACAACGGTGGAAGCAGAGGAATATATGCGTGAGACCGGAATCAGACGTGAGAATTTCAAAGAATATGTTGACGAGATAGCTGCGATGATAATATTGCAGAACTATCTGGACAGGACAGAGAATGAACGAAAAAAGTAAGATAACAATGACTTCCGATGACGGAAGCGAGATAGAACTTTACGTTGTCGAACAGACAACTTTAGGAGGCGTCAGCTATTACCTTGCGGCAGATAAGCCCGAGGGCGATGCAGAGGCTTATATTTTAAAAGATGAATCAGGGAAGGAGGATACTGAGGCTGTTTTTACTATAGTGTCGGATGAAACAGAACTGGAGGCCGTAAGTCAGATATTTGAAGGCCTGCTGGATGATACCGACATCAGCTGATATCAGAGAGAAAGATTTTGAAAAAAAGTACAGAAGGTGCATCTCCGCTTAGGATCATTCCCTTAGGCGGTCTTGAACAGATTGGAATGAACATCACGGTCATCGAGTATGAGGACAGCATAATCGTCGTTGACTGTGGACTTGGTTTTCCGGAAGACGATATGTACGGTGTTGATCTTGTGATCCCGGATGTGACATATCTTCAGGAGAATATAGAAAAGGTGAAGGGTTTCGTTATCACTCACGGACATGA
The DNA here is from genome assembly GCA_900102065.1 of Lachnospiraceae bacterium XPB1003. Classification (GTDB taxonomy): domain Bacteria; phylum Bacillota; class Clostridia; order Lachnospirales; family Lachnospiraceae; genus NK4A136. The sequence goes on along the minus strand of FMVK01000013.1, from coordinate 50,408 downwards.
GGATCACATCGGAGCACTTCCTTACATACTGAAGCAGATAAATGTTCCGGTGTATGCTACAAGGCTTACAATGGGGATCATCGAGCGTAAGCTTGAGGAGCATGGACTCATGGACAGCACGATCCGTAAGACCATCAACTTCGGCCAGACCATAACCCTCGGCGCGTTGCATGTGGAATTTATTCGTACCAATCACAGCATCGTTGATGCTGCTGCGTTGGCAATTTACACACCGCAGGGTATCATCGTTCATACGGGTGACTTCAAAGTAGACTATACTCCCGTATTCGGTGATGCAATAGATCTGCAGAGATTCGGTGAGCTTGGCAAAAAAGGAGTGCTGGCCCTTATGTGTGACAGCACCAATGCGGAGCGTCCGGGCTTTACGCCCTCTGAGAGGACCGTTGGGAATACTCTCAGGAATATCTTTGAGGAGCAGAAGCATAAAAGGCTCATCATTGCTACTTTTGCATCCAACGTTGACAGAGTTCAGCAGATAATAAACATAGCCCATGAGTATGGCAGAAAGGTTGCCATAGAGGGACGCAGCATGGTCAGCATAATCGAGACAGCGCTTAATCTCGAAAGACTCAGCGCCCCGGAAGATACCTTTGTGGATCTTGACAAACTCAGGGATTATCCGGATGAGAAGCAGGTCATCATCACCACGGGAAGCCAGGGTGAACGCCTTGCGGCTCTTTCGAGAATGGCAAACGGAACTCATAAGAAGGTTGTGATCACCCCCAGGGATGCAGTGGTATTTTCGTCACATCCCATCCCCGGAAATGAGAAGCCGGTGACCAAGATCATTAACGAGATCTTCCTTAAGGGTGCGGATGTTATTTTCCAGGATACACATGTATCGGGACATGCGTGCACGGAAGAGATCAAGCTTATATATTCGCTTACCAGACCGAAGTACGCTCTGCCTGTTCACGGCGAGTACAGACATCTGAAGGCTCAGGCAAAGATAGCGGAGTCTCTCGGATATGACAGTGATCATATCATCATCATGCACAGCGGAGACGTGCTGGAGTTTGAGAATGAGAAAGCCGATATAGTATCACAGGTTCAGAGAGGCGTGGTATTTGTAGACGGCCTCGGAGTAGGTGATGTGGGTAACGCCGTACTGCGTGACCGACAGAAGCTTGCGGCAGACGGTATCATGGTCATAGTAATGGCTATAGATGCAGAGGAAAGAGTGGTATCCGGACCGGAGATCATCACCAGGGGATTCGTATATGTGAAGGAAGCGGATGAACTTCTTGAGGACATTCGTATGGTAGTTGATGATTCCGTTGTGGATTATTATGAGAGATGCAACGAGAATGTTGATCACGGCAGATTGAGGAATAATATCAAGGATGCCGTTACGGAGTTTATCTGGAAGAAAACAAAGCGCAGACCGATGGTACTGCCGGTTATCTTAGAGGCTGACTGATATGGTTGAAGTTGAAAATGAACTTTACGTTCTTGTCGAAGCTGTAAAACACTCAAATATCTATAAGGAGTACGACAGGTGCAAGAAGACGCTGAAGGCGGAACCTGAGCTCTTCAGACGTGTCAACGTGTTCCGTATAGAGAGTTACAAGCTGAACCAGCAGCCGGACGACGGCACGCTGCAGGACAGGATCGAAAAGTTTCAGGAAGACAATCTGGAGTTGACGGAGGAACCCAGGGTCAGGGCTTTCCTTGATGCGGAACTTGGGCTTTGCAGGATGATCCAGGAGATTAATACCAGATTGGTTAGAGGCATAGATTTTGAGTGATGAGCAGTAAGAAGATTGTTTGGACAATAGTTAAGATAGTCATATCGATAGTAATGGTCATGTTTATCGTATCACTTGTATATAAGTGGGCAGGTAAAGCATATGATTTCGGATATCGTGTCTTTGCGGAGGAACCGGTATCACCGGAGCCAGGAATGACCATGTCCGTAGCTATCGTAGAGGGCAAGTCCGTTATGGAGATCGGGGAGATCCTTGAGGAAAAGGGCCTGATCAGAAGCGCGTTTCTTTTCTATGCTCACGAGATGTTTTCAGATTACCATGAGAGACTCCAACCCGGAATTTACGAGCTCAATACGTCCATGACACCCGATGAGATGATGGCGGTCATGGCTGCCGGATCAGGGGAAGAAGATGATCTGTCGGATATGATCGAAAGCGGTAACAGCGAAGCTTCAAAGCCGCTTGATGAAGAAGGCGGCTCCGCATCGGAGGATGAAATTGGAGGAGAGTAATCTTTCAGACATTGCGGTAAGTATGAATTCAAGGCTTGAGTCATACTTTGAATCACTGGATCCCGGAATGCCTGAATGGCTTGAACAGATCAGAAGGGAATCCCTTGAAGGGGGGATTCCGATAATACGCGAGGGGACGAGACGCATACTTTCGTTTTTTGTCCGTATGACAGGTGCGGATAAGATACTGGAAGTCGGTACTGCGACAGGTTTTTCGGCACTCGCGATGTGGGAAGCGTCAGGAAAAAAGGCGCATATAACCACGATAGAAAAATATGAGAAGAGGATACCGATAGCAAAGAAAAATTTTATGGAATGTAATGCTTCGGAATTTATCACTCTTCTTGAAGAAGATGCAGACGATGCATTGGCGAGGCTTGAGGGCTCGTTTGATATAGTATTTATGGATGCCGCCAAGGCACAGTACCTACAGTGGCTTCCGGATGTTTTAAGGCTGCTTCGAAAGGGCGGACTGCTTATATCCGATAATATCATGCATGACGGCGACATACTGGAATCAAGATATGCTGTACGCAGACGCGACAGGACCATCCATTCGAGGATGAGGGATTACCTCTATGAACTGACTCACAGGGATGACCTGAATACGCTTATACTGGCGGAAGGCGATGGTACTGCAGTAACGGTAAAATTATAAATGACAGAAGAAAATAATAAAAAAAGAAAATGGAAAAAGCCCGAGCTTCTGCTTCCTGCGGGAAGTCTGGAGGTTTTAAAGGCAGCAGTCAATTACGGCGCCGATGCGGTTTATGTCGGAGGTGAGGTGTTCAGTCTCCGCGCCAAGGCGAAGAATTTTTCACGTGAAGATATGGAGGCAGGCGTTGCCTATGCCCATGCTCACGGTGTTAAGGTCCATGTGACTGCTAATATACTTGCTCATAACGGCGATCTTAAGGAAGCGGAAAGATATTTTGAAGAGCTTAAGGCTATAAAGCCCGATGCGATGATTATATCCGATCCCGGAATGTTTATGATCGCAAGGCGTGTATGCCCCGAGATAGATATCCATGTTTCCACTCAGGCTAATAATACAAACTATGGCACATTCCGCTTCTGGTATGAGCAGGGAGCGAAGAGGGCGGTTACTGCAAGAGAGTTGTCGCTTAAGGAGATCAGAGAGATAAAGGACAATATTCCTGAGGACATGGAAGTAGAGAGTTTCATCCACGGAGCCATGTGCATCTCTTATTCGGGTCGCTGCCTTCTTTCCAACTATTTTACAGGACGGGATGCCAACAGAGGCGCATGTACCCATCCCTGCAGATGGAAATATGCTGTGGCGGAAGAGAGCAGACCGGGGCAGTATCTTCCCATAGAAGAGAATGAGAGAGGTACGTTTATATTCAATTCCAAGGATCTGTGCATGGTGGAGCATATCCCTGAAATGCTGGATGCGGGAATAGACAGTTACAAGATAGAGGGAAGAATGAAGACTGCTCTCTATGTTGCATCTGCGGCCAGGACATACAGAAAGGCAATAGACTGGTGCCTCGAAAGCGAAGAGACTTACAGAGCGCATCTGGACTGGCTGAAAGAAGAAATATCACAGTGTACGTACAGACAGTTCTCAACAGGCTTCTACTTTGGAAAACCTGATGAGAACAGCCAGATTTACGAGAGCAATACTTACGTAAGCGAGTCTGTTTATCTGGGGATCGTGGCTGAGGTGCGTGACGGACTGGCTAAGATATATCAGAAAAATAAGTTCTGCACAGGTGATGTGATAGAGATAATGAAGACAGACGGCCGCGATATCAGTGTCAAAGTCCTGCATATGTATGATGCGGATAAGCATCCTGTTGATGCATGCCCCCATCCCGGGCAGGAAATATGGCTTGAGCTGGAGGAGCTTCCGGAGGAAGGCGATATCTTAAGGATAAGGAGTAACCTTAAGAAGGCGTAAATCAGGATAAGATACGTCTGAAATAGCTGATAAATATAACAGTAAAATTTTAGCGAAATATGTTTTTTAATATAAGTTATACTTATATAAATTAAGCAGAAAAAGGAGAAGTGTCATGAAATTTTTTGCTGCACAGGACGGTAGTATCGTTAACGGAGACTGCATAGACAGCATGCAGCTTGCAGCCGCAGGTAACTACGGCGGAAGTCTTTACAGGCTTGTTATCAATACAAAGGGCGGTCAGAAGATACAGTTCTCTGAAGAGAAGAATAAAGAAGAGGCAGGAGCTGTCTGCGGAGTTATCATGAATATCCTGCTGTCAGGTCAGGATGGAATATTCGAGTACCCCGAGATAAAGGCACGTTCTCTCCAGATGATGTGATCCTAACGCATCAGCTCTATCATCTTGATGAGTCTTTTTTTCTCAGCGGGAGTCATGGATGAAGTAAGATGTGATATCTTCTTATCGAGAGAATCCTGAGTATACGAAGGCTCCAGTAGTCCTACGATATCATCCAGGGTTCTCCCGGTGAGTTTTGCGTAGTAGATAAGGATCTTAAGCGACATTGAGGCACGGTTGTTCTCAACGTTGCTGATGTAGCCGGGGGTAACACCAAGGGCTTCGGCAACCTTGCTCTGGGTCAGACCGCATTCAATACGGAGATCCTTTATGATCTTGCCGTAACTATCCGTATCGACTTTAGCCTTGCGTTTTTGTGCAGATGTCTTTGTATTCTTTTTTACGGTTTTTTTTACGGTAGATTTCATTTTTGCCCCTCCCAATATCAGTAACATGTATATGAGATACATATTCGATCGGATCACTTTGTATCATATTAGTATACATGAGCACATTATGTATGTCCAGTATTCATAAATGAGTGATATAAAAACAGAAGTCTGTTTTGCCCCGATGGAAGGGATCACAGGCTATATTTTCAGAAACGTATATAACAGATTCTTTGGGGGGATAGACAGGTTCTATTCCCCTTTCATACCTACATCTCAAAAGGATAAGCTTCCACCGAAATACAGGCGTGATATAGATCCGGAAAATAATAGAGGGATAACCCTTATACCACAGCTCCTGTCAAAAGATCCCATAAGGACTGCACATACGGCAGTGAAGCTTTGCACGGAGTACGGTTACGGGGAGATTAATATCAACTGTGGCTGTCCGTCAGGCACAGTTACGGCAGGCGGAAGGGGCGCGGCGATGTTAGCCGATACAGGCGCGCTGGATGCGTTTTTTGAAAGCCTCTTTAAGGAGCTTGAGACTGCAGGGCCCGAGGGCGGAAGAGTACCGGAGATAAGTGTTAAGACTCGTATCGGTATGTCATTTGTATCGGAAGCGGAGGATATCTTAAAGGTCTACAACCGCTACCCCATAAGTACGCTTATCATTCATCCGAGGCTTAAGGATGAGTATTACGGCGGGAGCGTACATATGGATGTATTTGATCATATGTATGAAGAAAGCACTCATCCCGTTATCTATAACGGTGATATAAAGAGTCCTCAGGACTATGAAAAAATATTTAAGGATCATCCGGGGATTCAGGCTGTAATGATAGGAAGAGGGCTTTTGGCAGATCCGGCTTTGGCGGAACGTATAAAAGGGACAGAGGCTGACGGTACATATATAAGCCGATTAAAAGAATACGTCAGAGCTTTGTGTGATGCATATTTCAGTGTCTATAAGGATGAAAGAAATACTCTGTTTAAGATGAAAGAGCTGTGGAACTTCCTGGCATCCAATACAAAGGACTCAGAGAAAACATTAAGGCTCATCAGACGTGCGCATGATCTGGCGGAGTATAAAGCGACAGTAAACAGAGTGTTTGATACGGAGTGATGACAGAAAGAAAAAACCGCAAGACATCAGTCTTTGCGGTTTTTCTTTTTTTTCTTTTTGGATTCGTACATTTTATTGTCTGCAATATGAAGACTCATGAGCATATCGCTGTCTTTATTACAGAACTCATAACCTATGCTGACGGACAGATCATATTGGTATTCGCCGGTTGAGTTGGCTGCCTTGATGGCGTCTTCTACTCTGGCTATGAAGTCTGTGGCATCCTTTTCCGCTGATGATATGAATATCGCTACGAATTCGTCACCGCCTGTTCTGCAGATTATTCCGCCGTCAGGCTTTGCATCATTAAGCAGATTAGCAGCTGCGGTGAGTGCCCTGTCACCTTCAAGATGTCCGAAAGTATCGTTGATATATTTCAGACCATCCATATCTATGCTCATGAGACAGTATTTCTCGTCGGAATATCTGAGACGCTCCATGAGTCGCGTTGTATAACGCTCCATTCCACGGCGGTTGGGAATACCTGTGAGGGGATCGTTGTAAGACTGGGCACGTATCTGATTGATAGCCTGATTCTCAGAGTACATCTTGATACGCTCTAAAGCGTTGTTGATGGAGAATACCAAAGGCTTGATTATATTCTTTACTTTTTCGATGTTATCATTTTGAATAGCGATATATCCGTAGCAGTCATCTTTGCTGTGAAGATCGAAGATGAACAGGGATGATGATCTGCGTCTGTATTCCTCAGGGATCAGTTCACTTCGCTTGAAGCGGATATCATGGGGACTTACAGTGTCACCGGAGATGATCGCTTTGAGATACATATATTCGGTACAATTGAGATGTTTCTCAACTGCATCTTCTTTATTGTATTCGGATTCATCACACATACAGAAAAAGATCGTACCGAAGTCGTCGGGGCTTCCGTAGGCTTTATATGCAAGTCTTAAATGGACAGCTCTTACAAGTTCCTCGAATGTATCAACGTTCTCGAATTCCAGTCCGAAGTAAGGGCTGAAGTTGAGTGCTGCAACATACAGTTCCTTCTCGAGATAGAGTTTTTGGAACTGACTTGTGTCGATATCTTTTTTACATCCGCAGCTGTTCCTGTATATATTTTCAAGGGGAAGCTTACTGATCTTATCCTGTTCATTGCCGGACCAGACATTTTTTAACATCGTGATGATCTTATCGGCAAGCTGTTCAGTTGAAGGATGGATGCTTGTGATTGAGGGTATATAGTAACGTGCTTCATCTATATCGTCCAGACCGGTGATAACTATGTCATCCGGTATTCTGAGATTTCTTTTGATGGCGGCATTGGCAACAGCTATCGCCATATAGTCATTGGAGCAGACTACCGCTTCGGGACGTTCCTCGTTCTTTGTAAGGAAGAATTCCAGCGCTTCATCGCCCTTTTCCCGCCAATAGTCACCATAGAAGATCATTCCCGGAGTGACCTCGATGTTATGTTTTTTCATTGCGTCAAGGTAGGCACTGAGACGGACGTGAGCATCACTGAGTTCCATTCGTCCAGTCATGAAGCAGATACGAGTGAGATGGTGTTTCTCGATCAGGTGCTCGGTCATTTCAAACATGGGAATATAATCGTCATAGAGAACGCTGTAGAATCTGTCATCTTCGACCCGTACCGAAACAACGGGGCAGTGAGCATTCTTTTCCAGGTAATTACCAATCATCTCATCAAGACCCGGGATCCCATAAGTATCGGGGCAAATAATGATACCGTCGTAGGAATCCAGATCCGGAATATAAATGATACGCTTTTCAAGTTCTCCGAAGAGTACGCTTGCAACATCAACATTGAAGTTGACGACGAAATCTATGCTGCAGTCATTTTTATCAACAGTCTGTGCCAGTGCTTTGGCCAGATCAGTCTGGAAGTCGATATTTAATTCACCCAGGAAACAAAGAAGTTTTTTCAATGCTCTCTCCCTCAGCAGATCGATCAAAATATCTTCAATTATAACATAATTCTTAAAACAGCAATATAGCGGATGTCAATTTACGAGACGCTGATCTTAAAGCTGTTATAAGGCAGTTATTCTTGACAATGAGGAGGCAAAAAACTAATATATAAAGAGTTTATATAAATGCAACTCCGTTCCGGAAAATATGAATGAATTCATCACAGAGAGTTAAATATATTGTCAAAATAGTGTAATATGGGTGAGGGTTCAGAGACGGGTGTATTTTCGGGGTTTTTGGGAGTTGCTGGATTTGGACAGTCGGAAATATAACTTGAGAGATAAGGAAGCTGAAAATGGGACGCAAGAATCTGATCACAAAAGAAGAAATACTCGAAAAATCATTTGAGCTCCTTCGGAATGAGGGATGCAATGCTGTCAATATTAGCAGGATAGCCAGAGAACTCAGGATGTCCACACAACCTATATCCTGGCAGTTCGGAAGCATGGACGGACTTCGCTCGGAATTGCTCGTTAAGGCGACGACATATATGAACTCCAAGATAGCGGAGCATATTATAAACGGAGATGGTTCCATATTGCCAAGCGCAGCACTGGCTTTAGTGGGAAAGAAATCCGTGGATTTTGTTTTTGATGAGCCTAATATTTCGGAATTTATAAGATTTACAAAGGTCCCGAAGGTAAAAAATACAATGATCCCTACATATGGGGACCTGAAAAAGGCTATTTCACAGGAATTTGCCGACTATAATGTAACTGAGGAAATGGCAGCTTCATTTATACGTGACTGTATCGTATATACACAGGGGCTTTCCACACTGATATTCAACGGTTCTATCGCGGGAACCCGTAAATATTTTCATAAGATGCAGGAAGAATTCGGTGTCTTGCGTCTTGTGTCATTAGGCGTACCTAAGGACGTTGTGCTCCGGCACTTAAGCTCGGGAAATCCGTCCGGCGCGCGTCGGCATACCGGAACAGCCGGGACGGCCGGAACAGTTAAGAAGCGCTCTGCAAAATGATCTGTTGCCTGCTTACTTTCTGTAAGCAGGTTTTTTTTGCACATATTGACGGCTAATTAGAATTAGCTATAATGATTTCAGATAAAAAATAAGTTTAAGATGTAAAAGGTATGATCAAGGAGGAATTAAATTAATGAACGGAAAGATAGGAATGATCGGTTCACTTTTCAATGCGGCAACGGTCATCGCTTTTGCGATATTCGGGTTGTTCGGATTTAATTATGGAAGCTATTTTGTATGTATATTGTTGTCGATAAGTTTTATCTGCATGATCGCGGCATTTGATGCGGAGTGCGCGGAGGATAAAAAAGCAGCGGGAAGAACAGCACTTGTGATGTCAGGAGTATATGCAACCCTGGTAATGATCGTTTATTTTACTCAGTGCACAACGGTCATCAATGAGGAGTTGGGAGAGGACGCAATGCGGGTCCTGGGTTACAGTTCTATGGGGCTTATGTTCAATCTGGATATGCTGGGATACGGTATTATGGCGCTTTCGACATTCTTTATCGGACTGACGATAAAAGCAGAAAACGGTAAAGATAAGGCGCTTAAGATATTATTGCTTTTGCATGGCCTGTTTTTCCCGGGCTGCCTGATACTTCCGATGACAGGCATGTTTATTGGAGGTGGCGGCTCTTCATCAAACGGAGGAACGATAGCACTGGAGATTTGGTGCTTATATTTTCTTCCGATAGGCATATTGTCATTCCTGCATTTCAAAGAAAAGGATAAAATGTAAATATAAGATCAGACCTGAGTGAAGACATAAACGGAGATATGGGATTGGAATTAAAAGAGCTTCTTTTTTATGAAGAATATGAACAGTTTTATATGATGGCAAAGGAGTCGGTTGCTTTCAGAGAGTTTTGCAGGAAGGCCTTCGGCGAGGATTTTTCTCAGGATGGATTCAGTGATATAAGTCAGATAGATCGGATCCTCCCGTATGTTCCGAAAGACGGACAGGCACATATTCTCGATATCGGCTGCGGGAACGGAAAGGTTCTGGGATACGTTCAGAAGAAGACGGGCGCTTTTATTCATGGATTTGATTATTCCGGGAAGGCGATAGAAACAGCAAGAGAATTATTCATAGATAATTCGGATTTTCGTCAGGGGATGATGGGAAAGATCGAATATCAGTCGGAAATGTTTGATGTCATTATCTCTCTCGATACCATGTACTTCGCACCGGATATGTCAAAATTCGTGGATCAGATCATGAGATGGCTAAAAAGTACCGGTGTATTTATGGCATTCTATCAGGAAGGCGATGTGATGCCCAAAACAGAGAACGAAAGAACCTCTGTTTTAGCTAAGGTGCTGACGGAAAAGAATATATCTTATGAGTGCATAGACATCAGCCGGGAATCATATGATCTTCTTCGAAGGAAAAGAGAAGCGGCGCTTTCCTTTAAGGAAGAATTCGAGAAGGAAGGAAACGGGGAATGGTATGATATGCTTGTAGCACAAACCGATTATGCGGATAAGTCCTTTGAGGATTATTCTAAAGAGATGGCAAGATATATATATATAGTTAAAAAGGCGACTGATTTATAACCGATCTAAAATTGATTGTTGGAATGATTTCAGTGGTCATTGGATAGAGGAGGACACGATATGCTGGTTAATCCTGATGCTAAAAATTCATATTTTGACAGCAGGTCAATAAAAAGACTTCAGGATGATCCGGCACTTAGGTCACAGGTCAGTGCATTGCTGCATAATGAAAAGCCTGTGGATGAAAATGGTGTTGCGCTTGAGATATCCGAAGAAGCCAGAGCTATGGAAGAGAAGCTTCGTGAACAGAGAGAGCACTACAGTGAGTATGTTGCGGGTATTCAGAATGTAAATTCGGCCGAACAGCAGGGTGATGCCATGGAAGAATATGCCAAAGATATGGGGAAGATCATGATGGTATTCAGGCGTATGGCAAACGGTGACATCGTTCCTCAGTCGGATGAGAAAAAACTCATGGAATATGATGACAAGATGTATCAGGTTGCCAAGAATATGCAGGCCAGAGAACTGTTGGAGAAGAAAAAGCATAAAGAGTACGACACCCTCTGGGGAGAGAAAGAAGAGAAGGTGTATGATGAGGTGGATGTAGGAGGAGAGATAAGGGATTTTATTGACGCGCAGGAAGCTGCCTACGGTCTGGATGAGTCTGATAATGAAAAAACGGACCCACAGGATCCGTAATATATCGATGCGACAAGATTTGAACTTGCGACCTCTGCGTCCCGAATATCATTTTTGCTTTAATTCTAATATATTTTTAGTTATAAAACCGGTTAAATATTGGTTTTCTGAAAACATATTTCCAACTTTTAATTCTCGATAACATGGAATAAATATTTAAAAAATGACTTTTGGTTAGAACAAAAGTTAGAACAGACAATCTCTGTGGATCATATCAGTAGATTCATGGAGTTTTTGTTTTGTATTAAACTTTGCTCTTTGAATAAAGGAGAATGAATATGCCGATCCTTAAAAACAGAACACAAAATAATTTCACAATAGTATCGAATCATATGTTCCATGACACAAGACTTTCAATGAGGGATAGGGGCGTATTGTGCATGCTTTGTTCTCTTCCTGATGGTTGGGAATTCAGCATAGCCGGATTAAGCGCCATATCTCTCGATGGAAAAGATGCGATCCGATCTTCTTTGCAAAATCTGGAAAGCTGCGGATATCTAAAAAGAACTCAGCGGAGGGGCGAAAAAGGAAGATTTACAACGGAAATAGAAGTTTTTCCAGAGGGATCAACCGTGGCGGATTTCCCGACACGGTTAAACCAACACGGCTCTACCGACACGGACAGCCCAACGGAAATAAATAACAAAATAGAAAAAGAAAATAAAGATATAAATATATCAACAACAAGTGAAAGTGTTGTTGTTCCTGTCGAAGAGGAAGAATATGAAATCGAAAAAATGGAATTGTATAGTACAATCGCTGCTATGTTTCCTGATCTTACAAAAAAGGATATTAAAACCTTGATAAGGGTGTCCGGGAATAATGTGACAAGGCTTGAGAAAGCAAAGAAAATCCTTGAATCACAGACCGTGGATATTATGAACAAAACGGGATGGTTGATAAAGGCGGTACGCGAGAATTATGAGATGAAAGAACAAAAATCAAATGTATCAAATTATCAAAAAAATCGCGCCGGCAAATTTATGGAGCGAACAGAAGAAGAGATTTGGAGTGATGTGGGCGCATCATCTTGGAGTGAATATGAGGATGTTATTTGCGGATTGAAACCGCAAAAAAAACGAGTGTATGTAGGAAGATGAGACGAAACATACTGGCAATTATATATATGTTATTTGATGGTTAAACGGGGTATCAGGGGGCACCCTAAATGGGAGCGAAGCGATGAATGCGGGAGTACGCATTCTATGCTTGCGAAGTTATAAAATCCAGAAAATTTTAGTAAAAAAAGACAATTATAGCTCTGGTTAGCGCTGGCTAACCAGGGGAGGGGGAGTAACTTTACTACGTGTCTTTTGATTAGTGTCAAAAAGACTCACGTAACTGGAGAAAAACATATTGTTTAACAATGAATGAAAAGAAAACTGTTAATTTCAATTTTCGCAGTATTACTTTCATTTGCAGTGGCAGCATGCGGAAAAAATACAAAGACTGAAGAGGAACCTGAAACTACCGAAAAAGAAGCGACCGAGATCTATGAAACTCCGGTTGCTGACAACAACGAAGCCGACAACAGTGCAAGTAACACCACCGAAGTACCAGAAACCGACAATAATAAAAATGATAACTCAGAAGTACCGAAGAACCACTATAAGGTCATGTATCATTATGCTGATGGAAGTGAGATTGGAGGAGATGGTATGCCTGTGTATATGTGCCATATAGAGGATGATGGTGTAACTATAGAAGACAGTGGGTTGGACTATATTATATTTACGATCAATGAAAAAAATATTATGTACGAAGGATAACTGACAGGGTCCCTACGCTTGGAAAGTCTGAAGATGGAGTCTATATCAGCCTCTACCCCGAGGATGTGGTGCCGACCAGTATGGCTCCGAAAGATTCTACCGGAATTCCCAGATACACGGTCGAAAAACCTGAGTTAGGAAAGTGTTACTGGGCGGACTTTGTAGGTAATGGTTTTAGTGAATTAGATACTTATGGATATGCATATTATTGTCTCCTCCCGGATGAAAACGGAGAGTTGGTATATGAAAAGACACACTCTGGGATTCATTACTATTATATTGAAATAACAGATAAGCTGGAATTTGATACTGCAACGCCGAGTGGTGAGATAGATGAAGACATTCTGAATACTATAGTTTCACATATGTATCTCAAATGGATGTTTTCAAATATAGAACAAATGAAATTACCTACGTTGCTATAAGGATCATATTACACCAGCCCAACTAATGCGGGAGGAATAATATGAAAGTTGAATACAGAGGATATACTGCCGTTACATACGGAAAAAGCAGCCTGTCCATATATCGTCCGGATGGAACAGAATGCATGCATACAGGCTCACGCAATAAGGATTATACAGAAACGGAAGATGGCCTAAAGGAACTGATAAACGATCAGATCGACTTCTTTGAAAGCGGTAAGTTTGATAATATATTCAAGGATAATAATATAGACGATGATGATATCTGATTAAGTAAAACTAAAAAATGTCTCTTTAGTTGAGTAATTCAACAGAGCGCAGCCCCTTTTTCTATATTCTTTTTATAAGTTTTTTTATTATTTTTAACTTCTGACTTATTTTTGGCTAAACCTTAACAGACCAATTTTATCGCTGGCATCTTTTTTCAGATTGAATTTTGATTTTCTAAAATTATGACGCTTTCTTTAGTTCAAACAGGTGCGTTCCCGTTCGCCCTGTCATAATCTTATGATGAAGTTTATTTATATCAAAGCCGATTGCAAGCAGGGTACTTTGTGCCAGAACATTTTCCTTTCCGCGGTAAAGATATCTTCTGAAGTTCATATCTTCCTTAACGTTTGCAAAAGAACCTTCTGCCTGTATGCTTCGGTTTAATCTTAACTGCGTACCGAAATCACTCAGTATACGCTCAAGACATTCCGCCTTTTTTTCTTCCATCTTTCTTGATACGTACAGCCTTTTCTTCCTGTCTTTAAAAGGCGTTTTACAATTGTTGCCTTTGATACAGGATTTCTTGTAAGGACAGTTACGACAGTTTTTGCATTCATATATAGTGACTTTTCGCAGGTAACCGGTAGCTGTCCGTTCTGTTCTTGTCGCTACGGCTGACAGTTTTTTTCTGTTCTTACAGGTATAGCTGTCCGTCTGCGGATCATAATCCATGTTTTCGCGTCGGCTTATGTCTTTTTTATAGTTTCTTGTCTTTGATAATTCATAATTCTGAGGCTTTATATATCCTGCCTGATTGTTATGCTCTATGAAAACATAATTCTCTTCGCTTTCATAACCGGCATCAGCAACTATGTTTTTATATTTGAATGACATGTGTTTTTCCATGTCCTTTAAGAGGGGGATGAGTGTCATTGTGTCCGTTGGGGTTGAATAAATACCAAGTCATGTGACATACTCTGAATCAACACCGTGCTGAAGGTTGTACGCCGGTTTTAATTGGCCGTTGAGCATGGCGCATTCCTTCATTCTCATAAAAGTCGCATCGGTATCGGTTTTCGCATAGCTGTTCCTTTTCCCGCAGATTCTGATTTTTTCTTTGTATTCATTAAGCTTGTCGATGTAGGCATCAAGAGTTTCTATCGAACGCTGAAGTGCGGATTTTCTTTTTCTGGTTCCGTATACAAACTTGACGTCTTCTTCCTTCTTAAGTTTGTATAGCTTCTTTCTCAGTCTTTTTAATGTCTGTAGTGTTATCTGGTCTTCATAAACAATCTTTATGCCGTACTGTTCCTCGCATTCCGCACAGAACATGGAGATTTTTTCACCAAGTTTGACCATATTTTTTGATACGGCTTTTTTCCAGACAAAAATATACTTATTAGCTACGGATTCAATCTTTGTACCGTCTATAAAAATGTTCTCACCTGAAATCTCGCCAAGGTCCAGGAGAACTGTTCCCACTTCAGACATTATCTGCTTTGAACACCGTGACAGATGCAGCGATTAAACCTTGCAATCGTGGAATGGTCCGGCGCCGGGGCACCTTCGAGAAGATACATGAAATTGATATCTCTTTTGCAGGAAGATTCGATGTCGCGACTTGAGTAAATTCGGTTCATTGCGGCATAGATCATGATCTTGAGCATCTGACGTGGTGTAGCCTGATTTTTCCTGATCCTTTCATAGGTAGCGTAAAGGTCGGAAAGGTCCATTCCTCCACAAAGGCACCTAAAAGACGCACCGGGTCATCAGACGGGATAGATATTTCTATGTCGATTGGAAGTTTGATTTGATGATACAGGGAAGATATATTATAATCTCCCTGTAAGATTTTATTTGGTTGCATAAATACAATTTACAGCAAATGCCGCACTTTTCGAAGTGCGGTTTTTGAGGGTATACAGACGAAATGGACAAACAGGAATGTAATAATACTGAAAAGATTGAAAAGACATACCTGTATGTCAGAATTTTATACCTTATTGCTTGGGGAGGATATTTAATATGGCGTTTATACGTTTGTATTAGATACTGCTTTGCTTATGTTGATGATGATCAAGCTATTATGTGGTATGGGACCGTACATATGGCCCATGGTCATTTCCCAGAACTATGCTTTTATGGACAGGATTATGGCAGTATGCTGGACTCTTTGTTAGCGGTGCCGCTTTATTGGTGTGGATGCCCTCTGAATATCGCATTGCCGTTTATGACGATGGTTTGGGGGCTGAGTCCATTTGTGATGTGTGCCATTTATGCATTAAAGAAACGGAAAATACTGTGTGCATGGCTGGTTCTGCTGATTGCTGTAAGCTGCAGCTGGCAGTGGGATGTATTGACTTCTGTCCCGAGGTCATTAACTGACGGATTTCCCCTTGCCATAGCAGCATTTCTGATGCTGGAGGATCCGGGGGAGAAGAAAAAGAATTATTATCTTGCCGGGCTGTTTATGTCAGTTTCTTATATTCTGACGGAGTCATCCATAGCCCTTGTCGGACTAATACTGTTATATGAGTTCATAGAAAGAAAAAAGGATTTTTATGGGAAAAGGACATTCATATTTCTGGTAGCAGGTGTTCTGAGCGGAGTATTGTTGTTAGCTGGAAAAGCTTTGTTTTTCTCGCTTAACCCGGATATGATTATGTATGAAGGGGGGGCAGGTGAATTTGATTTTTCTGTACTTTTTACAAATATCAGGGTGCTTCCCAAAAGGTTTTCCGAGTACTTGTTCTGTGGAGCTGCTGGAATTGTTCTGATTCCTGTGGGTTTTGCAGCCGGTTGTTTGTTATTTGTTTTAAGAAAAAAATGGAATCTGTTGATTGTTTTCATTACGGCAGTTCTGGGCTGTTTGTTTATGCTGGCGCTGGGACATTCGTATGCATATTATGACAATTGTCTGTTGTTTGGCCAGTTGAGAATGCTGCTTTTCTGGGCATACATTGTGCTTCTTATGATAATGTTTGCTGTTAAAACATCAAAGGAAACTGACAGCAAACAATTATTAAGAATGGGCATATTGGCGGTAACATCAATGTTTCTGATAATAATTATTAAAGGGACATTGTTTGAAAAATCGCTAAAAGATAAAAATAGTATGATATATGCTTCAAATGTATTATCTTTTATGCGTGTGGACAATATTAAAACGAATATGACCATTCTTACTGATGTGGCTGATGCAACAGATAATGATGTACTTGTTTGTATCAACTATGCGAGGTCATTTGCATATGTGGCTTCAGCGCTTTGCTATGATGAAGAATATGTATTTTATGTGCCGGACACTGACAGACGAAAATGGGTGAGGGATGAAATGCAGTTATGCCATCCAGATGCCGTGTTATTCTATTCTCTCCCGATTGATGAAGTTGATGACATAACTATTGTGAATATAGGGGGGATGTCGGTAACAGATTATTTTAAGGAAATTTATGGCATAGGAGGGGATGCAAGTCTGATATGGGGGATACCGTTGGAGACGGATGAAGGCTGTGATTAAAAATATAGGGGGATACGGCTGTTTTAGTAATATGTAAAATTCATCAATTTATGGGAACTGGCAGGAAGGGGGATTCACATACACTGACATGATCTACATTAAAGTGCCGCCTGCAAAGGCGGTGCTTTTTCATTTTTTGTCACCTTGTTTTAACAGGCATATTCCTATTGTATCGATGTTTGAATCTTTTTAATCCTCAAATTGTTATATATTGCTACGTCCATGGGAGTATCTATTTTTGCTGTGTTTTATATATCTTTTCCCACGGGTACTTCCGATTGACTCTATTTTTCCGGATTCTTCAAGTTCCTTTAGAAGTTGTCGGGTTCTTGAACCTTTTAATCCTATCAATTTCGCAATTTCATCGGAGCTGTACTCTTTGCCGTTTTCCATAACGGAGAGTATCTGTTGCTGCCTTTCATTTAAATCTGCCGAATCTGCCGATTGGCGAATCGGTAGATTATTAGAACCAAGTGGAAGCGTCAGTATCGTCCTGTCAGGTTCTCCACCCCCAAACTTCTCTTCAACTTCCCTCTCTGTATTCATCAAAACGCTTAGGATCAAAATCCATATTTCATATTCTCCATTTTCTGTCAGTATCAAGATTCTATTTTGAAATCTTGAAGTCATTCATCATCATCCATTTTCTTGATTTCTTCTTGAAGTTCTTGGATTTTGCTTTTGAGACGAGCTTTTTTCATTGCTTTATTTGATTCATCAATTAAAGCTTGTGGATATGTCCATTCCCAAGAATGATATTCATTTAGTATTTTTTTGCGTTCTTCATCTGAAGATGTTACAGATAGCTCGGTTTCTATGCGATTGCGTTCTTTGAGCCAGTAACGGATGCTACGATTAATGGAAGCAGCCTTGTGGTTATCGAACATAATATATATATCGCCATCTTTCTCAATGGGCCTGCATCCATATATATCTTCCATTTCAAATAATGCATACATAACACCCACATCTGTTGATACTACGGGATCCATCAAGGCTAAAGTTTCAACGTCTAAAGCTGATGCTATTTTTTTTAATAGATCAATTCTGGGTTTTCTGGAACCATTCTCGTACTGCTGAATTCGATCTGCTGAAAGGCCGACCAATGCGCCGAGTTGGGCACGGGAAATGTTTTTTTCCTCACGTATCTTTCTAATTCGATGTCCGGTACGATCTGCAGATGAATCCTCTGTCATATCGCATAAATTCTTTACAAATTGATCCTTTTCAAAGAAACTCATACAAATTAACCTCATTGTTTAACTAGAATTCAAAAAAGAAAAATAATATTAAATTATAACACGTGATCAATCATAACTGTATATAAAGATAACATTTGTGTTATTAATAACATAAATGTTATTGACACGCACTTGTTTATATCATATCATAAGTTAATAACAATAATGTTATTTGTAGAACATAAAGGAACGCGAATGGAAAACATTATAAACAAGTATCCGGATGTTTTAGATGTTTCACAGGTTGCCGAAATCTTAAATGTAACTCCTGCTACAGTACGAAGACATATAAAAAATAAGGAGATTCCGGCAATTAGAGTGGGGCGTCTTACCAGGATACCCAAAGACAGGTTTATCTCATATTTGGATAATTGCACACAGTAACGGGAGGGATTATATGAATAGTGATGGAATACTTTCAGGTTATAACGATGTGCTTTTGCCTGAAGATGTACAGAAGATCCTGCAGACAGGTCGCAATACGGTTTATACATATCTGGCAGAAGGAAAGATCAAATCAATCCGAATAGGTGGAAAATACAGGATTCCTAAGCTGTATCTAATGGAATTCATGTATCCGGATATGAATTTTGAGGAGGCTGAATAGTGGCAAGACCGAAAAAGGATGGAAGGCGGGCAAATGGAATACAGGGGCGAAGAGGTTTCCTTTATATTGTTATTTCTCATTCCGTGATAAGGGATGGAGTAAAATGCAATGTAAAGAAATGGATATCTACCGGACTTCCGGATATACCTGAAAATATTAAAAAGGCTGAGGATGAAAGGCGGAGGCTTCTTAACAGAGGAGCGATAGAACGTATAGATCTGAATGTAACCATATCAGACTATATTGATCAATTCCTTGAAAAGAAGAAACGGGTGGTTTCCGATACAACGTATGCTGCATATTATCATAGGGGGCAACATATAAAGAAATATTTCGGGAATATGAGGTTAAAAGACCTTACGGAAGCTCTGGTTGAAAAATTTCTTGATGATCTCTTTATTAATGGCAATGTACAGCCAAGAACCGTAAAGGATATCAAGATACTTTTCGGTAATGCAGTTGATCTGGCTTTTAAAGATGGGATTATAGCCTACAACCCGGTTAAAGAAGTTGTTATCAATAAGAAGCTCGCTAATGAATACGCAAGGGAAAAGAATACAGATGAGGAATTCTTCTCTTATGAGGAAGCACAGATTTTCCTTAGGAATATAAAAGATCATGAGCTGTTTGAATTGTATTATCTGACTATCTTCTTTGGCTTAAGGCGAGAGGAAATTTTGGGGCTCAGATGGTCGGCTATTAACTTCAAGGAAAAGACTATGACGATCAATCATACCGTTACAAAAGGAACCGGGGTAAACAGGATCAATACTACCAAGACCGCCTCTAGCAGACGTACATATCCTCTTACGGATGAACAACTTGAGATGTTCTTGAATCTTAAGAAAAAGGAGAAGAAGTACCGGAAAATATGTGGGAATTGTTATTTTGAAAATGACTATGTTTTCAAGCATGAAGACGGTACGCTCTTTTATCCTGACTATCCTACAAAGCTTTTTGGAAAGCTCATTAAGAGCATGCCGGAGCTTCCACAATATATCACGCTTCATGGCTTGCGTAGCTCGTGTGTTTCGATCCTGGTCCATCAGGGTATGGATGTTAAGAGTATTCAGAAGTGGGTAGGTCATTCGGATATAGATACAACCTTAAGAATATACGCGAAGGTTAAAGATAAGGAAGCTAAGCAGGAGATTTCAGATACCATGAACACGCTGTTCTCGCTCGAACATAATAACAAACAGTAACAGTAACCCGAAAACAGAACAAGATCCACAGAAAAAATTTCATGAAATCGGAATAAATTGTGAAATAAACAAAAAAGTTAGAACAAAAGTTAGAACTGTAACGGTTTGATAGAGGGGAAACTTTAGAATAAAAAATCGCAAACCCTTTTATATATTGGATTTGCGATCTATCGATGCGACAAGATTTGAACTTGCGACCTCTGCGTCCCGAACGCAGCGCTCTACCAAGCTGAGCCACGCATCGTAAATAAAAAAGCTCTTTGAGCCGCATACAATCATACAATAAACGTATTTTTGTGTCAAGTTAGCAACAGGGCGGACTGGCGGCGAGATCATAAAATAGCATCAAATAATTATCAATAGTTTTGTACAACATCACGAAAAGTATGAATTATTCGTGATGTTTTTTGTTTTATATTTACATATATTTACCGCGGGATTAAAATGATCATACCGTGGTTATACCGCAAAAAACGCTGGAAAGAGGAAAAAATTATGGCAGACAGAGAGAAAACTAAAAAAACCAATTTATTCCAAAAACTAAGCAGCAAAATAGCATTGTTATTTGTACTGGCATTGATCATTCCGGGTGTCAGTATCATCGCAGTTTCGATATCCAATATCGTATCTTCGATGGAGTCAACCTACATGTCATATGCCCTCAACCTTGCCGAAGAGGCTGTAAGCGGCATCGACTTTGCAGTTGATCTCGGTGAGAAAACATACGGATCATATGCACAGAATCTTGCGGAAGAAGGCGCGCACACGTTAGATCTGGTAATGGAATATGAAGATACCAAGGATCTTGACGTCGCTACATTGACCAAGACCATCGGTACCATGGATATTAACGGAGTCGAAGGTTCATATGCGTATCTTGTCAGCCCTACGGGTGAGATGCTCTATCATCCAACTACCGACAAAATAGGAAAGAAGGTTGAGAATGCGGCAGTATCCGGGATCGTTGAAAAGCTTTCCAGGGGCGAAAAAGTAGAAAACGGTTACTGTATATACGAATACAAGGGAGCAAATAAACTTGCAGGTTATGCATTTACATCCAATGGAAATATCCTTGTTGTAACTGCTGATTATGATACCTTCATGCAGATCGACTATGATAAGCTCATCGGCGAGATCAAGATCTCAGGTGTTGAAGGGTCTTACGCATATATGGTAAGTCCTGACGGAACGATGTTATATCACTCCAATCCCGATAAGATAGGTCAGCCTGTTGAGAATGAGGCAGTTAAGAATATCGTAGCAAAGCTTGCAGCAGGACAGACTGTTGCGCCTGAAGCTGTAGTATACGAATACAAGGGTGCTGACAAGCTTGCCGGTTATGCATTTACAAAGCAGGGAAATATCGTCGTTGTTACAGCTGACTATGCGACATTCATGAAGCCTGCGACCAGGCTCAGAAATAAGCTCATCATCATCTCGGTTGCACTTGTCGTATTATTCAGTGTTGCCGGAACTATCGTTGTAAGTGCTATGTTAAAGGGCCTTGAAAAACTTGTTCCCAGTATTGAAAGTACAGCCAAGCTTGACCTCAGACGTAATGAAAATAATGATGCACTTGCAAAACGTAAGGATGAGATCGGAGCCATCGCCAGAGAGATCCAGGTTATGCAGGATAGTCTCTCTGACATCATAGGAAATATATCGAATGCCGCAGGCAGTATCGATTCCAATGTTGATGAACTCTTAAATCTTTCCGGCGGTGTTAACGGAAAGTGCGAAGAAAACTTCCATACGACAGAAACACTTGCGGCAAGCATGGAAGAGACATCTGCATCTACTACGCTGATCAGCGAAAATATCAATCAGATGCAGATCCAGTCCAAGAACATTGAGGAATCCACTATAAAGGGTGCCGACATGTCAAAGGAGGTCAAGGAGAGAGCTGCCAAGCTGCGTGATGCGACTGATAATTCAACCAATAATACGAGAAATATCTACCAGTCGGTAAAGAAGAAAGCGGATATCGCTATCGAAGCAGCCGATGCGGTAAATAAGATCAATGAACTTACGAATACGGTAATGGAGATTTCTTCGCAGACAAGTTTACTTGCGCTCAATGCTTCTATCGAGGCAGCAAGGGCAGGTGAAGCCGGAAGAGGTTTCTCGGTAGTGGCTTCGGAGATCAGCCACCTGGCAGAGCAGACATCCGATACTGTTGATGATATCAATAAGATCGTATCGGAAGTCAATGTTGCCGTAAGCAATATGACTGATTGCCTGCGTGAGAGCATCAACTTCCTTGAGACCAATGTCATAGACGATTATGACAGCTTCGCTAAGGTATCTGTTCAGTATCAGGAAGATGCAGATAACTTCAAAGAAACCATGGATGAGATCAAGAACGGTATAATCACTCTTAACGGAAATATCTCGATAGTTCAGCAATCCATCAGTGAGATCAGTAACACTATGAATGATGCTGCAAACGGTATCACGGATATCTCGGGTAAGACTTCCGAAATGGTTGAGGAAGCTAACCAGACTTCATCCAAGTCGGGTGATTGCAAAGAGTTCGTTGAGAGCCTCAATAATATTGTTAACAAGTTCACACTGTGATAGTTCAGAAGTAAATAAAGCGTGTGCGTTTAATCTGACAAGTTTAGTAAATAAAAAGCATAGTCTGTAGACTATGCTTTTTATTTGAAAATGAGCTGTGTATCTTACAATTATGCCCGGCGGTTAACCAATGAAGATCGCTACGCAGTATCCGTCTCCGGCTGCGATACCAACTTTCTTGAAGTTACCGTCCAAAAGCATATTCCATTCTTCGGGAGTTCCGTGCCAATAGTTGATGGTATCACGAAGTGTATTGGCATGGGAGATGCATTCTCCTTCATACGTATAGCTGATACCCGCATCCCTTATTGCCGAACCGTAATTCATATGGTTTGCTCTGATATGAGAGAAGTCTTCCTTGATCTCGCCGAGTCTGACTTTAGCAACAGCATTAAGTGCGGGGGAGAGCTCAAGGGGCTTACTGAGTATGCCGTAGTTTTCTCTTGAATCATTGATGTAGCTGAATACGGAATTGATATAAGCAGCATCATCGGTGGTTAAGCCTATGACTTCATCGGATGATCCGGAACCTGAAGAAGACTGACCCGAGGACTGCTGTGAAGCTTTCTTTGCTGCGTCGGCTGCTTTCTTTGCTTCATCCGCATTGGGAAATCTGCCTTCAAATATGCCTGTCATGATGTAATGCTTATAAAGTGCGACTGAGTCCAGACCGTATACGGCAAGCACATCGGGATAAGTCGAAGCATAATAAACAGGATCGAACTTTACGTTACTTCCCATGAAAGGAAGGCGTCCTTCTTTATATCCGTAGAGCTTGTAATGATTATAAAGTGCTGCTGTATCGGTGCCGTAATTTGCAGCAACATCCGGATTGGTAGCAGCGTAATAGTCTGCATCGAAGATAGTGCCGTCAGGCATTACTTCAGGCGCCGCCTGTGCATTAAGTTTTAATGTTCCAAAGCAGGCGAGTCCTGCTGTGAGCGCCATGGCAGAGAATTTGATCATTCTGTTCATCGTGTGTTTTTTTGTCATTGCCATACCTCCGTTAAGTATTTTGAGTACCTGATAACCTGATCTGACATTCGATCGGGGATCGTTATTCCATGGCAATAAGTATATCATATTGTATAATAATGTGTGAAATCCGATGAACACATCATAGACAGATGATCACATTACGATCGAAAGGATTCAGTGAAAATGGGAAGTATAGAAGATAACGAGAGATTTGATAAGATAGTGAAATTTTTTCTTGAGGCGGATAAGGAGAAGCTCATCACCAGACAAACATATATAAACGGCGGGTCAAGGAAAGAGACAGACGCGGAGCATGCCTGGAGTCTTGCTCTGGGCGTGCTGCTTTTCTCGGAATTCAGTAATGCCGAGATCGATGTTTTAAAGACCGTAAAAATGGTTCTTATACATGACATTGTGGAGATAGATGCCGGCGATACTTATGCATACGATTATGCAGGTCAGGCAAGTGCGCATGAGCGAGAAGAGGCGGCAGCAGATCGACTTTTCGGTATGCTGCCGGAGGATATGGCAACGGAGTTCAGAGCGTTATGGGATGAGTTTGAAGCGAGAGAAACCCCGGAAGCGAAATTTGCACGTACCATGGACAATTTCCAGCCGCTTCAGCTCAATGATGCTACAGGAGGCAAGGCTTGGAGAGAACATGAGGTACATGTTTCAGATGTCCTAAAAAGAAACGAACGTACCGCTGAAGGCAGCGATGCGATCTGGGAATACATGAGATCATTGATCCAAAGAAATGTTGATAAGGGAAATCTTAAAGCTTAAGGAACTATGGAAAAAAGCGGGGTGTCCCCGCTTTTTCCTAAAAAATACTCCTCCCCAATCCCTGGCGTGATATTACTTCTTCGGATGTTCTGTACATCTCTAAATTCACGCCGCCGGTTTCTTCTATTGTCGGTATTGAGAGATATTCGATTATATCGATTATCGCTCTTGCATCTTCATGAACTTTTCTGCGTTCTGACTCGTAATCAAGCTTCTTGGTTGATGATGCTACATCAAAGGCATTGTTGCCGTGTGACGGGATTCCCACATATATCATGCTTCCTATAATGCTCACCATAAATCCGTTGTAGTGAGCGTTCAGGCGCTGGAGGTTTTCCATCATTGCCGGAGTAAGTATGTAGAATGCTTCTTCCGGGTTGATTGCTTTAACATCATAATCGTTGTTGAAGGATACGCTTTCCATCTGGAGCTTTCCGCTTGCTCCGGGCAGAGCCGGCTTGTAAGCGAATTTGTCGGGAAGTATCTGTACACATCCCTGGATGTGTTTCCCGTACTGGAACTCAAACATACGTCCTTCAAAGTATGTTGTGGTGTGAGAATTTTTTCCGCTGCCCGAGTGATATCTGATGGTTACATCCGAAGTATTGAATGCGATTCCTTTGTAGGTGGCTGCAATGTAATCTTCGCTGTGGAAGCGGTTTCCCATTCGGCTCAATCCGAAGCTTTTTACCTGATCGCTTGAAAAACCTTTGCCGGGAACGTATGTCACATTTTCAAACTCTTCATTAAGCGCATCTCTGACGATGGTTTCTTTATAGAGTGCTTTGAACTCGGTGCTGTATTTGTATCCCAAGATCACACTTGCTAAAAGTCCGACTATTTCCAGTAAGATGAGCGGTTGAACCGAGAAAGTACCTACTATGTTATCGAATGTGATAAAAGGTATCAGGTAGGACAGGATCATGAGTACTATGCACAGGATCACAAGGCCACCGCACAAGCGGACTTTGTTATGCAGTTTTTGCATATATGCTTTGTTCTTCTCAAAAGTAAGTTCAGCCATTATATGATCCTTTCTCAGAATTTCATTTTAACATCCTGACGCTTATACTCTTCAGCGGTGAAGAGCTCCTGCTTTGTAGCGCCCTGCATGCCTGCAACAATGGATGAAGGGAACATTGCGATGGTCGTGTTGTAGCTGTTAACGTTGGAATTGTAAAGTCTTCTTGCAGCCTGAAGATGTTCTTCACAATCTGCGATGCCTGCCATAAGAGACTTGTACATTTCGCTTGAAAGCAGTGTAGGGTAAGCTTCAGCGGTAAGCTTGAACTGGGTTGATACTTCGTTCATCTGCTCGAGAACTTTCTGCTTCTCGGGAATGCTCATTCCGGAACGGAGCCTGATGGTTTCAAACATTGTTTTTGCTTCATGTGATGTATACTGTTTAACAACTTCGAGCTGCTTTGTCAGTACATCGTATCTTTTTGTAAGAGCAACATCGATACCGGAAGAGGCTTCTTCTACCTTAAGTTTTGATGCCTTGATCATATTTGAGGTTGCTATGAACCAGATAAGAACGATTCCAAGTACGATAACAATTGCAATGATTGCTGCTGTCATGATTTCTTTCCTCCTCTTAAACTATAAAAATCACTGTAGCTGTTTGTATGGTTATAATATACTTCATATGAGTCAAGGATTTCTACCAATTGCGGGTATAACTTGCGCAACTGAGAGTTGACAAAAAAAGATGCGATACGTATCCTAAAACATAAGAAGGGCAGGATATCCTGCAATTATAAAGGCTGACGAAAGGGTGAGGATAAGATGAACATAGCTCAGAAACTTACTTATCTCAGAGACAAAAAAGGATGCTCACAGGAAGATGTGGCGGATGCCCTGGGAGTGAGCAGACAGACGGTATCGAAATGGGAGCTCGGAAATGCTGTTCCTGATACTTCCAAGATCGTGGATCTCAGCACATGGTATAACGTTTCGACGGATTATCTTCTTAAGGATGAATTTGAAGGAGACGGATCCGGCAGAGTTGACAGAGTAGTCATCAAGTTCATGAATTCCGCAAGAGCAATGAATGAAATGTCGGATGATCTTATCGAGATCGCAAGGGACGGCGTGATCAGTCCCGAAGAAAGAGTGAGACTCAAAGAAATGTCCAAAATGCTCGAACAGGTGCAGAACTCAGTAGATGAGCTCCGCAACATAATCGAGAGTTAAAACGGTGAAAATGTTTAAGCGATAACAGCCAACAGGGCGACGGTAAGAGTCATACCGAGCTCTGCTATGCATAAGAACCAGCCGGCAAGGTCGCCTGTGAATCCACCGAATTTCTTATGAGATATCAGAGAGTAGTATATGAATATTAAGAGTGTTACGGCAATCACTGCGCTTCCTGCGATGGAATTGATCACGATCATGGCGGTGATCACTGCCAGTTCCTCGATGATAAGGCAGATAAGCGCGGGCTTGTTAACACTTCCCTTGGAGTCGCGTCCCGAGAACTTATACATGATACCGGTCTTGTCGGAAAATGAAAATGTTACGACAGATATAGCGGTCATGAGCCTTGAAAGTGTAAATCCGAGAGCCCATATCATTACCAACTGCTCGATGGTATAGGGTGCGGCAACCATCACTGCAGTATCTTCAAGCAGCATTGATCCGGAAAACAGATCCTGTGAAAATGTCAGAAGGGAATTATCAAAAGAGTAGAATAAAAGAAGATAAACCGATCCGAGGAAAAGTCCTACAAAAACAAACATCTTGATAACGGAGTAAGCGCCTACGTGAAGGTCTCTTAAGATCTCGAGGCGCTTTTCATTTTTTCCGCCGAAGCTGAGCGCGTCGAGAGTATGCATGTATCCGTTGAAATGTATTCCTTTGGTGATGATGATGGGAACCACACATATAAGTATGGACATTGCGAATACGGGAAGATTGACTTTCTTGAAAAGACTGTAGACCAGAAATTCCGCTGCTCCTATTATCAATCCCACGATAGGAAAGAATACGGGGGTAAATTTCATGTCCTTTTCTTTCCACTCAAAATTGGGTACAGGAATCCTTGAGTAAGTTGATAAAGCAATAAAAAAAGCCTTAATAAGTGTCATTTTCCCTCCTCAGTGTATTTTAGTCAGTGATCTGTGTTGTAAGCGATAGCCTGGGATCCGCCAAGATTCGTGCGGATATTCGAGTGGTGCCCGTCATTGGTCGTTGCAAGGCTCATATCGAGGTATTCGGCACTCTTATGCCCATCATCGTTATCATAAAATGTAATATCGTAAAGATGCCACCCGTCGGATTCACCAAGGGCAGACCATGCATGTGTATCGTTGGATATCAGCTTGGTGGGGATAGTATATGTTCCGCTGCTGGCGCTTAAATAATCCACACGGTCAGTCATTGCATTTATGGGCAGATAATTGATCATGCAGTTGAATGCTGTTGCGTAGGTAACGCACACCCCGGTTCCCTTTTCGAAGCAGCTCATGGCATTCTGGTAACTGACAAGCAGCGCTCTGTCCCTGGTAGCATTATAATCATATGTCATATTATTTGCCACCCAATTTGCTACAAGAGTTATAGCTCTTTCTTTGGATGTGCCGTTTGGAACAATGGTCTGCATATTGGCATCAAGCCATGCGCTCACAGAGGCGTGCATTGTATTGATGGTGCTTATATCCTTCTGTGAGAGGACCATGGTAAATGTACCGTTTGATCTCTGCAGATATTTGACATCAAGATAGGCAAGGCTGCCCACTTCCTTATAAACCGAATCCAATACTTCAAGCCCCAGTCGCTGGGATGTGGCAAGGTCATTGGCGGTACTGCCGGGAACCGCGTAATAACCGTCCTGAACAGGTGTAAATTCGATTGTTGTACTCTGATCCTGGGATAAAGTATTATGTCCCGCCGGAGTCTCGCCGTAGTCTGTCTGGGCGAAAACAAAAGCAGGCTCAGAAGTCATGATAACAATAGGTATCACAACCGTTGAGACCATTCTTACTATAAGATTTTTAATCGTTCCTTTAGTCATATTTTTATCCGATCCACGAAATAAAAAAACATTCCGTGTTGCTCATAACGCCACAAAAATGTCTGACAAAGGTTGCAACTGGCTGACTCCGATATCGGAGTCCCTATAGCTTTGTGGCGCCGGGTCGCCCCGGTTGTACCGAACAGATTATCAATGTATGATCACATATATATAATATGTTATCAAAAATCATATAGTTTTTAAACAAGCTAAAATACTAATCTTCAACAAAAGCGTATTACATTTTTTGGTGATTAATTCAGGTCATTCCGATTATCTTGGGCTTGTTCTTATTGGAAGTGTTATAGTCTCTGACATAGTCGATGAAATCTTCTTTGGGGAGTGGTTTGGAGAAGTAATAACCCTGGATAAGGTTTGCACCGGCTTCCAGTACCAGATCAAGCTGTTCCTTGGTCTCCACGCCTTCCTGGATAACATTCATACCCAGCCTGCGCATCATGCGTAT
Source organism: Lachnospiraceae bacterium XPB1003 (assembly GCA_900102065.1). GTDB lineage: Bacteria > Bacillota > Clostridia > Lachnospirales > Lachnospiraceae > NK4A136. The sequence continues at coordinate 21,451 of FMVK01000013.1, read as the reverse complement.
GCTGTCCATAAGGAGTTTCTTCGAGTTCTCGTCTGTATCGGAAGCCCAAAGCAGTCCCTTATCGGATTTGATATTAAGGAAATCCATACTGATTATATAAGTGAGATTGGAATATCCGGTTCCGTAGTCGTCGAGAGAGAAGTGGAATCCGGCATTCTTGAGTTCATCTATGGCGGATTCAACGGTGCCGGAAGAATTAAGGGATGCAGACTCGGTGATCTCCAAATTGATCATATCGGGAGTCACTCCGTGACGGCGCATCGATTCCTCAAACTGTTCAACGGTATTGGCCATGATAAGCTGATAAACACTGAGGTTGACTTCTATATACTTAAGGCCAAGTTCTTTGAATCTGGGATCGGCAATAAAAGCACAAACACTGTCAAATACTATCCTTCCGATCTCGCCGATGAGTCCGTTGTGTTCTGCTATGGGAATGATCTCCTCGGGAGAGAGTCTTCCGAGGTCGGGGTCAGTCAGTCTGAGTAACGCCTCTGCTGAGTAGATCTTCTCCGTTCCGGAGAACCAGATGGGCTGATAGTATACTTCGAATCTGTTCTCTGTGATTGCGCGGTGAAGAGCACTTTCAACCTGTACTTTACGTGCCAGGAAGTACAGATCATCATTTCGCTGTATGGTTACACCCTTCTTCTCGACGGTATCCATATCTTCTGCCAGTTCCATAAGGAGCTCGGGATTGGAAACGTCTTCCGGAACATTGGCGATCCTCATCTGAACATTGAAGTCAAGCGCTATGCGTCCGTATATCCAGCCTTCATTAAATCTTGCAGTGATCTTCTTTATTATGCTGTTGATCTCATCATTGGTTTTTCCGAGGATGATGAGAGAGAAGTTGCATTCGGATACACGGTAAACATTAGTCTGCCTGTCCAGGCGCTTTAACCACGTGGATATCATGTGAAGCAGGTCACTCTGCTCGTTAAAGTGCAGCATGCGGCTAAAGAAGCGGTAGTTGGTAAGATTGAGACTGACTACAGTGTAATGGTGTTTTGTGAGTATAAGCCTGGTGTTCTCGGCCATAAATGCAGATCTGTTATAAGCCCTTGAGATAGGGTCTATCATGCTTTCGTCATCTTCGATCGCAAGCATCAGCCCCAGCATTGAAAGAGCTTCGGCAAAAAGCTCCACCTTGAGATTGTCATAGGTAGCCTGAACGATGACACCGGCGATAGTAAATGAGAAGAAATACCAGAGTGTCAGGTTGGTCACTGCGTTTATAGCTTTTCTGTACTTGATCAGATAGTAGATACCCGTAGCTACGTAGAGTAAAGCCATCAAATAGATGAGCCATTCTCCGGGACCGCGCACAAAATCGGCATTCTGGTCATAGAAAAAGACGAGATTGTGGTAAGGATTGGACAGAATAAGTACTTCGGCAAGGATTGCCGGGATGAAAAAAAGATAATAGAAACACTTCTTTTTTGCTATAGCAGATCCGTTTACCATCATTATATACAGGGCAAAAGTCGGAGCTAACAGAGAATGAGCAACAAAGTAGATATACTGTGTTAATATCTGTGTAAAAAGCAGGCCGCCTGTAGCCACCCGCGAACTTTCTATATAATTACTTATGATGTCCGCTGTGGAAGATACCGCCAGATTTATGAGCAACATAAAAAAAGCATAACCCTGTACCTTCTGAAGAGTTTTGCGGTTGGCGGAATAAACTATGCAGGATACCGATAAGATCAGCGCGCTGCTGAAAAAAACCAAATTTGTCATGCCTTGATTATAAGATAATCGGTAATATAAGGTCAAGAATAGCTGTAGTTGCCGTGAATGCATCGTTTGTAGTACAATATAAATGGTTTATTTTATTGCTGTCAGGCAAAGCGGAAGGAGGCGGTCAAACTATGATGAAGGCGACTTTTGCCATAGCTGCCATTGTCATGTCCGGCTTTGTCCTGCATTATCACATAAGAATGAACCGCGTTCGCAATTCCCAGAGTGTTCTCTTCGATGTAATGGTTGTTTCCAATGCTGTTACGGCTGTGACCGATCTGGTACAGATTTTCCTCAAGGCATACTTGGGTTCCGCTGATTACAGACTGTTTTATATAGGCAGTTTTCTGTATTTTTGTACTCATACTCTTATTGTTCCCTTTTTATTCGTTTATGTTTACAGCAATGTAAGGACCTGGCGTGAGATGGGGAAGAGCCTGAGGTGTGTTATCGTGGCACCTTTGGTGTTGGCTATGCTCATGGTGTTCCTCAATCCGTTCACGGATTGGATATTCTATTATCTTGGAGACGGAACCTATGTCCGGGGAGCTTTTTTATGGACACTGTATGCGTGCTCTGCGATCTATTTGCTGGGGATTGCCTATGTGATCATCAGGTTCAGAAAGAATTTTATCCATAAAAGGATAAGAACGATCGTTATTGGGGTGACTGTATGTCTCATTGCCGCGGTTTTGCAGGGGGTATACAAGGACTCGTCTCTGGAAACAATGGCGATTGCATTTACGGGGCTATATTTTTTCCTGATGATCCAGAATCCGAGAGATCAGATAGATGCCGAATACCCTGTGCTCAGCAGACAGGCATTTGGAGATACGGTACGTTACTGGCTGGTGGGAAAAAAACGATTTGATATCGTGGCTCTCAATGTGCCGGATCTCAGAAAGATCGAGGTAAGGAGAGCAGAAGATAATAAGCAGGAAATGGAAGAGATATTTTCATTTCTTAGGGATTGTGCGCCGGAAGCAGAGCTTTTTCATCTGTCGGAAGGAATGTTCGCATTTATCATAGCCAGACCTCCACAGGGGTATGTGGATAAAATGATAAGCCGCATAATGAAGCGCTTCCAGGAACCGTGGCAGGGATTTAAGGGCGAAGAGATACTTCCGGTAAAGGCTTTGAGACTCCGAGTACCGGATGAGATACCGGATGAATCTGTGTTTAACGGCGTACTAAATAAATTCGCAACCGTGGGTGTGGCCGGAACCGTGATGGGAGTGGGGGATTTCGAACTCCATGATATCGAACGCAACAGCAAGATAAGTGCGGCTCTGGTGAGTGCCATCGACAAGAACAGGCTTGAGATGAGATATACGCCTATATGGTCTCTTAAAAAGAAACGGATAGTCGGCGTTGAAGTGGCGGTGCGCTTTTACGATGATGAAATCGGATATGTATATGATGACGAGATTTTCAAATATGCGGAGAGAAGCGGGCATGTTCTGAGGCTTTCGGAAATGGTATTTGAAGGAGCATGCAGTTTCTATGATAAAAATCTTCTGGCTTACAGAAATATAGATATGCTGTCTATAAGGATATATCCGTCTATGAGACTGCAGTTCGGCATGATGGACAAGCTTATGGAGACTGTCAAAGCACATGGTATAGAAGCGGGAACGATAACGCTTCTGCTATCTGAATATACCATGTCTGTTGTTAATGATAATTTCAAAGCGGAAATGAAAAAGCTTGCAGACAGCGGAGTCAATTTCTGCCTGGAGGAATATGGAAGCGGGTATACCGATATTTCGTCAGTATATGATCTGCCAATATCTATGATAAAGATAAACAAGGGTGTGCTGCGTGCTGCGGTTAGAAATGAGAAGGCACGTGTGACAATGGAGTCGACCCTGGAACTTGCGCATGAACTGTCGATGAAAACGGCTGTCAGCGGAGTAGAGGATGAGAGATATTACAATCTGATCCCTGATATGCCGTGCGATTATGCGACAGGCAACTATTTCTTTGAACAGCTTGATGAAGAGGGATTCCGCAGACTTCTTGAAGACAGAGAGGAGGCTGCGCACAAATGATGGTCAATTGTCTTTTGGATTTTGTTGCTGTGGTCATAATAGTCATGATTTCCGGTTTCATGCTGACAAAGAGAAGATCGGGACTTCTTTTCTATATATACTATCGCAGTGAGTTGATAGTTCTTCTGATGATCACTCTGCTTGATATATTTACGTCCTGGCTGATAAATACATCCTATGATCCGTTGGATGATATAACCGGTTCATTGAAGGTATTTATATATATATCTAATCTTGCGGTTGTTTTCCTTCAGCTGTTTTTTATAGCAATGTTCACGCTATATCTTGTCAGCTTTACCAGGATCGACGGAAAGAGCATGTTCAAATGGCGCATAAGAGTATACAGCGTGGCGGCTGCAACGCTTTTGTGCCTGACAGGGATCGTTGCATATTACGGAATAAGAAATATCGATATCATTGATCTGCGTGAACTTCCGGTTGTTAAGTATATTCAGTATGCTGTTTTATTTTATTATCTGATTCTGGAACATGTAGTGGGTTTGAGATACAGAAAGCTTTTTGATCGGAACCTTATGCTCCATGTTATGCGGGATGGCCTGTTTTTGACTGCGATCATTGCCGGACAGGTTGCATTTCAGAATGTAAGATTTGCTCCTTTTACCGCAGCGATCGTTATGGTAGATCTTATTTATGTGGGCCTGAGACCGGAAGAGATTTTTGACGATGCCGGGGCAATGTTCAGAAAATACATGATGGATTTTTCGGCGGAGGATTTCAAGCTTGAAAGAAATTTCTGGCTGATTTTTATTAGGGTAAATGATTATAAAGTTTTGGCGGAGTCTTTTGGTGTTGCGGAAGCGGAATATTTCATGCGGCAGGTTGTTCAGTATATCTATGATAACGGACGACGCGGCGGAGTGTTCCGTGAAAGCAGCGATGTGATAATCTATCGCGTGAGCGGTACAGGGCAGGATGACCTTGACAGAGCTATGACTGCAATAGAGAAGAGATTCCTATCTCCCTGGCGCGTGGGTACCATGGAGACCGTTCTGTCAGCAGATTATATGACAGTGAGATGTCCCGAGCAGGTACGGAATATGAAAGAGCTGGTCAAGCTCTTGATCTCTTATGACAGGAAAAATGAGAACGGTGATAAAATAGGGACACCGGAGGAACTTATAGGCGAGAATGAAGATGAGAAGATATTGGAAGCTGTGAGACGGGCTCTGGAAAACGGCGGATTCCAGGTTTTTTATCAGCCTATCTATTCGGCAAAGGAGAAGAAGATAACTGCAGCAGAAGCTTTGATCAGGCTTTTTGATCCGGTGTATGGATACACTCCTCCGGAAGATATGATAAAGATTGCAGAAAGGGAAGGCTGTATACTGGAAATCGGCGAGATAGTTTTCAGAAAAGTCTGTGAGTTCTTCGACAATGAGAATCTGGAAAAACTTGGAGTAAGATATGTGGAGGTCAATCTCTCGGCGGTTCAGTGTGCCAAGAGCAGACTGGCAGAAGAATTTGTGGGTATCATGAGGCACTTCAACTTAGGACCTCAGCATATTAATTTTGAGATAACCGAAACTTCGGCTATGATAGCTAACAGTGAAACGGTTGCAGGTAATATCGACAGGTTTGAAAAGAATGGTATTTCATTATCGTTGGATGATTACGGGACAGGATATTCAAATATCTCTTACCTGTATAATATGCCCTTCAAGATAATGAAGATCGATAAGTCCATCCTCTGGTCGGCAGAGAAGAATCCCAAGGCTGATGCGACTCTGAAGAATACCTATGATATGGCCAAAAAGCTTAAGCTTAAAGTGGTTCAGGAAGGTGTTGAGACAGAGGAACAGATAAAGAAACTTCTGGATCTGGGATGCGATTATTTTCAGGGATATTATTTTTCGAAACCTGTTTCGGGAGATGATTTTATCAAGTATTTAAAGGAATTCAAACTTCCGAAGGTTTGCAGATAGACTAAATGATGAGCTACACAACAGTTAATGATTTTTTAGCGGATCGCGGCTACAGAGTATATATGTGCTCTGCGGATAAGTGGATGTTTTCCTTTGTTCAGGAGGAAAATTTCGCTGTTAATGTGATCTGTTTCTTTGATGAACGTACAGCGTCAATGGGCATGGCCCAGATGGAAGCACTTATTAATCTCCAAAAGGAACGCTTAAGCTATGGCAGGGATAAGGATATCCATATACTTAAGATAATCACGGCAGACAGCGCCTATATAAAGTGGCGCGGGGAGAGTAATCCCGAGGATGAGTGGTTTTACGATTCCGAAGAAGGGAAACTCTGCGTACCGGAATCTTCTCCGGAGGATTTCTACGGTCTTAGATCACCCCTTGAACAATTCTTAAGTGAGCAGAAAGGGATATTTCTGGAGCCTCCGGAAGACAGCGCGGAAGAGGCCGGCAGGAATGCTGATGAGATAGAACGTGTCCCGGCAAGAGACGGGATCCCGGTAAACAGAACGGTTCGTCGGGATCAAAAAGCGAAGCCGGATCTGCCGCTGTTTACACTTTTTGTGATCATTATCAATGCACTGGTATTTTTCGGACAGTCTTCCGGGGCATTTGATGACGAGATGTTTATGGTCACAAATGATATACTTTCACTTCCGGGGCAGTGGTACAGGCTTTTTACTTACAGTCTGTTGCATGTATCCTTCAGCCATCTGGTTTCCAATATGATCGCTCTTTATGCCGCAGGCGAAATTGTGGAGAAGAAGCTGGGAAAGAAATTTTTTCTGGCAACCTATATTCTTTCGGGGCTGGCCGCAGGGATCATGTCGGTATGGCATCATACAAAATTTGAGATTCCTTATTACGGCCTCGGTGCATCCGGCGCTGTTTACGGTATAATAGGGTGTATGATCGCATATATGGTAATAAGCGGTATAGACAAAGATAATGCAAAAGGGATGATCATCAGGATCGCATGTGCCATGGTATTGTTTTTCATGGCGGGCTCCGGCGCAGCCGGAGACGTGGATTATATGGCACATATGGGCGGTTTTATATGCGGATTCTTCGGGACGGGGATATGGCTGCTTGCCAGATCTATAATATCGGGCAAAAAGAAGAACGTACAGTAATTAAGGAGGAAGTTTCTTTTGAAGATTAATATATACTATGGCGGACGCGGGCTTATCGGAGATCCGTCACTGACAGTTGTTAAGATGATGATGAGTGTTTTCGAGGAACTTAACGTCCGCGTTGACAAGTATGATCTGTTCGAACACAAAAATGAAATGACAAAGCTTCCGCAGACACTGAAGGATGCTGACGGAGTGATACTTGCTTCGACTGTTGAGTGGCACGGATGCGGCGGATATATGGCAAGTTTTCTGGATGCCTGCTGGCTTTACGGTGATAAAGAGAAGATCGAAAAGCTGTATATGGCACCGGTTGTAATGTCCACCACCTACGGAGAAAAGGAAGGCGAGCTTGATCTCATCAATGCATGGCTTTCCCTGGGCGGTATCACATGTGCGGGAATATCCGGATATGCACCGGAAGCTTCGGAGCTTGAGAACAATAAACAATACAGAAAGCTCATAGAGACTACTGCAGAGAATATCTACCGTGCGGTGAACAAGCATGCCTACAGCCTGCCTACCAGCAACGGCGTTGTGAGACAGGTAAGCTATCGCACATTAAATACTTCCTATACACAGCAGGAGACAGAACAACTGTCAGAATATGCATCAGACGATAAATATGTGGAGAAGCAGAAGGAAGACATCCGAGAACTGACTGACTTCTTTAAGGGTAAGCTTGATGGAGGACAGGATGAAAATCATATCCCAGAGCTTTTTCAGGCCCACTTCCATCCGCAGGATCATGCGGATCTGAAGTACAAGATAGTTTTCAAAGACGGTGGCAAGTCACTTACCATCAGGGTTGAAGACAAGGATCTGGTGATCGGATACGGTGAGGCCGTATATCCCGACTTTGAGCTGACTATGGAGAAAAAAGTTCTGGGAGAGATCACTTCGGGACGTAAGACATTTCAGGGAGCCTTCATGGAAGGAGCGGCATTAACGAGAGGTGATTTCGGAAATCTGAGATTACTGGATAAGATGTTCCCGTTCATGGATGACCTGTTATCGGGTGTTAAGAACAGATAAGCCGCTTAACCTTTGATCTGCTCTTTGATGAGTTCCAGCTCGTCGGCGCTGACTTCGCCCGGCTTCCATAAGATATTCTGACCATCATCTTTATAGCGGGGGATGAGATGAAGGTGGAAGTGCTTAACCGTCTGGCCTGCTGTCTCTCCGTTGTTCTGAACGATATTGAGACCGTCTGCCTTAAGATTTGTGACCATCTGCTCACCCAGCTTCTTTGCAAGCTTCATGGCTCTGCCTGCTGTTTCTTCGGGAAGCTCGAAGAGATTGGCGGAATGTTCCTTGGGAAGGATAAGGGCGTGGCCCTTGGTGGCGGGACCGAGATCGAGGATCACACGGAAGTCGTCATCTTCGTAGATCGTCTTTGAGGGGATCTCGCCGTTGGCTATTTTACAGAAAATGCAATTTTCGTCTTTCATATCCTGCTCCTTTTATTATTTTTTTGCAGCGGCAATATGTCTGTCAGCCGCATTCTCTATCAGATCGATTATTGTTGAGATGGATTTAAGCTGAGTGGATTTCTCCATATTCGATATAAAGGTTTCCTTGGTAAAGTAAAGTCTGTGGATTGCATCTACAAGAGCGTCCTCATCAAGATTCTCTTCATCTATCACCATGCTGTATCCCTGCTTTTCGAAGGACTGTGCGTTTAGTATCTGATCTCCTCTGGAGTTCTTGAGTGAAAGAGGGATGAGTATGCTGGGAAGACGGAGCGCTAACAGCTCGCTGATGGCATTGGCTCCCGCACGTGATACAACGATGTCTGTTATTGAAAACAGATCTTTTAATTCACTCTTAACATATTCAAACTGCTTATATCCGGGCTTACCAAGGAGCATATTGTCCATCTTGTCCTTGCCGGTCAGATGTATGATCTGAAAATCATTCAGAAGCTTTGGAAGTGCCTCACGCACCGCTTCATTGATGGCTGCGGCACCCTGACTTCCGCCCATGACCATGATGACGGGAAGTGAATGATTAAAGCCGCAAAGCTTGTAGGCAGCTTCCTTATCACCGGAGCGTAATTCCTCACGGATAGGAGAACCGGTGAGAACGGCTTTATTCTCGGGAAAATATTTGAGAGTCTCCGGAAAGTTGCAGCAGATCTTGTCTGCAGCACCGATACAAAGCTTGTTTGCAAGTCCGGGAGTGAGATCCGATTCATGGATTATCGAAGGGATCTTTAATGTTGCAGCCGCTCTTACTACGGGAACGGATACAAATCCGCCCTTTGAGAAGACCACGTCGGGACGGATCTTTTTAAGGAGCTTAAGGGCATCTGTGTATCCCTTGAATACACGGAAGGGATCTGTGAAGTTCTTGGGATCGAAGTAGCGTCTGAACTTACCTGTGGATACTCCGTAATAAGGAATGCCATAGTCCGAGATCAGTTTCTGCTCGATGCCGGTATAAGAACCTATGTAAGTGATGTCATAACCTTTTTCTTTTAACTGTGGGATAAGAGCGAGGTTGGGGGTGACATGTCCCGCGGTACCTCCGCCCGTAAGTACTATTTTTTTCATAACCGAAAGTATAGCACAAAATATCCCGGGGAAAAACAAGGGATATATTTTTGTGGCGTATCGGAATGAGATTTTGTATAATTTACCCTATGATCAAAAATATCGCAGCGCTGATCCCCGCTTACAATCCGGATCGTGAAATGACCAAATTGACGGAGAAGCTCGTAAAAGAATTCGAGCACATTGTTGTGGTAGACGACGGGTGTGCCGAAGAGTACGGAGAGATCTTTGATACCGTAGCAGGAATGGGGAATATCACCATACTTCATCATGAGGTCAATAAGGGTAAGGGGTGCGCGCTTAAAACGGGCTTTCGTTATATCCTGGATAATCTGAAAGACGTCTGCGGAGTGGTTACTCTTGATGCAGACGGCCAGCATACGGTGGAAGATACAAAGAGATGCTGCGAGAGATTCTTATCTTTCAAAGAGGAGAAAGATAAATATCCTGTGATCTTCGGATGCAGAGATTTCAGATCAGATACCAAGATCCCGCCTCGTTCAAGATTCGGTAACAGACTTACCAGCAGATTGATGAAGTTCTTTTGTGATATCTCGCTTTCGGACACACAGACAGGGCTCAGAGTTCTTGCATGTGAAGATCTGGAAGCGCTTTGCGAGGTTAAAGGCGAGCGTTATGAATATGAGATGAATATGATCTTCGAACTTCACGATATGGGAGTGCCCTTTGACGAAGTTCAGATCGAAGTCATATATCTTAACGAGAATGAAAGTTCACACTTCAATCCCATAAAGGATTCCATCAAGATCTATAAAGTATTCCTCAAGTTCTGCCTTTCATCTTTTGGATCGGCGGCTCTTGACCTTATCCTGTTTGCAGTTTTTTCGGCAGTCTTCAAGAGCTTTCTGCCTGTGGTATCGGGCAGCGGTAAGGATGCGATATATGCACCGGTTTGCATGCTCTTCGGCAGATGGGCCATAGATCATGTGGCAGCCTCCGTAGTGATCGCCAGGATCTTCTCCGGAATTTTTAATTTCAACATCAATCGTCTGATATTCAAGTCCAAAGCGAAGGATGCGGTTACATCGGGGCCGAAGTACTTCCTTATCTGGATCATACAGATGGCGTTATCGGCGGGGCTCGTATCCGGCCTTGTAAAGGTTACACATCTTAGCGAATTACTGGTAAAGATAGTTGTGGATACGATACTGTTTTTTATCAGCTACAAGATACAGCAGTTGTGGGTATTTAAGAAGAAACGGAAATAAAGAATGGAAGATTTTGCTTTTTTTGCGATGATGTACAGGCTCAAGTGGATAGACAGATGGGCCCTTATGCGTAATTCCGAAGAGGACAATCTGTCGGAGCATTCACTGGAAGTGGGAATGCTTTCACATGCTCTCTGTATCATCGGTAACAAGAGATTAGGTAAGAACCTCAACGCCGAGCATGCGGCACTTATGGGAATGTATCATGATGTATCCGAGATACTGACGGGCGACATGCCTACACCTGTTAAATATCGTAATCCGGAGATCAAGGCGGCATATAAGAAGATAGAGAAGGATGCGGATGAGAGTCTGTTGACGCTCCTGCCGGAAGATCTCAGGGACGAATACAGGAAGATCTTCTTCCCGGAAGAACAGTATTCTTATGAGAAAAGACTTGTAAAATGTGCCGATAAATTCTCGGCATATATCAAGTGTATTCAGGAACGCAAAGCCGGGAACGATGAATTCCTCGACGCAGAGAAATCTACCATCAGATCCATAAAAGCAATGAATCTTGAAGAGGCAGATATATTCATAAAAGAGTTCCTGCCGGCTTATACAAGGACACTTGATTCTCTCAGGAAGCAGGTTGACTGATCGCCTGAAACCGCACAGGCTCACTGTTGGTACGGCAGCGAAGATTGCCGAAAACGGGAGGCAAAATAAGGTTGTATAGGAAGATGGCGGTTAGGGCAGACTTACTAAGATTAAATAACACTTACCCCTTCGTGGGTGTTATCCTATAGCAGGCGATAAGTTAAACTTATTAAAGATCAATAACCATTCGAGGAGGTATAAAATCATGGCATACGTAATCAATGACAGCTGCATTTCTTGCGGAACATGTGCAGGCAACTGCCCTGTTGATGCTATCTCTCAGGGAGACGGCCAGTTCGTAATCGATGCTGATAAGTGCATCTCTTGCGGAACATGTGCAGGTAACTGCCCTGTAGGCGCTATCGCTGAAGGCTGAGACGCATAGCAAGTGCATTTCAATTCAAAAAGGAATCTCGTTACGAGATTCCTTTTTTTATGCAACAGTCTTTTAAGAAGCAGTTTTCACAGTCCGGACGCTGAGATTTGCAGATGAGTCTGCCGTGTGTGATGATCTGGTGATTGTATCTGATCCAATGATCGGCCGGAAGTAATCGCATTAGATCTTCTTCGACTTTTACGGGATCCGTATTGTCGGTGAATCCCAGCCTGAAGGAGATGCGTTTCACATGTGTGTCCACCACTATTGAAGGCGTTTTGTAGATGTTACCGAGTATCACGTTGGCGGTTTTCCTGCCGACTCCGGGAAGTGATGTCAGCTCCTCAAGAGTATCGGGAACGCGTCCTCTGAATTTCTTATCTATCGCCGCCGAGCAGGCTATGATATTTGCTGCTTTATTATGGTAGAAGCCTACGGATCGGATGATGGTCTCAACGTCTTTAAGCTTCGCGGTTCCAAGGGCATGCGGCTCTTTATATACGGAAAAAAGATCTTTGGTAACTATATTAACCCTGGCATCCGTACACTGAGCGCTCATGATAGTGGCGACGAGCAGCTGCCATGGCTCTTCATAGTCGAGACTGCACTCGAGTTCCTTTCCGTAATGCTTATCAAGCAGGGTTAAAATACGTTTTAAAATCTTTTTTTCCATTGTTCCTAAAAAAAAACAAGTAGTTGACTCTGTTGAATATTTGGGCTATAGTATGAAAGTAATTATAAAAGGTTTATACTTTTATTCAAGCCTGTTTGCCGGCGGGAAGGTATAATAGCGGTATCAGGTGGATCAATCAGTTGGGGAAGAAAAGGAGAAGAGCTATGACATACGAGAAGATTGTGGGCTACGTACAGAAGAAGTTCGATAAAGTTGATGTAAGCAATGCCGAGAGCGTAGCTGTACAGATCGACGTTACGGGTGAAGGCGAAGGCGCTTTCTATGTAGCTATTAAAGAAGGCAGACTTGAGGTTGCTCCCTATGAGTATTACGATCATGATGCAAAGGTGGTCGTTGATTCTGCAGATCTTATTGCGATCGTAGACGGTAAGCTTGATGCAGGTGTTGCTTTTAACGAAGGCAAGATCCGCGTTGAAGGTAATGTTGATAAATTCATGGTTATAAAGGGACTGCTTGCGGCCAAGGCTGCAAAGGCGGCAGCGCCTAAGGCACCTAAGAAGGCGGCAGCGCCTAAGGCTGCCAAGAAGGCACCGGCTGAGAAGAAGGAAGCTCCCAAGGCTACAGAGAAGAATGCAGAGACAAAGAAGACTGAGGCTAAGAAAGCTGAAGTTAAGAAAGCTGAAGTTAAGAAGCCTGCTGCAAAGACTGCTAAAAAGAAATAATATCAGTCAAAAAGATACAATCGTTACAAGCTCTGTGGGAGATATCCCGCAGAGCTTTTTTATACTACAACCGGATCAGTCATCATCTGAAACGGAATCCAGGTAACGCAGTATGGACGGTGACATGACACTGTTTAATGAAGATGCTTTTTCTTTGAGTGAGGGGATCTTATCCTTTATACCGTTGCTTTGATACAGAGCAACAAGCTGCTTGTATGTGGAGCTGATATCGCTTCCTGTTTCAACAGCGAATTCAAGGACTTTAACGGCATCGTCGGTATTGCCGGATTTCGTTAGGAATGAAGCATAGCGATCAAGTGATCTGGCAAGTACAGTATAGTTTTGATCGTACTGAGCGAGGATCGGAAGATTGGGAGCTCCGTATGCAAGCTTCAGATCGGTGTTGGATATCCCGGTGAGATTTACGATCTTCTGATCTTTCAGAGAGTCAAATACTTTAACCGCCGACTGACAGTCATTATCATCAGGGTCTCTGTTCATTCTGAAGATCTCATCGGGGATCGTGATATAGTTCAGATCATCAAGAGGTTTTTTCCTTGTATTATCGGCTTCGCTCTCGCGTTTCCTGAAGTTTTCCAGAGCGTTGTCTGCTTCTCTTGAGGATTTTTTGATGAAGTAGAACAGAGCTATGATAAAAAGTATTATACTTGTCAAGACAGGCATTTTCATATATACTTAACCATTGATACTTTAGAAGCTATTTTTCACTATTTTGGAGGCAATCCTATGTTCAATATGCACAGTAACAAAGGACGCAAGTTGATAAAGACCGTAATGATAGTGCTGCTTATACTGGCGATGGTTGTACCTTCGATCGCAGTAGCATTTTCATTATCATAATATTTTTAACAGAAGTGATTATATCATGAAAAGACATTTAAAAGAAATTACATACGGTATCATTATGTTTGTTGCTGCGGTTTTTCTTACTGCGGCAGGTTTTATATTATTCGGAAGAGAAGCGTCGGCAGTATCTTTATATTCCGAATCTTCCAACAGCGGAAGGATATTCAATGGTGTTCATATCGACGGAATCGATGTGTCCGGCATGACCAAGGAAGAAGCAGCTGCTGCTGTTGATTCTTATATAGAGTCACTTTACGAGACACAGATAACTTTGATCGCAGCACAGAATACACCTGTAAATGTAACGATGGGTGAGCTTTCTCCGGTATGGAACAATCCCGAGGTGTTGGATGAAGCTTCGGCTTGTACTGCAGACGGCAATGTTATTGCGAGATACAAGCTTAAGAAAGATATAGAGCACAACGGAAAGAACTTTGCGCTGAGCATTTCTTTTGACAGTGCGGCTATAGAGAATGTGCTCGCAGAAAAGTGCTCACAGTATGATATTCCCGTGGAGAATCCTACGATATCCCGTAACAACGGTGAATTTGTCATAACAGAAGGCAAGGGTGGCGAAGGCATAGATACGGAAGCTGCCGTAGCGCTTCTTCAGAATGAACTCTACAATGATTATGTGGCGGGACAGACAGAGATCGCGCTTCCGCTTGTAGAGCTTGATCCCGCGGCTGCAAAGGAAGACCTTGCTCAGGTTAAGGATCTGCTTGGAACATTTACAACAAGCTATTCTTCATCCGGACCCAACAGAAGTAAGAATGTTGCAAACGGATGCAGACTGATAAACGGCACTATCTTGTTCCCCGGAGAAGAATTCTCTGCATATGATACCATCAAGCCCTTTACGGAGGCCAACGGATATTATCTTGCAGGTTCCTATCTGAACGGACAAGTGGTTGAAAGTCTTGGCGGAGGAATCTGTCAGGTTTCGTCAACACTTTACAATGCAGTTCTCAGAGCAGAGCTTACCGTAACGGAAAGACATAATCACTCGCTTATCGTTAATTATGTAGATAAGTCTGCTGATGCTGCCATTGCAGAGTCTTCAGGTAAGGATTTTAAATTTGTAAACAGCACGGATTATCCGATCTACATAGAGGGATATACGTCAGACAAGCGTATCACTTTCAATATCTACGGAGTAGAGACAAGACCTGACACACACAAGGTTGAGTTTGAAAGTGAAGTCCTTTCCGAGATGGTACCCGATCATGACAATATCATTGCTGATGCGGGACAGCCCATAGGATATGTGAGCACTCAGTCTGCCCATATCGGATATAACGCAAGACTCTGGAAGATAACATATGAAAACGGAGAAGAAGTAAGCAGAGAGGAAGTTAACTCCAGTTATTATGCTCCTTCACCAAGAAGCGCTGTAGTGGGTACTGCCTGCTACGATCCTAATTTCACTGCCATCATGCAGGGAGCCATTGCTTCCGGAAGTATAGATACGTGTAAATCTACGGCAGCCCAGCTTAAGGCTCAGCTTGATGCTGTGCAGGCAGCGGGTTCAGGGGCTGCATTACCGCCTGATCCCGGTACCGGTATTGAACCCGGACAATGAGAAAGGGCGCTGTTAAAGAGCTTGATATAGCTGTAAGAGGGATCATTGCCTGTGATGGGACAGAGCGTATCCTTGCTGAATGCAGGGACGAGCTGCGGCAGCGGTTTTCCGGATATTATCTTAGGAAGGCTGCTTATGAGCTGGAGCGATATAAGCGAAGTCAGTTGAAGACTGCAACAGGCACTGAGATGCCTGTGGATGAGGGCGGGATATTAGCGGCATTGTGGCATCTGTCACAGGAACTTGGATGCGGTATGCGTATCGATATCAAGAAGATACCTGTACTCCAGGAAACCATAGAATTCTGTAATCTGCTCGACCTCAATCCATACAGATTAAAATCAGGTAATTGCTTTCTTACGGTCATAAGAGATCGTGAGATGACCCATGAGCCGGGGCTTACAGTCATAGGATATACCGCACCGGATAATGATAAGCTGATACTTAACGGTGACGAGGTTCAATATCTGACAAGACCGGCACCGGATGAGATATTAAAGATCGGAAATAAATAACATTTACACTCATATATCAGAAAAGGAGATTTCAGATGCTTAGAGAAGAAATCCTGACTACGATCGAGAAGAACAGTCGTGTTGATGTTCATGAACTGGCGGTCAGACTCGGAAGCGAAGACGGTGTCATAGCCGAAGAGATGAGCCGTATGGAAGAAGAGGGTGTTATCTGCGGCTATCATACAATGATAGACTGGGAAAAGACCGGCATGGAGAAGGTTACCGCTCTTATCGAAGTTCGTGTGACACTTCAGAGAGGCCAGGGATTCGATGGCATTGCGGAGCGTATCTACAAATATCCTGAAGTTAAGAGTGTATATCTGATAAGCGGAGGATATGATCTGCTTGTAACCATAGAAGGAAGATCCATCAAGGAAGTTTCATCCTTTGTGCATACCAAGCTTTCCACTATGGAGAATGTCCTCAGCACCTCCACTCACTTTATTCTCAAGAAGTACAAGGATCACGGAACCATTATGGCTAAGAAGTATGAAGACGAAAGGCAGATGGTCACTCCATGAGAAATCCGCTTAATAAAAAAGTTGAAACGATAAAGCCTTCGGGTATCCGTAAGTTTTTTGATATCGTAAGCGAGATGAAAGATGCTATCTCGCTGGGTGTGGGAGAACCGGATTTCGATACCCCCTGGCATGTACGTGATGAGGGAATATATTCTCTTGAAAAGGGGCGTACATTCTATACATCCAATGCAGGTCTCAAGGATCTGAAGATAGAGATTTCAAAATATCTCAAGAGAAAGCTGGATGTCTCCTATGATTTCAATAATGAGATCATGGTAACGGTAGGAGGATCCGAGGGTATTGATGCGGCACTCCGTGCAATGGTGGATCCGGGAGATGAAGTCCTGATCCCCAGACCTTGTTATGTGTCTTACGATCCCTGTACGGTCCTTGCAGGTGGTATTCCCGTATATATCGATCTGAAGGAAGAGAATGAATTCAGACTGACAGCTAAGGAGCTTGAAGAAGCCATAACGGATAAGACGAAGATCCTTATCCTTCCTTTCCCAAATAATCCGACAGGAGCCATCATGGAAAGAAAGGATCTGGAGGAAATAGCGAAGGTTGTCATAGAGCATGATCTGTTTGTTATAACAGATGAGATCTATTGTGAGCTTTATTACAAGGATGACTATGCTTCCATAGTCCAGATTCCCGGAATGAAGGAGAGGACGGTATATATCAACGGATTCTCCAAATCATATGCAATGACGGGATGGAGACTCGGATATGCCTGTGCTCCGGAAGTGATCCTTAAACAGATGCTCAAGATCCATCAGTTCGCCATCATGTGTGCGCCTACCACATCCCAGTATGCAGCTATCGAAGCTTTGAAAAACGGCGACGATGACGTGAAGATGATGAGGGATGCATATGATCAGCGACGCAGATTCCTGATGGAGTCCTTTAAGAATATGGGACTTAAGTGTTTCGAACCTTATGGCGCGTTTTACGTATTCCCCTGCATCAAAGAGTTCGGGATGACATCGGAAGAATTCGCAACAAAGTTCTTGGAAGAAGAGAAGGTTGCGGTGGTACCGGGAACTGCATTCGGTGACTGTGGTGAAGGATATCTGAGGATATCATATGCTTATTCCATAGAGAATCTTAAGATCGCCATTGGACGTCTGGAGAAGTTCGTGGAGAAATTAAGAAAACATAAATGATCAAACGATCGTAATGATAAAAGCCTCTCTTTATCGGATGGCCGGTAAGGAGAGGCTTTTTTTAATAAGCGGGATAATATTAATCTATCGAAGTGATTATCTTATGAAGAAGTCTGTGAAGTTCAGCGGCTTCTTCCGTAGTGAGATCAATGCAGCAGCTCATCTGCTCGGGAACGGTGACTATCTCATTTTTCAGGTTGGCGCCTTCATCCGTAAGTCTTACTATCAGGTTTCGCTCGTCCTGTTCGGAACGATGTCTGCTGATATAGTTCTTGCTCTCGAGCTTCTTCAGTACCGGTGTTAAGGTACCGGAGTCAAGGTAGAGCTTTTCACCAAGCTCCTTAACGTTGATCTCCTTCTGCTCCCACAGGACCATCATGGTGATGTATTGCGTGTAAGTCAGATCGAATGGATCCAACAGGGGCCTGTATCTGTGTGTGACAGCTTTGGCACATGCGTAGAGCGGAAAGCATAACTGGTTATCTAACTTCAGACAATCGGGTATTTCGTTATTATTCTTATCTTTTGATCTCATGATACGCTTCCTTCCGATCCGAAATCATCCGCAATATGCTGCTGCTGCGAGGGCGGCAACGGCGCCGTCAGCGGCTGCTGTGGTAAGCTGTCTTACAGCTTTTGTGCGGCAGTCACCTGCGGTAAACACTCCCGGTGTGTTGGTCAGACAGTCTTCTTTACCGATGATATAGCCCTTCTCATCCAGATCGACAACAGATGCGAACGCTGTATTGTCGGGCATCTGACCGATGGCGATGAAGAGTCCGCTGATCTCCAGTTCTTTCTTTTCGCCGGTTTTCTTATTTGTAACTTCGATCCCGGTGAGTTCATCATCACCGAGGAGAGCGGTAACTTCGCTGTCCAGTATAAATTCCACATTTTCCTTAGCCTTGAGCTTCTCAACTTCGTGGACATCGGCACGGAACTCGTCTCTTCTGTGGATCACATATACCTTACTGCAGAAATTGGAGAGGAATCCCGCATCTTCGATCGCGGTATTTCCGCCACCGTTGACCGCTACGGATTTCTTTTTGTAGAAAGCTCCGTCGCAGGTAGCGCAATAGCTTACACCGCTTCCCGTAAGTTCCTCCTCGCGTTCAATGCCAAGAGGTCTGTTCTTAGCACCGGTTGCAATTATGACAGCCTTGCACTCACGGTCGCCGTCCGTAGTATGAACAGTCTTGCTGCCGTCGGCATTGCTTTCGATACCGGTAACACGAACATATTCGATCTCGGCGCCGAGATCGGCAGCCTGCTCGTAAAGGCCTGTAGCGAAGTCGAATCCGGAGATATTCTTTATACCGGGATAATTCTCGACTTCCGGGGTGTTGATGATCTGACCGCCGTAACTCAAAGCTTCCAGGATAAGAGCTTTCTTGCCTGCACGTCTTGCATATATCGCGGCCGAAAGTCCGGCTGTGCCTGCGCCTATGATGATAATGTCGTTCATGTACAAACCTCCGAGAAGAGAATTTTATAGTGCGGATACTCAGAACCTGAGCATTGCCTCTATGCTTTCCTTGGGGATGAAACCGGTAGATTCCTTAACGACCTCTCCGTCCTTAAATACCTTGAGAGCGGGTATGGACATGATGCCGTATTTATCTGCAAGCTCCTCCTGTTCGTCAACATTGACTTTACCTATTTTAACACCTTCCATGCTGTCTGCAACCTGATCCACGACGGGAGAGAGCATCTTGCAGGGACCGCACCAGGGCGCCCAGAAGTCAACCAGTACGGGCTCGGACGATTTAAGTACTTCTGCTTCGAAATTATCCATTGTAAGTGTTATAGCTGCCATATGTTATCCTCCTTCATGATAATGAGATTAATGAGTGTAGTTGTTATGACTATATTAAAACATCTCACAATTAAATTGTCAACAATTAAATTGCGATTATTATATTTTGTCTATTCTTGACGGTAAAAGTAAAAGGTTATAATATGAAAGCCGTACAAAAGGGGAGCACATTGTGCTTTGATATGGAGGAATGGTATGGCTAAGATCAAAGGAAACAAGATCGTACTGGCTGCCGCTACATTACTTGGAACTTTCTTGCTTGCCGGATGCGGAACAGAAACGATCAATCTGAATGACTATCTCGAGGTCGAGACAGAAGGTTTTGACGGTTACGGTACCGCAGAGGTTACCGTTGATTACAACAAACTTCTGGGTGATCATTATGAAGCATTCGGACTTGATGATGATGACGAGGAAGATAAGGATTTTATCAAGGTAAAAGAAAAACTGGGTGAATATGTCACACTCAAGACAGATGATCTGACCGGTCTTAAGAACGGTGATGAGATCGAAATAGAGTGGAAAGTTAAGGATGATAAAGTTAAGGACAAATACAAAGTAAAGTTTGTATATGAAGATACAACCGAAACCATCGAGGATCTTGATGACGTAGTTGTTTTTGATCCTTTTGCTGCTGTACAGGAGGTGTCGTTCTCCGGTACTGCACCTGACGGTTCTGCATCTGTAGTATATGCGGACGATCCCCAGTGGGCAGATAAACTTACAGATGAACAGGAGAATGTTCTGAATGATAATGTAAGATATTATTATTCATGGGAAAAAACAAGCGGATTCTCTAACGGTGATATTTTTACCATCACTATCAATAATCCGGACGATCTGAAGAAGTATCTTGAGCCTTACGGTCTTACATTTGAGAACGAGAGCAAGGATTATACATGTGAAGGTCTTGCTTCATACATCGATACGCTCTCCGATATACCTGATGATACTTTAGAGAAGATGAAGCAGGAAGTTAGGGATGACTTTGCGGCATATGTTGCTGACAGATGGGATCCTAAGAAGGAATTCTTCAACTCCATGACTTATATCGGTGAGTACATGCTCACACCGAAGGAAGGTACATACGGAGATAAAAACCAGGTATATCTTGTTTTCAGAATTAATGCAGAGAATACAGGATCCAATGGTGCATTCAATTTCTACTACTGTGTAAGATTCAGAAATCTTATGCTCCTTGATGACGGAACATGCAGTGTTGATCTCAGTGATTCATATGCGATTACCCAGTATTTTGAAAAGGGTAAGAACGGATGGGGCCACTTCTATTACTACGGTTACGAAGATCTCGATTCCCTCTTCAATAAGGTTGTTACATCCAATATCAATAATTATGTATATGAGTCGACAGTAGATGACAACGTTCCCAACGAGGGGGCTGCAAGCGCTTCTACAGATGAGAGTACGGAAGAAACAACAGAGGAAGCAGCAGAAGAGTGATCCTGTTAAACTAAAGCAATATGAAATATATAAGCAGACCGGCGGTGATCCGCCGGTCTGTTTTTTCGGTTGTATTTAATGCTCGCGAGTGTTAGTATAACTCGTGAGCAGAATATTTCTTTTGCGCTATGCGCGTCAATTATCATGTAAATTCTTACATCTCGAAATTCCTGCTTAATTCCCTAATTTTATTTTTTGACTGCAGGAAGCGAGAACTGTGATTGTTTTCGTCTCCTGCAAAACAACACCGAAAAGGAGACGGATCAATGAATGAAACTAACAAATCAGTAAGAAAGATCACCCCATTAGAGGAAATGAATGTCATCGATGACTTTTTGTTTTATGAAATGTTATACGATGAAGAGCATGGCAAAGAAGCCTGCCGCTTGATACTCGAGAGGGTTCTAAAATGCAGCATCGGTAATATACAGTACACCGCCCAGAAAATGATCCCCGGGATATCTGAAACCGGCCAGGGGATCCGACTGGATGCGTATATAACAGAAGATGTCTGTGACAGTGAGGGACGGCCCGATA
>FMVK01000010.1 GCA_900102065.1 Lachnospiraceae bacterium XPB1003 | reverse complement strand
AAAAAGAGCTGCGCCATCCGAACCGTCCATAACCTCAACTCAGGGGTGGAATTTACTTTTGCGAAAAGCACACGCTAAATTCGACCTCCGGTTAGATTGCGCCTTTTTGCATCGGAAAAGGTTGATTTACCGCCATTTTACTCGCTTTATGCCAGTGTTTCAATCTATTTGGTTTTGTAAGTTCCACTTTGGAATCGTAACTTCCACTTTGGAATTGTAAGTTCCGCTTTTTTCCTCTTTTCTCTGATATCAGGAATTTACTCTTGCAAGAGTTATCCAAAACAGGCATTTACTTTTGCAAACTGGAACCTCGGATTCCAATTGCCAAGGGTCAAGAGTGTCCTTTTTTATTGACGTTTTGCTTGATATATTTTCCTGAATGTAAAAGATAAAAAATAAAATGTAATATATACTTGACATTATGTCGTGGGAGCGGTATTATCATGTCAGAACAAAGAAACACTGTTGTCCGAACTGATCAGTGGACAACCGGCTAAACAAAAAACACCTCAACGTAAAAGGAGAAAAAATATGAATACAATGACAAATAAGATGTTTCGCAAAAACTACAAGGATCTTCCTGTTGCAGCAAAGGTATTATGGACGATATCCGCAAGCATCGCCATCATCGCCGTGACAATGATCGGCTTGGAGTTCGTAGGAGTGATAGGAGATCATCATTTTCTTGAGATAGGCCTCTGCAATATCTCGCTTTGGACCAATATCTTCATCATGAACAAGTACAAGAATTTCATTCAGAAGTGATCATAGAAAACATAAAAGGAGGAAAAAGATCATGGAATTAAGAAGTATGGGCAGTGTAGTAGGACTGATAGTGGGGATCATTATTTCGGTTTTCGTGGTGCGGGCGATGAACAAAGACGGAAAGTATAAAACCAAGTACGACGAGATGCAGAAGATAGCCAGGGGACACGCATACAGATATGCTTATTGGACATTAGTGGGCTATGAAGCACTGTTTCTTATATTAGAGGCGATGGGGGTTCCGAAGTTTTTTGATTCATATACCACGCAGTTTATCGGTCTTATAATATCGGTCATGGTGCAGGCTTCTTACTGCATATGGAACAATGCATATATCGGGCTTAATACCAATCCGAAAAGATTTGCGATCATCAGTATCTGGATTGGGATCATGAACTTTGTGATAGGTTTATCCTGGCTGATCAGAAGTGGCTTTTTAGTTAACGGCGTTGTCCATGAATCCGCTATAAATCTGGCTGTAGCAATCTGTTTCGTGATAATGGGCATTGAATTGTTTATCAAGTGGAACATAGATCGTAAAGAAAGCGAGTCTGAGGAGGAATAAGAATATGAAAAATTTACGACTGAAAGCTGCCCGTGCAGGCAGGGATCTTTCTCAGGATGAGCTTGCTAAGGCTGTAGGAGTATCCAGGCAGACGATCAATGCCATTGAGAAGGGAGATTATAATCCGACCATAAACTTATGCATCTCAATCTGCAAAGTGCTAGGAAAAACACTGGATGAATTGTTCTGGGAGGAGTAATATTAAACTGATCTTCAGAGAATACTTGTTGAGAAAAATGCGCATTGATCTCTGAGATCAGGAGGAAGAATGACACGTAAAGAACAAAAAGAAGAAAGACGAAAAGCAATATTGTTCACGGCACTGAATCTTTTTGTTGAGCGAGGCTATCATGAGACGAAGATCAGTGATATAGCGGATGCCGTACCGATGAGTGTGGGATTGCTGTTTCACTACTTCGAATCAAAAGAGGTGCTGCTTAAGGAACTTGTAGCTATGGGAGTGCAGTATACAGATACTGTATCAAAGATTGAGTCAGATGATCCCGAGGGTTTCTTCGTGTCATTTCTGGGACAGTTATTCGAGTATTCATCCAAACAACCCTGGGTATTCAATATGTTTGTCCTTATGGGACAGGCAAGGAAGTCAGGCATGCCGGAGGAGGTCCGGGCTATTGCGGATAGGATCAATACAGCAGGAGAAACGGCAAAGATTATACGCAAGGGACAGAAATCAGGAATATTTCGCCAGGGGGATGCACAGCAGCTGTCTATCACTTTTTGGGCGGCGGTACAGGGAATAATGGAAGAGGTTGCGGTCAATAAAAAATACAAAGCTCCCGATCCGCACTGGCTTGTCGCAATTCTTCTGAAATAGAGTAAAAGCGTTGATTGATCCTTGGACATCGACGCTTTTTTTATTGACAGATGGCATGATAGAAGGTACTGTGGATTTAATTCTTTCAGGCGTGTACGGTATTAGGATGACCGGAACAGTAGAACTTAAGAGGAGTAACTTATATGGGTAAGAAGGTGCTTGTTGTCATTGATATGCAAAAGGATTTTATCGACGGAGCCTTAGGCTCTGCGGAGGCAGTCAGGATAGTCGACAACTGTGTAAAAAAGATTAAATCGGCAAGGGCGGAAGGTGCGGATGTGATCTTTACGAGGGATACGCATTTTGATGATTATATGACTACCGAAGAGGGGAAAAATCTTCCGGTTCCTCATTGCATCAAGGGTAGTGATGGCTGGCAGATTGCTGTGGCATTAACCGAAGGGATTGCAGATCCGGTGGTATTTGATAAGGTGACTTTTGGAAGCAAAGAGCTTGGAAGCTTTATGGCAGATAAGTATTCGGATGCGGAAAGTATTGAATTTATCGGTATCTGCACTGATATCTGCGTGATAAGCAATGCTCTTTTGGTTAAGGCGTTTTGTCCCAATATTCCCATCTGTGTGGATGCGTCATGTTGTGCAGGTGTTACACCGGAAAGTCATGATACTGCACTTAAAGCTATGGAATCATGCCAGATCCATGTAACGGGAAAAGGCGAAGAGCCATGGAGACAGCATCAAGGATGATCCGGAGGCAAAGGGCAGGAACGTCTTAAAATAGACCCACGACGTCTCGTTTGATATAATATGAACATGTTATATTATCCGGGGGTGTTGCGTGCACTGCCACGCAGCAGAATGGTTAATTGGGGGCGGAGAATTGAAAAGAACACGGATCATTGCAATTGATTTTGTGATAATGTTCCTGATACTCTTCTTCATAATCCAGTATGCGAATACGAAGATGCGCGAAAGCAACGAGAGTTCTATCGAAGCTTTCGAGAAAATGACGATCACTGCGGAGCAGATCGTCACGAACTACCTTGAAGATGAGCAGCATCTATGCGATATATGGGCGAATTACATCAATCGTTCTGCAGAGTCCGGTTCTCCCATGACAGCAGAGGAAGCTGTTTCTTTTATCAGAAAAGCAAAGATATCTCCTGATATCTACGGGCATCTGATATTTCTCGACGATCCTGACCAAACAGGGATATCAACTCATACGGGAGTGTCTGCTCCAAATGATTATTCCGTTTCATACAAGAAAATAGACTTGTTTGATGATCTTGATGCGATCAGCCGTGAAGTCGGTGTGGTCAGTCTGACCAGAGCCTATACAAATCCGCAGAACGGTATCCAGTCGATCGCATTTATGAATTTTGTGAAAATACTGGATGAGACCACAGGGGAGACTAAGGAAGCGCTTCTGATGCGTGTTGAGCCTGTAAGTGTACTTGAAGATAAGCTTGTTTTTCTAAGCGGTGAATATGAGAACGTGGAGATCTCGCTGATCAATAAGGACGGAGATTATCTGGTCCACGGTCAATCTTTAAAGAATTCCAATTTTTTTGAATATTATAAATCTTATAATCATCCCGATATTGATGAGTTTAATAAAACAACAGAATTGATCACGTCGGGATCAGGGACTCTGCAGATGTTAAATTCCAAGGGGGAAGAGTGTGTGGTATCATATACCCCTTTGCAATCTATGAACACCTGGTTTCTCCTGGCATATTTACCGGCGGGTGATCTTAAATCAAATACAGTTATTGACTGGCTGCTTTTGGGAATAGTATCACTGGGAATGATGCTGTTGTTTGTATTCAACTATCTTATACTCAGGTTGTATAACAAGGAACTTACGGAAGCTGCTGAAGCGGCTAATCAGGCTAATGCGGCGAAATCGCATTTTCTCTCCACCATGTCCCATGATATACGTACACCCATGAATGCGATACTTGGACTCAATGAAATGGTGCTCCGAGACAGTCATGAAGAAGAGATCGTGGAATATTCCGAAAGCATCAGAAACGCCGGCCGTACATTGCTTGGACTGATCAATGATATCCTTGATTTCTCAAAGATAGAAGCGGGCAAGATGGATATCATCAATGTAGATTACAGTTTCGCATCTATGCTTAATGACCTGATAAATATGGTTAAGATCAAGGCAGAGGAAAAAGGACTTGACTTTAATCTTGATGTTGACAGGGATATCCCGATGACCTTAAACGGTGATGAGATACGAATCAAACAAGTTATTACGAATATCCTTTCGAATGCTGTTAAATATACAAATGAAGGATCGATCACTTTCAGGGCCGGGTTTGAAAATATAGAAGATGATCCCGAGGCTGTAATGCTCATCATAAGTGTAAGCGACACGGGGATAGGTATAAGACCTGAAGATATGAAACGTTTGTTTCAGGCGTTTGAGCGTATTGAAGAAGATAAGAATCGTGTCATAGAAGGAACAGGACTTGGTATGAGTATTGCTCAGAGTATTCTTCATATGATGGGAAGTAGCCTGGAGGTGGAAAGTGAGTACGGGAAGGGATCGGTTTTTTCATTCAGACTGTTGCAGGGCGTAAAGGACAGAAAACCTATAGGCAACTTTGAAGAGACATTTAAACGATATGTTTCGGAGAGAAAGAAGTATAGAGAAAGTTTTACTGCACCCGGAGCAAGGCTCTTAGTGGTTGATGATACTGCTGTCAATCTTTCGGTTTTTGAGAGCCTGCTGAAACGGACAAAGGTGCAGATAGATACGGCCATAAGCGGAGATGAAGGGATCATACTTTATAGAAAGAGACAATATGATGTTATTTTCCTCGACCATATGATGCCTGAAAAGGACGGAATAGAAACGCTTAAGGAAATGAGGTCGATCGGAGATAATCCGAATTCGAAAACGCCCATTGTATGTCTGACGGCGAATGCTGTTTCAGGCATGAGAGAAATGTATTTAAGCGAGGGATTCGATGATTATCTGACCAAGCCCATCGATCAGGAGAAGCTTGAGGCCCTGCTTCTTCATTACATTCCGAAGGAAAAGATTGAGGCTCCGGCGGAAGATGAGATCAAAGATGAGCATTCTGTTCCGGATTTTCTTATGGATCTTGAGGAACTTGATGTGGACGCAGGAATCGCTCATTGCGGTGGCAACGAATCATATATGGTAACACTTACGACATACCTTGATACCGGATGGAAGAATGCGGATGAGATTGAAAAATACTGGAATGCAAGAGATATAGAGAATACTACTATAAAAGTACATGCGTTAAAGAGTACATCTCGTGTGATAGGAGCTTTTAAACTGGGTAACCTTGCATCTGATCTTGAAAAGGCGGGAGAATCAGGGGATATCCGGACACTTGAGGAACGTATCGGAACTCTTTTATCGCTGTACAGGGAGCTTCTGAGAGACCTTTCGACTTTGAAAAAGTTGAGGGATGATGAGAATGCCAAAGACAGACCGCTTATATCTGACAAGGATTTAGGAGAAGCATATAAGGTTATTGCGGAGTACTGTGACGCGTTTGATTATGACAGCGTGATAGATATCATACAGTCTCTTGAAAGATACAGTTTTCCGGAAAAAGAGAAAGAGAGATTTGAGAAACTGAAAAAAGCGGTGGATAATTTCGACTACGATCTGATACCGGGAATATTACGAGTGACGGGATAAATATATATTTATATGGAGGGGAAGGCATGACAGTGAAGAAATTGTTAAGCAGGATACTGATTTCGGTATCTTCGATATCGCTTCTTACCGGCTTGGGAGCATGTGGAAAACAGGCAGATAATAACAAGGAATTCAAACCCTTGTTATCAACGGATACGACCTGCAGTATCAAAGTTGCAGGTAATTATTCTAATTTTGAATCTCTTGAGAGTGAATTCGAACGCTTCTATGAATACTATCCAAATGTTAGTCTCAATTATGTTTCGATGGATGATTATGAAAATACGATAATAAGTGCGCTTTTAAGTGAAGAAGCGCCGGATATTTATGTTACGGCAACATGGATGCTGGATGATGAGAAGATGAAACCTGTTTTTGAAAACGCAGAGATACTTTCAGATCCTGCTCTTAATATTGATCTTGATTGCATACGTAACGGTGCCAGATGGACACTGGAAAACGGGGATGTTGTAATGTTGCCTATATTTACCAGATCCTACGGGATGCTTGTGAATATGGATATTTTTGAAAAGAACGGGCTTAAGGTTCCGGAGGATTACGGCGAGTTTAAGGAGGTTTGCGCGAGCCTTAAGGCGGCAGGCTACGAGACCCCTGTTATGGGAGCTAACTGTACATCTGTGGCAGGAATGTATTATTCATTTGCTTTTCCTTATTTTTGTAACACTGTTATGGGGGATCAGGGAAAGGTGGAATCGCTTAATTGTATGGATAGTTCTGCCGGAGAATCTATGCGTCCGGCTTTGGAAAGAATAGAAGATTTTATAGATGCGGGTTATCTTGATCCCGAGCTTTGTTCTGCGGAGATTGAGGATGATTATGATGCTGTGATCATGAGATTTTTCGAAGGGGACGTTCCGATGATGTTGGGAAGCGGTGATATGGTTTCCGGTACACAAAAGCGTGAAAACAAATCGGAAGCATTTCTGGCGAATCCTTTTAAATACAAATTCTTTGTTGTACCCACAGGAGATGATGGCGGCTATTTTCTGGATTCGGTCAATCTTTTTTTCAGCGTTAATAAAAACAGCGACAATCTGGACATGACAAATGAGTTTATCAGGTTCCTCATGAGGGAAAAAGAACTTGGTAATATGGCTGCGATAAAAAGACTTATCACTCCTACAAACGATTTTTCTTTGGATGAAGTTTATTCCTCATTGGAAGGTTTCCCCGAGGATAAGGCTTTCAGTTATCAGGAGACGGGGCTTAATGATGATGTTAATAAAGAATTCCGTGCAGCCGCATATAAGGTCGCAAACGGAGAAATGACTGTGGATGAAGCGATAGATCAGTACGGAAATCTGTGGGAATGATCAGGACCCGGTGAAAGGAGAAAAAATGGAAGAGCGTGTAGTAATAGTGGATGATGATGCTGTTATATTGAGAAGCGCGAACACGGTTCTTGTGGATGCCGGCTATAAGGTTACCTGTCTTAAAAGCGGCAGGCTTTTGCTGGATTATGTTGTGAAGAACACCATCGACATATTGCTTTTAGACATAAAAATGCCTGAACTGAATGGCTTTGAAACCATGAAGCTTCTTAGGAAGTGGGAAAAAGAAAACGGGAAGAAAGAGACTCCGGTCATATTCTTTACAGCTGATGACGACTGCTCGTCTGAGACGGAAGGATTGTCTCTGGGGGCGATGGATTTTATCAGAAAGCCTTTTGTGGCGGAAGTGTTGCTGCTGCGTGTAAGACATCTTCTCGACCTTATAAGACTTCAGTGCGACTTGCATTCTGAAGTCGAACGAAAGACCAGGGAGGTTGAATCACTGTCGCTTCATGTGGTCCATACTCTGGCGGACGCCATAGATGCTAAGGATTCATATACAAAAGGTCATTCCGGGAGAGTGGCCGAGTACTCGAGAGAAATTGCAAAAAGGCATGGGTATTCCGTTGAGAGGCAGGAAGATATATACATGATCGGATTGCTTCATGATGTAGGTAAGATAGGTGTACCGGATGCTGTGATCAACAAACCGGGAAAGCTTACTGATGAAGAGTTCGCGAAGATAAAAACACATCCGGGAAGAGGAGCGCAGATACTTGAGAACATAAAGGAAATGCCGCAGTTGGCTATCGGAGCAAGATGGCATCATGAGCGCTTCGATGGTAGAGGATATCCGGATGGTCTCTCCGGAGAAAACATTCCTGAAGAAGCGAGGATCATAGCGGTTGCTGATGCGTATGATGCTATGACAAGCAACAGGAGTTACAGAGGCGTTATCCCTCAGGATGTGGTCAAAAGCGAGCTTGAGAAGGGGATGGGAACGCAGTTCGATCCGAAGTTTGCGTCTATAATGCTTGAAATAATAAGTGAAGACGTTGATTACAAACTGCGAGAACACTGAATATATGATTATTTGATCCGGATATTGTAAGATCGGAGTACAAGTGGTATTGCTGGTTAGTAACCACAAACAACAGTTGCGAACAACTGATGCTTAATCCGGTTCTGTGGAGGCTGATATGATGAAGAATTATGTAAAAGAAGGGCAGAAACTGCCTTTATTTGGGGTGGGACCGTATATTGTTTTGGGTATGGCGGTAATTACTGTTATCGGGACGGTTTTATTCTGCTATGTATTAAAAGTTGGGACGCTTGGAAGACCATGGACCGTGATATTTCGTATAGCGGGAGGAGTTTTCATGGCTGCCGGTGTGGCTGTCTGGTTTACAGGTTCGATGCGATCGGGAATGGACGACAATATAGCTGAAAACAAATTAAAGACGGATGGGATATATGCCTGTGTAAGAAATCCGATGTATAGCGGAATTTGGTTTCTGATCTTTGGAGCCAGTCTGATGTGGCACAATATATTCCTTGTTCCTATTGTGGTGATCAACTGGATCATATTGTCGATCGCGTTGATGAATACGGAAGAAAAATGGCTCGAAGGTTTGTACGGAGAAGAATATCTTTTATACAAAAAAAGAGTAAACAGGTGCATACCCTGGTTCCCGAAAAAGTGAGCTCACAGGTGTTTAAGATATTCTTCAAGAGTGAGATCAGTTGAACCATTCAGTTCACTGTGCAAGTTAAGTACAGCGTTACGGTTGCAACAGGTGAAAACTACGGGAACAGGGATGATGCTTTTTATTCAATCTTTAAATACATATTATGACAAAGGCGAACGGTCATCGGAATATGCTGCGATGAGGACCGGAGATCTGTTTCGCAGGATCGATATGCCAATTTTAATAAGCTGTTACAGTTCATTCGGATCTTTAAGGAAGATGACAGATATAGGATAAGATTTTGCGATGAAAATGTTGAGTGGTGTCCGACAAAGAGACGCAGGCATAACGAGGCATTTAATGATGCGGATTCAATTAACTATCACAGAGACAGACTGAATGAGACAGCCTTTATCCTGGAGAAGGGGCAGTATGGAAGGATCATTTATAACAACAGATATGTGGATCCGGACAGGCAGCTGTTAGATCTGAGATAAGTAACAATGGCGATGAAAGATGAAATGAACTTTCGCCGGAGGTAGTTTCAAATCTTGATTTTGCACGGGTGAATATGAAGTCCAACATATATGATCAGGCTGTGTTGGAGGGGGTAGCCACAACGTTTCCGCAGACAGAAGAGATCATTGAAAATGGTACTGTTAACGGTATGACGGCTGACGATGTGCAAAAAATCCTTAATTTAAAGCATGCGTGGGAATTTATCCTTGATAATGATGTGATTCAGGCTGACAGTAATTACTATTTGTTGTGCCATATCGCAAAATTGGTAAATGAAGGATTTTTTTATGATGGCGGAAGAATACAAGGAGTTCCGGTATCGATCGGTGGAACGAAATATGTTCCACCGTTGCCAATAGAATCACAGGTGATCGAAAGGATAAATGAGATCCTGAAAAGCGATAAAGAGCCTTTGGATATCGCTATTGAACTGTGCATGTATTGCATGAGAACTCAGATATTCGTGGATGGCAACAAACGAGCATCGGTGATATTTGCGAATCATTATATGATAAGCCATGGCTTAGGCTTGATCATAATTCCGGAAAATCATGTTCCTGAGTTTAAAAAGAAACTCGTGGCATTTTACGAAAGCGCGGACATAAGTGAGATCAGTGATTATTTAAAACAAAACTGCCTGAAAAAAATGAAATAAAATATATATGAAACGAATATGGCGCTGCATCAACGATACATGGGATTGTGGCAAGTAAAAGTTTTCAGCCTGATAAGGAATACTGGTATGATATTTCAAGTGAAGGAGAGTTTGAGGAGACACTGAAATATTTTGAAACAGAACTGCAGGCAACAGCTGTGGATCTGGCTGATAGATTCGATAAAGATTTTAATGATGCGTGCCGGTATCTTCTCGAAGAAAAGTTTAATGAGTATAACGTGTTTTTCGATTTCCTCATAGATGTTCTCGGGGAAGAAAAAGTCTTGTATCGGGTGACTGAGTTTACAGAACGATTAAGCGAATCCGACAGACAGCAGATAGCCGATTATAAAAAAAGGCATTAAGAATAAAGCCTGGATGTTAAACAGATCCAATCTGCGATCTGTTGTGGATAATGGATATATATAAATTCCATTTTCTATTGACAAAAACTTCCTGTGATCGTATTCTGACTGAAATTTGAAATCCAGTCAAAAAACGGAATAGGGAAAAATGAAAAGCGGAAAATATGTCTATAAAGACGAAGCGGCCATGAAGAAAATGCATGAGTTCTATAATAAGACTCTTGCATCTCTTGATGTCCCATACGAAGAAGAATACTTCGATACTACCTTCGGAAAGACGCACTGCATTATTGCAGGGGACAGCTCAAAACCCATGATCTGCACGATCCACGGTGGCAACGGCATCACTACGCTTAATCTGAAACTGTTTAAACCGCTGTTGTCACGGTACTGCATTCTGACTCCTGATGTCATCGGAATGCCGGGGAAGAGTGAGCCGTATAGAAACATAAGCAGCGGCAGAGACGAATATGGCAAATGGATAAGAGAAGTCCTTGAACATAACGGTATTATGAAGATTCCTTTTGTGGTGTCTTCATACAGTGCATCTATGTTTATGTCGTTTGCTAAAGATTATCCTGAGATGGTGGATAAAGCTCTGTTGCTGGTTCCTTCGGGCATCGCACACGGTCCGTATCTTCCGATGTTGTTTAAACTTATCGTGCCTTTCACTAAGTACTATTTCCGTCCGTCGCGAAAAACACTCGCTTCGGTAATGGAAATCTTAGGCGGAGAAGATGATGAAGTCTGGTCAGAGTTTTTCGATCTCATGATGGGCTTATACAAGATGGAATTAAAAGGTCCTAAGGAATACGGTCCCAAAGATCTGGCTATGTTTACAGCACCTCTTCTGATCGCAGCTTCACCAACGGATATATTCTTTCCTGCTGACAGAGTATTCAAAAAAGCAGATGAGATTTTCAAAGGTCATGTCACAAAGCTGGAGATTAACTGTAAGCATCTTCCTGATGAAGATACCATGGCTGAGGTGTGCCGAAAAACGCTGGAGTTTTTTGAGGACAACGACTTTTGTAACGATAGTTTTTAAAAAAACATTCTTCTGTACTTACAATATCTTATTCTCGTAGTCCTGCAGTTCGTGGAATATGTTGTCCACAATGGCAGTATCTCCCTCAATTCTATATAACAAAAAGTAGTCATGAGATAGGAAATTCATTCTCCGGTAGCCAAGCTCTCTAAGCCGCGGATTATCACACAGTTTTAAGCTCCCGGCCACTCTGGAGAGATTGATCTTTGTAGCTTCAAAGTCATCCAGTACATTAGAAGCAGCCTGATCGCTTTTCTTCTCAAATAAAAGATATCTGATAAACCCATCCAAATCCGCCTCGGCATCGGATGTAATAACAACCTTATATTCCATATTTCTGCCTCATATCGGATATCACATCATCCGCATCCCGTACCATACCCTCTGACGCATGCTGTCTTGATGCTTCAAGTTTTTTAAGCACCTCGTCCTCTGTCAATGTCACATATGGATTTACCGTCTTTTTCTTTAATTCAAAAGGAAATCCGTTATTTGCAACGGCCTGGGTAAGAAACATCCTGATAGCGGTAGTCGTATCTGTTCCTAACTCCCTGAACAGGGTGTCGGATTTTCTTTTGAGATCATCTTCAACACGTATCTGTATTGTACTCGACATAGCGCACCTCCTTGTTGATCTTTGTCTGTATTATACTGCTAATTCATTACAAAAGCAATGATTTAGCATGCAGTTTTTTATGCCGTATAGAATGTATAGATTTTATTACGCCCCAAACACAGTATAACAATAATTCATATTCTGGCAGCTACAGCTGCCACTATCTCCCTATAAAAAAGGAGGCCAAACCACATGGCTAAGAATAATCACGCGCCAAGTCCGGCATCTTCTGATGTAGTCGTGATCAGAAACTACCCGGCATCGCTCATCCTTCCAGATGGATCTGTTTTTCAGAGCGTTTCCCGAAAAGGAAAGAATATCGAAGGAAGACAGAATGTATTGCTCGGCGATCCCGAACAGGTACGTAATGTATCCCTTCAGGAAACCGATGGCAAAGTTCAACAGCTTCTTGCTCTTCAAATAAAGAGTGGGAAGAGCTATTTCAAAGAGAATAAAGGAGATTTATTAGGGTGTTTCAGCCCACTTCATAATTGTGCAGATAATATTATTCACAGCAAAGCCGGGCTTTCTCTTAGATTTAAGTGTAATTGCATTATGAGAGCACAAGGGCATGAGGAACCTACAGGTAAAGCAAAGATTACTCCTGCATATAATCTTCCGTTTAAATATGTTATTCATACCGTGGGACCAATAGTGCAAGGATCGCTGACTAAAAGACATGAAGACTTGTTGGCATCATGTTATAGATCTTGCTTGGATATTGCAGAAGAGAATAATGTAGAGAGTATTGCACTGTGCTGTATATCAACCGGAGTCTTTATGTTTCCAAATCAGATGGCAGCAGAGATAGCTGTTGATACCGTAAAAGCATGGCTGACTGAGACCGGTAGCCAGATGAAGGTTGTATTTTATGTTTACAAGGATTTGGATTTAGAGATACTTCTATTAGCCAAAAACGAAAAAATGTTGAAAATGGCTAATAGAAACGATAGAACAATCTCATCAAACAGAAGGAGAGAAATGGATATTATGAGGCTCATCCCAAGAAATTCCTATATGGAGAAAATAATCAATGTAATAGGAACTCCGGATATAAAAGTCATTACCGGTGTAAGACGATGCGGAAAGTCAAAGCTTTTGGAATCATTTAAAAAATATATAGATGAAAATATACAAGATGCAAATATAATCCATATCAATTTTAACCTGCCGGAGTTTGAAGAAGAGGAGAGTGGCAGACCGGTATCAATGCACAGAAGAAAGCGGACGTAAAGATAGAGGCTGAAAAGATACAGGAAAAGATCAGGTCATGATAAAAAAGAACTTCAAAGAATAAGATTATTTAGATAGTCATATGGTTGCTTTTCAAAACAATAGGAAACAGGCAAATCCCGACAATGAATCGAGGTAAAAACATAGTAAAAATCGAGGGGGCGTTTGCCCCCTTAACAAGAATATTTCCGAAAATAAACTGCCATCAGTTTCTTAGTTCATTTTATTCCTGATCTTGTGAACTCCACGCCTTCAAATCCTAGCGAAAGTGTGTCATCACCAACTACATAATCAGTAACTTCATCTTCATGACCGTCCCTGCGGATAACGATGTTCTCACCATCAACGCTGTATGTGAACTCCCAAGAGATCACACTATCCCCACTGGTAATTGTGAGATCACCGGTTCCATCATCGTTAAAAGTGTATACTCTTGAAGCCTCACTGTCCTCATATGTCCAAACACCAACGAGAGAATTGGCGATAGAATCCTCGACAGTTTCATTCCTTGCTTCAGTCTCTGTCTCTACAACAGTATCAATTTTAGTCTCTTCTG
The DNA here is from genome assembly GCA_900102065.1 of Lachnospiraceae bacterium XPB1003. GTDB lineage: Bacteria > Bacillota > Clostridia > Lachnospirales > Lachnospiraceae > NK4A136. Next base: position 112,263 of record FMVK01000010.1, on the reverse strand, counting down.
ACTCTGAATTTGTCTCGACAACTGTGTCAGAGCAGGCGACTACGCTTATGGCCATAGCAGCAACAACAGATACTGATAAAATGTTCTTCACAATACTCTTCTTCATTTCAATTCTCCTTTAGTTGCGTGATACTCGCGCTGCGCCTTCTTACTTCGCTTACCCAACGAAACATACTTGTTAATGACTATTACCTCCATAGTATATTTGGTTGCCCACCCATTATATCGGATGGGCACCTGTCTGTCATTACATCTGCGGATCCTCCTTGCATCGGAGTTTTAACTTCCGATATAACTTACTACCACTTCCATCTTAGTTCATTAGTTGTCGCTAGCTGTAACTGTGCCGTTGAAAAACAAAGAATATGTAATATCTTCTTGTCCTTCTCCACTGACTATTATTTTAACTTTATCGTCAAACCACGAAACATTAAAATCATCAGCAGTAGCCCACTTTCCATCATTGGATTGTTTAAAATTGAAATTTGAAATATCCTTACCATCTTTAGATAACACAAATCTACATTTCCCAGATCCGAATGGCCATTCTGGTTCACCAATGGTGTAGATAACCAACTTGTATGTTTTATCATCGGAATAATATGTATTAATCTCTTTTCTGGCATAATCAGTTTTATATTTTAATGTACCAATAGCAATTAGTATTAGTGACAAAGTCACTATTATAAAAACTTTCTTTTTATTCATTTACAAAATCGTACCATTTCTATCAAATATCAAAGCTTCTAAGTTAGTTTTATTTCTGTTTTTCTTACCAAGTAATATTGAGATATTATGTTCCAGCGTTTATCCAAACACCTGCAAATCATGCAATCACCCAAAGATCCAATATGGGATTGCAAGTATAGCAAATAGCGCAGTCGGGATCATCGGCAATACTGATACTGCTGTAATCCATTTGTTATGTTTCTTGTTACAGATCAAAGCAATTCCTCCGAATATACTGCCAATCAGACATCCAACGATAACACCGCCAAACAGAGCCTCTTCGAATTCAGGCTCAGTCATGAACATAATCAGTGTAATTATGGCAGGCGCAATGACGGCACCTATACCACATATCTTTGACATTAATTTCATTTATCCTCCATTTATCCGCTTAAATAAAAAGATATCTCTATAAACTGGAATATAATACGCACTTATACTAACATAATTCTTGGCGAAAGCAACGGGATTATGCTCGTCTATTATCTTAAGGTATCTCATTTAAAGAAAATCGTTCACACGCTTGGAAAGATATGTCATCTTGTTCTTTCCGAACTGTACTCAAATACCAGTTCAGTGTATTTTTTTGTTGATAGTCTTCATTTCAAGTCTGAACGAACCATTGTATTCCCTTCCGGTCTTGCTGATGCATTTTTCGGATAAAATCCTTTTGGACAGCATTTTCTTTATACGAGATTTATCCAGTGTCTTTTGCGTTCTGCCTACAAAAACAGGATTATCAGATTTTATAAAGAATCCGCAACTCTTAGAACAGAAGTAACAAATATAGACAATACAGTAATGCTTCCGAATTTTGTTGAGCCTAACGGGGAGGATGAAGCTGGGGAGAAAGAAATAAAATTCAACCGCGTAGCGGATTTGGAACGAAATATAACTACAGATATTGTTCTTCCGTATAAAAAACTTAAGCATTACTTTCCGGATGATTGGACTGAAAAAGAAAAGAAAGATCTTATATTTGCGCTGTTGGATAATTGGCTTGTACAGGAAAAATATAAAACCTGATAAAGGAGGTAATGAGTATGATAGATGCTGTTGAAATGACAATGTTTGAATTAAAAGATAAAGAATTACATTTTGAAAAGAATCTGGAAGAAAGTGAAAACGATGATGAATCCTTAAGGATTGATAAACGCGAAAGAAAATGCCCTGAAGTTCCAATCTGTCAGAAAGTAACACTTACGATAAAAGAGGCTGCTGAGTATTCCAATATTGGGGAGAACAAGTTATACAGACTGATCGCTGCTCCAAGATGCAAGTTCGTTCTTTATGTTGGAAGAGGGAAACGTCTGATCAAACGTAGAGAGTTTGAAAAATTCCTTGAAAGTAGTATTGAAGTGTGATTATTTGAACATTCGGATAGTTGCCGACATTTGATAACAGGGCTTCCTGCGTGGTATAATATTTCGGTTTAGTCTGGAGCTCTGTTTCCTTAGAAATGTAATGCTGCTGGGATCAGGGTGATATCGATGCATATACTGAGGCATACATTTGCAACAAGATGCATTGAAGCGGGAATGAGACCCAAGACGTTACAAATGATCTTAGGACACTCTAGCTTACAAATCACAATGAATCTGTATGTTCATGTGACGGGGGAGGAAAAGCAAAATGAAATCCAAAAGATAGAAGAATCACTTCTTATAATGTAATATTATAAAGTTGGATGGAATTTAATGAATTGAATGAAATTTTGGGGCTCTTTTGGGGGACTAAAAAATTTTAGGAAATCTGAAAGGCTTGTAAAATAAGGGAAATTTTAAGGAGAATAGAAAAAATGAAACTAGGAATCGTTAGATAGGTGCCTAATTTCAATAATTCTCCAAAAATCACCATAGGCCACTAAAGCTCTATGAATAAGGGGTTAACACATCTTTGCAATTTCATGCAAATAGTCATAAATTCATATAAATTTTGAAGTGTTGGTACCTTTTTTGGTACCCCGAACACTCGTTTACGATGATGAGCAAATAATCTGATAAACAGAGAGAACGCAGCTCACAAATCAGTTGATGAAAGCGGTAATCCTGAAATGGATTACCGTTTTTTATATTTGTAAAGGGATGGTGAATGATTAAATCAGATCATAGAAAGAAGTGCCGAGACCATGAAGGGCGTTCATTTGATTCTATAGAAGATATGTGTCGATTTTGGAAAATCTCATCTGCTGCATATCAGAGAAGGATAAAAGTATATAAATGGTCGAAGAAAAAGGCTTTGACATTTCCAGCAAAGAATAATGGTGGGGTTGCCTGCAGAGATTTTGAAGGAAATGAGTTCAGAAGTATTTCAACTATGTGTGCCTATTATGGAGTATATCGAAAAACATATTTATATAGGGTAGCACATGGCTGGACTGTAAAAGATGCGCTGTTGTCACCTGCTAGAGGTGGCTATGACGACAAGGAGGCATGAAAATGGCGTTTCAGAAATCTGGAAATAGTATTGTCGATCGTATCGGTGAGATGAATTTCAAAGGGAATATCATTCATGAGGCATGGTATTCAACCATAAGGAAGAAAAATAATAAGGCGTATATTCTGGCTATTTTAATCCTCTCTGAAATCGTATATTGGTACCGCCCTAGAGAGGAGCGCGACGAAGAAAGTGGGTGTACAGTTTGCTGGAAAAAGCGTTTTCAGGGGGATAAGCTGAAGAAAAGCTATGATTCTCTGGCGGAGAAGTTTGGGTCTACAAAGGATGCTGTCAGAGATGCCGTGAGCTTCCTTTGCAGTCTTGGGGTGATTGACAGAGAATTTAGAACTGTAACGCTTGCGGATGGCACTAGACTTGGAAATGTGATGTTTTTAGGCCTTGATCCTGAGATGCTTTATAGACTCACTTATCCGGAGGATGTATCGGATGATGATGGGTCAGATAAGCCGGAAATAGCAGATAATGACGATGGAGATACCCTATCGGTAAAAAAACCGATAGGGGTAGGTGAAAAATCTGATAGGGGTAGGAAAATTTCCCGACAGGTATCAGAAAAAAATCCGATAGCTATCGGGAGAAATTCCGAGACAAATACAAAGAGTAGTACAGAGAATACTACAGAGAGTGATCCAATCAATCCAATCAATCCTAAAGAGCCAATGGATGAATCCTGCGAAAAAGAGATTGATGGGATAGATGACACTCTCAGTAACAGAGCATCCTTCAGAGAAATGCTTAAAAATCGTATTGATTGGAATGCTGTGACCGTTGAAAACAGTTGCAATCCAGACCTGATAGATGAGCTCCTTGAGCTTATGCTGGATGTGATGGTGTCGAAAAAAGGGACTTTCAGGATAAATGGGGAGGAGATACCGGCGTACGATCTTCGACTAAGGTTCATGAAGCTAAAAACTAATCATATCAGCTATGTTGTCCGATCGCTGAATTACAACACCACGCAAATCGTGAATATGCGGAATTACATGCTTACAGCTCTATATAACTCATATGGGACAATGGAACAGTCGTGGATCAGCAGGATCAGGCATGATATGTATGGGGAGGATCAAGTACAGGCGAAGAGTGTAGGGCTTTTATAGTGAAGTAAGGAAAAAATGAAGAGTGTTTCTCAGCACCAATTGTATTTCTGTCAATTATTATCGTGAATGATATGTAATAGAAACTTTCGTATCAATTTTATATGCTGTATCTTTGCTAAACCCAGCAAGTCCTGCAATAAAGACATTATCCACTTGATCTTCATGATTAATCAATCCAAAGATAATATCCTTTTCGGGAATAAGATAAACATTGACAAATCCAGCTTGCCTGAATAGGTTTGCAATTTCATCCTTATTACGCTTTTTTACATGATTTGATGCAATCGGAGGATATGCCAGCATAAGTTCGTGGTATACAATCTGGATTTCGGAATTAACAGGATACACCCCTGAAGCGAAGCTTTTTTTCCCATTTATCTTAATTTCTGTAACTAAGCCTTCCATTTCCCGCTGGTCAATTCTTAAATCGTTAATCCTCTTAGCAACAACATTTTCGAAATGTGCATCATATAACAAGTTCATTATATCTTCTACGCGCATTTTGTATGCATCGTTTGAAGAAATACCTATTTTGGACTTCTTATTGATTACTTTATTGAACATAGTACCAATGGCACTAGTCTGTTTTCCAATCCTAAGTCCATCCTGCGTTACTACATACTTTGCTACGTGAGTCCTTGAATATCCGCTATTGTGGTTATTTGAAACATACCTTGAAACATAGTTATCGGATGATCTGCGCATAAAGCCCTTTGTAGCACGCCTAATCTTATTGATATCTGGAACGCCATCATGATCCATATCAATTTCGTCAAATAAACTATGGAATCCAGCCTCAACATCATCAAAATCTACGTCTCCGTCCCCATCAAAATCAAAAAAATTTTCATCTGACATTATCATCCCTCCGACTGTTATACTAGTATTATTACATGTTTGTATTTCATTTTGCAACATAGGTGATACCATGTCCGTGAAATGTTCAAAAAGATGATGATAATAGTTATTTATACTTAATTCTGATCATAAAAAAGGCGATGGAGCGATTCCACCGCCTTTTTTGTCAGGGATATTTACCTTCTTTTACGACAGAAATGTGCTGCTGGATAAGCCTACCGCAGTTACGATACATCCGGCAATGATTGTTCTCATGCCCCTGGTCTTTCCTTCAGCATCGTCTGACTTGAAGGCGAGACCGAATTCTACGGCTCCGATCAGGATGACAACACCGCCGAGTCGGGTGATCCAGGGAAGGATGAAGTTGATGACAGCGTCCCACTTGGCATCGGCACCGCTTCCGCCACTGGCGCCTGCTCCTGCTCCGCCACCTCCATCTGTGGCATGTGCCGTCATGGTCATGGCATCGAAGCAGGCTCCGCAGATGCAGGATATGATCATTGCTTTCTTTGCTTTCACCCAGGTAGAGAGCTTAATTTCTTTCTCTTTTAAGTTTGTTTTGGCTGTTACGATTGTAGATTTAGAAGATGTAACAGATTCAGTTTTCATTTCGCTTTTTCTCCTTTTTCTCTAAAAATATCCGTGAAAATATAGTCGTTCGACGGTAGAGACCGCAGGCTTACTACTTTTTCAACCTCTTGTAAGATATGTGGCATGTCAAGAACTTTCTCGAAATTGTGTCGGGAAGGTCCTTTTTATTTGCGCTTGACATACCACATATGTTGCGACAGGTTCGGATTATGAAGGATGAGAAGGGAGGATACGGTTATGCTTGCTGATGATATGGCTCAGGTAAATCCTGTGGATACGATGATGCGGGAAGCATCAAGGATACTTATGCAGTCTGTAGGTGATGTAATGCAGATGGCAGGGAGAAGTGCATGGAATGGTGTGATAAAAGTGGCATCTATCCCGATGGAGGGAATAAATATCGGTGCACGTGCCTTTAAGAACCGGAGCCTCAAAGCGGAAGTAAATTACAGGAAGCTTGTGAAATATACGGCAAGGACTAATTCTTGTCTGATGGCGGCTGACTGTAAGTTCACCAAGTCTCAGATGAAAGAGTTTGCAAAGTATGCGAAGAGATTGGGACTGCCTTTTTCAGCTATCAGGAAAAAGGATCCTGATGAAAAAGGATCGTTTGAGTATCAGCTATTTTATAGGGATAAAGATGTAGAAATATTGAAGGTGATACAGGCTGAGATGTTGAAGAATAAGCTTCTTCGGGATAAACAGACTGAGGCGCTTACCACTGATCTAAAGTCATTTAATGAGAATTCAAATCAAAAAATCCTTGAAGATATAAAAGAAGGGAAGAAGGATGCCAGTCCGCCTTTTTTGTTTGAAGATGTGCTGGATCGTATTACTGCTAATACAAAAGAACATTCACCGGATAAACAGGTGATTATATGCGAAAGGATGAAACCGGCTAATCATATGGAGGTTGCATATGAGTTGGCAGAACGTGAAGGGCATAAGTACCTTCAGACAAGGTTTGACTTAAAGATAAATGGAAAAATGCAGAGGTGTAGCGAATTTGATCATGGTCAGTTTCTTCATTACTCGGGATTAGATGGAGAGAATGAGTCCGATGTCGGGAGGAAACATTGGATAAACATGAAAAATGAACTTAAGGAAAAAGGCCGTTTTTCTGATGATCTCCTTATTTTCCCGGACAAGGAACAGTATGAACGATATGCATCTTATATGAAGGAGAGGGCAGAAGCTGAGGAAATCAGAAATCAAATAGGTGAAAACTTTGCGCAGAGGAAGGAAAGACTAACGCAGGACCTTGGAAAGCTGAATACGAAGGATAACACAGATGCAGCAATGCAGAGCGTAATACAAAATGAGATCCGTATAAACCAGCAGCTTGCTAGGGCAAGCATCAGAAGCAGGGAGTTGAGCGAAGAGGCACTTTCAGAAAGTAATCCTAAAAGGAAAGAGACACTTATAGATGAAATGGACAGGGTATCTAAGCTGATAAGTGATCTTGAAAATGAATTGTCCAGATTAGAGCGTGATGCAGATAAGATTGCAGGGCTGATGCTCATGCGAGATATGCAAAAGGAAGCTGTATCACGTGATGGTAGAACTGTTGGTGTTACGGTTCAAAAAACTATGGTTAAAAGCCTTTGGGAGAAAGGGATAAGCAGGCAACGAGAAAAAACAGTGGCGGCATTACCTATAGGCAAAGAAATTGTAAAGACAAAGACTCCAAGAATACGCGAACGATAAAAAGTTATGACAGATTAATGATAAGGGAAAAGGCTGATGGAACCTAAGAAAAAGCAGATTACTGATTACATCATTCCTATAATGCTGGCGATCTTTGCTTTGTATGTAGCGCTGATCGCAGCACTTTCTTATGATAAAGCCTTACTCAGTCCCGTGATAACGGCTGGTGGGAGAGAAAATTTCAATATGTCTTTGTTTTTATCAGACCTTACTCAAAGGATGGAAACCGGGCACGTTGGATGGACTGAATCTTCTCCGAAGTTTTTGTTGGGGACTGTACTTATCTGTCTGCTGACGGCAGGTTATGTATATACGAATAAGCGTAAGTTCATAACGGGTAAGGAATATGGTACCGCAGAATGGGGAGTGCCCAAACAGGTTGCTTACCTTTCTGGAAAGGGATGTCTATATGCAACGAGACAAAAGATAAAGAAAGATAAAAAGCTTTCAAAGGCTGAAAAAGCAGAGAGGATAAAAGATGCAGAGGAAAAATATAGATTTTCGGACATTTTGCTTACCAAGACGGAGAGCTTGAGTCTATATCATACGGATTCGCTTAACTGTAACACACTTGTCATGGCCGGGTCAGGTGCAGGTAAGACCACGGGTTATGCAATGCCGAATATCCTTCAGGCTGCAGATTCAAAGTACAGTCCATGTTATGTCATAACAGATCCAAAAGGAGAAATCCTGCAGCGTACCGGATATTTCCTAAAAGAAAAAGCCGGATATAAGGTGAGGGTTTTGAACCTAAAGGACCAGAAGAGGTCGTTAAGATATAACCCGTTTAAGTATATCAATGTAAGAAATGACGTAGGAGAGCTCGAAAATCAGGTAAAAAAGCTTGCCACAGCGATAATGGAGTATTCTGCGGATCCTGAGAGTAAAAAAGGGGAAGCATTCTGGACTGAAATGAGTATTGCTTGCCTGGAGGCACTTTTTCTGGCAGTCCATTATGGTTTTGTGGAAGAAGAGCGAAATATGAATACTGTGATGTGGCTCTTTTCGAAACTAAGTATCGATGAAGATCATGATAAAGAAGACAGTGATCTGGATATGTTCTTTAGGGAGTATAACGAACATTTTGCCGGTGACTATGATGCATTGAATGCTTACAGGAAGTATAAGGAGTTCAGAAATAAGTGCAAAGGAAGAACGGCAAATTCAGTGCTTGCAACTATGAAGAGCAAACTTGGAGCCTTTGATAATAAGAATATCCAGAGAATCGTAAGCAACGATGATATGCATCTTGAACTTCTTGGAGAAGAAAGGACAGCTATTTTTATTGTCTTGCCGCCCATGGAGAAGGTGTTCAACTTCATAGCAAATCTTTTGTATGTGCAGATGTTTGACATGATCGAGTATACGGCAACTGTTAAGCATGACCAGAAGCTGCCTATCCCGGTGAGATTTATCTTGGATGAGTTCTATAACACCGGTAGGATACCTTCTTTTGACAGTATCCTTTCTTACGCCAGGAGCTTTGGGGTAAGCATTTCCATCATAATCCAGTCGCTTGACCAGCTTAAATCAATGTATGAGAAGACATGGGGCACGATAGTTGATAACTGTTCGACTTTCTTATATCTGGGAGGGGTTGGTCATACGGACAATCTTAAATATATATCAGAAAAACTTGGAAAGGGCACATACGATAAAAGGAATTACTCAAGACAGAAAGGTACGCAGTCATCTTCGACCACGGCAGAGGATAAATTAGGACGAGAGCTGATGACACCGGATGAAGTAGGGAAAATCAATAACAGGAAGTGCATCCTGTTTATAGCGGGTAAGAATCCGTTTTATTCTGATAAGAACTATTTTGCATATCATCCGAACTACAAATACACCTGGGATGCAGATAAGGCGAAAAACGTGTTTATGTGTGAGAACGATGAGGTGGAGAAAAAAGTCGGTGAAGACGGAAAGATGGATCTTCAATATAAGCCTGACGATATCGACCCATCGTATGAATCTTATGAAGGGGATAGACCTGTAGAAGATGGGAATAAAAACGTAAAGAAAGAAGAATATAAGAAAGAGCCGGATCCTGTTATAGAACTGGACATGATGAAGGCTGCTGAAAATTTCGAACTTGAAGCCGATAAGTATGTGGCAGCGCCGGATGATGAGATCATAGCAGATGGCGAAGAGGCAAGCGAGTTTGAAAAATACGATGGGGCAGATGTTGAAGTGGTTGATATGTTCATAAATGCTGAAGTTGATGAAATGATAGAAGATGGGATCCCGTCTGAAGATGAAATAGCAGACCTAAATGAGGATCTTGATATATCAGAAATAGATAAAGTCTTAAAGAACGATAGGGAAAAGACAGAGAGGAGTTAAAATGCTTGCACCGCTTAGCTGGATATTGATCTACAGTGAAGAGATATTTTTTTCTTTGTATTCGCTGGCGATAGATGTTCTTACTTGTGATCTGGATACAAAGTACCCGACCCTGTGGGGATTGGTAGATACTTGTCAGACAGAACTGCAGTCGATATGTAAAACGATATTGGCTGTTTGTTTTTTTGTTGAGTTTATAAAGGTTGCGATACAGATGGAAGGACTGAATGTAAAGCTCCTTGTAACGATATTGGCAAAGTTTGCATTAGCCTATGGAGCGATGACGTATATGGGAGCTGTGATGGAGGCGGTCTATGCAACTTCCGGTGAGTGGATTACAAGTATCGGTGCAGATCCGTGGAGCCTCAGATCATTTGAACTTCCTCTTAAAACGCAACTGGTTGGAGCACTTAATGATGCAGGATTCTTTGAAGGTTTGGGTATATTTGTTGTAACACTTCTTGTTAGTCTTTCGCTCCTTTCAGTCGGCATAGGTGTATTTCTTATGGCTATAGGCAGGGGCATAGAGGTGATATTCCTCACAGCAATTTCATCTGTGCCGATCTGTCTTATCCTATTCGACCACGGTCAGGTAACAAAGCAGTTTATGTTGCATTTCGCTTCTGTATGCGTTCAGGGGTTGACGGTGATTTTAGCTATGTCTGCAATGCCAACGATTTTTGATGATGTGATAGATTTCACTGGTTTTGCTTCAGGATTTACAACGGATGCACTTTCAAGTATAGACGATGCAGCTCTGGCTGCTACAAAGCTTATTTTGTGCTGTTTCGTGACACTTATGTTGGTTCGGAAATCAGGACAGTTTGCCAAGGCTGCACTTGGGCAGGGATAACTGTTACCGGTTTCATTGTATAAGGAGGTAAAAATGATCGAAAGAGAGATTCCGAAAGAGATTACAGATTTTGAGGATAAGCTGGCATTTGGCTTAAGTGTAAGACAGATCATATGTGTTTTAGCCATTGCCTTAACCTGCGTACCATTGTATATATTTGCAAAGCCTTATCTTGGCGATGATGTGACATCTATTCTTATCATAGAGATAGCAGTTCCGGTTGTAATGATTGGCTTCTTTAAATATCAGGGCATACATTTTGAAAAAATCATTACCAGAGTCTGCAGTCAGCTCTTTATCCTTCCTTCAAAGAGGAAATATAAGATAAGGAATTGTTGGCAGGAATTGGAACAGGAAGCTGAAAAAGAAGGAGATATCAAAGAGAATACGTCATTAAAACCTGAAACTGAACGTGAAAGCGAGAGTGAAACGGAAGGATCTGAAGACGATTTCAAGAATGATGGAGATGATGAAAGTGAACTGACTCCTAAAGAGAAAAAGAAGCGTGAACGAGACCGTAAAAAGGCGAAGGCGTTGGAAGAAAAAAAGAAAAAAGCAGAGACTGCAAAAAGAAGAAATGCAAAGAGCAAACTGCCTAAAAAGAAGCAGACTGCAGGAAAAGGGAGTATCCCTCGCACATCTCAAGAATCAATACCGTATATTGCAGATTATGAACATGGTTTATTTGAGATAGCACCCGGAAAATATTCAAAGTGCTTTGATTTTACTGATGTAAATTATCAGGTCGCACGCCTTGATGAACAGGCAGATATATTTCAGAAGTGGGGTGATGTGCTCAATTACTTTGATACGCATACGCAGATGAGTTATACGATATATAACAAGCCTGTAAATGTTCAGTCCCTGCTTGATGAGATATATGTAAAGCCTATAGAAGGATATGAGGAAGATATTAAAAACTTCAATAAGATGCTTAAGAAGCAGTTCAATCTCGGACGAAATGATATTCGTAAGGAAATGTATATGACGATCACATTGGAGGCCGAAGACCCGTATGAGGCAGAACTGAAATTTGGAAAGGTCGAGATGGAGGTCGGGAAGCTCATGGGACGTTTTGGATCTCGTTTCAAAATGCAGAACACGGAACGCAGGCTTGGGATCCTTCACGATCTGCTAAGACCTGATGAGATAGGAAGGTTAGCTGATGAGCTGGATTGGGATTTTATAAAACTGCAGGGTCTGTCATCAAAGGATTACATCGCCCCATTTGGGATGCAGTTTGATACTGACAGGATAGTGATCGATGACCGTATGTGCAGGGCATTTTACATCACAAACCTTCCAAGCAAGATGACGGATGACTTTATGGAAAAACTTACCGATTTTCCTATGGAGATGATGGTGACGGTTTCTTCGCAGGCAATGGACATCGATAAAGCGATAGATCTTGTAAGGAAAAAGATAACATCGATGGAGCAGGAAAAACAGGAGAAACAGAAGAAAGCCGTAAAAGCCGGTTACGATCCTGAGATGGCGATAAATCATGAACTCAAATATACAATGGAAGAAGCGGATAAACTCCTTAATAATCTGCAGACACAGAATCAACGTATGTTCCATTGTGTTATAGGTGTGTTGCTTTTTGGAAAGACAAAGGAAGAACTTGATGAAAATCAGGGGCTTGTCGTTGCTGCAGTTAGGGGAAAACTTGCCCAGATGCAGGTCATGAAGTGGCAACAGGAGGATGGCTTCAAACATCTGCTCCCGCTTGGCCATGACTGTCTGCCATTAAAGAGAACACTTACAACGGAATCGCTTGGCTTATTTCTGCCCTTTACCTCACAAGAGCTGAATGATAAGGGTGGTGTGTATTATTCGTTGAATCTCGTAAGTGGGAATATGATTCGTATCAATAGGAAGACTTTGAATAATCCTAATGGTTTTATACTTGGGGAATCGGGATCGGGAAAGTCGTTTTTGGTAAAGAAGGAGCTTTTGAGCACGTTCTTTTCGCTTCCGGATGAGCAGATCTACATCATTGACCCAGAGGCAGAGTACGGGGATATAGTTGAAAAGCTTCATGGCCAGGTTATTAAGATCGGAGTGGGCAGTCCTAATTATATAAATATCTGTGACATGGATAAGAACTATGCTTCCCAGGGGGATCCCATCGCGGAGAAGGTTGACTTTCTTTTGTCTGTATGTGAGTCGATGGCGAGAGGATTATCAGCAGCACAGCAGTCAATCATCGATCATGTGACGGGGCTCATTTATCAGGAATATATTCAGGATTATGATCCTGAAAAACTTCCGACATTCGTTGATTTCTATGAGAAGATCATGGAACAGGAAGAACAGGATGCGAAGGATCTGGGACTAGCGCTACGAACGTATGCAACAGGTTCGCTCTCTATTTTTGCAAAGAAAACAAACGTGGATCTTCATAACAGGCTTATCTGCTTTGATATCTCTGCTCTTGGAAGCAATCTTCAGAATGTTGGATTGCTTGTCGTATCTGAACTTATCTGGAACAAGCTTTGTGCGAACAGGAACAAGATATCCACATCTATCTATATAGATGAGTTTCATCTGATGTTCAAGAACAAGACTTCTGAGAACTTTGCCGATCAGCTCTATGCTCGTGTAAGAAAATATGGCGGAAAAGTGACGGGAATCACTCAGTCAGTTGATACGCTGCTTCAGAGCGAGAAGGCGAGAGGAATGCTTGGAAATTCACTGTTTACCTGTATGCTCAGTCAGTCGGATCAGAACAGAAAGATACTTGAAGATATGTTTTCAATAGGTGAGGACCAGCTTTCATATATAACGAATGCAGATAAAGGTCATGGGCTTATCAGAAAGGGCGGTACGATTGTGCCTTTCGGTGATGTTTTTCCGAAGGATAATCCGCTGTACAGATATATGACAACCAATCCTGAGGAACTTAAGGAATTCATGAAGCAGAAAAATACAGATCAAACAGCATGAAGTGGGATTCGTGGGAAAACACCAGAAAGATAAACCGGAGAGAGGCTTCAAAAGCACCGAAATCTGTTATAGGTGCGGATGAGAGCCTTTCTTGTTCGCGTGCGGTGATAACTGCTGATGAAAGGCTTGAAGGAAGTCGGTCTGTAATAGGAGCGGACGAGTCGCTTGGGTGCAGCAAATCAAAGATAACTGCAAGTGAATCACTTGGCAGAAGAAAAAATATGATATTTGCTGATGAAAAGCTTGGAGTGGGGAACTCAGTCATAGCCTCAGATGAGAGTTTAAAATATAAGAGTGAAAAAAGGGGTAAAACTCTTATTCAGGCGACGGATATCCCGACTCTTAAAAGAAATACATTTAATCCGGCTAAAAATCGTATGTTCAAATACCGCGGGTATATGCAGAGTAAGAGGTGGGGAAAGAAACCGGGGACTCGGTTAAAGAACCTGGCAGGAAGGGTAGGAAATCTGACCCAAAGAGGAGCAGAGAGAGCGGAAGGGAAACTTAAGTGGACCGGTATTGCTGTTTTCAATTATGTTAAGGATCAGTCAAATCCCTATAATGAGGTTTCCAATGATGATAATGTCTTTTCCGGTGATGAGACCAGGATTTTCTATGATGTGGCAGGAAAAGCAGGCAGCGCAGCCTGGAGCTCAGCAAGAGCGGCAGGTTCTATTGGTGTAAGGGGGGCTTTTCGCGGAACAAAACTTGCAGGACAAGCCGGTTACAGTATCGGTAATGGCACCAAGAGGTTTCTATGGGGAAAGAACTGGTGGAGAAGGGGCGGATGGAAAAAACGTTCGAAAATAAATAGAGCAACGAATCCTGTAAATATCGCAAAAAATATCGTTAATGCAGTTAAGAATCTGGTAAAAGTGATTTCCTTTGTAATAACAAATTTTAAGACGGTATTTATCATAGGTGCGGTGCTTTTGGCTATATTTACCTGCTGGCAGATCTTAAGTGCTGCGATTATCCCGATGGCTCCGGTTTCCTGGATCGGTGATTCCGGAGATGTTGAAGAACAGCCCCTTGCGGATTATCTTGCAGAAAAGGTACCGGTGATGAAAGATGAATATATAGTGGAGCTTCAAAAGAGAGAAAAAGAGTTAAGAGCAGAAGGCTATAATCATTTCATGATCTGGAATATGGCAGGTACGTCACTTGGAGATACCGTTAAACCGACTAATATAAGAAATCCGGATTGTGGACTTATAAATGATGAGGAATATATTAAAATCCTTGGCCCCGTGTTTAATGCCTGCCTTTTGGCAAAATATGGTGAAGGCTATACAAAAGCAAACGCTGATGAAATAGCAGAAGAACTTTTTGATCTGATCACATATAGAGTCGAGCAGCCACTTAATGATAAAAATGGAGACGGTATAGGGGATTATCTATATTGCGATGGAACACTTCGTCTGGATAATAACTATTCTTGCTACGCCTTTTATAAAGATAGTAAGGGGAAAAAGCACGCATGGCCGGGATGCGGAGGTGTTTGCTGGAATTGTGATGCTACATGGAAATACCATAGTTCTCCTGATCCTGCTCATAATTCCTGTGATAAGGTCACAGGTCATACATGCCCCGGACATCTCCAGACTGATGGAACCAAAAAATACTGTAATCCGGGATGTAAGGATGTAACGACTTGCTATGGTTATAAGAAATGTCATGGTCATAAAGAGATAGCGATCATCATAGGAAATGGGGATGCGACAGAACTCTTGCAGAAGTATTTCCTTGATCCCATAGCAGAACTTGAAGCAAAGGGCACGCTTACACCGGATGAACAGACAAAGCTTTCAAACCTAAAGAACTGGTATGAGATAGCGAAGAATTCCCTTGATAATCCCGTTGAGGGGATAACGATCCAATAAACACTATTGACACGCCACATATGTTACACGAAGCTGAAATTATAATTTCGACCAAATTAACATATGTGGAGGATGAGATGAAAAGGAAACTTGCGGGATTAATGATCATCGTGATCATGAGTGTATGTGATTTGATATTGCCTGGGAGTGTTGCTTATGCAGCAGAAGCTCATACCGGTGAGCAAAAAAATCCTCAGGGGCAGTCCGATGATTATGTCGTGAATGTCGAGTTTGAAGTAGAGTCCGAGACCATATCTTTCCCGATGGTTATAGACATGTACTTTGAAGATGATGAGAAGGAACAGTTCTTTGTGGAGTGTGCTTATAACGAAGGTTATATCACTCAGATGCCGATGCCTTTGGGACATTATCAGCTAACACATTATGAATGCTTTACCCATAATGAAGAGCAGAATCTGTTGGATCCGGTTGATTATGTAATTGAGGTGACACCGTTCACGGTTAAGAAAGAAGATGGTCAAAATGGAGCAGCCAAGAGAGTTGCCGTGACGGCAACTGAACGAGCGGTATATAACGCTCTTCATAATAAACAGCATGAGGCAGAAAGTAACACTTCTGATTATGATGATCTATCCTGGTTGCACGACGGAAGTACTGAACATAATGTAGAAGATCCTTATCATTCGACAGATCAGCGGGAAATAGCATATTACACGATACCGCAGGATAATAAGTATTTTCCGGGCTGGACTATCATAGAGATCCAAAGCTGGTATAAGGCTGAGGTCGCAGATTTTTTAAAGACTGATTTTTGTACTTCGGGCGACGTGCTGAAAATATTCAATAACGGTATGCACGTGGGAACAAATAGCGAGATCAGAGGAAAATATCCCGCAACGACAACACTACAAGATCCCGAGTATTACTATTGTCAGGTAGAGTACAGGACAACAAAGAATGACCTTTCCTATAATGCAGGCGGTTCGCGGTCGTTTGAAAAAGGCTGGGGATCGATGGACAGTGATTGGGTGATGAACGTGTATGTTTTTCATCCTGATGAGACAAAGACGGAGGAAACAAGGCGCTTTTGTGAGGCACAGGATAGAATATTCAGTTTCATAGCTGATTACTATCTGGAAACCGGTGTGCAACTGAATTTCTCTGTATGGAATTATGATGATATTACAGAGCCAGTGATCGATATCCCTGATGAAAAAGAGACATTGCAAGATAATGAGGTTGTATCGGCTGAAAAGGTGGAAGAGGAGTCTGTAATTGCTACTGAAACAAATCTGGAACATGCTGAGAATGTGCCGGAAAGAAAGTCTATCTGGAAAAAGATACTTTGTTTATCCGGTTTGACTCTTTTGTTGATATTTATCGTAGTAGGATTTTATCTGGCAAAGAAGAAGGATAGGGACTGAGATCCTGATCAGTTTGGGATTAATAAAAACTTCAGACCGATTCGGTCTGAAGTTTTTTCGTTGGTCGATAAAAAGCGACAAATGGCTAAATACGGTTATTGACGTGCCATATATGTTACAGGAATTTTAAATATGAGAGTGAACAATTTCACTTAACTAAAGGGGCAGTGAAAGCTGCATTAAAGCCTGACAAGGAGGGCAAATCAATGAGTGCAAAATGTATACCGGATTATGCCGTTGCGAGAGTGAACGGGCAGGGGGATATTGGGATCCGCTATGAAAAAGCGGTGAATAATGTCCTGGAGGAAAGACTGAAGAGCTATAACGCTATGATGCAAGCGCTTACATCAAAGAAAACGGGAAAGGAGGCCTGAGATCATGGATTACGAACAGTTCAAAGAAGAAGTAAAAGCAACGATTAAGGATTACCTTCCCGAAAAGTATGAGGATGCGGAGATTAATATCGTACAGGTGACAAAGAACAATGATCAGAAACTCGATGGCCTTACGATCAGATCAAAAGATTCCTCAGTGACACCGACAATCTACATTAATGGAATGTTCGACAGAATGCAGAATGGGGAAAAAATGAGCGATATCATGCGTGAAATTGCTGATTTGCATCTTAACCATGAAAATGCTGTAGGAATAGATGTTTCCAAAATCCTAGATTATGAAAAGGCAAAGGAAAATATAACCTGCAGGCTTGTTAATGCGGAGCAGAATGCTGAATATCTGAAGGATAAGCCCTATACGCAGATAGAAGATTTGGCTATCACATATCACATAAAAGTAAATGATGGCCCAGAAGGTCTGATGACTTCTCCGATAACTGATAAGCTCATGAAACAGTACGGAGTAACAAAGGATGATATCCATAAAGTAGCTATGGAGAATCTTGAACGCCTCACACCACCTAAATTTGTGTCGATGCAGGAAATGATGATGGAGATAATGCTCCCTGATAAGAGTGATCCGAACTATGACATCATGAAGCAGGCACTTACAGAGCAGATTGGCGGAGCTGATAATCTGATGTATGTCCTTACAAACGAAAATAAGGTTAATGGCGCTGTGCTTGCTCTGGATCAGAATATCATGGATAAGATCGCAGAAAAGGTGGGCGGAGATTTCTATGTTCTCCCATCATCCGTGCATGAAGTCCTGGTTGTCCCTAAGCGTGCTGATATGGACGTAAAAGATCTTGAACATATGGTTCAGGAAGTTAATGCGACCCAGGTGGCTGTTGAAGAGCAACTATCAGATCATGTATATATGTATGATGCAAAGGAACACGAGTTTCTCCGTGCCGATAAGGCTGAAGCGAGGGCGCAGAAGTCGCCTGAACATGAGTCTACAAATATGGAACAGGGTTGCATGAGCATGGATGGATGGTCTGCAGGCATTGAAAAACAGAAGTCGGCTCAGAACAAGGTGACACCTGCCCATGAAAGATCTGCAGACAGATCAAAGAACATGGGTGGAAGGGATTAACGGAGGTAAATAATATGGCGGGAAATGCTGTTGCAGCTGATGAAGGATTCATGGAGCTGCCTTTTGATAATACACCTGAAGAGAAGTCTGTAGGAGAAAAAGATAAGACTGGAGAAAATGCAGAAATAACACTTAAATTCGGTAAAGGCTTGGCGCATAATTTCACCGGAAAAGACGGAAAGGAATATGTTGAGATCAAGATCCCTAATAAGGATGAGAATGACAAGACGCCCTGGGAACACTTCGTGCTTCCGGCAAACCATGTCCATGAAAATCAGTTTGGAAAGGGCCTTTGGGCCAAAATCCCGGAGAACGGTGAGACTAAGCTCGTGAGAGGTGTGCCCCCAAAAGAAGAAGGTGGTAAATGGGGCAGGAGTGAGAGAAAGATTCCTAATACTGAACTGAAGAGCCTGGTCGAGCATTATAAGGGAAAAGGAGAGTGGCAGGCCGGTATCGACGCACAGAAGACTGAGGTAAAAGCAAAGTCTGAAAAGAAGCAGACGAAGGTCAAAACATCTCATGGTAGAACTGAAAGGTAATGATAGAGTAGAGCAAACATTCAATTAGCTGGCGGCTAATAGCTTGATGTAATATGAGGTGTATGACAACTTTTATTGCATCATAATCCTTTTTTTAGAGCATATGTGTAACGGATAGGGGCAGATCTAGTTGGTCTGCCCTTTAATTGCCATGAATCATGACAGATTATGTCATATATGATTTCTTCAATAGTTTTTGAAGGAAAGTTCTGGCTGTGATAGCTGTCGCTGTCGGTATGGCGATGTAGGGTTTTTAGCTTGCCATTTGCCCCCAAAATTATAATCCAGCTGTGACCGGTATTACGGCTTTTAAAGAACGCCATACCATAGGGCATTATATCTATTTCTGAGAAATAGATATGTAAGATATAACGATTGCATTCAGAAACAAACTCTTGCGAAGACATACAAAGACCTCCTTAGACAAAAAATAATGTATAGATATGAAAAGAAAATTGGGTAGCCACATACGAACAATATGCGTAAGCGTAAGAATCCGCTCGTGAAGGATAGTATCATTTAGCTAAGAATACGTCAAGATTATTCAAAGTTATCGATCAGGAACTTGCGGACAAATTAATAGAAAATGGAGCATTCTTACTTACAGACAAATTAATAGAAACTTACGGACAAAAAGATAGATGCTATCAGGAACTTACGACAAAAAGATAGAAACATATGGACAAAATAGTAGATTTAATCAGGAACTTCGGGAAATAAAGAAAAAATACTCGGACAAAAATATAGATTTCACAGACTCTAAAAATATGAGCTTCAGTCCTACTTGGGCTGAAGCTCCTTTGTGCGATTATCTTCCGATATAACGCGCTAACACATTATCTCTACAACTTGAATTTGCCGTTATTTGTTTCCTATGCCCAGATCGCCATCGCCAAAGTGCCGACAACGATCAGAATCAACCCGGCAAACGCCTTTCTGCTCAACTTTTCTTTGAATACGAAATAGGAAAAAGCGACGGAAACGATAATGCTGAGCTTATCGATCGGTACGACAACGCTGACGACGCCGTTCTGTATGGAGTAATAGTAACAGAGCCATGATGCGCCTGTGGCAATCCCGGACAGAGCTATGAATACAAGTTCTTTGGAATCAGTATTTTTCAGTTCAGCACCTTTGCCTTTAAAGAAGACGATCAGCCAAGCCATAACAAGAACAACACCTGTACGGATCGCCGTCCCGAGATTTGATTCTACATCCGTTATGCCGATCTTTCCCAGAATAGAGGTCAGGGCAGCAAAAACAGCGGAACCGATCGCGTAGGGCAGCCACGTGCGCTTTGTGTCCTTTGCTTCAGTTTTCTTCTTTTCGATCATCAGAAACACGCCTGCCGCAAGAAGTGCAGTACCGATCAGCTTGACCGCCAGATGTTCTGTCTCACTGAAAAGGATGATTGCGAGAAGCACTGTCAGAACCGTGCTGGATTTATCGACGGGTACGACCTTGTTCACATCGCCGACGGACAGGGCTTTAAAATAGCAGATCCACGAGGCTCCTGTCGCAAGGCCGGACAGAATTAAGAAGATGATAGATTTTGCCGATATTTCCGTGATCGTTCCGGCAGAGCCAACGATAAACACCATGATCCAGGCAAAAAGGAGTACAACGACCGTCCGCAGAGCAGTCGCCACGTCTGAATCAGTCTTTTTGATCCCGCATTTCGCAAGTATCGCCGTAAGTCCGGCAAAGAGCGCGGACAAAGCCGCCATGATCAGCCACATATCTTCCCCTTATTCATTGTCATATATTCTGGTAATTCTCGTCCATCAATTATCTCTAAGATAAATCCCGATTTTGCGTCATCCCGACAAACGGGAATTTGTCCCTATCATATTTTTTTTTGGAATAAAGGACTTCCTCTGTATCAAACGCAGGCTTTGAAAAATCTGTCAACGCAAACCCGTTTACCTTATTTGGAATAGTTCTCAAAGCACCATTTTGCGATCCTTATGATCAGTGCTTCCGGTAAAGGCTGATCATAGGGGATCCGTATCGTGCCCTTGCTTACGTCATAATCAGAGAGTTCCTCCGTAAATACAGCTGTAGCCTCATCACCGGGATAAATGCCCAGATGTTTCTTTGATGCTGCGAAATGAATGATATTACGACCTTTCCAGTAAGTGGGCATCGACCAGGAAATCCGTTCCTCCGCGTCCGGCAGTGCATCACGAAGGATCTCCCGGATCTCCATTAATCTGGGCTTATATTTCTCATCCTGGGCAGCAATGTATTCATCAATATTCTGCGGTTTCACACAGTAATGGTCCTGGTTTTGTCTGCTGAACTCTCTGCCGCATTTCGGACATTTCCATGCCATGGCTTCACCTCTTCAAATCTCGATTTGCTTAACCGTTTATACTGGAAGTTATTATATTTCTTTCAGATTCCATAAGCTACAACACCAACAAGTGCAGATACACAGATAAGCATTATCGGTGATATCCCCTTTTTAATAAATTTTCTTGAACCAAAATAAACTGCTGCAAGAACACAGGAAAGGCCGATGGTTAGTACATCCGGTTTTGCCTTTAAGGAGATATTACAGTTCCTAATTATCATCAAAATGCCAGTCGACAGGATTATACCGATAATACATGGTTTCAAGCCTCCAAGTGCTGCTTTAACGTACTTATTCTGCAAAGCCTTTTTTAGCAGGACCATGATCAGCAGGATTATAAGAAATGCAGGAAAGACTACCGCTGTCGTGGCTATCATTGCCCCGGGAATTCCTCCCTTTACGCTTCCCACATATGTTGCCATATTTACCATGATCGGTCCCGGTGTGCTTTCGCTTATCGCAATCATATAGGCAAACATTTCTTCATCCATCCAGCCGTGAGCCAGTACAACATCCCTAATAAGCGGGATGGCTGCATATGCACCGCCAAAGGAGAAGAAACCTACTTCTAGGAATCCAATTAATAAATCAAGATAGATCATCCCCTTTTCTCCCCCTTATTAGCATGTGATCCTATAATGAACACGACTATCCCGATGAAGGCTGAGACGATCATAAGCAACATGGATGAAATGTTTACGGAAAAGATACTGATAAGTATCATAGCTACCGCTGAACAAACTACCATGATCATTGGCATTGGCTTTTTCTTCATTTTGATCAGCATTTTTACGGCTGCATCCACTATCAGTATACCAACAGCTATCTTGATTCCCCTGAATGCATTTGCTACCCATGTTATTTCAAGGAACCTGTCAAAATACTTTGATATCAAGAAGATTATGATGAATGAAGGAAGAACTATCCCGAGCGTAGCTATTATTGCACCGGGAAGTCTCCCTTTTTTGTATCCAACATAGGTGGCACAATTGATGGCGATGGGACCGGGCGTTGATTCTGCGATTACGGTCACATCCATCATTTCATCGTGCGTTATCCATCTTTTCTTTTCTACGCAATCATTCTCTATAAGCGAAATCATTGCATATCCTCCGCCAAAGGTGAACAATCCGATCTTGGCGAAAGTCAGAAATAAATCTATGAGTACCGGCAAATCTCTATACCTCTTTGTACATTAAACTGGAATATATTTTTCAGATAAGCACATTAGTCGATAACCTGAAATATCTTTTACAAATCTGCAATATACCTTACTTGCGGGAGCAATTCAAACTCTGCCATAACTATAGCTTCTTCATCTATAGCACAGATCAGGCTTACACTTCCATCTTTTTTTAATTCGATGCGCAAAGGTGTACTGCTTAAAATGTCCGATTCGTCAGCATAATCGTATTGACTGGCAATTATCCTTTCCACTTCCCGTTCAATATTTTCACGCTCATATTTGTATTTACGATATGAGTCATAATAAATTTGCGTGTCAGGTTCTTCCTCATATTCCAATACCAAGTCGATATCGTGCTCCTTTTCGAAAAGTTTCATTGTTATATCACCGACCCAGCCTTCTTCACACAAAGTAAGTTTTCCCAGTATTTCATCATATATTACTTTCTGTTCCTTCTTGTTCTTGCTGAACAAACCGAAAAGCCCCATAAATTTATCACCTTTCTTGCAAGTATTCATCCCTTATAATAAACATCTGAAATCTCCTTAGCCAGTTTTTCTCTTGTTGCTTTTTCCATATATGCCTCACCAAACTTCGATTTACCTAGCCGATAAAATTTGAAGTTAATACCTAATCGCAACCGTTTACACTTTTTCTCAGCCTAACTATTTCATCAAGCAATCTGGAAATATCCTGTCGGGCATTTGCAATAAAATCATAGTCCGCTTCAGTCGCCCCGATTAATTCTATATCTCCTGATCCAGTCTGTATGAAACTTGATCCGCTTTCAAAATCTCGCCCCTCAACAAATGCATTCCACGGTCCATGGCTTGCATTTTCTATCCTTTTCCTGATTTCTTCCAACTCATTGTCACTTAACATTTTCATCCCCTCATAAGCAAGTAATATTAAAATATAATTATATACCAAATTTATCATAATTCTTGACGAAATCAATGGGATTAGGCTCGTCAAAACGAGCTGGACAACGGTAATCTTACCGCCATACAGCTCGTCAATTATCTTAGGATATCTTATTTACAGAAAAACTTTCACACACTCTAACGGACAAATATATAGATTGAACACTTCACCGGACTTCCTAAAAAGCGCATTTTTGAATATATTCAATTGTATCTGGAGAATTCTAAAACTATGCTTTTGTGGGATTGTACTAACCTCATAGTATAATCCGCGCATTTTAGGATAATAGGCTTCACATCATAGGAAACAGCCAGGAAAGACATGTCATCGTGTCCTTTCCTGGCTGTAATCAAATACCAGTTCGGTATGTTCCTTTCCGTTGATAATCTTCCTTCCTAGCGTGAACGTACCATAGTATTCTCTTCCAGTCTTGCTGATGCATTTTTCAGACAGAAATCTTTGGGTCAGTAATATCTTTATACGTGATTTATCTAGTTTATTTTGAGTTCGACCTACAAATACAGGATTATCAGATCTTATAAAGAATCCGCAATTTTTAGAACAATAGTAGTAGGGCGTGGCGTTCTTCTTTTCCTTTGACTTACCTTCATAGACGCCTGAATTGCACCAGGGGCAGGAGCCAAGCGTCTCTTTTTCGAGAGTAAAGTCTAGATCTGCAGGGTCAAGTCTGTTAAGTTCATCGAGTTCTTTTGTGATGAAATCGGAAAAATCCTTCATAAAGTCAGCTTCATTGCTCTTTCCGGATACGATCTCGGCAATCTTTGTTTCCCAGTCAGCGGTGATTCTCGGACTGTATAGTTCCTTCGGAAGAGCTTTAATTACGTTCAGACCGAGCTTGGTAGGGACGAGATAATTAGTCTTTCCTTTCTTTTCGTTACGAATATAAGCTTTGGTAAATAATCCCTTGATGATCTCTGCCCTAGTCGCCTGAGTGCCGATGCCTTTGCCTTTGAGAATAGCACCGTTTTCGAGCTTTGCTCCGGCATTTTCCATGGCTGTGAGAAGCGTGGCTTCAGTGTGAAGGGGAGGCGCGGATGTTTTCTTTTCCTCAGGATAGCAGTTTTCTATCTTAAGCCTGTCGCCGATATGGAATCCGTTAGGGATTGGATCACCGGTAGTATCGGAGTCTGATCCGGCATCATCTTTCCCGGTGATACCGAGTATGCTTTCAAATAACCGATTTTGGACGTCTTTCCATCCTCTGTAGATGAGAGAACGGCTTGTGGCGGAGAATATGTAGCCGCCTTCTGCTTCAGCGCATATGTGGGTTTCTGCCAGGCGGGCGGGGAATGAGAATGCGGTCAGCATCCTGATCATTACCAGGTGTAGGATATTTTTTTCTGTGGGGGTAAGTCTGTTCATATCAAAGCCCTGTATCTTCTCTGTGACTATCAGAGCATGGTGATCTGTGACCTTTGAATCGTCAACGATTCGTTTGTCTATCTTAAGAGAAGCTTTTATGACAGCTTCGGTAGCATAATGGTATGCGGGTTGTGAGCCGATCATCAGAACTCGCCCTTTCATATAAGGCGCCAGATCGGAGGTTATATACCGGCTGTCTGTACGCGGGTATGAAAGTACCTTATGGGTTTCATAAAGCGACTGTGCGGCGGCTAGTGTTTCGGCAGCGGAATAACCGAATAAACGGTTGCCGTCACGCTGGAGCTCCGTGATGTCATATAGCTGTGGCCGGTCTTCAGCCTTTGTTTTTGATTCGTAAGCGGTAACTCTGGCAAAACCACCATGTTGGATTTTTAAGGCTATGGATGAGGCTGTTTCATCTGATATGAGCCGTTCTTCTTCATCCTTAAGTGCCTTATCTTGTATAAGATGATCCTTATCTTTTTGCCAGGTAAGCTTGAAACTACCTGCGGAAGACTGAACAGGAGTGACTATGGCATTCAAAGTGAAATAATTGTGTGGTTTGAAGCCTGTATTGTCCAGATAACGTTTGACTATGAAGAAGAGTGTAGGTGACTGAACGCGGCCTACATCGACATGCGCATGATATTTCAATGAGGCAGCCCGGGATAAAGACATTCCCATTATCCAGTCAGCTTTTTTCTTGCAGAATTCACCTTTGATGACTGGATAAAACTCTTCAATTGGACGCAAATTATTAAGTGCATTTCTTATTGATTCATCAGTAAGAGATGTCGCACAAAACCTTTTTACGGGTTTGTCACATCCAGCTACCTTCCTAATGAACCATTGAAGTATATGACCCTCAGGTCCCATGTCTCCGCAGTCGATCACAAGGTCAACATCATCACGGTGGAAGAGACTCTTTATGATCTCAAATTGGCGTTTAGTATTGCTCTTGGGCTTTAATATGAACTCGACAGGAAAGAAAGGCAATTCTGAAAGAGCTGCCTGCTTGTTGTCGTCTGCCCATATCTTAGACAGGGGGATATACCCGTATTCTTCCGGCTCTGCAAGCTCGACCAGATGTCCCAGAGCCCAGGTCACAAGATATCCGTTTCCTTCATAGTACCCGTCTCTTTTTATGTCTGCTCCGACAATCCTTGCGATGTCTTTTGCAACGGAAGGTTTCTCTGCTGTGCATAAATGAAACATCAGCTTATGCCTCCGTCTTCTTCAGTTCGGTATATGGAGAAAAATCTCCTCTTTCGATCATATCCAGCAACTCTGAAAGGGGAATACCTTTTGCGGAAAGTACATCTTCAACTGCGTCAAATTTTTTGATCTTCATCTGATTTTTTAAGTCCTCAAGATGTTGCCTTTGCTGCTCGGTCTGTAACTCCATGCGCTTAAGTTTTTCGCTTTCTTTTGCTATCAGCTCATCCGTAACAGTGCTCTTATTCATATCGTTTCCTCCTTGGCAATGGATCTTATCCTTCTGATCTGAACCTCTGACAACATATATGGCGTGTCAATAGTTTTATGAAAAAAGATAGTGATTAGGACGGATAATGCTTGACATGCCATATATGTTTTCTGATGGTGAAGTTATGACCTGCAGAAAATTAAAAGGGGTATCAGGGGGCACCCTGAAAGGCAGCGGAGCGACGAATGCGGGAGTACGCATTCTATGCTTGCGAATTAATAAAATCCGGGATTTCACGGGTGCCCCTCATGCCGGAAAGGATGGAAATATGACATCGGAAAATGAAAAAAAAACATGGCAGAAAAGAGCAATGGACAGAGATGAAAGGCGTGTAAGAAACAGAAAATTCCAGATATGGTTAAGCGATAAAGAATTTCAATTATTAGCTGATAAAGCTGAATATTGTCATGTGACAAAAGCGGATTTTGTCAGAACAATGGTGGTAAAAGGAGCGGTCATCAGATTCGAAAATGAGAAGATATCTAAGCTGCTTTATGAGGTTAATAAGATCGGAGTGAACATCAATCAGATTGCAAAAAAGGTCAATACGAACGATGCGCTTTTACAGGCGGATTTTGATCTACTGCAGTCGCTTTATCATGAATTGTTCAATGAGATTGTTTCAAATTTATACAGAGATTATACAGAATGAATAGCAAAACTGAGGAATTGGATTATGGCGACTGTGAAGATCTGGAAGGTGTGCTATACACCTGAAATAGCTTTTGGATATATACAAAGGAATAAGGTTGAAGTGACAGAAATAGAAGCTGTTCACGATGTGTTTGCCTATGCTGAAAGGGACAAAGATTCAGGAGAAACTGTCTATAAAACGATCTCGACAGGAATTGGATGTGATCCGGAAACGGCAGGGCAGATAAGCGAGATCTACAGACAAAGTGCACTCATAAATCATAAGGAAAAGAAGAAAACTAAGCATGGAAATGAGATAGTAGCCTGGCATTGTGAGCAGTCTTTTGAAGAGAGTCCGGAGGTCCTTTCTCCCCAAAAAGCTCATGAGATAGGAGTACAGTTTGCCAGGGAAATGTTCGCCGGTTTTCCCTGTGTCGTGTCAACTCATTGCAATACGGAGCACGTTCATAATCACTTCGTATTCGGGGCTTATAACGCAGAAGGAAAGAAGTATCATCAGAATAATAAGCAGTATCAGAGGATGCGTGAATGTTCGGACAGACTGTGTGAAGAAAATGGGCTTTCCATCCTTGAAAAGACAAGAAAACAGAAACTTGTGAGGTACAGGGATAGCAACGGAAGACTGCATTATTATGAACCGACAAAGAGAAAAGATAGCTTGGAAAGAGGCAGTTATCTGGATAATGACTATAGGAATTCGGGGTCATATAAGAAATCTGAACGGATGAAAAAGAGTAACAGAAAGTCTGTAAAAGATGACATAGATGAATTGCTTCCTGTGGTAAAAGATTATGATGATCTGGTCTTTAGCCTGCGTAATCTCGGGTACGAGGTCAAGGATAGGAAAAGGGACGGATCGTATGTGAAGCATGTATCGTTCAGAGCATCCGGCCAGCAGAAAGCTACCCGTGACTATATGCTCTCAGATGATGGATTCTATGAACGGGAGAATCTGGAGAAGGTGATATTAAGGGGGCAGAATGAACGGATGTCCGAAAAAGAGCTGAAATTAGATGGAAAGGATATTACTGAAGCCCAGGCCAAAGAGGCTGTTAAATGTGCTAAGGAAATATATCGAGAGATGTATAAATCTGAGCTCAAAGATGCTGATAAACTTCGGGGGCTCATCATTATAAATATCCGCATGACAGCTGATGAACTGCAAGCGATAACGGCTCCTAAGGACTTCATCGATACCAGCTTGGCATCTAGAAGAAGATTCCTTAATGCTCAGATTGATCAGGGATTCCGTGCATTGGAATATGTCGAGAGGAACCATATAGAATCTGTAAGTGAGTTGGAGGAGATTCATAAGAAGCTCGGAGGAAAAGGAAATGGAAAGACCGAAGAACAGAGAGCGTTTAAAGGCTGTTATAGCTATGTGCGGATGCTGAAAAAGAAGAAAATTGATAAAGAACGGCAAAAGATCCTTATAACGGGTAGAAGACGGGGGTAATCCAGACTAACTTCGGACCGAATCGGTCCGAAGTTGAGAAAATCCGTAATACTATAAAGGTTTTTTATATAAATCCGGATATTTCTTTGTTATGGCTTCGATATAATCCGAATCGTGTAAAGATGAAATATCTGTTTTGATTTGAGAAGCCGCTTCTGCTGATTGATTATTATCTATACGTTCTTTTTCGCCATCTATTTTTAGATAGGGGCGGATTTATACTGTAGATATAGCAGATACGCCGATTGATATCGAGAATTATAAGATGATAGAGCAGTGAAAAACGGTACATTTGCCCGCCGAGAAATACGAAGAAAAATGTGTGAAGTAAAGTGAGTACGCACTGTGCCGATAAGTATAAATGCTGTTTGGCGGACATAGGTTTAAGTTCTTAATATTGGCAAAAAACCGAGTATAATAGACTATAGGGGATTATAGGGGGGAGCCTATCAAAATAGTGAATTTAAGGAGAATTGTTATGGCTACAAGAAGTGCAAAAATAGATCAAAAGGCGGATCTTATCTGGGCAATTGCAGATAAGCTTACCGGAGTATATAAACCGCATGAATATGGTGAGGTTATTCTTCCTCTTACTGTAATTAGGAGATTTGATTGCATTTTGTCTGATACCAAAGATGCAGTGCTTAAAAAGTATGAAGAGGTGAAAAAACTACCTATGAAAGATGTTCTTCTTCGGAAAGCATCCGGGTATGATTTCTATAACACCAGTAAATATACTTTCGAACGTCTTATGGATGATCCGGATAATATCGAGGATAACTTTAAAGATTATCTGAACGGATTCTCTGAAAATGTTAGAGATATTATTGAGAAATTTAAGTTCGATGGCCATATAACTACAATGGCTAATAAGGACATCTTATACATAGTATTAAAAGAATTCACTACAGATAGAGCAAACCTTCATCCAAGTGAAATATCAAATCTTGAAATGGGCTATATCTTTGAGGAGATAATCCGTAGATTCTCCGAGGCTCATAATGAAGATGCAGGACAGCACTATACCCCGAGAGAAGTAATACAGCTTATGGTCAACATACTTTTCTACGACGATAACGATATTCTGTCAGGCAATAATGTGGCTAAAACAATATATGACCCGGCTTGCGGTACCGGGGGAATGCTTTCAGTGGCTGAGGAGTATCTTCACAGCCTTAATGCTTCTACGGAGCTTGTGTCATTCGGTCAGGAGATTAATGACCAGACATTTGCTATATGTAAAGCAGATATGCTTATCAAGGGTAATAACGCGGATTTTATTAAAGACGGCAATACATTATCTGATGATCAGTTTAAAGGGCAGACTTTCGATTATATACTTAGCAATCCTCCTTTCGGTCGTGAATGGAAGAATGAAAAAGCAAAGGTTGAGGAAGAAGCTAAACTGGGATTTGGTGGTAGATTTGGAGCAGGACTTCCGGCTGCAAGCGACGGTCAGATGCTTTTCCTTATGACAGCGATATCAAAGATGAAGGATATCAGTCAGGGTGGAAGCCGCATTGCGATTATCCATAATGGCTCACCGCTATTTACAGGAGATGCAGGAAGCGGTCCTTCTGATATTCGAAAATATATTCTGGAGAATGACCTGCTGGAAGCAATCATTGCTCTTCCAAATGATATTTTCTACAACACTGGTATTGCTACGTATATTTGGGTGCTTTCCAACAAGAAAGCGGGAACTGTGAGAGAAGGTAAAGTACAGCTTATAAATGCTAATGGGCTGTATGAGAAGAGACGTAAAGCCCTTGGTAATAAGCGAAATGATATTACAGAGTCTCAGATAGCCGAAATCACAAAGATTTATGGCGACTTTGTTGAAAATGAGATCAGCAAGATCTTTGATAACGCTGATTTCGGATATACTAAAATTATTGTAGAAAGACCCATTGTTGGTGAGGACGGCAAGCCTGTACTAAAGAAGGGTAAGCCTGAGGCAGATAGCAGCTTGCGTGATACAGAAAATGTTCCGTTGAAAGAAGATATACAGGAATACTTCAAGCGGGAAGTGCTTCCTTTTGCTCCTGATGCATGGATTGATAAGAAGAAATCTAAGGTGGGGTACGAGATACCGTTTACAAGATATTTCTATAAATACGAGGCTCCAAAGCCGTCCAATGAGATCATGGCAGAGATATTGAAACTTGAAAAAGAACTGTCCGGAAGTCTTGAGGAGGTATTTGGTATATGAGAGAAATGAAGGATAGTGGGGTTGAGTGGATTGGAGATATTCCAAAAATCTGGAGAATACTCTCCATGAAAACAGTATTATTACAAAATGATGGAGGAGTATGGGGGGAGGATCCTTCCGAGGATGGGGATGATACTGTAGTACTTCGGTCCACAGAACAAACTGTGGATGGCAAATGGGCTATTACCGAACCTGCACATAGAGATCTGTCATCAATAAATAATCTGGATTACTATAGGTGTAAGGCTGGTGATCTATTAATTACTAAATCAAGTGGTAGCGACTTGCATATTGGTAAAACTACAATTGTAGATGAAGAAATAGAACAAATGAATTGCTGCTATTCAAATTTTATCCAAAGAATCCGGGTTCGTAAATCTATTGAACCAAGATTAATATGGTACTTATTCAATTCGAGTATTGTGCGTGAGCAGTTTGTTTTCATGCAGAACACTACATCTGGAATTGGAAATCTTAATGCTAAATATATATCTGAAATAAGAGTACCAATGTCAGACTATAAAACGCAAAATCGGATTGTGAAGTATCTGGATTCAAAATGCTCCAAAATCGATGAAATCATAGCCAAACAGGAGCAGATTATTGAAAAACTGAAGGAATACAAATTATCGGTTATTACGGAAGCGGTCACAAAAGGATTAAATCCTGATGGAGAGATGAAGGATAGTGGAATAGATTGGATAGGATTTGTACCTGCTGATTGGCAGATAATGAAGGTAAAGAACATTTATGATTATATCGAAAGCGGGGTTAGTGTAAATGCTGGAAATGAACCTGCTACTGAAGGTGAATATGGCGTTTTAAAAACTAGTAGTGTAAGCAAATTCGAATTTGATATTCAAGAAAACAAGAGTGTTAATCGAGATGAAATGGAACGTGTTGGTTGTCCTGTGTGTAGGAATACTATAATTGTTAGTAGAATGAATACTCCGGAATTAGTAGGTGCGTGCGGGTACGTAGAAGAATCTCGGGATAACATTTTTTTGCCTGATAGATTATGGCAAGTTCATTTTAAAGAAAAACTGAATGTAAAGTACATTTGGTATTACCTAAGAAGTGAGAACATAAGATATTACTATTCATCTTTGTCTATGGGAACAAGCAGTAGCATGCAAAACATATCGCAAGGAGATTTTTTGAATGCATACATACCATTGCCTCCATCAGATTGCCAAGATAAGATAGTTGAATATTTAGATCGAAATCTATTGAAGAATAAAAAAGAAGTGTTGATAAGAAAAAAGTTTATTGAAAAACTCAAAGAATATAAAAAGTCGCTTATTTATGAAGTTGTAACCGGCAAAAAGGAGGTATAACCCGTGTCCGAGGATTTTGATGTAAAAGAAAAACGCTTTGAGCAGGATATTGAAGAATACCTTATAACTGCCGGCGGATATACAAAGGGGGATCCCTCGACATTTAACCGTGAGAAAGGTCTGGATGAGGGCACTTTTGTTTCTTTCATTAAGACGAGCCAGCCAAAGCTCTGGGATAAGTATGTAAAGATATACGGCGATACTGCTGAGAAACAGATTGTTGAACGCTTTATGAAAGAGGTTAAGCAGACAAATCTTCTGAATGTATTACGCCATGGTTTTACTGATCGCGGCATCAAGTTTAGAGCTGTCTTTTGGAAGCCGGAGACATCCCTTAATGAGACAAGCAAGGCTCAGTATGAGGCTAACATCTTGCATTGTACCAGACAGCTTTATTATTCGCTCAAGAACGAGAACAGCATTGATATAGTATTATTTGTAAACGGCATTCCAGTAGTATCAATGGAATTAAAGTGTCAGTTCACCGGACAGAATACAGCTAATGCCATAAATCAGTATAAATTTGACCGGGCAGGCAAGGATGCGATCTTTACCTTTAAGGAACGTGTTCTTGTTCATTTTGCTGTGGATCTTACCAATGTATATATGACCACAAAGTTGGCCGGACCACATACTTATTTCCTTCCATTCAACCAGGGAAGTGCAGGGGCAGGCAAAGTCGGAGGCAAGGGTAATCCGAATAATGAAAATGGATATGATACGGCTTATCTTTGGGAAAATGTTCTCTGCAAGGATAGGCTGCTTGAGATATTGCAGAAGTATATGCATCTTCAGCAGGAATTTGATAAGAAGACCGGTGAATTGAAATCGGAAACCATGATATTCCCGAGATATCATCAGCTTGATGTTGTTACAAAGCTTCTTGCGGATGTGAAAGAGAATGGATCTGGTAAGAATTACTTGATCCAGCACAGTGCCGGTTCTGGCAAATCCAATTCTATAGCTTGGTTAGCCCATAGACTTTCTGGCCTTCATAATGATATGGATGAGAAGATATTCCAGTCTGTTATCATCGTTACTGATCGTAGGGTGCTTGATAGCCAGTTACAGTCCACAGTATATCAGTTCGATCATGTAGAGGGCGTTGTTCAGAAAATTGATAAGAATTCCGAACAGCTTAAGACAGCGATCAACGGTGGTGCCGGAATTATCATAACAACATTACAGAAGTTCCCGGTTATCTATAAAGAGGTAAATGCTGACAATAAGCGATTTGCCATTATTGTCGATGAAGCACATTCTTCCCAGACAGGTGATGCAGCCAAGAAGCTCAAGAGAGCTCTTGCTGACACAGAGGAAATCCTAAAAGAATATGCTGAGATGGAAGAAGAGGACGAGAAGAATCGTAAAGATGATGAAGATCGCCTCTTGGATGAACTCGCAGCACAGGGCATCCATAAGAACCTTTCGTTCTTTGCATTTACAGCTACTCCGAAAGGAAAGACTCTTCAGATGTTTGGAACAAAGGATGACGAGGGAGTATATCATCCTTTCCATATCTATTCGATGCGTCAGGCCATAGAAGAGGGCTTCATTCTTGATGTCTTGAAAAATTACATGACATATAAGATGTATTACAAGATCTTGAAGACTATTGATGATGATCCGGAACTTGATACAACAGCGGGAGCAAAGGCCATATTAAATTATGAGACCTTGCATCCTCATAATATTTCTCAGAAGACAACCATAATGCTTGAACATTTCATGAATATTACGCGTCATAAGATGGGCGGTCGTGCAAAAGCTATGGTCGTTACGCCGTCGCGTCTCCATGCCGTAAGATATGTGAAGGAATTCAAGAGACAGATTGAGGAAAAGGGTTATAAAGATCTTGATGTGCTTGTTGCGTTCTCCGGTGAAATAACAGATGACGGAGTTTCATACACTGAAGAAGGTATCAACAAGGATAAGAACGGTGAAACTATAAAGGAGAAAGCTTTGCCAGAGGCATTCCATACAGATGATTATGGAATTCTCGTGGTTGCGGAAAAATATCAGACCGGATTTGACGAGCCTCTTCTTCACACCATGTTTGTTGATAAGAAACTTTCCGGCGTGAAAGCTGTTCAGACGTTATCAAGATTAAATCGTACCGCACCGGGAAAACAGGATACATTCGTCCTTGATTTTGTAAATTCAGTCGAGGATATAAAAGGATCATTTGAACCTTTCTATGAGGAGACAGTTCTTCTTGAGGAGACAGATCCTAATGTAATTTACGATATGAAGAATACTCTTGATGGATTTAGGGTATATCAAACAAGTGAGATAGAAGGATTCGCGGATATATTTTATTCAAATGATACGCAGACAGCAGGTGATCTTGGGAAACTGCAAGGACAGCTCAGACCAGCGGTAGATCGTTTCCTTGCACTTGAAGTCGAGAGGCAGGATGTATTCAAGTCCACACTTGCGATGTTTAACCGTGTGTATTCATATATTACACAGGTATGTAGGCTTTTTGATAAGGATATCCACAAGTTCAGTGTATATTCAAAATTCCTTTATACGATGCTCCCCAAGGGAAGCCGGGAGAAGGTTGATATCGATGATAAAGTTTTGCTTGAGTACTATAAGCTTGAAAAAGACTTTGAAGGCTCTATAGAACTGGAGGGGGCACCTGGTGGCTATGTTCCCATTTCAGGTGAGGCCGGTCACAGAGAGAAAAAGAAGGATCCTCTGACAACAATTATTGAGAAAATAAATGAGAAATATGGCACGAACTTTACTGAAATGGATAAGGTTCTTGTTCAGATGGAAAACGATTATGCCAAGCAGGAAAAATGGCAGGATTATGCGAAGAACAATGACAGATCTACATTTATGCTCTTGTTCACAAAGGATTTCCCGTCCATGGCGGCAGAGCGCTATGAGCAAAATGATGAGTTTTTCAGACGCTTATTTTCAGATCCTGATATGATGCAACAGGTGATGGATACCGTAGGCTCAGTTTTATATGAACGTTTGAGAAAAAGGGTAATATTTGATCCGAAATCTGGCGTTGTTGAAGAAGCAACACCTGAAACATATGTTGAGGATGTTTACGCTAAACCTCTTTAAAACAATCGAAATATAACAAATATAAAATCATGGCGAAAGCGGGGTGAAGTAATGCTTTATAATGTATTTTGTGATGAATCATGTCATTTGGAAAATGATGGCGTAAATGATATGATTCCTTTCTGCCAGACAGATATAGATTTGTAATTCAATAATAAGGGTTTGTAAAAGTAAAGGCTAGTTTGAAATAGTACTAATCAAGAAAAACTAGCTTTGAAAATATATTTATAGGTAACTAAATGTTCACGAAATGTGCATAATAATGTACATTTGTGGTGGTATACTTTATACAATGTGAGGGCTGAGGGATGAAGAAAATGGGTTATCCGGACAGACCGGTGGATAGTATTACTGAGGATCTGTTTAATGTAGAGGTATATGTGAATGCTCTGTGCAGCTTTATACGAAGCTGTGAGACTCCGATGACTATTTCTATCCAGGGTGATTGGGGAAGTGGAAAGACCAGTATGATGAACATGATGAAGGCTAACATGCAGGGGGCGGTGTGGCCAATCTGGTTCAATACCTGGCAGTTCTCGCAATTTGATATGGGGAATTCACTGGCATTCTCCATGATGGATGTCATTTTGAAGGGGCTTGACTGTGAAGTCGATGTTCGTAAGAAAATAATAAGCGGTTTGATTGGCTTTGGAAAGAGAGTAGTCCGAAATGTCTCTGACTACACCTTGGGCGGCGAGATTACAAGCGTTATAAGCAATTCGTTAGATGGTGGATCTCCGGAAGTGGACTTCGCTTCGGAGATTACGGAACTCAAGGATAAGTTTGTGGATGCGGTTAAGGCTAAACTTGCTAAGGAACATAGGGACAGAGTTGTCATTTTTGTTGATGACCTTGATCGCTTGCAACCGGCCAAAGCCGTTGAATTACTGGAAGTATTAAAACTTTTTTTGGATTGTGATCAGTGCGTGTTTGTACTTGCTGTAGATTATGAAGTGGTTACATCTGGAATCAGGCAGAAATTTGGAAATGATGTATCAGCAGAGAAAGGCAGGAGCTTCTTTGATAAGATTATACAGCTTCCGTTTAAGATGCCCGTTGCAAGTTATGATATTCACAAATATGTGAAAGGCATGATGGAACGTATCAATGTTGCAACGAATGAGAGAGAGGTAAGTCTTTTTTTCAATCTTATACAGAATTCGATAGGGTTTAATCCCAGAAGCATGAAACGATTGTTTAATACGTATGAGCTTTTGGATATCGTAACGGAATCTACGGTGGCAAATATTGATGATTCCGTAAGGAAGAGAGTTCTCTTTGCAATAATTTGTACTCAGATGTGCTATGAGAAGCTTTATCTGTATTTTACATCTACGAGAATAGATGAAGATACATTTTCTTCGTTGCAGGATCCGAATTCCTTAGAAGTCTCTTTACGTGAGATTTATGGACTTGTTAACGATGAAAGCAGCGATGAAATAGAAAGACTGAAATCATTTGTTCCTTATTTCATAAGCGCTCTTCAAGTGGACGACGATCACGATCTTTCGGAAGAAGAACTGAATAACTTCCGGGTTATATTGAAATGTTCTATCGTTACATCAGTAAATGCCAAGTCAGAAGAACCGGATTCAGATTCGAAAGACTGGGAGTATCGCAATAAGAATAAGGATCTTGTAAAGGAAACAGCAAACAAGCTGAAGGAGATTGGTAAGTTTACTCCTTGGATGCCGAGAAAAGCCCGTCCTGGAGTTAAATTCTCTGATATATCAGGATGGTATACATGGACCACGACAGCCGGATTTGATTGTACGCTGGAGTATTACCTGTCAAGGGTGACTGATTTCATTATAGGCGTGAACCTTACTATTACACTTAGTCAGGGAAAAGGGTTAGAGCAGGTATTTTTTGATACTCTTGGAGTAAACCCGCTAAATTTGAGCATTTCTCCTCAAAAAGAAGACTGGGGGAGATTTGTATATAACAATGTCCTTCGTGTAAATGCAAGTGATTCGAGTGCATCGGATCAGATTGCATCTATTACGAAAAACGCATATGCTTCAGTAAATGAAACAATTGGGGCATATCAAAAAACGCACAATGTATAAAGGGGGTAAGAGCTATGCGGCAGGACTTAAAAGACAGTAGAAACCAGAAGATAGGGTCAATTGATTCCCAGTTAAATGGAAGATCAACCATTTATAACAAGGTGGGAAGCAAGATAGGAGAATTAAGACCTAATGGTCATCGTCTAGAAGCTTTTGATAAGGTGGGGAGGAAGATAGCTTACTGGGACGAGAATACAGATACAACTTTTGAACCTAATGGTCGTAAGATTGGTAAAGGAAATATGCTCGTTGGTCTGTTTTTCCAGGGCTGAGTTTAGAATTTATTATCCAGCATAAGCCACCTGCATATAGGTGGCTTTGTTTGGATAAAAGTGAAAACTTGAGAGGATGATAGAATGTACGCAACCGGCAATAAGAAGATGTTGAATATGCTTATACTGGAAATCCTGCGTGTTTACACAGATGAGGATCATTCGCTGACGCAGCAGGATATTATTAAGCTTTTAGATAAGAATTATGGCATGCGTTATTGGGCGCTTCAGTATGGGCCGTATGTTGAAGTGCTGGAGCCTGAATCGTTGCGTATACAATTGAGTGAAGATATTCGAAATATGTCTGAAAAGTATTTGAATTAACGAGGATGATATATGAGCCCGGGGGAGTGGAGAGGCAAGAATATAAGCGAATCAAATAGAATCTTGATACTTGGAGAATCTCATTACGGAGAGGTGGAAAGTATTGGCAAACCGGTCCCATATGCAACTTCTGGTGTTGTAGAGGAATATCTGTCACACCGTGAGCCCGGAGGAGGAAGCGCCAGATGGGATCGATTCTTTGATCGGATAGCTGAGTCATTTGGTTATTCTCATGAAAGAAGCAGTGAGTTTTATGAGAAAGTATGGTTTGGAAACTATGTCCCCGTTCTATGTGGTAAAGGTGCAACCAATAAAGCAGAACACTTTATGAAAATATCGCGAAGAGAATACAACGATTCTTTGTTTTCGTTTGTGAATCAAAACGATATTTCGGTTATTGTATGCTTTTCCAAAGCTGTCTTCTGGAATCTGCCGGCAGCTGCTGACGAGGATCGGGATAGCTATAAGGAAATAAGTCTCCCTGCTCTGGGCGGACGTGGGAATGTAATAAACACATATGAATATAAGGCTGGAGTGCCGCATGGTGCTTGTGGCATTGTCTTAGATGAGGACTTGAAGATATATGGAATTCGTCATCCGTCTGCGAAAGGTGGGTTTAACGCAAGGTCTGTATATAGTAGTCTTACAAATATGGAGGATCTAAGTGATTTGATCCTGAAATAGATTATTTCATTTGAAAAAAAGCACTTTTGGACACGATGTACAAAAGCATATTCCTAATATTAGGACTAACTAAATAATAAGGGTTTGTAAAAGTAAAGGCTAGTTTGAAATAGTATTAATCAAGAAAAGCTAGCTTTGAAAATTATATTTATGCGGTAACAAACATATTTCTGTTGTCATTTTTATGGGACAGTTTGCGATATAAAATTTTAGTGTCCAATGGTTGACCTCCAAATATTTAACAAAAATCAATAAGTGCACATACGGAAAAGAAGTATATCTGAAGGATTGAAGTGTTCCAGCCGCATGTGTAGTGCTGTTTTTAGTGCCGTCGTACAATTGGACTATTTGTCCAATGACAAAATACCGAACAAGATTTAAGATGACAGTGGCAGGAGGACGGCAATTATGAGTGATAATAATATGTTCGGAAATATTGACATGAAGGCAACAGGCAGACATATCCGTTCGGTGATCATGAAAGCAGGCTATTCGGTTGGAGATATTCAGAAGATCCTCGGCCTTTCATGCCCTCAGCCGGTCTATCGCTGGTTTCAGGGAAGGGTACTTCCTTCAATTGATCATCTGTACAAATTGAGCCTATTACTGGAGGTGCATATGGAGAATCTGCTTGTGGCGACTCCGTCAGAGTTCGCGTTATTCTTGTGGAAGTTTGATGGTCAAAAGTCTTCAAGGCGTTTTATAGCCTATAGCGAACTGATGATGGCGTGACAGTCTTATTAATGTGTTAAGAGTTTTCCTGGACTTCTTTTTATCCTGAAGTATGCTTTCTGTTTTCTCCGTTGTGTAACGTGCAATGGGAGACTAATTAAATGAGCAGTTATTATGAAGAATGTGTTCCGGAAGGTATCCACTATGGTTACGGAAGAGTTTCGACGAAAGATCAGAATCCGGCTAGACAGCGAGATGAACTTTTGGCGGCGGGCGTAGATCCTAAATACTATTACGAGGAAAAAGAATCCGGCAAGGATTTTAACCGGGCAAAATATAACGAAATGCTTTCTGTAGTTCGGGAAGGGGATGTAATTTTTTTTTCTTCGCTTGACCGTATGGGACGAAATTATGAAGAACTTAAGGCACAGTGGAGCCTTATAACTACAGTTAAGAAGGCGGACATTGTAATCCTTGATCAGCCGTTGCTGGACACAAGGCAGACCAAAGGCTTGATGAAGACTTTTATCTGCGATATGGTGCTTTCGCTTCTTAGCTTTACGGCGCAGAATGAGCGCGAGAACATACGTAAGCGTCAGGCTGGAGGTATCGCACATGCCAAGATGATAGGCGTAAAGTTCGGCAGACCTGCGATTGAGCTTCCGGAATCATTCTATGGATTGGCAGACAAGGTTTTGGAAGGTGAGCTTACCCAGAAGGATGCTTCTAAGGCCTGTAATATGAAGAGAACTACATTTAGAAAATATTATTGTAAGTATAGAGATGGTGAAATCGGAGGTGATGTAAAGAAGGAATAATCAACATGATAAAAAGATGATTTACTGTTGATCCAAAAAAGGGGGAAACAGAGAAAATGGGCACAAAAGTATACTTTTATGCCCACGCTTATAGTACTTAAAAACGAAACAAAAGTCAACAATTTACTGTAAATTGCTGACTTTTGTTTTATTTTTCCTGAAAACACTTGAGTATACTTTTGTGTCACGCTGCAGTAAGTAAAAAGCATGTCCGGGGAAAGCTTTAAGACACTGCAAACCATTGTAAACACTGAGAAAGGAGCGGTAAGGAAAATGATTGATGGCACAGCGGGCAATGAGATGTTATCTCCAAAAGATGTTATGAAACTGACCGGACTGGGAGAAAAAATAGTATACGGGACTTTCAAGAGTCCTGATTTTCCGGCTGTTTTATTTGGAAAGAGGAAATATGTGAGCAAAAGAGATCTAATGAAGTGGATGGAAAAGCAGAAAAACAAGTAATTAAAAATGCCGTGCATTCTCTGGCAGGAAGACGGCATTTTGGAAAAGATGAGAAAGTCCTTGTAAATAAAGCATTATAAGACCCTTCTTCTAATCTGATTTTCAACCTAGCATAAAAAATATGGTTGTGCAACAAGATTTTGGGACTAACAGTCCACAGGTAAAGTATCAAAGATCAGGAGGCGGATTATGGGATTCTACAACAAGGACAGTGCATACACAGAAGGAGGCGGAAAGATAGTCTATATCGGAAAATACCGTGATGATGCTAAGCAACCTGCAGCAAGACTCCGCGGGGCTGGAAGGGATAAGAAAGCGATATGTCCGGTATGTAACTGTTTCTTCAACTATGGTTATGGTGCTTCAAAGCATTGGGGCTATAAGGTGAAGGCAAGGGATGAAAGATCCGGGAGACTGCGTGAGGTTAAAGTATGCTCCTGGAAGTGCATGGCAGAATACAACAGAGATGTTGAGATGAAGGAGGCGTCAGGTGACCAGAGTTATATCACTTATAAATCAGAAGGGCGGGGTAGGAAAAAGTACATGCGCGATTAATATAGGTGCTGCGCTTAATGAGGCCGGAAAGAGAGTGCTTCTCATTGACAACGATCCTCAGTCCTGTCTTACAAGAAGCATGGGGACGGATGAGGATGATCAAGTGGAAGCAACACTTTTAAATATCTTTGAATGCTATCTGCAGGAGGAACGGGACTGTGAGAAACCGGGCGAACGGATGCAGCTTGAACCCACGGCCCCGATAATCCAGTATTTCCGTGGGATGGATTATATCCCGTGTGAGCTTGGGACTGCAATGCTCGAAGTGAGGCTACATGCTCTTCCGGGAAAGGAAGGGATCCTTAGGAGATACATAGATACAATAAAGGATAGGTACGATTACATCCTGATAGATTGCGCCCCCTCTCTCGGAATAATGTCGCTTAATGCTCTTACGGCTTCAGATTCGATGATCATACCTATACAGCCGGGTAAGTATTCAACGGATGGGTTGAATCAGTTGATGGGAATAGTGCGTCAGGTCAGATGCGTGGCCAATCCGGAACTGTTCATAGAAGGTATCCTCATTTCGATGATAGACGGCAGGGTCGGTTGCCAGAAGAGGATCGTTGAAGATGTGAGGGAAAAGTGGGGGAAGTACATGTTTAATGTGATGATCCCAGATAATGCAAAAATCAATGAGGCTTCTGCTTCGTGCAGAACGATAATCGAGCATTTTCCCAAGGGTCCGGGTGCCCAGGCTTACAGAGAGGTTGTGAAAGAAATTTTTGCTCATGAAAAGGCACGTGAAAAAGCTAAAAGGGAGGCTATGAAACGTTATGAGTAATTATTCCGGAGTAACGCTGGGGAATCTGGATGACATCTTTTCTGTACAGCCTAAGGTAATCACGGATGTTTATGTTTCAAAGCTTCACCCGTTCAAGGATCATCCTTTCCGGGTGGAAGATGATGAAGCTATGGATGAGCTGGTGGAAAGCATAAAGGAAAACGGGGTGCTGGAGCCGCCAATAGTAAGGAGAGATCCGCTCGGATATGAGATCCTTTCCGGGCACAGAAGGAAAAGGGCCTGTGAGATCATAGGGCTTGAAAAGATTCCGGTTCATATTATCGACGCCGATGATGATGAAGCAGCTATTTTTATGGTGGATGCGAACCTGAGAAGGGAAGTGATTCGTCCGAGCGAGAAGGCCTGGGCATATAGGATCAAAAATGATGCTATTAAACATCAGGGCAAAAGCGGCGGGCTGTCTGTAGAACAAATGGCGGCAGAAGGAAATGATTCGAAAACACAGATTAAAAGATACATAAGACTTACTTATCTTACAAAGGAATTGCTTGATCTGGTCGATGAAGGAATGCT
The DNA here is from genome assembly GCA_900102065.1 of Lachnospiraceae bacterium XPB1003. Lineage (GTDB taxonomy): Bacteria > Bacillota > Clostridia > Lachnospirales > Lachnospiraceae > NK4A136. The sequence goes on along the minus strand of FMVK01000010.1, from coordinate 70,117 downwards.
TGGGATATCTGCAGCGGTGGAACTGTCATTTCTGAAGAAAGGTGAACAGGAGCGCTTGTACAGCCTTATACAGGCAGGCGAATGGAATCCTTCGTTAAATGAAGCGCAGATTCTAAAAAAAGCTTCGCAGGAGTCTTCTGGAGTGCTTGATCGGGATAGGATAGAGATTCTGCTGGGGATCATAGAGGAACCGGAAGTATCGGAGTGTGAATACCATAAGAATCTTGAGGATTCTGAAGAGCATTCGGATTTTGCGGAGCTTGACGGCGCGGGTGATAATCTGGAAAAAGAAAAAACAGTCAGCTTTGAAGTGGATACTGATCAGGATGTAACCGCGGATATCGTTCTCCCGTACAAAAAAATAAAGAAGTATTACAAACCACAAATGACCAGGGGGGAAATGGAAGAATTGATATATGCACTTTTGGAAGATGAACTGAACAGAGAGAAACTTGGGTAGATTTGAAATCTATTAATCGGAGAAAGGAGAAAAGAAATGGCTAATGAAGCTTTAAATGCGTTGAATTCAATGAATGAGTCTATAGGAATTGATAAAACTGACCATCATGACAGCGTTCCAATCTGGGAAAAAGTAACACTTACCATATCGGAGGCGGCGGCTTATTCAAATATAGGTAAGAATAGGATCGATAGTCTGCTGAGTTCACCAAGATGTAGTTTTGTACTTTATGTCGGGAGAAAGAAGTTGGTTAAACGCAAGGAGTTCGAATCGTTTTTGGCGGAAACTATTCAACTGTGATGTTTGTGCAATTTTGCCTGATATTGCTTATAGAGCTCCTTAAGTGCTATAATACACGGGCTGATTTGGAGCTCTGATTCTTTCAGAAAAGGAGCTTTAATTGGGAAAAGATCTGAAAGGGAAGGAACTTGGAAAAAATCTGATACAGTTACCCAATGGACTGTACAAGGGCAGGTATACTGATCGGACAGGAAAGAGAATTTCCAAAAAATCAAAGAAACTTCAGGAAATCATTCATTGGCTTGCTGAGGCTGAATACATTGATGAACATAGCGATGTCGGAAATGGGACTCAGTTATTGGTAAGCGTATGGTTCGAGTATTGGTTAGATATCAAGAAAAAAACCGTACGACCAAATACTGTAAGAAATTACAGTGAACGATACCGGAGCAATATTGAACCGGTGATAGGGAAAATGATTTTATCTGAAGTAAAACCTATTCACTGTCAGAAGATATTTTTGAAAATGGCAGAAGAAGGCTATAAGACTTCTACTATATATCAAGCTCGTATAGCACTCTACAATATGTTTGAGTATGCATATGAAAATGATGTGATACGCAGTAATCCGTGCAAAAAATCTGTTAAAAGTGATATGGGGCGTCCATCAGAAGAGAAACGGGCACTTACGCTTGATGAACAGAGGAAGTTTCTTTATGCGGTTGTCGGATTAAGTTATGAGAATCAGTACAGGTTCATACTTCAGACAGGACTTCGCGTCGGAGAGTTGATAGGGCTCAGATGGCAGGATATTGATTTTGCCAACAGGAAAATCACAATCCAGAGAACAATGGAGTATCGGGCCAGTACGGGAGCCTGGATCGAAGGCCCTCCTAAGACGAAATCAGGGTATCGAGAGATACCGCTTACCGATGAGGCTGCAAAGCTTCTTGAACGGCAACGGATAAAAAATGACCGTATAGAAAATAAAGTTCCTCAATGGATGGATACTGTCTTTCTGTGCAGGAACGGAACGCCGGTAAAAAATAGCACTTATGATACGGCATTGTACAAGATATCAGAACGAACCGGACTTCCGCATTTTTCGATGCATGTACTTAGACATACTTTTGCCACTAGATGTATAGAGGCAGGTATGAGGCCGAAGACATTACAGATGCTTCTTGGACATTCAAATATAGGGATTACTATGAATTTATATGTTCATGTGACTGAGGATGAAAAACATAAAGAAGTGGAAAAAGTTGCTGATGCTTTGACGATAATTCCATATAATTCTATGGATAAAAACTGAAACTGGTACCCTAATTGGTACCCTAAACAATCATCAGAAGCTGAAACCCTTATAAATAAAGGAAAATTTAAGGAGAATAGGGAAAAATGAAATTAGGAATCGTAGGATTACCCAATGTCGGAAAGTCGACACTTTTCAACTGTCTTACAAAGGCCGGCGCACTTGCTGCCAACTATCCCTTTGCAACAATAGATCCCAATGTGGGCGTAGTTACCGTACCTGATGAGAGGATAGTAAAGCTCGGTGAGCTATATAATACTAAGAAGGTTACACCTGCCGTTATCGAATTCGTTGATATCGCAGGTCTCGTAAAGGGTGCTTCCAAGGGTGAAGGTCTGGGTAACCAGTTCCTTGCCAATATCCGTGAAGTTGATGCTATCGTGCATGTTGTAAGATGCTTTGAGGATACCAACATCGTTCACGTTGAAGGTAATATCGATCCCGCAAGAGATATCGAGACCATCAATACAGAGCTTCTTTTATCTGATCTGGAGATACTTGAACGTCGTATTGCCAAGGTTACCAAGAGCGTAAAGAGCGGCGATAAGGCAGCTGCCAAGGAAGCTGCTCTTCTCGATAAGCTCCAGGCTCTTATGAATGAAGGAAAGCTTGCCAAGAATTATGAATGTGCGGATGAAGAGGAAGAGGCATTCTTCAGCTCTTACAATCTCTTAACCGCTAAGCCTGTTATCTATGCAGCCAATGTTGCCGACTCGGATCTTGCCGATGACGGCGCTTCCAATGCAAATGTTGCAGCAGTAAGGAAGATCGCAGAGGGTGAAGGCAGTGAAGTATTTGTAATCTGCGCGCAGATCGAGGAAGAGATCGCTGAACTTGATGATGATGAGAAGAAGGAATTCCTTCAGGATCTCGGACTGGAAGAAGCCGGCCTCGATAAGCTTATCAAGGCAAGTTACAAGCTGCTCGGTCTTATAAGCTTCTTAACCGCAGGTGAGGATGAGTGTCGTGCATGGACCATTAAAAAAGGTACGAAGGCTCCTCAGGCAGCAGGTAAGATCCATACGGATTTCGAGAGAGGATTCATCCGTGCGGAAGTTGTTAAATATGACGATCTGATAAGTCTCGGCTCGGTAGCCGCTGCAAAGGAAAAGGGTGTTGCAGGTCTTGAAGGTAAGGATTATGTTGTTCAGGACGGAGATGTTATCCTTTTCAGATTCAATGTTTGATCGAGGTGAATACTGATGCCTGACTGGATGGATGGAACCTCCATCGCGTTTCCGAATCTGGGTCTCTTTTTTGAGTATATTCCGAAGTCGTTTAAGATATTCGGAGTAGAGATAGCAATGTACGGCCTGCTTATCGGCATAGGTGTGATACTGGCTTTTGCTCTTATCACGCATACTGCCAAAAAGGATGGGCTTAATCCCGATGATTTCTATGACATGGGACTGTGGAGCCTGGTGATAGGTATACTCGGAGCCAGAGCCTATTATGTTATATTCATGTGGGACTTCTACAAAAATGATCCCTTAAGCATCTTTAATATAAGACAGGGCGGTCTTGCCATATACGGAGGCGTTATCGCAGGTTTTATTACGGCCATAATATGGTGCAAGGTTCGCAAGAAGAACCTCTTTGCGCTTACGGATATCGCATTTTTAGGTGTTCTGGTAGGTCAGAGCGTGGGCAGATGGGGAAATTTCACCAACAGAGAAGTTTTCGGCGGATACACCGATGGCCTCTTTGCCATGAGACTTCCCATAGAGGCAGTCAGAGCCATGGATATATCTGAGGATCTCAGGGCTCACATCGCGGAGGGGACGAATTACATCCAGGTTCATCCCACATTTCTCTATGAGAGCTTCTGCAATCTGATCCTTCTAACACTTATGTATAATCTTCGCGGAAAGAAGAAATTCGACGGCGAGATGACATGCTGGTATCTGGGCGGATACGGTATCATAAGGTTTATCATCGAAGGGATCAGGACCGATCAGCTGAAGTTCGCCGGAACAAATATTGCCGTATCCCAGTGCCTGGGATTGCTGCTTTTCGTGGTGGCTGCAACGGTCGAAATTATTGTCAGGATGAGGTTAAATAAAAACAAAAAAAATACAATATCAAAACAGTTCGAAAATGATAAATATTAACACTATATAGAGGACCGGATATTATCCGACACAACATATAGTTCGGTATAAAAAAATAAGGCGAAAGCCTTATTTTTTTGCGTTTTAGGCGGGAAATCCGCCCTTGTAAAAAGTCAAAGTGGGGTTTAAAATAATTTTTGTGGTGATTAGTGTCAATTTTACGTAACTTTGTGGTGATTAGGGGTAGAAATTCTTGTTCAAGAGTGATTTCAGCCATTCAATCGATGATAAGGGCAGGGTCATTATCCCGGCGAAATTCCGCGACGAGCTCGGGGAAGGTTTTGTCATCACCAAAGGCGTAAAGAGATGTCTCTGGGTACTGGATGCTGAAAGCTGGCATACACTTGCCGGCAAACTCCGTTCAATATCCGCCATAACAGAGGAAGGCCACAAACTGCTCATGCACTTTTGTGCGGCAGCAGTGGACGGAGAGACAGACAAGCAGGGAAGAGTTTTTCTCCCTCCCACACTTCGTGAATATGCGAACCTTTCCAAAGAGGCAGTGATCTGCGGTATGGACAACCGTCTTGAGATCTGGAGCAAAGAGGCTTACGAAGAGCAGCTTAAGGCTTCCGACGATCTTACACCGCTTATCGGTAATCCTTCGATCGCTGAGATCGTTACATTTTAAGGCCTATGGAATTTAGTCATATACCGGTTCTTTATAAGGAAGTAATGGAAGGAATGGCTGTCAGGGCAGATGGTGCATACATAGACGGCACCGTCGGAGGCGGCGGACATTCATCGGGAATAGCAGAGAGCCTTGGCGATGGCGGAAGGCTTTACTGCTTTGATCAGGATACGGAAGCCCTTGCGGCAGCCGGAAAAAGGCTTGAGAAGTTCGGGAGCAGGGTACATTTCTACCATGACAACTACGTAAATGCCGTAAAGGATCTTAAGGCTGACGGGGTCACCGGAGTTGACGGGATCCTCCTTGATATAGGAGTTTCTTCTTATCAGTTAGACAATCCGGAGAGAGGTTTTTCCTACAACGAAGATGCGCCCCTCGATATGAGGATGAACAGGGAGAATCCCTTAAGCGCTTACGAGATAGTCAACGATTACGAAGAAAAGGAACTGGCAAGGATCCTGAAGGAGTACGGGGAAGAAAAGTTCGCGGGGAGGATAGCGAAGAATATCGTCTCAGAACGTGCGAAGGCTCCCATACGTACCACATTTGAATTAAACGAGATCATTAAGATGTCCATCCCTGCAAAGATGCGTGCGGACGGGCATCCTTCCAAGAGAACATATCAGGCGCTCAGAGTGGAGTGCAATAGGGAACTGGATGTTCTCAAAGAATCTATAGACGGGATGATAGACTTCTTAAATCCCGGCGGAAGGCTTCTGATAATAAGCTTTCAGTCACTGGAAGACAGGATAGTGAAGAATGCTTTCAGAACAGCCGAAAATCCGTGCATCTGCCCGCCGTCACTTCCACAGTGCGTATGCGGCAGGAAGTCAAAGGGGAAGGTGATCACAAGACATCCGATCACCGCATCAGCCGAGGAGGCTGAAGAAAACAGGCGTTCAAAGCCTGCGAAATTAAGAATTTTTGAAAAAGGGGAAGCTTAAAAAGCGTCAGGGGAAATGATGAGAGAAGACTATGTTTACGGGAATGCGGTAAGGAAAAGGCAGGAAGAAGTCGAGATCCATCCTATAAGGTTGGAGAGAGAATTAAACAGGAAATTCAGACTCACTGTTTCAAACTGGATGATGATAGGAGTGCTTACTGTAGGACTGGTACTTTCGGTTTTATATTCAATGAATCTTCAGTCGGAAATATCTGTAGCTGACAAAGAATATGCGGCACTGTATAATTCATATGCAGCTCTCAGAGATGCAAATAACAATGTTGAAGAGAATCTTGAGAACAGCATTAACTCTGAGGAGATCAGGAGGATAGCTTCCGAACAGTACGGGATGAAGCTTGCGGGAGAAGGTCAGATAGTGACCTACGCGGCAGACAAGGCAGACTATACAGAACAGTATTCTGTTGTGGATGACTGATCCGTCTATTTCGGAAATATGAAATATAGATGGATAACAAAAGAAACGGTAAAAAAGGAAATTCTAAGAGCGACAGGCTTGCGGGAGAATTCGCTCGCGAGCTTGGAAAAGATGTCTCAAAAGTCATAAATCACAGGGAGATTTTCGGGCCCGGTGACATCAGAAAAAAAGATTATATCAAGACCGCCGACAGCAGGATAAAATTCACCATGGCGGTGATAATTATAATATTTGCTGCTTTGATAGGGCGCGTCGGCTATATCATGGCAAACAAGGGCGACGAATACAGCAGACAGGTTCTGGCCCAACAGGAATACGCTTCCACTTCTATTCCGGCCAAGAGAGGATCCATAGTAGCCAGCAACGGCAAGATCCTTGCACAGTCGGAAAAAGTCTATAAACTCATCCTGGATTCATATCACACACTGGAAGGCGAAACAAACGACCACAATATGGATGTTACACTCGATGCGGTGGAACATATTTTTGGCGTTGCAAGAAGCGATATGGATTCTTTCATCAGTGCAAATCCCGGAAGCAAATATAAAGTTATACTTCCGGAAGTAACCTATGCTCAGATGATGAACTACAAACAGTATATAGAGGATCAGAACAACAGCGTGAGGTCTGCCGCGGCAGAGGCTCATGTGAAGCCCAAAGCTTCGATGCTCATCAACAGTTCTGCGGTTTATTTTGAACCTTATTACAGAAGAGTTTATCCCGAAGGTACGCTCGCTTCCGATGTCCTCGGTTATATAAGTGACTCCAAGGGCGCAGCGGGACTCGAAGGTTATTATAATGATATCCTTACGGGTACCGATGGAAGAGAATACGGTTATCTTATGGATGAAAATTCATTTGAACGTACGACCATTGAAGCAGAGAACGGCAAGACCATAGTAACCACCATAGATCCCTATATTCAGAGTGTTTGCGAGACCTCGATAGCAGCTTATAACGAAGAGCATGCGGGTGAATTCCGTGAAGGTGAGATGGGTTCCGTAAATACGGGAGTCATCGTTATGAAAGTTAATACTGGTGAGATACTTGCCATGGCAAGCTATCCGTATTACAACCCCAATGAGCCCAATGATCTTTCGATGTATACGCCTGAAACCGTAAGCTCTATGGTCCCTTATGTTGCGGAAGCCATGAGCGGAGCCAGCGGAAGGACCGTATCCGAAAATGAAGTTACGGAGCTGGATGTTTCGGCATTCCTTTGGCAGAATTTCTGTACCGGAGTTTCATACGAGCCGGGATCCGTATGCAAGACTTTTACTGTTGCGGCAGGCCTTGATACCGGAGCTGTCCATGACGGAGATACATTTAATTGCGGCGGAGAGCTTACTTTCGGTGAAGGCAAGAATGCTACAACCATTCACTGCCACAACAGAAACGGTGACGGTATACTTGATGTAAAGCAGGCGGTAGAAAAGTCCTGTAACGTTTCACTTATGATGATGGGACAGAGACTCGGCAAAGATGAATTCTTAAGATACCAGAGAAATTTCGGATTCGGAAGCAAGACGGGTGTCGATCTTTCCGGAGAAATGGATACATCCGGAGTTGTGTTCAACGAGAATACCATGGGTCTGGTCGAACTTATGACATCCACTTTCGGACAGGGTTTCAGAGTGACCATGATCCAGACCATCACTGCATACTGCAGTCTGATAAACGGCGGTTATCTTTATAAACCGCATCTTGTCAGCAGGATAGAAAATGATGACGGAACGGTGGTTCAGAATATTGAACCGGAGATGATCAAACAGGTTATTTCTCCCGAAGTATCGGACCTTATGAAAGATTATTGTATCGGCGTTGTTGATGAAGGAACCGGTACAAGAGCAAGACCTGCGGGATACCGCATAGGCGGTAAGACCGGTACCGCCGAGTATTCGGGTAAAGGTAAGGTCAGCTATACCGTTTCATTTATGGGCTTTGCTCCTGCGGACGATCCTCAGATCGCCATCTATGTGGTCATTGACAGACCCAATGCCGCATCACAGGAAGACGGAACAAGATATGCATGCCTTATCTGCAGAGAGATACTTGGACAGATACTTCCTCATCTTGGGGTTCCAAAGACAGAACTTATCACGGAAGAGGAAAGAAAAGATCAGAATATTCCAAACACTGCGGTGCTTCACGGAAGCTCATCACAGGAAGGCGGGGAAGAGGAAGAAACAGAAGGCGGAGATGATATTACTGTTCCCGAGGATGAAGTTAAGCCGGAGGAAGAGACCGGAGAAGGAGATGTATGATGAGAGATTTTAACGGCAAAAAAATAATAATAGTAGGTGCGGGTAAGAGCGGACAGGCTGCGGCCGCCATGCTAAAGTGTCAGGGCGCGGATCCTGTGATCTACGATGAGAATAAGGATCTTGATGAAGAATCCGTCTATGGAAAGATTACTGCTTCCATCGCAGGATATTTAAAGGCATTCGGATCCATACCGGTTGTTCGCGATGAGAAGAACGGCAATGTGATCAGAAACAATGGGAGTGCTGACAATGCCGATAAGATAGCTCATGAGATCCGTATTATCAAGGAAGCTCTTTCCGATGCGGAACTCGATGGCGCAACGGAAGTGATAATGAGTCCGGGTGTGCCTGTGGATACACCACTTGTGGAGAGGTTTAAGAGCAGGGGACTTCGCATCTCCGGAGAGATAGAACTTGCTTATGAATGTTCAAAGGGAAGGCTTATCGCTATCACAGGTACCAACGGTAAGACAACAACCACAGCACTTACAGGTGCTATAGTTAAGGACTATTTCGGAAGAGCGAGAGTAGTCGGTAATATCGGCGATCCATATACGGATGCTGCTCTCTATACAACAGATGATGATGTGACTGTTGCCGAGATATCAAGCTTTCAGCTTGAAACAACGGAGACATTTCATCCGCAGGTTTCGGCAATCTTAAATATCACGCCTGATCATTTAAACCGTCATCATACCATGGAAAATTATGCGGCATGCAAGGAATCCGTGACTGCCAATCAGACAGCGGATGACTGTTGCGTGCTCAATCATGACGATCCGTATACACTTGATTTCGGGAAAAGATGTCCCTGCAGGGTTATATGGTTTTCATCAACTTCAAAGCTTGATGACGGATATTATCTTGAAGATGAGAATATATATAAGGCGGAAGGCGGCAAGGCAGAGAAGCTTTTCAATGTTCATGAGATGAAACTCCTCGGCAGACACAATGCCGAGAATGTAATGGCTGCCATCGCAATGACTTCGGCTATCGGCATCCCCATGGAGAGTATAATCAGGACCGTGAAAGGTTTTGAAGCTGTGGAACACAGGATCGAATATGTAAGAACTGTTAAAGGCGTTGCATATTATAACGATTCCAAGGGCACAAACCCCGATGCCGCCATCAAAGCCATCGAAGCCATGGAGAGAAAAACGATACTCATCGGCGGAGGATATGATAAGCAGAATACCTATGATGAGTGGATCGAAGCTTTTGGCGATAAAGTAAGCAGCCTGATACTCCTTGGTCAGACCAAGGATAAGATCGCGGAATGTGCGAGACGTCACGGCTTCAATGATATAGTTTTTGCAACATCCATGGAGGATGCGGTAAATAAAGCATATTCCATAGCAAAGTCCGGTGAGGCAGTTCTTCTTTCTCCTGCATGCGCAAGCTGGGGAATGTTCAAGAATTATGAAGAACGCGGAAGGATATTCAAAGAACTGGTACGGGATCTAAAGTAACGTATGAAGAAGAACAACGACAGGATACAGAGAAAAACAATAGATACGCTTGGCGTGATGCTCTTTCTCATAATGCTGGGATTACTGGTATGGGGGCTGATCATGATCGCTTCATCCAGTGCATATACCAGTGTTATCCGTGAAGACAGGCCTATGTATTCCTATATCAGAAAACAGGTCCTTGCTGAGATGTTTGGCCTCGCAGTGGTGGCGGTTATCATGACACCCTTTGGAGGCGCGGCCATATCATGGTTCAGGAGAAGCTTTCCCAGATGGGTGCTTCTTGCTGTTGCGGTGTCATCGGTAATCCTGCTTCTTTTCATCGGTAACGCGGAAGGTGGTGCTACCAGATGGTTTACCATACCTCATACATCGATCAACGTTCAGCCGGCCGAGATCGTTAAGGTTGCTCTTATAATGGTACTTGCGGGAATAATATCGTCCTATACGGGGCTAAACAGATTGTGGGCCGGTTATGCTGCGCTCCTTGGTCTGTCCCTTGCGCTTGCTGCCTTGGTATATGAGATCTCCGATAACCTTTCTTCGGCCATGATCATAGCAGGCATCGGTGTGGTAATGCTTTTTGTATCCACTAAGGACCGGAAGATCCACTTCATGGTCGCGGTGGCCGGAGTGATCATCGTTATTGCATTTAAAGCGTATATGGGAAATCTTCCGCCCTCTGCGGAGTATGATTTCCGAACACAGCGTGTGCTTGCATGGCTTCATCCCGAGAATTATATGGACGGAACCGGATATCAGACCATGCAGGCTCTTTATGCAATCGGCTCCGGCGGAGTGCTCGGAAAGGGTATAGGGCAGGGGATACAGAAGCTCGGTAAAGTTCCGGAAGTACATAACGATATGATATTCTCCGTCGTCTGCGAAGAAACGGGATTGTTGGGGGCTGCAGGCCTCATAGCGCTCTTTGCCGCCATGATCCTATGTATAGGTATGATCGCACTTAATACGCATGATATCTATAAAAAACTGGTAGTTTCCGGAGTTATGGCTCATATCGCCATCCAGGTTATGCTCAATATCATGGTAGTTACGGCCGTAACACCCAATACCGGTGTCGGTCTTCCCTTTATCAGTTACGGCGGATCTGCAGTGCTCATACTTATGGCGGAAGTTGGCATTGTAATGCGTATATCCTGGGAAAATGCATGTAAAGTAGTTGAGTTTAAAGATAAGAAAGCAAGAAGATCGTGAAACTGACCGAACGTGAGGAAAACTACATAGTTAAGAAGAAAGAGAACATCTTTCATGTCGTTTTCGCCGTAATGCTGGTGGTATTCGGATTTTTTCTGATACAGAAGCATACGGAAGTGGAAAATGTGGTCGTTGAAGGATGCTATCACTATACGGCTGCGGATATGAGGGATATAGTGGAACGCGGGTGGTTCGGCGACAATACCATAATGCTATCATTTAAATATAAGAATAAAACCATCAAGGATATCCCGTTTATCGAATCCGTTAATGTGGATGTGGTAAGTGCCAATTCCGTGAAGATCTATGTTCAGGAAAAGGAAGTGGCAGGTTTCGTTAACTATCGTGACAGTCTTATGTATTTTGACAGGGACGGAGTGGTGGTGGAATGTACCGATGTCAGGATGCAGGGTATCCCGGAGGTTACGGGGCTTAAGTTCGATAAATGCGATCTCTACGAGAAACTCCCTGTGGGAGATGACAGAGTATTCGGGCAGATCCTTGATCTGGCCCAGGCACTTCGTGCAAACGATCTTGCGATCAGCAGGATCGATGTGGATGAGAATGAAGGGTTCTCTGCGGAGAGCGGAGACATACTTATCAAATTCGGAAAGTTCGATAATATAGACCGCAAGGTGCAAATGGCAGCAAAACTGCTCTTTGATCTGGGAGTGGAATATCCAAAATCAGGTGTCCTTCACCTGGAGGATTATGAATTGGGAAAAGAAACGTTCTATTTCACATGATGACCGCATCAGTCAACGAAAAAGCCCGGCGTGCGCTTTTTTACGTATTACAGGTTGCGGTGACAGGTAAAAAAAGTTAAAATTTAACAGATTGAATATTTACTTTTAAAGTCAATGTTTAAAATATGAGAGCGGGCAGGAGGAATTTACTGTGGGAAGTTCAATGTTGGAACTCGTCTCTGAGGCAGAAAGAGAAGGGGCGGCAAGAATCGTAGTAGCCGGTGTCGGCGGTGCAGGAAACAATGCTGTTAACCGAATGATCGATGACGGTGTACGCGGGGTTGAGTTTATAGCTATCAACACGGATAAGCAGGCTCTTGATCTCTGCAAGGCGGAAACCCGTATTCAGATAGGAGAAAAAACTACGAGAGGACTCGGCGCCGGAGCTAAACCTGAAGTTGGACAGCAGGCAGCAGAGGAGAGTCGTGACGATATCGCCGAGGCGATCAAGGATGCGGACATGGTATTCGTAACAGCCGGAATGGGCGGCGGTACCGGAACAGGTGCGGCATCCGTTGTTGCTAATATCGCAAAGGAGCAGGGCTCACTTACGGTTGCGGTTGTGACCAAGCCTTTCTCTTTTGAGCAGAAGAAGCGTATGGCTAATGCCATGTGGGGTATCGAACAGCTTAAGCCCAATGTGGATACCATGATCGTTATTCCAAACGACAAGCTTTTCGGTATCATTGATAAGAATACAAGCATCACGGATGCTTTCCATAAGGCTGATGAAGTTCTTCAGCAGTCAGTCAGCGGTATCACCGATCTGATCAATATCCCGGCTGTTATCAACCTGGATTTCGCGGATGTTACCACTGTAATGAAGGAAAAAGGTATGGCTCATATCGGTATCGGTATCGCTACCGGTGAAGATAAGGCCAGAAAGGCTGTTGAAGCAGCTGTTAAGAGCCCGCTTCTTGAGACTACCATCGATCATGCTACAGATATCATCCTTGCTATCCGCGGAGACGTCGTGCCTCTTATGGATGCCAAGAATGCTGCTGATTATATCGAAGAGATCACCGGTGACAGCGTTAACGTTATCTTCGGTGCAATGGAAGAAGAGAAGAACGAGGCACTCAAGGATACATGCCAGATCACCCTTATCGCTACAGGTATCGATGATCCCAGTATACACGGCAGCGTAATGACAAGCCCGGCAGCATACAGACCCGCCGGAGCAGGCGCTTACCGTCCCGGAACCATCCGCCCTGCGGTTGGAGTAGGACAGGCACCTGTAGTTCGTCCCGGTGTAAGACCCGCCGCCCCCGCAGCACCTGTACAGGAAGCTGCTGAGCCGGCATATAATAAAGATGTTGTCAGCGGTGCATTTGCAAAGCCTGCAGGACAGGCACCCGCTTCTATGGGAACTACCAATATTCCCAGAGTTACCGGAACAAGACCGGCAGGTGGATTGCTCAATCCTACGCAGCCTAAGCCCCGCAGAAAGTCAGGGGATATACCCAACATGCCCAGCTTCTTAAAGCCCGGCTCAAGAAGAAATAACGACGAAGACTGATCAGAGCGCACCTGATGCGTTACAAGGGGGTCCGGGAAACGGACTCCCTTTTGAGTTCTATTAATGGAGGAATTATCAAAGTGTTATCAACGGCAGAAGAAATAAACAGACGAAGGACTTTCGCCATCATATCCCACCCGGATGCAGGTAAGACGACTCTTACCGAGAAATTCCTTCTCTACGGAGGCGCTATCAATCTTGCGGGTTCCGTAAAGGGTAAGGCGACTGCCAGACATGCTGTTTCCGACTGGATGGAGATAGAAAAGGAAAGAGGTATCTCGGTAACCAGTTCCGTTCTCCAGTTCGAATATGACGGTTATTGTATAAATATCCTTGATACTCCGGGACATCAGGATTTCTCGGAGGATACATATCGTACTCTTATGGCTGCGGATTCCGCTGTCATGGTCATTGATGCATCCAAAGGCGTAGAGCCTCAGACCAGAAAGCTTTTTAAAGTATGCGGAATGAGAGGCATCCCCATTTTCACATTCATAAATAAGCTGGATCGTGACGCCAAAGACACTCTCGATCTTCTTGATGACATCGAGAAAGAGCTTGGCATCGAGACGGTTCCGATGAATTGGCCAATCGGTTCGGGTAAGGCATTTAAGGGAATCTACGAACGTGAAGAGCGTGATATAGTTACATATTCGGATACCGAAAAGGGAACAAAAGAAGGTGAAGAGCACAGGATTGCCTGGGACGATAATGAGGCTGCCGTGAAGGAAGCCATCGGAGATGAGTTCTACGAGAAGTTAAATGAAGATATAGAGCTTATGGATATGGCCGGTGCTTCTTTTGATCTTGATATGGTGCGCGCAGGTAAGCTCACTCCTGTTTTCTTCGGATCTGCACTTACCAATTTCGGTGTAGAGATATTCCTCAAGCATTTCCTTAAAATGACTACGACTCCGCTTCCCAGAAAGAGCATGGATACTACTGTGGATCCTGTGGAACGTGATTTTTCCGCATTTGTTTTCAAGATCCAGGCCAATATGAACAAGGCTCACAGAGACAGGATCGCGTTTATGCGTATATGTTCGGGCAAGTTCGAGGCGGACAGGGAAGTAAAGCATGTACAGGGCGGCCGTACCATGAGGCTTTTGCAGCCGCAGCAGCTTATGGCGGATGAGAGAAAGATACTTGATGAAGCCTATGCCGGAGATATCATAGGAGTCTTTGATCCCGGTGTATTCTCCATCGGAGATACCATCTGCGCTCCGAAGGAAGATGTAAAATATGAGGGTATACCGACCTTCGCTCCCGAGCATTTCGCAAGAGTGAGACAGGTGGATACCATGAAGCGTAAGCAGTTCGTCAAGGGTATATCCCAGATAGCACAGGAAGGTGCCATACAGATCTTCCAGGAGCTTCAGTCCGGTATGGAAGAGATAATAGTCGGCGTTGTAGGCGTGCTGCAGTTCGAAGTATTGAAGTACAGACTTGAGAATGAGTACAACGTAGAGATCAGGATGGATATGCTTCCTTATGAGTTCATACGTTGGATAGAGAACAAGAATGAAGTCGATGTTCAGGCTCTGACCGGAACATCTGACATGAAGAAGATCCAGGATCTCAAGGGTAATCCGCTGCTTCTTTTCGTAAATGAGTGGAGCGTCGGAATGACACTTGAGAGAAATCCGGGGCTTAAGCTTTCGGAGTTCGGTAAGGATTGGTAAGGTCAAGAAAGAATCGGGCACGGTAAGATAGCAGGGGGAGTTATTGGACCGGATGAGAAGGACGGAATTTAGATCAGGGTTAAAGAAGATTTTATTTAGGGCGGCAGCCTTCGTGCTGTGCCTGAGTATTTTGTGCGCCTGCAGCGGTAAAGGGAAAAAGCCAGGACCGGCCGGAAGCGCGGATATAAATACCGGAGAGCTTTTGCAGAACAGCAACGGTAATCTGGGACAGAGCGGAACGGTTACTCCTGTGGGAGATCTGATGGGAGATACCGGTTACAGGGCACCTTCGGCAGAGGAAGAGACTGCGAAGAAGACGGACTCCTCCGGACGCGCGGAGCTTGAGGACGAAAAACTTGCCTTCGGTATCAGCCCGGATACCGTAGCCCTTGTATGTGAGGAGCAGGAGGGCAGATATTTTTACGATCACATGGATGCCGCAGAGCATGAACTCTATGCGGAGATCATAATGATACTTAAGGGACACGGTGAGAATATCCTCGTTTCTGCCGGCAATCCCGAGCAGATCAACAAAGCGTTTTATTGTGTGTTCCAGGACCATCCTGAGATCTTCTGGGTCAGCGGATACAGCTACAGAAAATATACCAACGGTTCGGATACATACTTTTCATTTACGGGAAAGTATACCTATACGGAAAGCGAGTGTGAGGCTTTTCAGTCGGAGATCGATCAATATACATCGGAATGTCTCGGTGGGTTATCAAAATTCTCGACCCAGTATGAGAAGGTCAAGTATGTTTATGAATATGTGATAAAACATACGGATTATGATCTCTCGGCTCCGGACAATCAGAATATACTGTCCGTTTTTCTTAGGGGTAAGTCGGTGTGTCAGGGATATGCCAAAGCGGTTCAGTATCTTCTGGAGAGAGCGGGTGTTCCCTGTACGCTGGTGGTCGGAACGGTGACGGGCAACGAAGGTCATGCATGGAACCTGGTCAATATTGACGGCGCGTATTACTATCTTGATGCAACCTGGGGAGATTCGGGATATCAGAGATCCTCGGGAGAAAAGAGTGTTCCCGGCAGGGAAGTCAGCTATGATTTCCTGAATGTCACGGACGAGGAGCTTTTCAAGACACATACGCCGGACAATGTATTGCCGATGCCGCAGTGCAATGCCATTAATGCGAACTATTACGTGAAGGAAGGCCTATTTTTTGACAGCTATAACGAGCAGTCGTTATACGTGATCTTCCATCAGGCACAGAGCGGCGGAAAGCACTATGCGGCAGTTAAGTGCGCGGATCCCGAGACCTACAAGCTTTTCTGCGACAGCCTTATCGGAAACCGCAGGATATTTGAGCTTTTGAACAAAGATACCGAATCGGTGGATTACGTCACCAATGACAGCCAGTATATACTGTGCTTTATGTTCTGAAGCAGTTATGTTATAATGTTCAGCATCTGGCAGAAGATAATGCGGAGGTAAAAGATGGATACAAGCAGCATTAAATTGGGCGCGGATAAGAACGGACTTGGTTCCGTGGCAATCGCAGATGAAGTGGTGGAGATGATAGCATCTCTTGCGGCATCCGAAGTTAAGGGTGTTACTGCGATGGTTGGAAATATCACAAATGAATTGATGAGCAAAGTCGGTGTTAAGAACCTTACCAAGGGGACAAAAGTCGACGTGCTTGATAATATGGTCACACTTGATCTGAGCGTACGTCTTGAATACGGCTACAGCATTCCCGAGACCTGCAGAAAGGTTCAGGAGAAGGTTAAGAATGCCATCGAGACCATGACAGGTCTTCAGGTTGCCGATGTGAACATTCGCATCGCATCCGTTAGTTTTCCGGAAAAGGCAAAATAATAATTATGAGCAGACACGCAATTCGCAAACAACTGTTTATGCTTCTTTTCCGTGCTGATTTTTTCGGCGTGGATGAGATTCCCGAGCAGGAGGAAAGATTTTTTACTCAAAAGGATATAGAGGACCGCGAGAAGGTTGTTGACCTTTGGGCGGAGGATGAACCCGAAGAAGAATCGGAAGAGAGATTTTCCGAAGAAGATAAGAAGGAGATCTCGGATAAATTCCATTCGATAATGGAGATACTTCCGGAGATCGATGGACAGCTCAATGAGAAGATGTCCGGATGGAGCACCGACCGTATCGGTAAAGTGGAGCTTACCATCCTGCGTATTGCTCTTTATGAGATGAATGAAGAGAAGAAGGTTTCGTGCGCCGTTGCCATTAATGAGGCAGTTGAGCTTGCAAAGAAGTACGGAACCGAGAAGTCTGCTGAGTTTGTTAACGGAGTACTCGCTAAATTTGCACACGAGGGGTAATCTATCGCCGTGCAGAAAAACCGGTATACAGTAACACAGATCACATCCTATATCAGGAATATGTTCTCCCAGGACTACATGCTGAGCGCTGTTTCTGTCCGGGGAGAGATCAGCAATCTGAAATATCATACATCCGGGCATATTTATTTCAGCCTCAAGGATGAGGGGGCTGTTATTGCCTGCGTCTGTTTTGCTTCAAATGCCAGAACTCTTAAGTTTCGGCTTGAGGAAGGCATGAAAATAGTTGCAACGGGCAGCGTGACAGTATATGAAAAATCCGGATCATATCAGCTCTACGTCAGGAAAGCCGAGCCGGAAGGCATAGGCGATCTTGCGGAGAGATTTGAGAAGTTAAAGAAAGATCTGGAAGAGAGAGGTCTTTTTGCAGCCGAGTATAAACAGGCAATCCCTTATCATGTGAAAACACTGGGAGTTGTTACTGCACCTACGGGAGCTGCCGTAAGAGATATAATAAATATATCCCGACGCAGAAATCCTTATGTACAGATAATCCTTTATCCTGCGATAGTTCAGGGAGAATATGCCGTTCAGAGCATTGTGCGCGGGATACGCGCGTTGGAAGCCTATGGAGTGGACGCCATGATAGTGGGACGCGGCGGTGGATCTATAGAGGATCTGTGGGCCTTTAACGAAGAGGCTGTTGCCCAGGCAATATTTGACTGCAGCATACCTATAATCTCCGCAGTGGGGCATGAAACGGATACAACCATAGCTGACTATGTGGCGGATCTGAGAGCACCTACACCCTCTGCAGCAGCGGAACTGGCGGTATGTGATATAAGCGAGATAATTGATAAGATAAATGAGTCGGGCAGACGACTTGAATATGCCATGAGCAATGTATGCAGAAGAGACAGAGCGGCGCTTGGGCACTATGATGATCTGCTGACACGCTCCATGATGCATATGATCGGTGAGAAGAAACACATGCGTGATGAGCTTATGTTAAGGCTTGATCAGGTATCTCCCGAGAACAGGTTGAAGAGCTCCCGAGAGAGGGCTGCGGCCATGAGACAGTCCCTGGATCTCCTCATGGGAAGTATTTTATCCGGAAAGAAAAACAGATTATCATCGTATGCTGTGAGCGTTAAGCCGTCTTTTGAAAGAGTATTGAAAAATAAGATACATCGATATGAACTATGTTCGGAGAGATTAAGAGCATTGTCTCCGCAGGCAAGGTTAGAGGGAGGATACGGCTTCATAAGCGACAGCAATAATAAAGTCGTAAAAAGCATTGATGATACAGAAGTGGGCAGTAAGATAAATGTCAGATTAAAGGACGGAATACTGGAAACAGTGGTAGAATCCGTAACAGGCGTAGACGTAAACTGACAGATGGGAGGTTGACTTGGCAAAAACAGCTGAAAAGACAAAGAAACCGAGTCTTGAAGAGAACTTCGAAGCGCTCGAAGAGACCTTAAAGAAAATGGAAGATGCAGATCTTCCTTTGGAGGAAGCCTTTGCTCTTTACGAGGATGGTATAAAGAGGCTTAAGAGCTGTGGCGATGAGCTTGACATGGTAGAGAAGAAAGTTAAGGAACTGGCTGATGACGGTTCTCTTTCCGATTTTGACGGAGAGGACGAATAGGAAGAGGTAACAGTTATGGAATTCACAGAGGAACTTAAGAAAAGAACTGCAAAATGTAACAGGATCATCAAGAAGTATCTTCCGAAAGAGGAGGAGCAGATAAAGACTGTTACGGGTGCAATGAATTATTGTGTTAACGCCGGCGGAAAGAGACTTCGTCCTGTCATCATGAAAGCCGCATATGAGATGTGCGGCGGTAAAGGCGACCTGGTTGAGCCTTTCTGTGCCGCTATCGAGATGATACATACATATTCTCTTGTGCATGATGATCTTCCGGAAATGGATGACGCAATGCTCAGACGCGGACGTCCCACTGCCCATGTAAAATATGGCGCGGGAATGGCTGTTCTTGCCGGTGACGGACTGCTCAACTTCGCGTATGAGACGGCGCTTAAGAGCATGGACCTCGCGCAGGGTACCAAAAATGAAGATGAGAAATATGTGAGGATAATAAAGGCGGCCAGAGTCCTTGCCGATAAAGCCGGTATTTACGGAATGGTTGGAGGACAGGCACTTGATGTAGAGGCGGAAAAGAAGAATATGGATCTTGATGAGGATCAGGTGCTCTTCGTATATGCCAACAAGACCGCGGCTCTTTTACAGGCTTCATTTATGTGTGGTGCAATTCTTGCCGGTGCATCCGATGATGTGGTAGCCGATCTTGCGACTGTGGGATACGATCTGGGAGTGGCTTTCCAGCTTCAGGATGATATCCTCGATGTCACGGGAACAGTTCAGGAGACGGGAAAGAGCGTAGGAATAGATGAGAAAGACGGTAAGAAGACATATCTTTCATATCACGGACTTGAAGAAACTTCAAAAGAGCAGATGAGACTTTCGGCTGAGGCAGTTGCTCTTCTTGATAAGATACCTGCCAATGTGGACGGCAACAAGGATGCAACACTTTCCAAGGCATTCCTTGAAGGACTTATCCGCAGCCTGACAAAACGAAGAAGTTGAGAGTGATTGAAAATGGCACTTATAGATCAGATCAGGAAACCTAATGATATCAAGAATATCGATAAATCGGATTATGATGCTTTAGCGCAGGAGATCCGTGATTTTCTTATTCAGCATATCAGTGAGACCGGAGGACATCTGGCTTCGAACCTGGGAGTAGTGGAGCTTACCATGGCTCTTCATCTCTCTCTTAATCTTCCGGAGGATAAGATAATCTGGGACGTGGGACATCAGTCCTATACTCATAAGCTTCTTACCGGTCGAAGAGACGGTTTTGACAGCCTTAGAAAATACGGCGGAATGAGCGGTTTCCCCAAGCGTAAGGAAAGCGACTGTGACTGCTTTGATACGGGGCACTCATCTACATCGATCTCCGCAGGACTTGGATTTGTTGCGGCAAGAGAGTTGTCCGGTCAGGATTATACGGTCGTATCAGTTATCGGAGACGGTTCCATGACAGGCGGTATGGCCTTTGAGGGACTCAATAATTCAACCAATACCAGGATGAAGAAGAACTTTATCATCATCCTCAATGATAACAATATGTCCATTGCCGAGAATGTTGGCGGATTATCATCATATCTGAATCAGATCAGAACAAGTGAGAATTATCTGGGTCTTAAGAAGAATGTTTATTATAAACTTATGGGCTCCGGAAAATTCGGAACTGTTCAGGCAATACAGCGAGCAAAGAGTTCGGTCAAGAATCTGTTCGTAGGAAATATGTTTTTTGAAGATATGGGAATAACATATCTCGGACCGGTTGACGGACATGATATAAACAGCATGGTCAAAGTGATAGACGATGCCAAGCATGTTGAAGGAGCGGTCATCATACATGTACTTACCAAGAAGGGTAAGGGCTATGCTCCCGCAGAAAGACATCCTGCCAGATTCCATGGCGCGGAACCTTTCGATATATCAACCGGTATGCCTAAGAAGGTTAAGAGCAAGCCCAGCTATACGGATGTTTTTTCTACCGTGATGTGCAGGCTTGGAGCGGATCGCAAAGACGTAGTGGCTATTACGGCGGCAATGCCCGACGGGACCGGACTTAAGCGTTTCCACAATCTTTATCCCGACAGATTTTTTGATGTGGGTATCGCGGAGCAGCATGCGGTTACTTTTGCGGCAGGACTTGCTGCAGGCGGCATGCATCCCATAGTTGCCATTTATTCATCATTCCTGCAGAGAGCATACGATCAGATCATACATGACGTATGTATTCAGAACATGCCCGTCACATTTGCCATCGACAGAGCGGGACTTGTAGGAGCGGACGGAGAGACACATCAGGGTATCTTCGATCTGTCATTCCTTGCAACCGTACCCAATATGCATATCATGGCACCCAAGAATAAATGGGAGCTTGCTGATATGCTAAGATACGCTGCCGATTTCGGAGGCCCTCTCGCTTTAAGATATCCCAGGGGAGAGGCTTATGACGGCCTGAAGGAATTCCGTGCACCCATTGAATTCGGCAAGAGCGAGACTATCTATTCCGAAAGTGAGATTTGCCTCATCGCAGTCGGGGCAATGGTCAAGACCGCCAATGAAGTTCATGAGAGACTGGTTAAAGAAGGTCATCATGCAACGCTTATCAATGCGAGATTTGTTAAGCCCATAGATGAAGGCATGATCGATATCGCAAATAAGGGCCATAAGCTTATCGTCACACTGGAAGAGAACGTGCTCACCGGCGGATTCGGAGAGCGCTTCAGAGAACTTTATGATGAGAAGGTTCCGGAGAGCGAACGTGTGAAGATGGTGAACATTGCTCTTCCGGATGCATATATCGAACATGGTAATGTGGATCTTTTGAAGAAAGAAGTCGGACTTGATATGGCTTCGATCTTTGCGAAGATCATTGAAGAACTCCCGGAGAATTGACAGATGGGAAAGGAACGTCTTGATGTGCTTCTGGTCAACAGAGGACTGGCCACGTCCCGTGAGAGTGCAAAGCGTACCATCATGGAAGGCAGCGTCTTTGTTGACGGACAGAGAGAAGATAAAGCAGGGAGTACATTCCCTGATGATGTTAATATCGAAGTGCGCGGTAACACACTTAAGTATGTAAGCCGCGGAGGCCTTAAGCTGGAAAAGGCCATGCAGGTTTTCCCAATCAAACTGGACGGTATGGTCTGCATGGATATAGGCGCATCCACAGGCGGATTCACGGACTGCATGCTTCAAAACGGCGCCGTGAAGGTCTATTCCATAGATGTGGGATACGGACAGCTGGCCTGGAAGCTTCGCAGTGACAGCCGCGTGATCTGCATGGAGAAGACCAATTTCAGATATGTCACGAAGGAGCAGGTTCCGGAGGATATTGATTTTGCATCCGTGGATGTATCATTTATCTCTCTTTCAAAGATACTGCCTGCCGCATACGGTCTGTTGGGAGACGGCTGCGAGATGGTATGTCTCATTAAACCACAGTTCGAAGCGGGACGTGAGAAGGTAGGTAAAAAGGGCGTTGTAAGAGAGCCTAAGGTTCACGAGGAAGTAATAAGGAATGTCTTCGGATATGCAAGAGAAAATCATTTCGCGGTCCTCGGACTTGATCATTCGCCTGTAAGAGGGCCGGAAGGCAATATCGAATATCTCATGCACATTAAGAAGCTCTCCGAGAATGAAGGGGATACACAGGCTGTAGAGGCTGATTTAGAATCTTTTGATGCAGTGGTCGGAAAAGTGGTTGCGAAAGCCCATGCCACACTTTGATATAAAGCACTGATCGAATGGGGATAAGACATGAACAGGATATGTATAATATCAAACAGCTTAAAAGATAAGGATCTGTCCATAGGAAAAGAGATAAGGGACAGCTTTCTTAAGCTTGCTTACGAGAAGGGGATGGCCGATGCACAGGCACCCTTACTCGATATCTGTGATGTCTATCTTGATATCCCTTCGGGAATGCAGGGCATAATCGTTATAGGCGGGGACGGTTCCGTTCTTTCCGCTGCCAAGAAGTCCGGAAAATACGAACTTCCCATTATTGGATTCAATCTCGGAGCGGTAGGCTATCTGGCTGAGGTGGAGCTTTCAAATGCAAACGATGCACTCACCAGGCTCCTTGAAGATAATTATTCTGTAGAGGAACGCATGATGCTTGCAGGCTCTGTTCAAAAGGACGGAGAAGACGAGATTAAGGGTGTTGCGCTTAATGACGTGGTCCTTTCCAGAAGAGGCGATATGCAGATTACCTGCTATCGTATATGCGTTAACGGTTCTTTCTTAAGTGATTTTAATGCTGACGGTATCATCTTAAGCACACCTACCGGATCCACAGCTTACAATCTGTCCGCAGGCGGTGCCATAGTCGAGCCTGTAGCCAAGCTTATTCAGCTTACACCTGTTGCTCCTCATATGCTCAATACCAGGAGCGTCATTCTTTCCGGGGATGATGAGATAAGCGTGACCATAATGCCGCCCAAAGGCCTTCGTCCCGTGGATGTGGGCGCTTATTTTGACGGCGATATGAAGACTACGCTTCATCCCGGAGATTCTGTCACAGTGACCATGTCGGACCATGTTACAAGGGTCATTCGCTTATCCGATGACGGATTTCTTCAGACACTTCATAAAAAGATGATCTGACAGTTCTAAAAGCTTATTCTTTTATGCAATTTTGATATGTCCTGGGGATACTTTTCTATGCCCCGATTCTTTGACTGAAAGGTGCTCAAGTGGTATCATATTCTACTGTATGCGTCATGTTAAATGAGGTTATTATGCTCATTTGACGTGGGCAAGTATTTCTCAGGAGGGTATATGTATGCCGGTTACAGATTTGCTTCGAAGAAACGCCGCCGAACACGGAAATGAAGTGGCGCTGGTGGAGCTCAATCCTACAATGGAAGATCACAGAAAATACTCGTTCAAGGAATATGATCTTGTTCAGCAGACAAGCATGAGACCTTATCGCAGACAGATCACATGGCAGGTTTTTGACGAGAAGGCGAACCGAGTTGCCAACATGCTTCTTGAAAGAGGTATAGAGAAGGGAGACAGGGTTGCCATACTGATGTTCAACTGTCTTGAATGGCTCCCGATCTATTTCGGAATACTCAAGTCAGGTGCTATCGCGGTACCTTTTAATTTCAGATATACAGCCAACGAAATCTCATATTGCGCAGATCTTGCGGATGTATCCGTTCTTTTCTTCGGACCCGAGTTTGTTGATCGTATCAAGACAAATGCGGATGACATCTCAAAGAACCGCCTACTCATTTACGTAGGTGAAGATGTATGCCCGCCCTTTGCGGAGAGCTACTGGAATATGGTGGCTGATTATGCAAGCACCGACCCCGGTATCAAACTTACGGATGAAGATCTTGCGGCTATTTATTTTTCATCGGGAACCACAGGTTTCCCCAAGGCGATACTTCATCCTCACAGAAGCCTTATACAGGCTGCCGAGATGGAAGCGGTTCATCACAAGACAACGAAGGACGACTGCTTCTTATGCATCCCGCCTCTGTATCATACGGGGGCAAAGTTCCATTGGATGGGATCTCTCTGGACATGCAGCAGAGCTGTGCTTTTAAAGGGTGCAAAGCCTGATGTGATAATCAAAGCCGTATCCGATGAGAAGTGCACGATAGTATGGCTTCTCGTGCCCTGGGCACAGGATATACTGGATTCACTGGATCGCGGTGAGATCAAGCTGTCGGATTACAAGCTTGACCAGTGGAGACTGATGCATATCGGTGCTCAGCCTGTTCCGCCCTCACTTATCAGACATTGGAAGGATTACTTCCCTGATCATCAGTATGATACGAACTACGGCCTGTCCGAATCCACGGGCCCGGGCTGCGTTCATTTGGGACTTGAGAATACGGATAAAGTCGGCGCCATAGGTGTTCCCGGATACAGATGGGAATGCAAGATCGTTGATGAATCCGGTAATCCCGTTAAGCAGGGTGATGTCGGAGAGCTTTGTGTAAAAGGACCCGGAGTGATGCTCGAGTATTATCACAATCCGGAAGCTACGGCTGAGACATTAAGAGACGGATGGCTTTTCACGGGAGATATGGCGCGTCAGGATGAAGATGGTCTGTACTATCTTGTAGACCGCAAGAAAGACCTTATCGTAAGCGGCGGCGAGAATATCTATCCCGTTGAGATAGAGAACTTCCTTCAGGAATATCCGAAGGTTAAGGACGTGGCAGTCATCGGCCTTCCCGATAAGCGTCTCGGAGAGATCACAGGCGCTATCATCGAGCCGGAACCCGACAGCGATCTTACTCTTGAAGAGATAGAGAAGTTCTGCAATCAGCTTGCAAGATACAAGAGACCCAAGAGGATAATCTTTGCCGAAGTTCCCAGGAACGCAACAGGCAAGATCGAGAAGCCTCTTCTTCGCAAGAAGTATGGCGTTGAACGACTTGTAGAGCAGGAAAACCAGTCGTAAGTTTAGGGAGTTTACAAAGTAAAAATTAGAGGGAGAGCATGCAGATGTTTTCCTTCTGTGTGGAGGTAGAAAAATGAAAGAACTGATGCTTGGAAACAAGGCCCTTGCCAGAGGCCTGTATGAAGCCGGAGTATGTGTCGCAAGTTCATATCCTGGAACACCTTCTACAGAGACCACAGAGGAAGCGGCTAAGTACGAGGAGATCTACTGTGAGTGGGCTCCCAACGAGAAGGTTGCCATGGAGACCGCTTTCGGTGCTTCCCGTGCCGGTAAGAGAAGTTACTGTGCCATGAAGCATGTCGGACTCAATGTTGCGGCAGATCCTCTTTTCACCATCGCTTATACAGGCGTTAACGCAGGTATGGTGATCTGTGTTGCGGATGATCCCGGAATGCATTCATCACAGAATGAGCAGGATTCAAGACATTATGCCATCGCAGCCAAGATCCCTATGCTTGAGCCCTCTGATTCTCAGGAAGCTCTTGATTTCACTAAAAAGGCATATGAGATCTCCGAAGAGTTCGATACTCCGGTACTCATCAAGATGTGCACAAGAGTAGCTCATTCCCAGAGTATCGTAGAGACAGGCGAGCGTGTTGAGCCTGCAATGAAGGAATACGTTAAGGATATCGCAAAATATGTAATGGTTCCCGCCAATGCAAAGAAGCGTCATCCTATCGTTGAGGAGCGTACCGCAAAGCTTATCGAATTTGCGGAGACATCCGAGTTGAACAGAGTAGAGAAGGGTACCGACAATAAGATCGGTATCATCACTTCCAGCACATGCTATCAGTACGTAAAGGAAGTATTCGGAGATAAGGCAAGCATCTTAAAGCTTGGTCTGATCAATCCCATGCCCGTTAAGAAGATCAAGGATTTCGCAGCAGGAGTTGAGAAGCTTTATGTTGTTGAAGAGCTTGATCCCATCATTGAGACACATGTTAAGACTCTCGGACTTGATGTTACAGGCAAAGAGATCTTCCCTATGATAGATGAGTTCTCACAGGGACTTATCGCAGAGAAGCTTGGTGTGGAGACTCCGGAGAGCTGCAAGGCTATTACGGATCTTCCCAACAGACCCCCTGCAATGTGCTCAGGCTGCCCTCACAGAGGCGTATTCTATACACTGAACAAGAACAAGTGCCGCGTAATGGGTGATATCGGATGTTATACTCTCGGATCTGCTCCCCCCTTATGTGCAATCGATACGACAGAGTGCATGGGCGCATCCGTAAGCTCCATCCACGGCTTTAATAAAGCTCGCGGTGAAGAGAGTGAGAAGAATACCGTAGCTGTTATCGGTGATTCCACTTTCATGCATTCAGGTATGACAGGTCTCGCTAATATCGCTTACAACCAGACCAATTCAACAGTTATCATTCTTGATAATTCCATAACAGGTATGACAGGACATCAGCAGAATCCTACAACAGGATTCAATCTTCGCGGTGAGCCTGCCGGCAAGATCAACCTTGAAGCTCTTGTTAAGGCAATGGGCATCAACAGAGTAAGGGTTGTTGATCCTTACGATCTCTCAGCTGTAGATACGGCAGTCAAGGAAGAGCTTGCAGCACCGGAACCTTCTGTCATCATCAGCAGACGTCCCTGTGTTCTTCTTAAGGCTGTTAAGAAGAATCCCCCTGTTAAGGTTAATCCGGATAAGTGCAAGAGCTGTAAGTCCTGCATGCAGATGGGTTGTCCTTCCATTTCCTTCAAGGATGGAAAGGCTCACATCGATGCAACTCTTTGCGTAGGATGCAAGGTATGCACACAGCTTTGTCATTTCCATGCTTTTGAAGATGCTGACGGAAACGAGATCTGAGTAAATATCTGATTATACAGGAAAGGAAAAAGATATGATCACAAGTGTAATGATAGTAGGTGTCGGCGGACAGGGATCGCTTCTTGCAAGTAAAGTCCTTGGTCGCGCGGCAATGGATAAGGGAATAGATGTTAAGGTTTCTGAGGTTCACGGAATGAGCCAGAGAGGCGGAAGTGTTGTAACTTATGTCAGATTCGGTGATATGGTTTATTCACCCATCATCGACAAGGGCGGCGCTGATTACATCATATCCTTCGAGCTTCTTGAGGCAGCAAGATATATCGACTTCTTAAAGCCCGGCGGACAGATCGTTACCAGCTCTCAGGAGATCGATCCCATGCCTGTTATCACAGGTGCGGCAAAATATCCCGAGGGACTTATCGAGAAGATGAAGGAGAGCGGAGCTAAGGTTGATGCCATTGATGCACTTTCCATCGCTGAGCAGGCAGGATCCGCAAAGGCAGCCAATATCGTTCTTATGGGAAGGTTCGCTAAGTATGTGACCGAGATCACCAGAGAAGAGTGGCTCGGTGCTATAGAGGCATGCGTTCCCGCTAAATTCCTTGAGCTCAATAAAAAAGCTTTTGAGATGGGAGAGAATGCTTGAAAACCTTGGAAGAGATCAGAGATTTTTTTAAAGGTGATGCATATGCCACATCTGTGACGGGTATCGTCATAGATAAGGCAGAGAACGGACACAGCAGCGTTTCTCTTGTGCCGGATGAAAGGCACATGAACGCTGTCGGCGGTCTGATGGGGGCTGTATATTTTACAATGGCGGATTTTGCCTTCGCGGTTGCAGAAAACTGCGGACTTGATCCTGACAGCTTAACAGTTACACAGAGTTCACAGGTCAACCTTATGAGACCGTGGAAAAGCGGTAAGGTGATATGCAATGCTGATATCATCAAGGATGGCAGAGCAACATGTGTTTATGAAGTTAAGATCTTAGATGAAGCAGGCAGGGAACTTGCACTCATCATAACCAACGGATTCAAGAAGACAAAACGGTAAGTGTGTAGGAGAATCAACAGGAGGAATCAACGTGATCTGGAATGAAGCAAAAGAGTGCATGTCCCGTGACGAGCTGGAGACACTGCAGAGTGCTAGGCTCGTAAAAATGGTAAACAGGGTTTATCACAATGTTGAACCATACAGAAAGAAGATGCAGGCCCTTGGGCTTGAGCCCGGAGATATCCGAGGCCTTGAAGATCTTTATAAGCTTCCGTTTACAACTTATGAGGATCTCAATGCCAATTATCCTTTCGGTATGGCAGCAGTTCCTCCTTCGGAGCTTGTAAGAGTACATGCTTCCAGCGGTACCACCGGAAAGCCGAAGATCGGCGTATATACGAGACATGATATCGATATCTGGGCAGAGTGCGTTGCCAGATGCCTTTCTACCGCTCATATCACAAGAGATGACGTGATCCAGATCGGTTATGGTTACGGCCTTTTTACAGGCGGTCTGGGAGCTCATTACGGTGCGGAATATCTCGGCGCAATGGTTATTCCTATGTCTACAGGTAATACCAAGAAGCTTATCGATATGATGATCGACTGCGGTGTTACATCTATCGCTTGTACACCTTCTTATCTCCTTCATGTTGCCGAGGACCTTGAGAAGCTGGGACTTGTAGACAAGATCAAGCTTAAGAGCGCGATCTGCGGTGCGGAACCCTGGACCAACGAGATGCGCGATCAGATGGAGCAGAGACTCCATATCAAAGCATATGACATCTATGGCCTCACAGAGATCTGCGGCCCGGGTGTTGCATGTGACTGTGATTTCCATAAGGGACTTCATATCTGGGAGGATCATTTTCTTCCGGAAGTGATTAACCCTGTGACATTAGAGCATCTTCCCGCAGGAAGTGAAGGTGAGCTGGTCATCACCAATCTCACCAAGGAAGGTATGCCTCTTATCAGATACAGGACAAAGGATCTTACACATCTTGAGTACGGAAAGTGCGAATGCGGCAGAACAATGGCACGTATACAGCGTTTCAAGGGAAGAAGCGATGATATGCTCATTATCCGCGGCGTAAATGTATTCCCTTCTCAGGTTGAAGCTGCACTGCTTACCGTAGAGGGAACAACACCTCATTACATGATGGTAGTTGATCGTATCGATAATAACGATACTCTCGAGGTTCAGGTAGAGGTAGCCGAGAATGTTTTCACTGATGAGATCAAGAGTCTTGAGGCTCTCTCCAAGGCTGTTCATGACAGACTTAAGGCTGCCATCGGACTCAATGCCAAGGTCAAGCTTGTAGAGCCTAACGGACTTGAGCATTTCGACGGCAAGTCAAAGCACGTTATCGACAAGCGTAAACTTTACGAGTAAGAAAGGAGACTGCAATATGTTTATCAAACAGTTATCGGTTTTTCTTGAGAATAAAGAAGGCAGACTTGATGAAGTATTAAAGACGCTTTCTCAGGGCGGTATAGATCTCCTTTCGGCGAGTCTCGCAGATACCACGGAATTCGGTGTCCTGAGACTCATATCAAAGGAACCGGAACGTGCACGTGACCTCTTAAAGAGTGCAGGTATCACTGCGCGTATCGATGAAGTTATAGCAGTTGTTGTACCTGATGCTGTAGGCAGTCTTCAGAAGGTCATCTTCAAGCTTCATGAAGCAGGTATAAATATCGGATACATTTATGGATTATCTGTTGATGGTGAAGGTGCGCCTATCGCCATCAAGACAAATGATCCGGCTAAGGCTGCAGAGATCCTTGAGAAGGAGAATGTTAAGACACTTTCTTCCGAGGAACTGGGTCAGTAATATTATTACTCTTCATATTTCGGCAAACGGAGGACCACATGGTAATCAAAATAGTATTCTTAATATTGTTTTTTGCTGTAATGATAGGCATCGGTGTTGCTACCAGAAAGAAAGCAAACAGCGTTGACGGATTTGTTCTCGGAGGAAGAAGTGCAGGTCCCTGGCTTACGGCTTTCGGATACGGAACATCTTATTTTTCGGCAGTTGTTTTCATCGGATATGCCGGACAGTTCGGTTACAAATATGGTATCTCTTCCACCTGGGTAGGTATCGGTAATGCGTTTATCGGATCGCTCCTTGCATGGATCGTTCTCGGAAGACGTACCCGTGTTATGACAAAGCATCTTGATTCCAAGACCATGCCCGATTTCTTCGGAAAGAGATTTGACAGTCAGGCTCTTAGGATAGCAGCCGCGTTGATTTCTTTTATCTTCCTGATCCCGTATACTTCATCTGTTTACAAGGGACTCTCGGGACTCTTCGGAATGGCATTTGATATTCCTTATTTCTGGTGTCTTATCGGTATGGCTGCATTAACCTGTGTATATGTCATACTTGGCGGTTACATGGCAACTGTTATAAATGACTTTGTACAGGGTATCATAATGCTCTTCGGAATAACCGCTGTCATCGTTTCTGTAATCAATAATAATGGCGGATTTATGACAGCTCTTACAACTCTCTCTAAACAGCAGTCGGATCTTCCCGTTTCGGAGGGGATGAACGGTGCGTTCGTTTCTTTCTTCGGACCCGATCCTCTTAATCTCCTGGGAGTAGTTATCCTTACATCTCTCGGTACATGGGGACTGCCTCAGATGGTAGGTAAGTTCTATGCCATCAAGGATGAGAAGTCCATCACTGCGGGAACCGTTATCTCCACAGCATTCGCCGTTGTAGTTGCGGGCGGATGTTATTTTCTCGGAGGATTCGGAAGACTTTATGCCGGCAATCCTGCTATCTTAAAAGAGGATGGTGTGACTGTTAACTATGATGCAATAGTTCCTACCATGCTTTCGGGACTTTCCGATGTATTGCTGGGAGTAGTTGTTGTGCTCGTGCTTTCCGCATCGATGTCCACACTTTCATCACTGGTACTTACATCAAGCTCAACCGTTACACTCGATCTGATCGCACAGATCAAGCCTGATGCCAAGCTTGATAAGACTAAGCAGGAGAAGAGAAATCTTCTCACCATGAGACTGCTTCTTATATTCTTCATCGTAGTATCTGTATTACTGGCACTTGATCCACCTGATTTTATCGCGCAGCTTATGGGTTACTCCTGGGGAGCTCTTGCGGGATCATTCCTTGCGCCCTTCCTTTGGGGACTTTACTGGAAGCGCACCACAAAGGCGTCCGTATGGGTATGCTTTATCACAGGTGTAGGTATAACCATATCAAATATGTTCTTACATTATATCGCTTCACCTATCAATGCAGGTGCGGTTACAATGCTGATCGGACTTGCTATAGTTCCCATAGTCAGCCTTATCACACCCAAGCCTGATCAGAGTAAGATAGATGACATCTTCTCCGGATATAACGAAAAGGTTGTTATTGAGAAGAGATACAGTCTCGAGGAAAATGCTTCTGAGGAAGATGCTTCCAAAGAATCGAGCAAATAAACAAAGTGAGAGTTTCTGAATATTGAGTACTATCGATAAAATCAAATCTCTTAAACCGAAAAAGGGGAAAGGGATATTCATCCATCTGGCGGCTGTCTGTGCGACAGTCGCTTTTGGACTTTCTATATTGCCGCTTATCATGGTGTCATTCTATGGATACGCAGGAGGCGATGATCTGGCCTTCGGTGCACCTGCAAGACATGTGATGCAGAATGCGCCGTCTCTGCTTAATCTCCTTCGCGTAGGCAAGCAACAGGTGATCTACAATTATCAGGTATGGCAGGGAACGTGGTCATCGGTATTCCTGTTTTGCTATGAACCTTCGGTATTTGGAGATCATGCTTACTTCCTTACCGGATGGATAGGTCTCTTCTGTGTGATCTCGGGGACATTTTGTTTTTTAAGAGTCCTGCTCTGCGGCAGGATGAAGATGTCGAGACAGGCTTTTCATATCATTGCGGCTGTTACGGCTTTCTTTGAGATCCATTATATTCCCAGCTATTCGGCTGTCTATCTCTTTACCATAATGGCTCATTACACCATCCCGTTCTGGGCCGGACTTATCGCTCTTTCTGCAGCTATGAAGTTAACGGCAGGTGAACATCAAAAGAGCAATTTCATTATCGCATTGATCTTTATGACATATATTGGCGGAGCCGGATATCCGCCAATTGCATTTGCCGGTCTTACCGTGACATTGGTGTTGATAGACGGGATGCTTAAAGGTAAGAAGGGGGCATTAAGATTACTGATCCCGCTGGTATGTCTTGTTGCAGGATTTGTTATCAGTGCCAAGGCTCCCGGTAATGCAGCGAGAGCAGGTGGTACATTTGATATAACATCTGAAGGGATCAGAACTGCGGTTTTCAATGCTTTTAAGGATGCCTGGGATGCCTGGAATCTCGAATTTGAGATGATAAAGCCTCTCTTCGTTCTGCCGGCTGTTACGGCGCTTACGGTATTTGCAGACAGGGATAATATCGTAGCTGATCAGAAGAAACCTTTTGGCCCCGGCGCAGGAGCGGCCGGATTATTATTCTGGTTTAAGCCTGTGATCGCAGGTGCCATATGCTTTACCGTAGCTGCATTTGTCAGGATACCTTTATTCTATGCACTTCTTTATCCGGTTTCGGACGGTATCTCATCAGGTGTTGTGGTCATGCATTATTTCTATTGGATATTGATGCTTACGGTTTGGACTGCCATTACGACGAAGTGGTTTATTGAGATCACTGCATTTATCTTCAGGCGCAGCTCAAAGCCCGAAGGATTTATAAAACACGGCATCAGGGCAGGAATCTATGTGGGTACGCTCGTGATCCTTATAATGATCTGCATCATCAAAAGGGAAGAGTATTTCTGCAACAGTGCGTTTGTGCGCTGCCATGATGCGTATAAGAGCGGCGAATTAAAAGCCTATAAGGAAGAGATGGATGCCCGGATCGCTTTATTAAATGCATCCGACGGGAAATATATTGAGATACCTACGATCAAAGCAGACAGTTTTCCTTTCGTAAAAAATGATGTCACGGGTGATCCGGACAGCTTTACAAATAAAGCTTACGAATCATTCTACGGAGTGGAGAAGATCGTCGGGGTTGAATAGATATCCGATTTTGAGCATGTTGATCGTCTGAGCCGGTTGATCGTCGACACAGAGCAGGGCTGAAAGACGGGTTAGAACAGATTAATTATTTAGAGCATTATTTGTCTGAGAAGGAGACAAGGAGTATATATGCTGGAAAGCGTTAGCGTAAAAGATTTTGCATTGATAAGAGAAGCCGAGGTGGAATTCGGTAAAGGTCTCAATATCCTTACCGGTGAGACCGGTGCAGGTAAGTCCATAATAATCGGTTCCATTGGGCTGACTCTTGGTGCAAAGGCATCGGCTGATGTCATCAGGGAAGGCGCGGAATACGCCTTATCCGAGCTTACATTCAGGGTAAGCGATAAGAATCAGATCAATGCGATCAAGGCGATGGATCTGCCCATAGAGGAGGATGGTACTGTTATCCTCTCAAGGAAGATAAGTGCAGGGCGTTCCGTGCTCAAGGTATGTGGTGAATCTGTTACCGTAAAGCAGATGAGGGAGCTGGCAGGAATACTGATAGACATTCATGGTCAGCATGAGCATCAGTCATTGCTGAAGCCTTCAAAGCAAAGAGATCTTCTCGATGCATATTGCGGTGAGAAGATGGAAAAGATACTGGATGATATCAGGATCTCCTACAGGAATTATTGCGCCATCACTGAGCGGATAGAGAGTCTTGACGTGGATGAAGCAAAGCGTCAGCGTGAGATCTCTCTTGCGGAATATGAGGTGGGCGAGATCGAAGCTGCCAATATTGTCCCGGGAGAGGAAGAGGAGCTTGAAAGACAGCATCGCAAGATGAAAAATGCCAGCTCGGTATTTGAATACCTAAATAACGTCCAGGAGCTGCTTCAGGCAGACGGTGAAGGATTGCTGGATGCTGCGGGAAGAGCTGTTCATGAGATGAATTCAGCAGTGACTCTGGATGAGGATCTTAAGGATCTGTGCACGGATCTTTCAAGTGCTGAAGAGGTGTTGCGTGACGTAGCCCGCGGAATAGATTCGTATATGGAACAGACGGATTTCGATGAAGCTGCCTATCGCGAGATAGAAGCGAGGATGGATGTATTAAACCATCTGATGAGTAAGTATGGCTCATCAACAGAGAAGATACTCGGGTATTGTGAGAAGAGAAAGGCTGAGCTTGAGGAATTATCAGATCTTGATGAGACTCTGGCTAAGCTTGAAAAAGAAAAGGCAGCAGCCGAATCCGAATTAAAGAGAGCCTGTGATAAGGCTCATCAGATAAGATGCGCTCAGGCTGAATCACTTGAAAAAGATATCACCGAGACTCTGATGGATCTTAATTTCCTCAAGGTTAAATTTACCATATCTGTAAATGAGACTAAGGACTACAGTTTATACGGATCGGATGAAGTGGAGTTCCTTATCTCGTTAAATCCCGGAGAGAAGGAGAGACCTTTATCGGAAGTGGCAAGTGGAGGTGAGCTCTCACGTATCATGCTTGCGCTTAAGTCTGTATTTGCCAGAAAGGATGCCATAGGAACACTTATCTTCGATGAGATAGATACCGGTATCTCCGGAAAGACAGCCTGGAAGGTATCGGAGAAGATGGCTGCTATCGCTAAGGATCATCAGGTCATCTGCATTACTCATCTTCCGCAGATAGCTGCCATGGCAGATACTCATTTCATGATTGAAAAAGATGAGAATGAGGGAAGGACAGAGACTACTATTAAGAAGCTTGATGATGCCGCACAGACAGAAGAGCTTGCAAGGATGCTTGGCGGAGATGTGATAACGGAAGCTGTACGCGCCAATGCGAATGACTTAAAGCTTCAGGCTGCGGAAGTGAAGAACAAACTCTGAAATAGAACACGGTCAAGATTTAATTTACGACACTTACGTTTCGTAGAAATACGATTGCGTAAGTGTCTTTTTTCTTCTTTGGAGAATTATTAAAGAAGCAAATGATCAGCAAGGATCACACTAAATATATAAAAAAACGGCTGTTTTATAACAGCCGTTTTTCATACTTGTTATCGGGAATATCAGCCCATAGTAACTACTACGTTGTATTCCTTCTTGCCCTTCTCGTAGGGGATTACGCATCCTGCGACTTCCTTGCCGTCAACAGTCATGCTCTTAACGCCCTTCTCAACGTTGGAAGGATTCTTTACTTCGATGTGGTAGATACCTTCACGGAACTTTCTTGTTACCTTGAAGTCACCGAAATCCTTCGGCGTGCAGGGATCAACCTGAAGTCCTTCGTGTGTAGGATATACACCGAGGATGTACTGTGAGATGTTAACGAAGGTCCATGCTGCTGTACCTGTAAGCCATGAGTTCTTACCTTCACCATGGAACTTGGCATCGGCACCGCCTACCATCTGGCAGTAGCAGTAAGGCTCTGTGCGGTGGATCTCTGAGAACTCCTCTGTGTAAGCAGGGCAGGTCTTCTTGTAGATCTCAAATGCACGATCGCCGCGTCCGATAACTGTCTCACCGATGGATACCCAGGGATTGTTGTGGCAGAAGATACCGGCATTCTCCTTATATCCGGGCGGATAAGAGGAAACTTCACCAAGTTCTTCGTGATACTTGGTATAAGCGGGCTGGAGGATCATGATACCGTACTTGCTGTCCAGCTTCTCCTTAACGGAATCAAGTGCCTTCTCAGCCATACCGTTGTCCTTGCCAACACCTGCAAGTGCGCAGAAGCCCTGAGGCTCGATGTAGATCTGTCCTTCTTCACATTCCTTGGAACCAACCTTGTTGCCGTAGGAATCGTATGCACGGATGAACCATGCGCCGTCCCAGCCTGCATCCTCGGAAAGGAGAAGCTCGGACATCTCGTCTGCTGACTTGTCAGCAGCGGCAGCTTCATCATCAAGACCCTTAAGTCTGCAAAGATCAGCATACTCATGACCGTACTTAACGAACATTCCGCCGATGAATACCGACTCAGCTACGGGACCTTCAGAAGGACCGAATGTCTGGAAGGATTCGCCGGGCTTGGTTGAATGACAGTTAAGGTTCAGGCAGTCATTCCAGTCAGCACGACCGATAAGCGGAAGATTGTGAGGTCCGCGATGTGTATTTACATAGTTGAGAGATCTGCGAAGGTGCTCCATAAGAGGCTGTGCAACAGACTCATCATTATCGAAAGGAACCATCTCATCGAGAATGCTCATATCGCCGGTCTCACGGATGTAAGCGGAAGTTCCTGCGATAAGCCAGAGAGGATCGTCACCGAAACCGGAACCGATATCGGAGTTACCCTTCTTGGTAAGAGGCTGGTACTGATGGTAAGCACGTCCGTCCTCGAACTGTGTGGAAGCGATATCGATGATACGCTGTCTTGCACGGTCGGGGATGAGGTGAACAAAACCAAGGAGATCCTGACAGGAGTCACGGAATCCCATGCCTCGGCCGATACCTGACTCATAGTAAGATGCCGAACGGCTCATGTTGAAGGTAACCATGCACTGGTACTGATTCCAGATGTTGACCATACGGTTAACCTTGTCATTGCCTGTCTCAACTACATACTTGGAAAGAAGATCGTTCCAGTAAGTTGTGAGCTCGTTGAAAGCTTTATCGACATCAGCATCGCTCTGATACTTAGCAAGAAGTGCATTAGCGGGAGCCTTGTTGATGATGCCGGGTGCTTCCCACTTTTTTTCTTCGGGATTCTCGCAGTAGCCGAGTACGAATACAAAGCTCTTTGTCTCGCCGGGCTCGAGAGATACGTTAATCTGATGAGCTGCGATAGGGAACCATCCTGAAGCAACGGAACCTGTGCATGCACCGGCCTTTATAGCTTCGGGATCATCTGCACCGTTGTAGAATCCGATGAACTCTTCACGGCTTGTATCGAAACCGTCAACCTTTGTATTAACAGAGTAGACAGCATAGTGATTTCTACGCTCTCTGTATTCTGTCTTATGGAAGATAGAAGATCCTACGATCTCAACTTCACCTGTTGAAAGATTACGCTGGAAGTTACGGGAATCATCATCCGCATTCCACAGACACCACTCAACATAAGAGTAGAGCTGGATATCCTTCTTGGAAGAAGTTGTATTAGTAAGCTTGATCTGTGATACTTCCGCATTCTCGTTCATGGGAACGAAAGTAAGAAGATCAGCCTGAACGCCTGCCTTTGATGACTTCCACTTGGAATATCCGAGACCGTGACGGCACTCATAGGAATCAAGCTCTGTCTTCATAGGCTGCCATCCGGGATTCCAGATGGTATCGTTATCTTTGATGTAGAAATACTTACCGTTTGTATCGTAAGGAACATCATTGTAACGGTATCTGGTCATACGAAGGAGCTTAGCGTCCTTATAAAAAGTATAACCACCGCAGGTATTTGAAATGAGTGAAAAGAACTCGTTGCAACCAAGGTAGTTGATCCAGGGAAGCGGAGTTTTGGGCGTAGTGATGACGTATTCTTTTGCGGCGTCATCGAAGTAACCAAACTTCATATTTTTTCTCCTTTACATTTACTTTTTGCCCGATCTTCGCCGTGGCGAAGATCGTTGACCCATTACATAAAATTATACTTAATGGGATTTGCGATTACAAGTTAACAATTGTTCGAAATGTTGCAAGATAACGTTTTCCGGGTGTTTTCCGTAGAAAATTATTATGTGTTTTTTTATTTGTGCAAAAAAAGAAAACCGGACAAAAAGTTGGATCTTTGAACAGAATAAAAGCCCGGATCATGATAACCGGTACCTACTTTATGTTATAATCTTAAAGTTGGTTAATTAGTAAGATCAGTTATGATCAGGAGGCTTGAATGAAATGTCCGAGATGCGGCGGCGAACTCAGATTTGATCCCGCCATTCAGCTGCTCAAATGCGATTACTGTGAGAATACTTTTATCCCTTCGGATGTAAAGGATGATGCTATTCCGGATGCAGAAGAGCATGTTAGTCAGACAGACAAAGAAACTGCCGGCAATGCAAAAAACGACCATATGGCCGATACTTTTACTCCCGTCGATACCACGCCTTTAGGTGAAGCCGCAACCGTTGAAGACATAGTAAGCAGGACAGGCGAAGAAGAAACGGAAGTAAAGGATAAGCAGGATGCGGTAAAGGATGCCGATACCGATGAGCTTAAACTTGTTGAGTATACGTGTCCGAATTGCGGTGGAACGCTTTATTCGGTTGAAGAATCCTTAAACGGTTTCTGCAGCTACTGCGGATCCCAGGTGATGCTTCAGTCAAGGTTTTCAAGCATGAAGCCGCCTAAAGGAGTGATCCCCTTTAAGGTAGATAAGACAAAATGCAAGAGCATTTATGAGGATCATGTTAAGAAGTCGTTCTTCGCACCGAAGGAACTCAAGGATCCTAATTATCTTGAGCAGTTCCGCGGGATTTATATACCGTATCACGTTTACAATGTGGATCTTAAGGGACCGCTTGATCTGAGCGGCAAGAAGGAATACAGACGCGGAGATTATGTCTATACCGAGAAGTATGTCTGCCATGCGGATCTTGACTGTTATTTCCACGGACTCTCATATGATGCATCTTCTTCCTTTGATGATCATTTCAGTGAGACCATAGCACCTTTTGATGCTCATAGCATAGTTCCTTTTGAACCTGCGTATCTGACCGGATTTTATGCCGATATGCCGGATGTGGGACATGAGTGTTATGCAAAGGATGTCACAACTTTTGCGGTTGATGAAGTTTATAAATCGGTATCAACGGGGTGGCCCGGCGGTGTGAGTTTAAACAGCGGACAAAAGAGCAAGATCCCTGTACATATGACACCGAGAGATATTTATACAGCTTTCTTTCCGATATGGTTTTTATCATACAAGAAGGGAGATCGTGTTGCATATGCGGTGATCAACGGTGAATCGGGAAAGATAAGCTGTGACATGCCGGTCAATACACGCAAGTTCCTGGCATTCTGTTTCCTGCTTGCCATACCTGTTTATCTGTTGCTGGCGGTGGTGATGCCCGCAATGAATCCTTCGAAGATGATCGCTCTGATCCAGACGCTCGGATGCATATGTGCATTTATTATGATGTGCAATGTATCGTCCATAGTAAAAAAAGAAAAGCGCCTCGATGACAAAGGATATATGTATAAATATTCCAATGACAAGGACATTATGGAAGCGTTAAAGAAAAAAGAAGAAAAAGAGCGTAAGAAGAGAGAAAAAGAAAACAAAAAGTCCGGCGGAAATATTTGGCTCATACTGGCAGTGATACTTTGTCTCGGACAGTTTATATTTGTGGCGCTGTGTGCGTTGGGATATGTAGGTTACACAGTGCTGAGCTCCGGAATGATCCAGCCACTTCTCACTGCGGTATTTATATGGATGTCATTTTCAAAAGCGAAGGAGCTTACTGCACCGAGGATCGTTTACAAAGGCGGTATTCCGCTCATGGTAGCGGCACCTCTTGCGTTGATATTTTCATTGGTGGCGCGCGCATCCGATCCCATGTTCTATGTGTCTGCTGCGATCATAGGAACGGGAGTTATCATAGGACTGATCTCTATCGTGGGATTGAAGAATCTTCTCTACACCAGACCGCTGCCCCAGCTTGCACGTGAAGGAGGTGATACTAATGCGCCGGTTTGATATTAAAAGAGCATTTGGCCTTCTGATAGCTGTCTTTTTGATAGTATTGCTTCCGGTACAGGTATTCGCGGGAGACAATGTTAAATCCTATACCAACAGTGATACTGGATATGAAGCATATGTCGATGATCCGGAATTCCTGCTCACGGCATCTGAAGTCGATAGGGTTTTATCTTCAATGAAAGATCTGACAGATGAAGGTAATGTGGTATTTGTTACTGTCAACTTAAAGGCGGGTGCGGCAGAGCGCTATGCGGAAAATTATTATCAGGACAGATACGGAACCGAAGCCCCTGGACTTATATTTCTGATAGATATGGGTGACCGGCTCTTACTCCTTCAGGCTCATAACGGACTGGACAGCAAGATCACCGGAAGCAA
Source organism: Lachnospiraceae bacterium XPB1003 (assembly GCA_900102065.1). Lineage (GTDB taxonomy): Bacteria > Bacillota > Clostridia > Lachnospirales > Lachnospiraceae > NK4A136. Next base: position 30,000 of record FMVK01000010.1, on the reverse strand, counting down.
AGCCAATTCCATCGTGGATAATGTATATACATATGCGGGGGATGGTGATTATGCAAAATGCGCGATCTCGGTATATGAGCAGTGCGATGATGTACTTGCCGGTTTGAGGATTGCAGAGCCCTTTAAATACATAAGCAATATCTTTATTGCCATAATAGTCGCATTTTTACTTGGATTTATGATCCTTGGTATAATGACAAGCACTCCTGCGGCATCAAATAAAGAGATAATTAAAGGTCTGTTTTCCCAACTTGGCATTTCAAACAGGAACGCAAATCTGATCAATGTATCCAAGAGATATTCGCCACAGAGTTCCGGAAGCAGTGGTGGCGGCAGCAGTCACAGTAGCGGAGGCAGCTATCACAGTAGCGGCGGTCATCACAGCAGCGGCGGTCATCACAGCAGCGGAAGCCATCATTTCTGATAATACTCTTCTGACTTTTGTTGCAGTCATAAAGTTGATCAAAGATAGGATAGTGTTTTAGGAAGGTAACAAGAATGGATAATGGTGGACATTCTTTTTCTCAATCCGAGGTAAAAGATGATGCCGGGCAGAATATAGATGTTTTTATTCCCGTTGATACAACGCCTTTAGGCGGGGTGATTTCAGACGGGATCCCCGATGAAATGCTTAGCGAGACTTTCGGTGCGTCGATAGACATATCTCATGAGATAATTTCAGCGCCGCTTACAGAAACAGCTAATGATGAAAAAATTGATGTAACCACGGAAGCAAGCTCTGATGGAAATATTGATGTAACTGCAGAAGCAAACACTGATGAAAGCATTGATATGACCACAGAAGCAACCACTGAGGGAACTATTGATGCAGCCACAGAAGCAGCTCCTGAGGGAACTATTGATGTAACCACGAAAACAACTTCTGAGGAGACTATTGATGTACCCGCCGAAGTTCAAACAGCCGAAGTGGGCAATAGAGAAACCAAGGAAGAGGAAAAAAAGCAGAAAGTTGGAGCCGAAGGGGAAAACGATGATCTTAAACTGGTGGAGTTCAAGTGCCCGAACTGCGGAGGAACTGTTTATTCGGTAAAAAACTCCATTGATGATTTCTGCAGCTACTGCGGTTCGAAGGTAATGCTTCAGTCTGGCTCATCGAACATGAAGCAACCGAAGGGGGTGATCCCTTTCAAGATAGATAAGGATAAATGCAGGAGTATTTATGAGAAGAAGGTAAAGAAGTTACTTTTTGTTCCTTCGGAGTTTAAGGATCCTCAATATTGTGAACAGTTTCGCAGTATCTACATGCCATATCATGTTTTTGATGTAGATGTAAAAGGACCGCTGAATCTTTCAGGTAAGAGGCAGTATAGTCGAGGCGATTATGAATATACGGAGATTTGTAATTGTCACGCAAATATGGATTGCTATTATCATGGGATTTCTTTAGATGCATCTTCAGCCTTTGATGATAATATGAGTGAGGCCATAGGACCGTTTGATTCTAATGAAATAGTTCCGTTTGAAGCTTCGTATCTGAAAGAAGGATATGTTTTCAAACAGGATGTGGGATATGAGTGTTATGAATATAAAGTTAAGGCATTTGTGCTTAATGAAACCTTTAATTCTGCATTTTCAGGATGGGAACGTGGAGTAGTCCTTGATGAACATCAAGAGGGGAAGATCCCTATTCTTATAAAACCGGAGAATATATATACAGCGTTATTCCCGGTATGGTTGATGACTTACAAATTTGGTGATCGTATAGGCCGTGTGGCTATAAATGGCCAAACAGGTAAGATAAGCTACGATATGCCTGTAAGTATAAAGAAATACGTAATTTTTTGCTTAACGTTGGCAATACCTGTTTATCTTTTGTTTTTATTTGCAGTGCCCACAATGAATCCTTCAAATCTGATCGCATATATTCATATACTCGGATGCTTATCCGCATTTCTGGTTTTATTCAATGTGTTTGCCATTGTGAAGAAGGAACAACATTTAGAAGATGATGGCTACTATTATGAAGATACATCTCAGAAAACTTTTTTTACAAACAAATGGAGGCAAATTGAAGAGAAACAAAAGAAGAAGATAGAAAAGGAAATGAATAATACGTTGGCTGCAGGATCTATCTTCACAGCTTCAGCATTGTGTATCGTTCAATTAATAGTCTTGATCCTTAAGTTGACGACATATGCTATTGCGTTCGATGTAATACATTTAAATATTGTTCAATCAACTATTATTGAAGGATTAATGTGGGCAGCTTTTGTAAAGGCTAAGGAGCTTGAAGAATCCGATATCGTTTACGAAGGCGGTATACCTTTGGTTGTGGCAGCTCCTCTTGCAATTCTGATTTCTGTAAATGCGCAAGTATCGAATTCGCTGTATTATGTATCTGCAATCGTAATCGCTATCGGAGTTATCATTACTTTGGTCTTAATAGCGGGGATGAAGAGTTTACTGTATACCCGACCGATGCCTCAAACTGAGATTGAAAGGGGAGATACGAATGAGTCGGCTTAAAACTGGAATATTGTTTGTTTTATTAGTCGCGGTCTTAGTTATCACATTATTACCGCTTAGGGGGGTGGCAGGAAATTCAGGATACACAAAAAAATATACGAATCCTGATACCGGATATTATGCGTATATTGATGATCGGGAAGGATTCTTTGACTGGTCCAGTATTGATCGTGTTATGGAGGCTATGAAAGTATTGACGACAGAGGGAAATGTTATACTTGTCACTGACAGTCCGTTTGGCGAGGATATGGAGAGTTATGCCGACAGATATTTTATGGACAGAAATGGTCCGGTAACCCCGGGCATCATTTTAATGATTAACTGGAATGGGACATCTAAGATTCTGAAGGCTTATAATGGATTGGAAGAGAAGATCTCCGACCAAAAGGCTAAGTCCATCGTGAATGATGTTTATGATTATCCGGGGATAAGAGGTAATGCAACATATGCAACCTTGATTTTTGATCGATGTGATAAGGAACTGACAGAATTAAGAATAGGCAGGAAATTTAAAAATACGATCGGTATCTTTTTCTCCATTATAATTGCTTTTCTCTTGGGGGGTGTGATACTTGATGTTATGATGTTTTCTTCGAAGCCATCAAGAAAAAAGAAGCTTAAAAGTATGTCTTCGTCAAAAAGTATCAACGACAGAACAGTTATTGTAACTGAAAGATTTGAAAAATATTCGCCACACAACAATTATAGCTGAGACAGCCGTCACAGCAGCGGAAGTCATAAAACTATTTTAAATTAGTAAGAATAATTTCTGGAAAGTAAAAATGATTTCTAGTAAGCTAAAGTCACTAAAAGTAAGATGTTAAAGAAAGGATTTTAAAAATGGCTAAAACAATTACAAAAGACATGCTTATCCCCGAGGTTCTTGAGCAGAGCCCTTATATCGCAAATATCCTTATGGCACAGGGAATGCACTGCATCTCATGTTATGCGGCAGCAGGTGAGTCGCTTGCCGAGGCTATGATGGTTCACGGCTTCAGTGCGGAAGATATCGATGTAATGGTTAATGAACTCAATGATTTCTTAAAGCAGGAAGAAGAATACAAGGCAGAGAATGATGCGGAAGCAAGGAAAGCAGCTGGAGTTGAACCTGCGGATGCTTCAAGTGAGAACGTATGAAGACCTATGAACTAATAGCGCCCTGCCATTTCGGACTGGAATCGGTGCTCAAAAGAGAGATAATGGATCTGGGTTATGAGGTCTCCGAAGTAGAGGACGGAAGAGTAACTTTTCTCGGAGATCATGAAGCTCTTGCAAGAGTTAATATCGGATCGAGAACTGCCGAGAGGATACTTGTAAAGCTTGGAAGCTTTCATGCAGAGACTTTTGAGGAACTCTTTCAGGGGACCAAAGCACTTCCCATAGAAGAGTGGATCCCCAAGGACGGAAGGTTCTGGGTAGCCAAAGCAGCCAGCGTTAAGAGTGCTCTTTTTTCGCCTTCGGACATTCAGTCTATTATGAAAAAGGCTATGGTAGAGCATCTCAAGGATATCTATAAGAAGGAATGGTTTGATGAAAGCGGCGCCGATTATCCCATAAGAGTATTTATCAAAAAGGATGAGGTCACTGTGGGACTCGATACTACAGGTGAATCCCTTCATAAGCGCGGATACAGAAAGCTTACGGCGAAGGCTCCCATAGCGGAGAATCTGGCAGCGGCACTTATCATGCTCACACCGTGGCATGCAGACCGTGTGCTGGTGGATCCGTTCTGCGGAAGCGGTACATTTCCTATAGAAGCAGCACTTATGGCTGCAAATATCGCTCCGGGAATGAACAGGAAGTTTATGGCAGAGAAGTGGACAAATGTCATTTCAGACAGCTTCTGGAAGGACGCCAGAGAAGAAGCTGCAGACATGATAGACAGAAGCGTGAAATGTGATATACAGGCTTATGATCTGGATCCCGAGATGACCAAGATCGCCAGAGCCAATGCGGAGCTTGCCGGCGTAAAGGACATGATACATTTCCAGACAAGGTCTGTTGCGGATCTTTCACATCCTAAAAAATACGGATTCATAATAACCAATCCGCCCTATGGAGAGAGACTGGAAGAGAAGGCGGAGCTTCCGGAATTATATAAGACCATAGGGGAAAGATATGCCGCACTTGATTCATGGTCGATGTTCATGATTACTTCATATGAAGATGCGGAAAAATATATAGGCAGAAAAGCCGATAAGAACCGTAAGATCTACAACGGAATGCTTAAGACATACTTTTACAGTTTTATGGGCCCCAGACCGCCCAAGCGCACAAGGAGTAACGATCAATGAGAACTATCATATTTGCAACAACCAATGCCGACAAGGTAAAAGAGATCGGTGAGATCATGCAGGGAACGGATACACAGATCCTGCAGATGAAAGATATAGGATTTGATGAAGATATAGACGAGACGGGAACCACATTCACCGAGAATGCAGCTATTAAGGCAAAAGCCGTTGCGGATTACATCGCAGATAAGAAGAAAGATTTCATGGATGCTATAGTTATGGCAGATGATTCGGGGCTTGAGATCGATGCTCTGGGAAAGATGCCGGGAGTTCAGTCTCACAGATGGCTTGGAGACAGAACTTACACTCAGGCTATGCAGGACATAATCGATGAGATAAAGGATGTTCCTGAAGAAAAGCGTACAGCACGTTTTGTCTGCTCGATCGCAGCAGCACTCCCCGGTAAAGAGGATGCGATAACTGTTCTTGAGACTGTTGAAGGAATGGTTGCTCACGAGATAGCGGGTGAGAACGGATTCGGATATGATCCTTTCTTCTATGTGCCGGAATTCGGATGCACCACGGCACAGATGACTTCCGAACAGAAGAATCAGATCAGTCACAGAGGCAAGGCTGTAAGAGCGATGCGAGACAGACTGATAGAGTTAAAGTATATTGAACTCGTATAAAATCCCGCATAAATATTAAATTGGATATAACAAAAGCGGCATACGTTTTTGACAGTATGCCGCTTGTATGTTATAAAAGATGTTGCATGGTCGCGGTTGATCCGGTCTCATGTGATCACATCGAGGTGTGGCTCAGCTTGGTGGAGCGCCTGGTTTGGGACCAGGAGGCCGCAGGTTCGAATCCTGTCACCTCGATTTTTTTATGCCCATTTTCTTATTTCAGTACCTTTTTTGTCATCTCGGGATCCATGTGACCGTCGCGGTGCATGGAGAATTTATCCATAGGATAGTTCTCAAGATTATCAAGGATCTTTCTGCCGTCTGCTTTGCTGAGCAGGGTAGCTCTTGCCTTCATGACTTCCTGAGCAGTCTTATATCTTGAAGGTCCGCCTACACAGCCTTCGGGGCAGACCATACCTTCGATGAAGTCTTCGGGAAGTTTTCCTGCCTTGAGGAGAAGGAGTGCCTTGCGGCATTCGTCACCACCGGCTGCCTTGCGAAGCTTGATCTCATCGGTTCTCTCACCGCGTTCCATCATGCATTCGAGAACAGCATTGGCAACGCCGCCGCTGGATGCGAATTTCTTTCCGAAGATGGTGGCTTCCTGATACTCTTCTTCCACAGGTTCAAGTGTCACATCCTTGGAACGGAGCAGTGCTGCGAATTCACCGAAAGTGATAACGTAATCGGCATTATCGGGAACGCTCTCGTCACGTGATTCGGATTTCTTTGCGATGCAGGGACCGATGAATACTGTGACGCAATCGGGATGCGTAAGTTTTAAGTAACGTGAGATTGCACACATGGGTGACACTATGGATGACATATTATCACGGAACTGATCAGGGAAATGTTTCTTTAAGAGATTGATGAAAGCAGGGCAGCAGGATGTAGTCATCTTGTGGCCTTCTTCCTTGGCTTCTGTCCACTCCAGAGATTCGTAGGCTGCTGTCATATCTCCGCCGAGACCGACTTCAACCATATCGGCAAAGCCCAGTTCCTTTAAAGCCTTGCGAATGGAGGCCATAGTGATATTTTCTCCGAACTGACCTTCTATTGCAGGGGCTGTCATAGCAATGACTTCTTTTCCTGCGAGGATAGCTTCGATGATCTGAACAAGATATATTTTTGAACCGATGGCACCGAAGGGGCAGGAGTGTATGCAGCGTCCGCAGTTGATGCACTTGGATTCATCTATTTTGCAGATACCATATTCGTCATAGGTAATGGCATTGACCGGACATACCTTTTTACAGGGACGTTCCAGATGAACGATGGCATTATAAGGACAGGCACCGGCGCACATTCCGCATTCCTTACATTTGGAAGGGTCGATATGCATGCGGACATCACCGGGGTGGATAGCGTCGAATTTACAGCTTGCCTGACAAGCCTTTCCGAGACAAAAACGGCAGTTATCCGTAACAGAGTATGCGGAAAGAGGACATTCGTTGCAGGCGGCATAGATGACCTGAACTACGTTGTCCGAATCGGGATTGTCCGATGTGTTCTGACCGCAGGCGAGACGGATACGCTCTCTTACGATCTCTCTTTCCTTATAGATACAGCATCTGAAGCTGGGTTTGGGTCCCGGTATCGTTTTCATGACGAGATCGTTTTTGGTCTCTTCATTAAGATTACCTGCCCATGCGAGTCTGCAGACTTCTTCCGCAATATCGTGTTTTAATCCTACGATTCCTTTGTCATTAGTGACCATGGTATCTCCTTTGTTGAATAAATCTTTTAACATTATAACATTAATATTGGGGGATGTAAGGGTAAAAGAAACCTATAAAACGGCAATTTTTATATTGAAATAATAAGGCGTATTAATTAAAATAACTCTTTGTGTGTTCGAGTAAGACAAAAAGTCTTATTCAGGTTGGAGAAAGAAGGAAACTGAAATGGATAAAGCAAAAGTTAAGCCTACAGAGGAAAAACTCAAACCGAAGCTTTTTTCGGTAATGAAGACTTATACAAAGGAGCAGTTCGTTAAGGATGTCGTATCCGGTATCATTGTTGCGATAATAGCTCTTCCGCTTTCCATAGCGCTTGCACTTGCATCGGGAGTAGGTCCTGAACAGGGATTATATACTGCTATAGTAGCGGGATTTATTGTTTCTTTCCTCGGAGGAAGCAGAGTTCAGATAGCGGGACCCACGGCTGCTTTTGCTACCATAGTAGCGGGAATAGTTGCTACCGAAGGAATGGATGGTCTTATCATTTCAACCGTAATGGCCGGTATCATTATGATAATCATGGGTCTGTGTCGTTTCGGTGTCCTTATTAAATATATCCCCGGAACCATTACATCGGGATTTACATTTGGTATAGCAGTTACGATCCTTATCGGACAGATCAAGGATTTCCTGGGACTTACTTTTCAGAATGCTCCCGTTGAGTCATTAGATAAGGTAGCAGAGGTTTTCAGGTGTATCGGAACGATCAATGTTCAGGCACTTCTTATAGGTATACTTTCGCTTGCCATTTTGATCTTATGGCCCAAGAAGTTAGAGAAGATTCCGGCGTCCCTTATTGCCGTTATCATCTGTTCGGCCATTGTTAAACTTACGGATATCAATGTTAATACCATCGGTGATCTCTATGAGATCTCTTCCAGACCCCCTCAGTTTGTTTTACCCGAAGTTACATTTGCAAGGGTGAAGGCTCTGGTTCCCAATGCATTTACCATTGCCATCCTTGCCGCTATCGAATCACTTTTATCCTGTGTTGTATCCGACGGTATGATAGGATCGAGACACAGATCGAATATGGAGATAATCGCACAGGGTACCGCAAATATAGCATCCGCACTTTTCGGAGGAATACCTGCAACCGGTGCTATCGCAAGAACTGCGGCCAATGTTAAGAACGGCGGACGTACACCTGTTGCCGGAATGGTCCATTCAATAGTTGTGCTTGCTATCCTTTTGATACTCATGCCTTATGCTTCGCTTATCCCTATGCCTACCATCGCAGCCATCCTCTTTGTGGTTGCCTATAATATGAGCGGCTGGAGAAATATTGTTTATACCGCAAAAACCGCGCCCAAGAGCGATATAATGGTACTCTTCGTAACACTTATCTTTACCGTAGTATTCGACCTTGTGGTTGCCATCGGCGTTGGTATGGTACTTGCAGCTATCCTCTTCATGAAGAGAATGGCAGATGTTACGGAAGCACATGCATGGGTTGATGTGGATGATGAAGATACGGATCCGGACAATATCCTTCTTAAGAAGATCCCTCAGAATACAAGAGTGTTCGAGATCAACGGACCTATGTTCTTCGCGGCTCACGATAAGTTCAAATATATGCTTGATGACGAGGATATAGATGTTCTCGTAATAAGAATGAGAAACGTACCTGCTGTTGATGCGGCAGGCGTAGAGACTCTCGCTAATATAGTTAAACGTTGTGAGAAACATAATGTAAAAGTCGTATTCTCACACGTTAATGAGCAACCTGCTCATGCAATGGAGAAGGCAGGCTTATCGGCTAAGATCGGCAAAGAGAATTTCTGCAGCCATATCGATACCGCTCTCGTAAGAGCTGCCGAGATCGAAAAAGAGATAAAAAACAGTAAGGTAGAAAGGTGATCATAAGGAGACTGTATCATGACAGAAGTATGGTTTGTAAGACATGCGGAACCCAATTACGATAATCATGATGATCTGCTCAGGGAACTGACCGAGAAGGGCTTGAAGGACAGGGCGAAGGTCTGTGATTTCTTCGCGGATAAAGAGATCACCGTTGCCTTATCAAGTCCGTATAAGAGATCGATCGACACTATCAGAACCTTTACCGACAGTCGCGGGCTTGAGATAGAGACTGTTGATGATCTGAGAGAAAGGAAAGTCTCCGATGAGTGGGTAGAAGATTTTAAAGATTTTACTGCCAGACAGTGGGAGGACTTTTCATTCAAACTTCCGGGCGGAGAGTGCTTAAGAGAAGTGCAGGACAGGAATATAGCAGCTCTTAAGGGTATCCTGAAAAAATATAAAGGTGAGAAGATCATTATCGGAAGTCATGGGACGGCTCTCAGCTGTATAATCAATTATTATGATGATTCATACGGATATGAAGATTTCAGGGCAATGGTCGGGAAGATGCCATGGGTAGTTGAATTTATCTTTGATGATGATATGAATTGTCTCGAGATCAATAAATTTGATATTTGATCGCAATTGCGATATAAGAAAAAGAATTATGCTACAGACGGTTCGACAAAATGATTACATGATTAAAAATAACGGGAGTTACGGAAAATGAATCCTAAAGTAAAGAGATTAACTACGGCAGCGGTACTTCTTGCAATATGTATAGTAAGCCAGTTCTTTAAGAATACCAGTGTATTTATCACAGGACCCATTATCAACACATGCATTATCATTTGTGTCATGGCCTGTGGACTGCCCTGGGCAATACTCTTATCAATCGTAACTCCGGTTACGGCTTTTATTATCACAGGGGCACCTGTTATGAAAGTGATACCCGGGATAATGCCTCTTATCATGGTGGGTAATGCGCTTCTTGCACTTGGTGTGTGGATCATCGCAAGAAAAAAGAAGACAAGTAAAAACCTGCTTATTGGAAGTTGTATAGGAAGTGTGATCAAAGCGGTTTTTATGGCACTTACCATTTCTTACGGCCTGCTATTAACAACAGCTCTTCCCGAGAAGATGGCGCCCATGCTTCCGAAGCTTCAGTTTACTTATTCGGTCGTTCAGCTCATAACTGCGCTTGTTGGTACGGCTTTTGCTGCGGTCATCTGGATACCGTTAAATAAATCTGCAGACAATCCCGAATAAAAATAGGATGATCGTTAAGGCGCTTCCGAAAGGAGGCGCTTTTTTGTTAGTTTGTAAAATCCGGAGTCGGACAAAGATTCACGGAAATGACGGACAGCTGTGGTAGAATATAAAAGGTTTTTAACTGATCATGATAGCAGGAGAAAAATATGGATATCAAAGTTATTCAGGGATTACTGATTCCTTTTTTGGGAACTACACTTGGTGCGGCTTGTGTATTCCTGATGAAAAAACAGTTGTCATTAAGGGTACAGCGAATACTAACCGGATTTGCGGCAGGAGTTATGGTTGCGGCATCTATATGGAGCCTTATCATTCCTGCTCTTGAACAGGAGGTTGATAAGGGGAGAATGGCTTTCCTTCCGGTTGTGACAGGCTTTTGGATGGGTATCATTTTCCTGCTGCTTATTGATAAGCTTACTCCTCATCTGCATGCGAATAATGCAGTAGAGGGACCGAAGAGCAGTCTCAGCAGAACCGCGAAGATGATACTTGCCGTTACTATCCACAATATACCTGAAGGTATGGCTGTGGGAGTTGTATTTGCGGGATGGATGAACGGAAATGAGAAGATAAGTGCTGCAGGTGCGCTTGTGCTTGCCATAGGTATAGCCATCCAGAATTTCCCGGAAGGTGCCATCGTATCAATGCCTTTCTGTGCCGAAGGAAATTCCAAACCCAGGGCTTTTCTGTATGGTGTTCTGTCGGGAGCGGTGGAACCTGTTGCAGGTATCATAACAATTGCTTTGTCATCGCTTATCGTTCCCGCACTTCCGTATATGCTAAGCTTCGCTGCTGCTGCGATGTTTTATGTTGTGGTGGAAGAACTTATCCCGGAACTTTCCGAAGGAGAGCATTCGGATCTGGGAACCATATTCTTCGCAGTGGGTTTTACACTTATGATGACACTGGATGTAGCATTAGGCTGAACACTGCGCTGATCGCTTTGCTGAGGTTCGACAACCATACAGCCTATTCTGATGGTGTAATATGAGCCTTAGCAGTTTCGGAAACAATCCTAAAAATAGAAACGTCCCGCCATGGATGGCGGGGCGAGTGAACAACGATCCACGGATGGAGCGTGTGAGCGGTTTCGGGCAATTGCGATAGGATTTGGTTGTTTCCGCAAAACTGCTTGGCGAATAAATTCACCGTCAGAATAGGCTGTATGATTGTCGTGCCTCAAGGGGCGTGAGATGCATGAATGTCGACCAAATATGCCGGAGGGTGTGAGAATGATCGACTTCCGGATTTGCCGGAGGATCTTATATGATCCTCCGGCATTTTTATATTTTATGGCCATTATAGGTCAGGCTTATACATGGGTATAGTATTTACGGATTTGTTAAAACCCTTATTTTTGCGGATTATTAAGGTGTAAATTTTGGGAGGTAGAAAGATGTCGAAAAATAATTTAAAACTTCCGGCAGTTGAGATCCGTGAACTCAGAACAAACTCTATCACGGGCTATGATGGAAATGCAAAAGATCTTGTTGAAAAAGCACACAGCACCGGGCTGAAAGATATAGAACGAGGATTTCAGCAGTGCGCAGGCTGTTCAATAACCAAGGCTGCCTGTATGACGGTTCTTATACAGGATGCCGCTGTTATAGAGCACGGCCCCATAGGATGTTCAACCTGCCTGCATGATTTCAACTTCACCTACATGGTAAACGGAAAGCTTCGCGGAGTAGGCGCACCTACACAGAGAAAGATCTTCTCAACAAATCTTCAGGAGAAGGATACTGTATACGGCGGCACAAGAAAACTTGAGAAGACGATCCGTGATGTATATGAGAGAACTCATCCGAATGCGATATTTGTTTTATCAACATGTGCATCGGCCATCATTGGTGATGATATAGAAAGTGTTTGTGATGCGGCTGAAGATGAACTCGGAATACCTATCGTATCGATCGTATGTGAAGGCTTCAGAACAAGAGTATGGACCACAGGTTTTGATGCCGCATATCACGGAATAGCAAGAAAGCTTATCGAAAAATCGGATAAGAGAGATGAAACCAAGATCAATGTTATCAATTTCTGGGGCGGAGATCGTTTCACTGAATGGTTCGCTCCCTTTGGATGCAAGCCCAATTATATTACACCGTACTCTACAGTTAATACACTGAAACACTCGGGAGATGCGGCAGCAACGGTTATGGCCTGCTCAACACTGGGCTCTTACCTGGCAAACGTGCTTGAGACGGAATTCGGTGTACCCGAGATAGAGACGGCACCTCCTTACGGAATAGCGCAGACCGACAGATGGTTCAGAGCATTGGGAAAGGTACTTCATAAAGAAGATATCGCAGAAAAAGTTATCGCTGAGAAGAAGGAAAAATACCTTCCAAAGATAGAAGAATTAAGAGAAAAGTTAAAAGGCTTAAAGGCATATGTTACAGGCGGAGCAGCGCACGGACATGCACTTCTTTCTGTACTTGGAGAGCTGGGCATCGAAGCGGTCGGAGCATCTATCTTCCATCATGATGCGGTATTCGATTCAAAGAGAGTCGAGAACGATCAGCTCAAGGAACGTGTTGAGGACTTCGGTGATGTTAAGCATTACAGAGTTTGTTCGAAGCAGGAATACGAGCTTGCCAATGCACTCGGAAAACTTAAGCCGGATATTCTCCTTTCAAGGCACGGCGGCATGACACTTTGGGGTGCTAAATACGGTATACCCAGTCTGCTGGTGGGAGACGAACACTTAAGCATGGGATATGAAGGAATCTTGGATTACGGTGAGAGGATACTCGATACCATTGAGAACGATGAGTTTGTTAAGAACCTCCAGAAGCATGCGATCAATCCATATACGAAATGGTGGTTGATGCAGAATCCCGATTATTTTTTCGAGAAGTAAATTAGGAGGTTAGAGAAAACAGTTATGGCTAAATTTGAAGGACATATAGAACAGCCCAGGTTCTCCTGTGCGATAGGTGCGCTGCAGAGCGTGGTAGCGATCCCAAAAGCGGTCCCCATTCTTCATTCGGGGCCCGGATGCGGCGACATGGTGGCAGGTTTCTTTGAAAGAAGTAAGGGATATGCCGGAGGAGATACTTCACCCTGTACTAATTTCACGGAGCGCGATGTCGTATTCGGCGGAGCTGAGAAATTAAGGAAGATCATAAAGAATTCATATAAGGTTTTGGAGTCCGACTTACAGGTTGTAATGACCGGATGTACAGGTGGTATCGTAGGTGATGATATAGAGTCTGTGGTACAGGAATTCCAGAATGAAGGGAAGCCCATAGTGGCTGTTGATACACCGGGCTTCAAGTGCAACAACTATGTATCACATTCCAATGTAGTTAAGGCGATCATCGATCAGTATGTTGAACTTCATGAAGATGATAATCCCGCAAGAAGCGAAGCGAATACAGTCAATCTCTTCGCATCTCTTCCTTACCAGGATCCTTTTTGGAAGGGCAATTTGAGAGAGTATAAGAGATTACTGGAAGGACTCGGACTCAAGGTACATGTTCTCTGGGGCCCGGAGTCAGGCGGAGTAAGTGAATGGAGAGAGATACCCAGAGCAAACTTCAATATCCTTGTTTCACCCTGGTACGGCAAGGCTATAGTAGATCACTTAAAGATCAAATACGGTCAGGATTATACATGGTTCCATTCCATACCAATCGGCGGAAATGAAACAGAAAAATTCCTCAGACAGGTTTTGGATTTTGCTGTTGAGAAAGATGCGGGTATCGATAAGAAAGCTGCGGAGAAGTTTATCAGGAAAGAGGTCGATGCTTATTACGAAGAGATAGATAACCTTGCAACATTCCTCCTGGAATTCAGATACGGACTTCCGAATCATGCACATATATTCAGTGATGCCGGATATGTTGTAGGTATCTCCAAGTTCCTTCTTCATGAGACAGGTGTTGTACCTAAGGAAGTATATGCCATAGACAATACTCCTGAAAAATATCAGCAGGATATCATAGCAGATCTTGCAAGCACCAGTGATAAGAAAGTGATACCTATCCGTTTCGAACCGGATGCGGGAAAGGCACAGAATGAAGTGCGTCAGCTCACTCATAAAGGAAGAGGAATAATCCTCGGTTCCGGATGGGATAAGAATCTTGCAAGAGAGAAGGGATATGATTTCCTTTCAATCGCAGTTCCGAGTCCTGTAAGACTTGTGATGACAACCAATTATGTCGGATTTTCCGGAGGCTTAAGACTTATAGAAGATATATACTTTACAGCCCTCCAGAACTATTCGTAGATCGTGGGAGGTCAGACATGAGGATAGGAATGGCAACAACAGACGGAGTGTATGTGAATGAACACTTCGGAAATGCTAAATACTGGGATATATACGAGCTTGATGAGGAGTCTGAATTTGTGGAGACAAGAATGGTCCGCTCCGGATGTAATTGTCATGATCCTAAACTGTTTGACGATATGCTTAAAGCACTGGATGATTGCGAAGCACTATTTGTTTCCAGGATAGGAGAAGTGGCTGCAAATTATCTGATGAGTAAGGGCAAGCGGATATTTGAGGCATCAGGTCCCGTTGATGGTATTTTGGAACAGCTGCAAAACGGGGAGGTTTTAAGGAAAAAATGAGTATTGCGCTTGAAGAATTACAAAAGAGACATCCCTGCTTTGCGCTGGGAGAAAAAAATAATGCCGGAAGGATCCATCTTCCGATTAGTCCGGGATGCAACATAGGATGCAGATTCTGTAAGAGAGATTTTAATGATACGGAAGACAGACCGGGAGTTGCATCGGGAGTTCTCAAACCGGAAGAGGCGGTGGATACGGTACGAAGAGCGGTTGAACTCATGCCTGCAATACAGGTTGTGGGTGTTGCGGGGCCGGGAGATTGTCTTGCAACGGATGCTGCGCTTGAGACATTCAGATTGATTGGAAAGGAATTTCCTGATCTTATCAAGTGTATGAGTACCAACGGATTGATGCTTAATGAAAAAGCGGATGAGGTCATCGAAGCCGGGATAGATACACTTACAGTCACTGTTAATGCGGTGGATCCGGATATTCAGAAGCAGATCAATGAATTCATCATCTGGAAAGGCAAGAAGATCGAAGGCAGAGAAGCTGCCGAGATACTTATCCATAACCAGCTTGAGGGAATAAAGAAAGTTGCGGCGGCGGGAGTAACGGTTAAGATCAATACCGTGCTCGTACCTGAGATAAATGGTGATCATATAGCGACCGTTGCAAAGACTGTGGCTGAGAGAGGTGCAACGATATATAACATCATACCTCTGATACCGCAGCATCAGTTAAAGGAATGCAAGGAACCGACCTGCGAAGAGCTCTATGCTGCGAGGAAAGCGGCAGAAGAATACATAAGCGTATTCAGACATTGTCAGAGATGTCGGGCTGATGCGGTTGGGATACCCGGAGGTCGGGATATTTCCAAGCAGATATATTTAAGAGAATTACATTTAAGTGACACATTCAGTCACGGTTAAAAAAGGAGAAAGAAAAAATGAATGAGTCGATCAGACAGGTGGCAATTTACGGTAAGGGCGGAATAGGAAAGTCTACCACAACCCAGAATCTTACAGCCGGACTTGCAGAGAGCGGAAAGAAAGTAATGGTTGTAGGCTGTGATCCTAAGGCAGATTCAACAAGACTTCTGCTTGGTACACTGGCACAGAAGACTGTTCTCGATACCTTAAGAGAAGAAGGCGATGATGTTGAGCTTTCCAGTATTCTTAAAGAAGGTTTTATGGGAACAAAGTGTGTGGAAAGCGGCGGACCTGAACCCGGTGTAGGCTGCGCAGGACGCGGTATCATCACATCAATAGGACTGTTGGAACAGCAGGGCGCTTACACAGATGATCTGGATTATGTATTTTATGATGTACTCGGAGACGTTGTATGTGGCGGATTCGCAATGCCGATGCGTGAAGGTAAGGCAAAAGAGATCTATATCGTAGCATCAGGTGAGATGATGGCTCTTTATGCAGCAAATAATATTTCAAAAGGTATTGCTAAATATGCAGGTAAGAGCGGAGTAAGACTCGGTGGTATTATCTGCAACAGCAGAAATGTTGACAGAGAAAAGGATCTTCTCAGAGCTTTCTCCAAGGAACTTGGTACACAGCTAATCTACTTTGTGCCCAGAAATAATATCGTTCAGAGAGCCGAGATCAATCGTAAGACTGTTATCGAATATGATCCGACTTCAACACAGGCTGATGAATACAGACAGCTTGCTAAAGCTATCGATAATAACGATATGTTCACTATACCTACGCCCATGACGCAGGAGCGTCTGGAGCATATCCTTCTTGAGTATGGTCTCATGGATTCGCTTAAGGATTATGTTATCTGATAAGATCAGATCGTAATATTTTGAAATGAAGCAAAGGGCATGTAAGACAGACAGTCTTATATGTCCTTTTGATTTGTCATCTTCGAAAAATGAGAATATGGGATATAATGGATACCGGAAGAGGATATAACTCTGTAAGGGGGTGACTGAATGCCACATATCGTGAATAAGAGAAATGAAAACAGGGTAAAGCTTTACAGGAAGGTTAGGTTCACCAGTTCATGGGGAACCATATTAACATTTCTGATCCTCAGTCTGATCTTCAGTCTTATGACGATCTTTCTCATGGGATTTATCTTTCAATACATTTTCGAATCTAAATTTGCAGGCGGATTGAGACGCCTTGAATACATCGCCGAACTCTATGACAGTTGCGGTGACAGTGAGAGCTTTGATGATTATATCAGTTCGCTTAATGAAGATTTTTTCATAAAGGATGATTCCGGCAAAGTTATTTTCAGTCATGGCGATATAACCTGCGGAAGTGAAGGTACCATTGTATTTTTGGCCGACGGAGATGAGACATACAGAGTCTATCAGGATACCGAGAACGGTTTGCTCTATCCGACGAAGAAAGGCAGGATCTCATTCGACTTGGGAAGCGTATTGGATTTCTGTTCTGAAGTCAGAGCTAATACTGATGATGATATCTTATTTCCGATATGGGTTGATATCCGAGGTGATGAGGATAGCGAAAATACTCTTGTGGGAAAGGCTTATCTGACGCTAAACAAACGAGATTCCATACTGATACTTGAACTGACATTGGGAGTGATCTTAGTTTCAATACTGATATTCTTCATAATGCTGGTACATATGATAAGCAGTATGATCAGCTATTATCGTGTGGTAAGACTGTTCTATTCGGATCCTGTAACTTTAGGCCATAACTGGATCTGGTATGTAAGATACGGAGATGAGAAGCTTCAGAGCTTTATTTCGCGTAAAAACTCATATGCGGTAGTTAATCTCGTATTTGTTAATTACAGGAATTACTGTCTGTGTCACTCCATATCCGAAGGAGACAGCATCCTCGCAAATATGGATAAGCTTTTATCCGGTAAGATCCGAAAAACAGAATTATGTGCACATGCATCAAGAGCTGAATTTGCACTTTTACTGAATTATGATGATGAAGCTGCTCTGAAGACCAGACTTGAAGATATCGTAAGGAGTCTTAAGAGTATGGATACGGAGCATAATTTTGAGTTCAGGGTCGGAGTGGATCTGGTACCGGTTGTTCAGAATGATTCCGGAAAATTCATAAGAAGAAAAGGATGCAGTATCGAGAAGGCTTATATTGATGCCTGCTCGGCAGTGGGAAGGCTTGAAGAAAAAGAAGAATTGGGAATACGTTTCTTTGATAACGCGCTCCTTGAAGAAAAGAAATGGGAAGATACGGTAAATGAGCGACAGAATGCGGCTCTGAAGAATGAAGAATTCAAAGTATATTATCAGCCTAAGTATGATCCAAACACAGGCAGGATGAGAGGAGCGGAAGCGCTGATCAGGTGGATAACTCCGGAGAATGAGCTGATCAGCCCGGTAAGATTTATTCCCATATTTGAGAAGAACGGATTTATAACTCAGATAGATCATTTCATGTTAAGGCATGTTTCAACGGATCAAAAAAGGTGGCTGGATGAAGGATATGATTGTGTGCCGGTATCGGTAAATGTTTCCAGGGCACATTTTTCGGAAAATGATCTGGCTGAACAGATAAGGGATATCGTTGATGAGGCGGGCTGCCCTCATGATCTTATCGAGATAGAGCTGACCGAAAGTGCTTTCTTTGACGATAAGACAGCCATGATAGACACTATCAGGAAATTAAAAGAATATGGTTTTGCTGTGTCAATGGATGATTTCGGTTCCGGTTATTCATCTCTGAATTCACTGAAGGATATGCCGCTTGATGTGTTAAAACTGGATGCGGAGTTCTTTAGAGGAGATGGCGAGGGAGAACGCGGTAAGAAGGTAGTCAGTGAAGCCATAAAGCTTGCAAAGATCCTTGAAATGAGGACAGTTGCGGAAGGTGTGGAAGAAAAAGAACAGGTTGATTTCCTTGCGGAACTTGGATGCGATATGATACAGGGATTCTTTTTTGCAAAACCAATGGAAAAGGGTGAATATGAAAAACGTATGACCAGACAACCTGAAGGGACAGATGAAAACAATGAGTGATGAATTTTATATTCGCATTATATAACAGACACTGCTGTATCTTTTGAATATACAGTACCGACAGTTGAGGAATTCGCAGAGAGGATACGAAAGATAAAGGCAATATAATCCCAGAGAAGCTTATAACTGGACAGTTACAACATCCATCTATGTGGATAAGTATATATTTATCAAGCCTCCGAAAGGAGGTTTTTTTATTTGATACATATAATCATATAAAGTTGTTATAACCGCTGATTATTGCGGGATATACCTTTTTGGACTAAGACGAATGATGCATTAGATGTTAGCATGTAAATGGGAACGAAAGATGATCGAAGGTGATTATTGATGACTTTACAGCAATTAAAATATGCGATGGTTGTGGCAAGGACAGGTTCCATGAACAAGGCTGCGGAGAGTCTCTACATATCTCAGCCTACGCTTACCAATACCATCAGAGGTCTTGAAGAAGAGACTGGGATCACGCTCTTTAACAGGACGAATAAAGGTGTGAATCTGACCAGTGAAGGTTCTGATTTTATCTTCTATGCAAAGAAAGTCTGTGATCAGTATGAACAGCTTATCTGGCGCTATGACGGCAAGGGGAATACCAGAAAGGTGTTCAGCGTATCTTCTCAGCATTATGCTTTTGTATGTGAGGCTTTTGCGGAAGTGGTCAAGTCGTATGATGCATCAACCTTTCACTTCTCCATACTGGAAACTACAACACCCAAGACGATAGAGGATGTGAGCAATCAGATCTCAGAAGTTGGAGTGTTGTTTTTAAGTGATTTTAACAGAGACGAATTAAACAGGATCTTTGTGGATAACGGACTGACTTACAAGAAGATAGTCAGCTGCCGGTTCTATGTTTATCTGGGAAAGAATCATCCTCTGGCAGACAGGACGATAATTGATTACGAAGATATAATCAAATATCCGATCATCACTTACGAGCAGGGAAAGAACAGTCCTTTGTACATGTCGGAAGAGATCTTCGGAGAGCAGGATTATCCTTATTCCGTGAAGGTTTCGGACAGAGCATCAATGTTGCAGATAATGAAAAAGTTAAACGGATTTACATTCTGTTCCGGCGCCGTAAAAGGGGCTGTGGGCTGGAATGATTATAAGGTAATACCGTTAAGAGAGAGTACGCATCTTCCTTACAGTACGATGGAGATAGGATACATCCGCAAGGATGAATTAAGTGAGATCGGCAAGAAATTTATCGATGAGCTTTATAAAGCTGCACCTGCGGAGGAACAGGGAGAGGGCGCGATAGCATAAATACAGATACAATTTCATCCGTAAGTCTTCGGGATTGCCCGGAGACTTTTTTGTATTTTGGATTGTTAACCAAAACTATATTATTGGTTGACAATTCCCGAACGCCGTTATATATTAGTGATGCGACAAAAAAGGATATCTGTCGGCAGGACTGTATCCATGAAAGAGAGTGATAATAAGATCATGAAAAAATCAAGTAAAATGGTTCTCAGGTTATGCTATATCGCAATGTTTACCGCAATCATATGTGTTGTATCACAGCTGCCGGGGATCCCTATGCCGGGGGGGGTTCCTATGACATTGCAGACCTTTATCATACCTCTTGCCGGAGTTATATTAGGCCCTTGGGACGGCCTGGTGGCGGCTTTGCTTTATGTTCTTTTGGGGGCTGTCGGAGTTCCTGTATTTTCAGGATTTACAGGCGGGATAGGTGTGATAATGGGCGCTACGGGCGGTTTTATCATTTCATTTCCTCTTATGCCGTTGTTTGCAGGCTTGGGAGAAATGCTTGGAAGAAAATTGCCTTTCGGAAAAGAACCCGCAGATAAAGATCAAATAAATAAAAAGGCGGTTGTTGTCTGTTATATACTGCTGTACTGCGGCCTTGTGTTGGGCGCGGTATTAAATTACCTCATAGGTACTGTATGGTTTGCGGCAATCTATCTTGGAGCTGTGAACAGTGAGACTATGCTTGCAGGTTTTACGGCATGCGTGGTACCTTTTATTCCTACATCTGTGATAAAGATCATCTTATGCGGCGTTATAGGAATGATCATAAAGAAAGCACTTGTTAAAGCGGGACTGATCAATGGATGAGAGGGAAGAAGAACCTATAGTACTCAGACCTCATCATCTGTTATGTACTCAGGGTTACAGCGGTAATGGCTACAGCACGGAATTTGTGGAGCATATGAATGAGGTCGTGGAACGTCTGCGATACGGGGATGACAGGATCAGGATCACATTTTCAACAGATACGCTGTGCTCATGCTGTCCGAATAAGACAGGGGAGGATCAGTGTGTTTCTCAGGATAAAGTAAAAAAGTTTGATGGCAAAGTAACAGAATACTTCGGGATCGAAGAGAAGGAATACCGTTATAGAGAAATCATCAAAGAGGTCGATTCTAAGATGACATCTGATATTATGGATGATATATGCGGGGGCTGCAGCTGGTATCCGGTCAGTGCCTGTAAGAAAAATATCATTGGATCGTAAAATGTCTGTTGACAGGCTCAGAATGTGAGTATATAATCCTAGCTAATGAATGTTAGCTGACTGGGGGAATAATGACGACCAGAGACAAGATACTTGAAGAAGCTTTAAGATTATTTTCCGAGAAGGGATATGACGGAACGAGCGTGGAGAGTATAGCTGAGGCAGTAGGTATTAAAGCTCCTTCGCTTTATAAGCATTTTAAGGGGAAGGAAGATATCCTGAACTGTATCATAGATGTTTCGGAAAAGAGATATTCCGAGAATTTTGGATCAGCGCATTCTGTGGGTAAATTACCCGGATCAAAGGAAGAATTTTTGAAACTTAGTATTGAGCGTTTCAGTTATACGCTTAATGATCCCAATATCAGACGGATACGTATCTTTTTAACGCAGGAGCAGTTCCGCAATAAGAGAATGGCAGATATCACTAACCGCCATCAGATGGAAGATGTACAGAGCCTTATGGTAAACATGCTGGGCGGAATGATGGAAACGGGAGTGGTAAAGAAAGATGATCCGAGGCTCCTTGCTGTAGAGCTTGCATCTCCGGCCGTATTGATGGTATCTGAGTCTGACAGGTTGCCTGATAAACGGGATGAGATCCTTAAAAAGTTTGAAGAGCATATCAGACACTTTTGTGATGTATATTTTTTGAAATAATATTGCCCGCTTTTTCTTTGACTTACAGTGACTTTTTGCCATCCTTTTCTACTTGTGAGTCGAAGAATTATTATAGGATTCCGGAAAATGCTTTTCTGCTACCGGAATTCCCCCCATTATAGAGAAGCTTCGGCCCCCCGAAGCTTCTCGTTTTTGTATTGAAAAGAGTATATTTGTATGAAATGCTTCTCAGTTTCAAATAAAATCCCCGGATCTGAAATTGTATAGGATCCGGGGATTACTGTTTTATGTAGTTAATGATTTATTTTGTGTAATTCTTGAGCTCTTCCATCTGTGCCATGATACTGTCAACGATCTTGGAGAAATCATTTACCAGATCAACGTTCTTGCGGGTTGTGGAATATGCTTCCTGCGAACTTGCGGTGATCTCCTCGCCGGTTGCGGAAAGGGTGGTTACATTACCGATAATGGCATTGTTGGCCTGAACCAGATCCTGCATCATACGGTCGAGTTCGCGAACATGATCCGTCAAAACTTTTGTACGCTCGTTGATGGTCTTGAATTTATCGGAGGCTTCGGTTGCAGCTGCGTTTTCCTTCTCGGAATTCTCAACAGTGATATTAACTTTTTCCGTCATGAGTTCTGCATTGGCAGCGAGCTTATCGATAAGAGATGTGATATTCTCTGTCTCTTTCTTGGTCTGCTCGGCAAGGTTACGAATCTCTTCCGCAACTACGCTGAAGCCACGGCCTGCTTCGCCGGCTCTGGCAGCTTCTATACTTGCATTGAGCGCGAGGAGGTTGGTCTGTGATGAGATTCCGAGGATGATATTGGTTATGCCGCGGATCTCATTTGAGTTAGTAAGGAGCTGCTCTGAAGCATCTTCCATTGCACGTGAGTTAACGATGGAATTATTAACCTGTCCGAAGAGTCCTTCCATGATGCGGGTACCGTCATCCAGCGCTGATTTTGCATCTTCTGTGATGGTGAGCATGGCTTCGGTCCTGGATTTGGTCTCAGACATGATCTCCTGGATATCCTTTGTCTTGGAGGTCTGTTCAACCAGTGCTTCGGTATTGGAATTGATACCTGTCACGATGTTGTTCATTGATTCACAGACCAGGGTCGTTACATCGGTTATCTCTTCGAGAGAATGAGACATCTTGTCTGAATTGTCTTCCACGGAATGTATAACTTCGATGATCTTATGTGTTACCTGTTCGTTCTTATCTGCAGCAACGGTAACTTCTTCTATGGACTCATCGAAGAAGAGGCGGAGTTTCTTGATACCCTGTATTGAAACTATGGAAACGATTATCGTGATGATAGCCTCGATCATTACTTCTTCGATGACGTCATCCATTGAAGCAGCGGCCGAAACGGTCATTATCATCCTGAGGACATTGGTTACGATGAACACTATACTGGTGAAGCGCATTGCAACGCTATCGAGAGTGAGTATCACGAGCATGAGGTAGGGAAGAAGGTATGGGAACATCTTACCGGAAGCGCCCATGACCATCATAAGGAAATAAACAACGCAGAATGCAGCACAGACATATCTTGCAAAGAAGATGTCGCCGTGTTTGATCTTATAGACCACGATACCGCTGATGAGAGCGATGAGCGCTGCTACCGCAGGAATGATGCAAAAGATCGGAGCAACCTTATTAGCGCCTTCCGCAGCCGTAAGCTGAGCAAAATTACCGACAGCGGCAAAAAAGCAGGCGATGATGTGTGATATCAGGAAAAGCTTGTTGATCCGGATCAGATGTTTTTCTCTCATGACGTAACCCCTCCAATTCTGTTGATCAAGTAAATTTGTAAAATACGACAGCTATTTCATCCATTTTAATATATTTTATGTGAAAATTGTATATATTTTATAAGTGTTTTACAGAAAGAACAGTTGACGACTTGGGGAATAATGGTTCAAATTTTACCGAAATGGAATTAATTCGGTACTTTTGTTTATGCGCGGTTTACAGTAAAATATAATCTGATAGAAAATGATCGAGGGAGTTATCAACGAATGGATGGACAGATCTTATTATGGTTGCAGGACAATCTGAGGAATCCGATATTGGATTCTATTTTTGTGTTTATTACAACGCTGGGAAATGCGGGAATAATATGGGCACTGATCGCAATTATCCTGCTTATAATAAAAGCCACAAGGAAAGCCGGAGTATGCTGCATTACCGCAGGTTTGGCAATATTGATCCTAAATGAAGGCCTTATCAAGCATCTGATAAATCGCGCGAGACCATTTACTCAGGTTGAGGGGCTGACGATACTTATAAAGGCGCCGGGGTCTTCGTCTTTCCCTTCGGGACATACGGCAACATCCTTTGCCGCTACCACGGTAATGCTCCTGATGCTGCCGAAGAAATATTCCATACCGGCACTTATTCTTGCAAGCAGTATAGCTTTTTCACGTTTATATGTCGGAGTTCATTATCCGACGGACGTGCTGGGAGGACTGATCATGGGTGTTATCTACGGTTTGATCGGTTTCTTTGCAGGTGGTCGTTTTTATGACAGGATAGAGGAAAAACAGAAGCTGAAAGCGGAAGCAGAGAAGGAAGAGTGAAATCCTGATTACGGGATGACAGGTGAAGGATGGGTACTTTCAAGTATACTCTTTTAAATGCGGCATATTTTGCGGCCTTTTGCACTATACATGCTTATGCCGCTGTCTATCTGCTGGCAAACGGATTCAACAATACCGAAGTAGGTATATTGCTGGCGATCGCAAATATCACATCAGCGGTTTTTCAGCCCGTCATAGCGGGTATTATTGATAAACCTGGTTTCCTTACCAACAAAAGATTTATTTTGATCTCGATAGCTGTGATCCTTGCCGGATGCATTATTCTGATGTGCGTTCCGGGTAAGAAAGCAGTTATTTTTCCGGTTTATGCATTGATATATATGATACAGTTCGCATATCAGCCTGTGATGACGGCATTATGCTTCGAATATCAGAAGGCGGGATGCAGCATTTTCTATGGCTTGGCCAGAGGCCTCGGTTCTGCAAGCTTCGCAGTCAGTTCGCTGATTATAGGACCTGTTGTCGAAAAGAACGGTATATCCGTTCTTATTTGGGGCAGTATAGCGGCAATGATCATTTCAGCAATAGTGATGCTTAGCTTTAATAAGCCGGCTGATAAGGACTCTGCCGAAAAGACTTCCGATGATAAGATCATGGAGCCTGCGACAGCCCACAATTCGCTGGCTTCTTTTGCAAAGACATATCCTGCTTTCGGTCTTTTTCTTGTGGCTACCATTTGTTTTTTCTTTGCGCACAACATGATCAATGATTTCATGATACAGATAATAAGAAACCTTGGAGGCAGGGAGACGGAGCTGGGAATTGCCAATTTCCTGCAGGCGATACTGGAGCTGCCGGTAATGGCGCTTATCGGTCTGATTCTTAAAAGGATATCTTCCGAAAAACTGCTGATCATTTCGGGTGTGGCATTTTTTGTAAAGATACTTATCCTTGTATTTGCAAACGGTATGCCTATGATGTATGTCAGTCAGTCGTTCCAGCTTTTTGCATATGCGGTCTTCATCCCGGCAGGAGCTTATTACGTAAGCACCACCATGGAGGAACTGGATCAGGTAAAGGGACAGGCATTTATAACCAGCGCCATTACGTTAGGCGGAGTTTTTTCCAATTTTATCAGCGGTTATATACTTGACCACTTTAGTATAAGAGTCATGCTTATCACCGGCAGTGTGGTCTGCGCCATAGGTGTTGTGATAGGGGCTGTTGCCATGACAAAGCTTCCGCACCATGTGGCGGAGAATGCAAATCCGTGATGAAAAATAGTGTATATTATTTAAGGAGGTTATGATAAATGAGTGATTATGTTCTGAGTTGCTGCTCATCGAGTGATCTGTCAAAAGAATATTTTGAAAAGAGAAATATACCGGTAGTATATTTTCATTTTGAACTTGGCGGAACGCAGTATCTTGATGATATGGGAGAATCCGTTCCTCCCAAGGAACTGTTCAAGAGGATGCTGGACGGAGAGGATACCAAGACAAGTCAGGTCAGCATGATCGAATATGAAGAATTCTTTGAGCCATTCTTAAAAGAAGGAAAGGATATCATACATGTTACTCTGTCAAGCGGACTCAGCGGAACGATCAATTCCGCAAATCTTGCTGCGGAAAATCTGAAGGAGAAATATCCCGACAGGAAGATATATATAGTTGATTCCCTCGGAGCTTCCAGCGGATACGGATTTTTGATAGACAGCATGGCTGATCTCAGAGATAAAGGTGTCAGCATAGATGAGCTTCTTAAATATGCCGAAGAAAACAGACTCCATGTTCATCACTGGTTCTTCTCAACGGATCTTACTTTCTATATCCGTGGCGGAAGAGTATCAAAGGCAGCGGGAGCCATAGGAACGGTTCTCGGGATCTGTCCTTTGCTCAATATGGACAGTGACGGTCTCCTTATTCCCAGAGAAAAAGTTCGCGGCAAGAAGAAGGTAAGCCAGAGAATAGTTGATAAGATGGCAGAGCATGCGGATAACGGAAAGGACTATTCGGGGAAATGCTTTATATCACATTCCGATTGCCTTGAAGATGCGCAGTATGTTGCAGACCTGATCGAGAAGACATTTCCCAACCTTGATGGCAAGGTTGAGATTTATCCTATAGGAGCGACCATCGGAAGTCATACCGGCCCGGGAACCATCGCCGTATTCTTCCATGGGGATCTCAGAGTGAAGTAAGTGAAAAAACAGGAACAGCCGAACTGAGTAAAGGACCGTTAAGCGGTCCTTTTTCATTGGCTTAAAGTATGTTTCACCACCGTTTTGGTGGGGATATAAAGCATAAAAAAATGATACGCTATCCTTGAAAATGAGGTTTTTGAGGAGCATGAAATGGAAGAGTTTCCTACAGGTATTTTATTAAAAAAGCTTGAAGGGATCAGGATGGAGGATATTCCAAAGTATCTTGATGAAAACAGGGCCGGGCTGCGGGATGATTGTAAGGCTTTCTATTACCACATGAAAAATACTATAGAGAAAAAAGGTTTCTTCCTGAAAGATGTTTACTTGTCTGCGGGAGTATCTGAATCCTATGGAGGCAAGATCATCACCATGGAGAAGCATACCAAAAATCGTGACCTGATCATCCGGCTATGCCTTGCCGGCCATTTTAATCTTATCGAAACGAACCGTGCTCTGAAACTTTACGGAATGAGTGAGCTCTACCCGAAGATCTCTCGTGATGCATGCATTATAGTAGCCATTAATAATCACAGATTTGACAGGTTTAAAGTTGATGAATCCCTGAAAAACGTAGGCTTGCGTCCGCTTTCTGAAACTGAATGATATTGCTTTCCCCACCGTTTTGGTGGGGATTTATATTATCTGGAGGATCGGCAAAGAATCCGGCAATGGATTTGATGCCGATCCTTTTTTGATTTAATATTTTATTGACAAAGATGAAATTTAATGGATCATGATGAGATCACACTGTTTAGATCATTTTGAAAAAAGGTGTTTTCATATGGATTTCCTTAAAGTTATATCGAAGAAAATTAAATTAAGCAAAGAGAAGGCATTGGCGGCAGAACAGCAGTATGAGTATTGCCCAAGGTGCGAGGCTAATCTCACGCTTCAAAAGGGGTATAGGAATGATCTGCCTTACTGGATCTGTAAGGGGTGCCGTGAAATGCTTATCAATCCGGCAGTAGATGCTGATGATGAAATAGCCTGGATATGTGATAAGTGCGGTTCAATGTTAAATATTCAGGATGGTTTTACAGATATAAATGGTGAGTGGATCTGTACGGAGTGTGGATACACAAATAAGATTGATGCGAGTGAGCTTTATTCCTCCGAGGACGAGTTCCGAGCGGAGCAGTCTAATCCATACAAAGGCCTTCCGGATGAGGATGTTTTAGCTTTGGCAATGTATCAGGACATTGAAAATATAGCCGGGCAACCTCATATCATCCTGGTAAAGCACCACGAGACAGGAAAGCGATATATAAAAAAGCTGCTCATGACTTACAACAGGAGCGTCTACGATTATCTTAAGGATAATCCCATATCTCATATGCCGGTTATTCATGAGATATTTGAAAGTGATAATTGCCTGATCGTAATAGAGGAATTTATTGAAGGAAAAACGATAGCACAGTGCCTCGAAGAAACAGTTATGTCCAAAGATCAGGTGATTGGTATAGGAATTGATGTATGTGCGATACTTAATGTTCTCCATAGTTTACCGACACCTATCATTCACAGGGATATCAAGCCGTCAAACATAATTCTTACTCCGGAAAAGGAGGTATATCTGCTGGATGTGAATGTGGCAAAATGGTATGATCCCGATGAAACTGATGATACCAGATATATGGGAACGAGATTTTATGCTGCGCCGGAACAGGTAGGATACGGTCTTTCAGCCTCATCGACAAAGTCAGACGTTTATTCATTGGGAATATTGCTTAACGTTATGACAACAGGTAAATTTCCCAAAGAGGAGAGAGCTGACGGAGAATTATGGGATATTATAAAACGGTGTATCAGCCTGAATATGGATGAAAGATACAGTGTGACAGAATTAAAACGATCACTTGAACAATTAAGAGGCGAGATTCATGCAGAGTAAACCGACAAATGAATTGAATGATCTTCTTGAAAATATGAAACCGCATCAGCTGGAAACCTACTTTAAGGATAATGAAAAGTATTTGGCTGATGAAAAGAAGGCCTTTTATTATTACATGAAAGATGTGCTTGATGAGAAGAACATAAAGCTTAAGGATGTTTATTCATTTGCAGGAGTAACCGAATCCTATGGAGGCAAGATCTTAACCATGGAGAAACATACCAAGGACAGAGATCTGATAATACGGTTTTGTTTTGCAGGACATTTTAATTGGGATGAGACCAACAGAGCGCTTAAACTGTATGGGATGAACGAACTGTATGCAAAGGATCCGCGGGATGCTGTATTGATTGTTGCGTTAAATAACAGGGTATACAGAATGTACGAAATAGATGAGTTGCTCACTGAACATGGCCTGAAAAAACTTTCGACAGAGTAAGGAAATATACGCAAAAATGGGTATTTATGAAGAATACGAATCTTGGGAAAAGGATCGCAATGACTTAATTTGGCGTTATCATATGCTCCATAAGTGTCGGGATCTTTAAGAGCGCTGCGCTGGGAGTAGATCCTTTTCAATCATTTATGGCAGGGCTGGATTCGATGATACCTATTGATTTCGGCACTTTATATATGATAGCCAATGTGGTGCTCTTATTCTTTTCGCTGATCTTTGACAGGCACTATATAGGTATTGCCACATTTATCAATCTGTTCCTGCTTGGCTATATTACCCAATTTACTTACAGTTTTTTGCAGACGATCATCGTCAATCCGGGTATGCCTCTTAGGATCGCATGCCTGGTAATAGGTGTGGTGATAATCTGTTTCGGATCAGCTTTCTATATGACGGCAGATCTCGGCGTTTCAACCTATGATGCGGTTGCGCTCATCATTAGCAAGATTTGGAAAAAAGGACAATTCCAGTACGTAAGGATCATTACGGACCTTATTTGTGTTATAACAGGTGCGATCCTTTTCCTGGCAGCAGGGAATCATTTTGCGAAAATACCCACCATCGTAGGAATTGGAACTTTGATCACGGCCTTTTTCATGGGACCGCTGATCGAATTTTTCAACGTCCGTATTGCCCGCCCTATGCTGTATGGCAAGGGAACTGATTCTGCTTCGGACAAGTCTGTTAAAGAGTCCGAAGAGTGAACAGCGAAAATGACGGACCGAGGTGTTTTGGGCAGTTGCATTAAAACAGTTTGAGTGTTAGTATGCTCTCTGAGCAGATTATTTCTTTAGCGCAATTCGCGTCAATTATCATGTAAATTCTTACATCTCGAAATTCCTGCTTAATTCCCTAATTTTATTTTTTTACTGCAGGAAGCGAGGGCTGTGATTGTTTTCGTCTCCTGCAAAACAAGATGACTTTTTGTTTTATGAAATGTTATACGATGAAGAGCATGGCAAAGAAGCCTGCCGCTTGATACTCGAGAGGGTTCTAAAATGCAGCATCGGTAATATACAGTACACCGCCCAGAAAATGATCCCCGGGATATCTGAAACCGGCC
>FMVK01000003.1:284495-341840 GCA_900102065.1 Lachnospiraceae bacterium XPB1003 | reverse complement strand
AGCTTTACGGCACATAACTGATAGCATTCTTTGCTACCTTTTCTCATACGCTCAATACCACGACTTTTCCTCGCAGCATCTATGAGTGTTTTGCAATCTCCACCTGTATGGCGATTGCGGAGGGCCTTCCTCCATCTCCAGAAGAACACTGCTACATTTCTCAGAAAATATAGCATTCAGGACGCACTGTGTGCTAAACTATTTTTATCCATTTCGGATACCTCCTTGATGTAATTTTTGCGGTTGGCGAACCTGCACTAATTATACTCTTGGAGGTTTTTTCTTGAAGCTAAAGCTTTTTGGGAACACACCTGCATAGCAGGTGGTTTATTTTTATGCCGATACAAAAGAAAAGCACCCTGCATCACGCAGAGTGCTCTCATCATTCATCGGGTAGTCCACCTTCAAAAGGTGTAAACGGGGTGTAAATCCGTTTGATAAATCTTCAAAATGCCGTATTTTCAAGGTTTCCCGCTTTACTGAAATCTCTTGCCCCAGCAGACAAACAGTATTTTTATCATATCTTTGGTTCTCTCTTTCAGAGGTGTGTTCCTTCCCAAATCAAAAGGTGTAAACAAGGTGTAAATCAGATACTATTCTGCCCATAAATGGCTTATTTCCGTCATTCTTCGCATAGGCATTATATCCTGCCGTGGCAGACGAATAAGACTTTTATCGGCATTTCTTACCTCCAAAACCGCATCAAATTGCTCCAGTTTGCGCCGGTTTGCCAAGCTGCTGAAGCTTCAGTCATTTTACAGAAAATCGGGCCAAATGGCAAAGTCGCGCAAAGTGTGGCAAATCTTGGCTGTGAATCGTAGTCAAAACGTAGTTTTTTATAGGGTCAAAAACTACTCGTGCCCAGGTTTGCAAGAGAGGGGATGCACCCCCTTAGGAAGATTATCTTCCAATTTAAGCTACAATCCATTCCTATGATTTCTTAGTTCATTATATTCCTGATATCAGTCCAGTGTCAGAAAAACAACAATAGCAGTAATATAATACACAACAAAAATGAGATTCGTAAAACCTCCTGAAATGACCATGTGTAATCCTTTAGGCAACTTTCTTGCCAAAGGTCTGAGTAAGAACAGAATTCCCGGGGATAACAGGGCAACCCATGCAGGAAATACCGTACACCCTGTCAC
Organism: Lachnospiraceae bacterium XPB1003; assembly: GCA_900102065.1. GTDB lineage: Bacteria > Bacillota > Clostridia > Lachnospirales > Lachnospiraceae > NK4A136. The sequence goes on along the minus strand of FMVK01000003.1, from coordinate 340,692 downwards.
CATCAAAAAGAAAAGAAACAATAATCCTATTCCCTCACCGACATATAAAATCAACGGAAGCTTCTGAAAATAGCCGAGTACAATATCCAGATCTTTTTTCTGTTCATCGTTACCAAGCAAGCCAAGATAAGTACAATGGCTGTGATAAGCACCACCGACAATAATACCCAAGCAATTTAGAAGAAAAGCCGCAACAGCAAGTGTATGAAAAGATTCGTTTGTTATTAGTACTATGTGGTAAAAACCGATGCAGTACAAAAATGCCGCAACCGGTCCGATCCAGCCTCCAAACATAATCCGTTTCGGCGGAAGACTTTTCATGATGTTAATGATCGGATCAAGAGTTCTATTCTGCTCATAGTCATTTTTGTCATAATACAGAAGCATATCCCCGCAGAACATCATAATTGCTCCAAGCAAACCAACAATCAGTATCAGATTCAACATATATTATTTTCCTTCCTCAAAAATTATGATTTGTCTTTATAAATGACCCACACCCCCCGTCTCCAACAGGTCAGTCCACAAGCAGAAAGGATACTATCATCTTCTTTTCTTCTTCCGTAAGGAAGTTCATATGACCTCGTCCCTCCAGCAGATAGGTCTCGCAATTGGGGATAATACTTTTAGCTCTTTCGATCACACCTTTTCCAGGAAACAGACAATCTTTTTCAGCCGCCATAACAAGTGTGGGCGCATTACATTTTTTCATAAGTTCCGCATCCACATCACTCGGCATCCCGGTCTTAACCTTTATATGATCAATGCTCAGCTTCGCCGTTTCATATATATCATCCGTGATATTGTCTTCCGTAACAGCCATTGGAAGCATGCACTTCTTTAGCAACTTGTCTTTTCCCGTAACCCAATAAGCTATCATTGGCAGCATCATACTTGCACTGCTTATAGCAGGGGCATTCTTTATTCCGGACGGGACATACAGAACAACCCTCTTAATTTTCTCAGGACAGACACACATAGTCTTAGTAATCACGCCGGCACCAAAAGATCCGCCAAAAAGACTGATCTTATCAACTTTAAGTCCATCTATCACCTCGCTGACCCATTTGCCGTAGTCATAGCCTTTGGCCGGCAGGCTTGTTTCCGCACTTTTCCCCGGATGGCCTACCATATCGACCGCATATATATGAAAATCTTTCATGATAAAATCGCAGGCAAGGAGATTATATGCAGTGGTAGCATTTCCACCATGGAAAACCAAAAGTGGTTCTCCTGAAAGGTTCCCAGTCTCGATTATGTGAGTCTTTCCAAAGACCGTCTTCACATAGATATCTTTCCATGGTGTCTGAAGTCTTGAAAGCTGTCTGTCATATAAATCTATTATTCTTCTTTTGCCCTCTTCTGTTTTATAGATTGATCTCATTTGTTTATTCCTGATTCAATGTTTATCGCATCATATCGCATTTTTCTTTACTATGATGCTGTTAGACTCTGGTATAAATATGCATGGTTTTATGCAGACACGATGAATACGACAATATGGTTTTTGATATATGTATTGATCTCAGATTTCGATATTTTTTAGTAGTCTCGATGCCTCAATCAGGTATCCGTATGAAACCGGATCAACAATTTTCAAATATGAAAACCATTTCGGTTTGGATATTTCCGGCTTTTGAGCAACGTATTCCGCACCATCCTTAATTCCAAGTATATTATCATTTCCGGTCAGTATACTTGCCGCGAGATACATCACCCTGCTCGCATATGCTCCAGCTATTTCTCCGTTAAACATCTGGCTTATGATATGATTTCTGATCCTCCCGATCCCGTCGATATAGTATTTGAAATCATCCGGATTGCTGCCACCCCTCGTAGCAATACAGAGGCATCCTCTGATCGTATCCTTAAGTACATCTTCCACCGAACAGGTAAGACCTCTGTACGACATCTCCGAGCGGACGACCTTGTTGTAAGAATCTCTTACGATCTCAATATCCTTCATGGCATCAAAAAGAGTTGCACAGTCAAAAAGCTGCTTGATGATTTCCAGTTCCTTATCCTGACCAAACCTGATCCCTGTGGTATGTGGTGCAAATGCCGTAAGCTTATCTCCAAGGATGCTTTCCACATCCGGCATCTCTACAATCAGATCCTCACCTTCCGTCACAAGCAGACTGTTTCTAATCGGCTTAAAGACTGTATTGGGGTATTGACGTTCTTCAAAAAGGACATCAAGGATAACAACAACTTCCTTTCCACTACTCGGTGATAGATACTTAAATCGAAAATGTCTCTTTTCTATATTATTCTTTCCTTTACGTACATCTTCATCCTTATCATAGAATGGGAAAACTTTCTTTGCTTTTTCAATATATGAGTCTATATCTGTGCCGGGTTCAACTACTATATCAATGTCGGTACTGAATCTTCTGGGTATATCCAGAAGAAGCATCAGAGAAGTACCTCCCTTGAAAACAAAAGGCATGTCAACGCTTTTTATAGCTTCAAGAAGCCCAAATGCAAACAGCGTTCTCTCGATCATCAGTGGATCATCCCCCGTCCTGCCCCTTAATTCACTGATATATTCCTGCGTAAATATTTTCTTAGATAGCATCTTTTATTTCATCCCTCATGTATTCTTCTATTATTTTTGCTTTTCCTCTTCGCCCGGCATAGCGGTTCATCTTCTTAACATCCACCCTGTAGTTTTCCCTGATATTTCTGATTATCTCAGGAAGCTCTGACGGACTATACGTTGCTTCTATGCTCTTATCCGCAATAATATCAACCAGCAGCTTCTCTATCGTGATCTCATGTGGCTGTGATGATGATAGCGGTGCCTGACTGATCAGTTCAAGTACCACAACACATCCCCGTGTCCAGTATCTTGAAAACTCCGCTCTATTCGGCTTATACAAAACCATACCGCCAAGCTCCTGTTTAAGGAGGTCGAAAATAAAGATGCTCAAATCCTTTTCAACCTGAACATAAATAGTATTCTGCGCGATCTGATGATTTAAGAACTCATTAAGCACTACACTTTCAAACATCACGAATGACAGTTCCGGATATTTTTCCTTCAAAAACTTTTCAATCCTTAATACATCTTCAGTATATACTGGACGATATTCTGGTAAAAAATGCCGCTCGGAGATCGTATATTCGTCATATCCCACCCTGAACAATTGTTTAGCGAGCTGCATATTATAAAGCATCCATCTGAATGTGGCGTCATTCAGTTCCTTATTTTCTTTACGAAAGATTTCAATCAGATCATTTCTGGTATATGTCCTGTCTGCCTTTAAATTGTCTATAACACAATCTATCTTCATTAATGTAATATCCCTCTTAAGCGTTTTGTCATTTTTTCAAATAATTGACTTTATGCTTATAGTAATCTTCATCGAGATATCTGTCAAGCGTTTTGTCAATTTTCGCTTATTTTGACATTGTGCTATAAACTCTTTTCGTCTTTTTGACAAGCATCTGCAATTTATTCATTTTTGCATAGGTTATTACAACTCCCTGCTCATCTGATAATCGAAATGAATCCAATCAAGCCTATAATTCAAGAAATCCTGCCTATATAAGCAGAATTTACAGATAATTCTGAGGCGGTTCTGAACAAAAGGTATAAATTCGGTATAAAACTATGGGAAGTGTCTTTGAAACGCCCTATTTACAGGCATTTGAAGGCACAGACATCTTCACGCGTTCGGGGATATTGTTACACTGAAAAACTCCTTCCCGGATTTCCTCCCCAATTACCTGAGAAAGAAGCGGCACAACAGTTTCAACAAGCTTACATTTCTTCGAAAAGAAAAACGACAGATCAGATTCATTCTCCTCTCTGCCGTTTTCTATGTAATTATCATGCTCAAACCTTTTAACGATATACAAACGTTTATTTCCGATTGCTGGTCATCATAAAGAACTGTTCAACATGATCCTTAATTGCTTTCTCACATTCCCTTGCTCTTTCCGGCTCTCTGTCCCATATTCCCATATACATAATGACCGGAGCATAAAACATAGCTGCGAAAGACTTAGGCTTTCCCTTTTTTATTACTGCAGATTTTATGAGTTGTTCAAACAGTTTTTCATCATAGCCCAGCATGGCATCCACATATCTTCTCGTATACATTTCTCCCAGTTCCCTGTTCTGGAACTGAGAGATGGTAAGCATCCGGCGTACCTGTCTTGAATATTCATCGTTCATGGAAAATCGAACGAATGTCAGAACATTTTTACATAATCCTTCTGCCGAGATGTCGCTGTAAACATCCACATCATTTTTACTCAGCTTCTTCCTGCTGTTATCCGGATAATGGACCGACAGCTTTTCCAGGACTTCCTTATATTTTACTTCTGATTCTTCTATGATTTTTTCAAAAATCTCCTGCTTACTTTTATAATGCTTATATAAGGCGGCTTTCGATATTCCAAGAGGCTCCGCAATGTCGCTCATGGATGTTCCGTCGTAACCTTTCCGGGAAAACTGTTTGAGCGCCTCTTCCATGATCATTTCTTTAGTATTCATTTATTCTTCTCCACAAATTCATCAAGTGAATTTTTTATTTCCTCACTGTTACCTGTCATCAAATGGCCTCCACCTGTAAAGAAAACAGAGGTGCAATCGGGAATCTCATTACTCCAGTACTTTGCTTTCTCCGGCTCCGCCAGTTTATCATCCTCAGAATGAATAATGAGGACGGGGACTTTGATACTTCTTAAGTCATAATTGTCATAGTTATTGGTCTGATCCTTATTAACCACATCTCCATCAAAAACGATGCCTGCCTTACGCTCCTTCATGGGCATGATCTGCTTTATCACACTTCTATCCATTCCCATGATCGGCTTAAATAACGGACTTATTAACCACATAGCAAAATCATTACATATGGCTTCCGGCGGTCCCGCCATTCCTTCTGCCGGTTCAGTTGGTTTTTCCGCTGCAGGATAACCTGAACAGTATAGTACTAATCCTTTACATCTTTCGGGATGCATAATGGCAAATCTCTGAGCAACTGCCCCACCGGCACTGGTGGCAACTATGAAGGTTTTTTCAATACCAAGCATATCAATTAATTCAACAAATGCTTCTACCTGCATGTCTACGGTGGCATCTTTCGGTATATCGCTTCCCGGATATCCGAATCTCGATGGTGCAATAACTCTATGATCACCTGTTCTACCGCTCAATACATCAAATCCCTGATCATATCCTCCTGTAATTCCATGAAAAACGAGAAAAGGTTCTCCCTCTCCTTCATCTATATAGCTGATTTTTCCATAGGAACTATTTATTGTCTTTACCTTAGCTTCATAGACTGCAAATCTGTCCGTTGCTATTTTCTTTACAGCAATAAAATCTAAAGCAAAAGCAATAATGATTCCCAATAATAAAATATATATCATTTTTTTCTTTGTTATTTTCATGTCTTATATCGCGCAAAAGTAACCGAGTGGCAACCACATTATAGTTACCGCTCGGTTACTTGTCAATCTTATAAGAATCATTCTATATTTTTAATCACAAACATAATACACATCAACCGACATGTCCTTGTTGTACACCTCATAAGCACGGTCCACTAACCAGATATCATGGTCCATAGCGTATCCGACTATTGTCTTATGAGCTTCCGATACCTTCGAAAAACCGCCGGTAAAATTAAGATGCAGGCATTTATCCTCTAAAACTTCAACTATATCCTCGCCTTCATATCCGCTTATCGGCAGGCATGTCCTCCTGGAAAAATCAGTTTCATCATTCAAGCCATCATATCGCACAAAATGGCTATCACGCCCCCCCCATTCCCATTTGGGCTGCTCTATCATAAAGCTTTCCAACAGACATTCCCAATTTCCATTTTAAATCAATCACCTATATGCAGTTCGCTAACTGCATACAGAACTGCCTTTCCGGCGATCTCAACTCTCTCACCTAAAACTTTTATTCTTAAATTCCCTCCCCGTTCAGATGCCTGATAACAATTCAGTTCCCTCTTCCCGAGTTTTTTGCTCCAATAAGGCGCGATCATGCAGTGAGTGCTTCCCGTAACAGGATCCTCCGCTATAGAAAGTTCCGGTGCAAAACATCTGGATACAGAATCATATTCCCTACCGGGTGCCGTTACCGAAATAGTAACGCCTTCAAGAGATTTCATCATATCAAAATCCGGTGAAAGATTTCTCACCTGCTCTTCTGTTTCAAGTACCATCATCAGATCTCTGTCCTTGTATACTTCTAAAGGTTTTACTCCGATCGCACTTTCCATCTCCCTTGTCACCTGTACAGGATGACAATTATATGACGGCATATCCATAACAAACTCATCATTTTCTTTTTTTACACTTAGTTTTCCCACTTGCGTTATAAAAGAAATTTCTTCTTTTTCTTTTTCGTAGAAATTAAAAAGTACAAACGATGTTCCCAGTGTTGCATGTCCGCAGAAGTCTATCTCACCTCCCGGAGTAAACCAACGAAGATGATAATCCTCTCCTTCCTTAACAGTAAACGCTGTTTCGGAAAAGTTATTTTCCCTGGCAATATCCTGCATCAATTCATCGGATATCCATTCATTTATCACGCATACAGCAGCCTGATTTCCATGAAATAAAGTATCAGTAAATGCATCAACTATATACTGTCTCATTTTTTAATTATTCTCCCACAATCCATTGATGCATTCCACATCCAAACGCCTCATTAGGACGGTCTACAAAATCAAACTTTTTATAGAATCCCTCCTTACCTTTTGCAGCAAGAAGACTGATCATCATCTTATATCCAGGCTTTAGTGAACCTTTTATCGTCGACATTAGACTTTCCATCACCTTCCTGCCAAGTCCCTGTCCCTGGTATTCAGGACGAACTATTATATCTGCTATATAAACAACATAGCCATGATCTCCAACAGCTCTGCCTAAAGCAATAGGCTTTCCATCCTCACGGATACAACATAGAAATGCTGTATTTTTGAGACCTTCTGCGGCCTCTTCCATTGGAAACTCAGCCCAGCCAACACATAGACGCATATCCATATATTCTTCCGGCGTAATATAATCAGTTATCTCAAACTCTTCCTCATTGTATTCTAATTTCATTGGTAGCTCCTCCCATAACTTTGTTCTAGATGTATTTTCTTTTAATGCCCTTACTATTTCTTTATCCGGATCTGGATAGATCACAAAACCATCTTCCTCACCTTTTTCAGGACGAATAGGAAATGCCAGTTGCTCTGAATCTACAGCAAACTGAGCATTAACTCCTGGCTTATTTCCTCTGGCATCAAGTCTTATCCATTTATCATATTCTTTGATATATACTCCATTCAAGCCATGGTAGATAAGCACCGGAGCAGTTTCATCATCAAGTATAAGTTTTTGATAACAGAAGCCTGCAGGAATTGACTTTGCACGAAGAAGCGCCGCCAAAAGATGTGACTTAGCAAAACATATACCATGTCCCGCTTCAAATACTTCCCTAGCACTGCAGGTTACTTCATCTTCACCGGCATCTGCAGAGTGTGAAATGATATCCCTTACATACTCATACACTTTCCTAATATAATCAATCTCATTTTCTGAAGACTCATATAACGTATTCGCCAGTTCAGAAACCTTTGCATTATCATAATTTATTACCGAATCGCATTTTAGATATGATTCTATATTTTCAGTGTATAGTTTTAATTCCATATGAAAACTCTCCTTATCTTCATCACTATTTCTCAAACATAATATTATTTACGCCTTCTGTAACGAATATTTCTGTATCTGTTTCAACCAGCTCGTAACTGTCCTTCACAGCCTTATCAGCCTTTGCAAGAACTTCCTCATAACCATAAGCTGTATCCTTCTTCTTAGGAAAACGAATGGAACTGTCAAAGCTATCGATAAGACTAAGTCCTTGATGACCACATATAGTTTCCCACTCATCCTTCGTATAGAACTTGATGTGCCCATCTTTTTTAAGCTGCATATATTTATCTACAAATCGGTCTACATCACAGTCGTTAGGACGAGGATCTGAAATAAAGAAATGTCCGCCCTTCTTTAAAACTCTGCTGACCTCACCAATACTATGCTCAATATCCGGAAAATGATGTAACGAATATCTGGTAACAATAAGATCAAATGCTTCAGATTCAAATGGAAAATCAATCCCATCATAACTTACAAATGACAGATTATCGAGTCCCTCTTCCTTTGCTCTGATACTGTTTGCACCTAATGCTCCACTAACTATATCCAGTCCGATAACTTCGCAGGCTGGATTATTCTTTGCTATTGGAAATGCAAGATATCCGCTGCCGGTTCCAAGATCAAGTATCTTCATCCCCTCTTTCACGCCAATAAATCGTAAGATATTTTCAAGGTGCTCTGTATCCTGTGTCTGTCTATTGTAAAATGTACCGGTGGCAAAACTATCTTCAAAGCCTTTTCTGGTATCCTCAATACTTGCTTTAATATCCATAATCTGTTTTCACTCCTTTATGATTTCTCTATCACAATTTCTACTTTTTAACCTGTAATTCTGCAACGGATACATAATGTTTCACATAGAATTCTTCCGGAGCATTTTCCGAGAGCATCCTCCAATGTTCTTCATTCCATTTAGTAAGTTCTTCTTCATTCATGGATGCGCCAACACCTCGACAAGCTCTCATTCTTCCATGCCAGCCTTCTCTGCTAAACAGAACATCCACCCGAAATTCTTCCTGTTTGATCACATCAAAGTTTTCTCTGAATTCTTCCGGCACATAGACCGGTTGTACTTTATCTCCATATGCATTCCAACTCGGATTATGCTTTAATATGATCTCCTCGCTCTTCCCCGCGATCTCATCTTCATATGGTAACCATCCCATGTAAAGAATAAGCATTTTTCCATCCGGCTTCAAAATCTTCGCAAAGTTTTCTGTTATTGCTGCAGCATCAAGATACCAAATGCACTGGCAAATAGTGATCACATCAAATGTATTATCCGGATAATTTATATCTTCTGCAGGACAGGCATAGAAATCTATATCCATATTCTGTTCATCAGCAAGTATTTTTGCCTGTTCTATCTGATTTTCAGAAATATCGGTTCCTACCCATTTCCCTCCGTATTTGTACATATTCCGCGGAAGAACTCCTGTCCCCGTTCCTATATCCAACACTTTCTGCCCATCCTTACATAAGCCCAAATTCAAAATATACCGATAAAACTCTTTCGGGTATATATCTCTGTATTTTGCATAGTCTTTTGATGTATTTCCAAAATCAAATGATTTTCCGTTATCAATACCATTAATCTTCATATAAACCACCCTTCTATTGAATTCTCTATATATTCGCAGCAATACTTAATGCCACATCAAATGTCTTTTTCTGTAAATCATATTCCTGCTCATTACCTAGGGATGCCTTATCCCATGAATCTCCCTCCAATAAGTCGGCGCCAAAGAAAAACGAATAAAACTCATAACCATAATAGTTACACATAGCCTGCAACCCTGACGCTTCCATATCTACGGAAATACAGCCATCTTTACGTCTGGCCTCTGCCTTATCAACCGTCTCCATGTATATCGCATCAGTTGTCCAATTCTTCCCCTTAACATATGGATATTTTAGCCTGTCAAAGATCTCCGCAAGTTTATCAGCATTTTGGATATCAACATAATCCGACGCTTCCATATAATGATATGACAGACCTTCATCACGATAAGAAGCTGTTGGCACGATCAGTCTACCCTTACATTTTTCCGAGTCCAGGATCCCGCATGAGCCATATATGATAAATTTACTTGCCCCGGCAATATAATGCACTTCATGCATTACGGCAGCTGCAGCCGGTGCTCCGATCGGACTCATATAAAACAAAACATCCATGTCATCTGTTTTCAAAAGATATATGTCTATATGACCATTGGCAGTACTCGAATATCCAACCGACTCATTCTTATACTTTTCTAAAACCATATCTCTGACATGTTTTGAAAATGTAACAATACATATATCTGCAATCATCCTAGGTTCCTTAATGATCTGATCCAGATCAATCAATGCCCCGGACTTACCATCAAATGAATCAATTATACTCATACCTTCATCCCTCCTTATACTAAATAAAATGACCACCTATCCGAGACGATAGGTGGTCAATAATAGCTAACACTATAATAATCTGACAATCCACTCACGCTTTTAATCCCGGAAACACGCATACAATTTTAAAGCCGTTCATTCGTCGAAGAAGTGCCGGTCTTAGTGAAACGTATGCATTTGCGGTATTAAACTTACGCATGAATAAACTCCAAATTTATGTTTTCCCGTTCCAAATTGGTATTGTGCTTAGGATACTCTGCTACCTCGTATCTGTCAACACCGGATTTATTTTCCTAGAGTTCCGAAAACCTGTTGATCCAGCCTTCCTCACTTTCAACATCAGCAATCTCGCTCCCCATTTTTTCACTTATCTCAGTCAGACTATAAGATTCCGATTCCTTTTCAATGACAATTTTGAACTCATCATCATGCTCTTCGATCATTTCCAAAAAGCGATATATGATATCTACTGTGGTAGATTTCATCAACTCCTTAAGCTTTACTTTTTGTTCTTCTGTTAAGTCCGAAAATACAGAATAATTTTTTTGATCGATCGGATTCTTTGTAGTAAGATCGATAACCCGATTAACTCCGTATAACGCAGGATCATATACTTCCTCTATAACGCATTTACCGAAATAATTAAGAATATCATCGTTAATATTTGAATTATCCATATTGCCCCTCCATTTTTAGAAAAAAACTGTATAAAGCGCCTCGTCTCTTACTTATGATAGGCCTATCCGATATTCCTGTCCAGCACCTTCCTTTGTATCAAGTATATTTTTAAACCCTCTTGACATATGCAGCATCCTGCATATATACTTCATGTAACCAATTTACGCAGCATACTGCATATTTTACTTAGGGGGACAACAAATGGATCAATATAATTCACCTGAATTTAATTCTCTCGTTGAAATATCACGACTTGCCAACACTCTTCAGATCGTCATGGACATGGAAATTGATGATATCACATCAAGGCAGTGGCTTCCGCTTATGATACTTGGACGATGTGAAGATTCACCTAACCTAAACCAGCTTGCCGAGAAATGCGGGATCACAAGACAAAGTACAAAGCAATTAGTTGATAAGCTTGTTGAAAAAGGCTATGTAACACTTGAAAAGTCCGATGCCGACAAGAGAAATATGCTCATAGTTATCACAAAAAAAGGTCGTAACTGGGGTGCAAATAATCTGGAAAAAAACATGAAATTTGTTTCCGAACTCTACTCCGATATTTCCGAAAGAGATATAAAGACATTTGCCAAAGTTCAACAGAAACTGATAAATAGGCTCGAACATATTAAGAAAGAATTAAAGGATCGGGATGACCATGAATAAAACTATCAATACACAAGAAAATAAAAGCTCAAATCCGGCCATAATGGTCAGATTTGAGCCCGGCATAATCCTTCGTCTGATCCTCTTTGTGATCATATCAATTCTTGTTACCACCCCACTCCGAATATTTGTGGAAGCAGTCATTGAGGGCCATAAAGAAGCTCCTGATTTTGTCACTGTTCCGTTTATTATTTATGTAATCTGTACAGAGTTCATAGTCGGACTTGGTTATGTGATTATCGGATATAAACTCCCGATAAAAAATACTGTTCTTCGAGGCTTTACTTATATTATGCTGATCCTCTTTAGCAGCTATCTTCCCAATATCCTGGCCATGTCAGGTGGTGACGGCGAAATAATCGAAGAATCTCTTACCCTGGGAATCATTCTGGTTGATATTGTATCCTACACATTAAAAGGTCTGCTACTGGGACTACTAACGAAGAATTACGACATTAAGAATACAGATGAAACACTAAAACTCACAAACACAGAGTTCTTATTATGTTCAATCGTAAACGGAGTCCTTTTTGCCGGATTAAACTTTGCAGCCGACATATTAGCGGGTGATATTGATCACTCCTGGCGTCTATGCAGTATTCTTGGTGTTACACCAAACCATGAAGCTTCATTCTATATAGTATTCACTGTATTCATGTTTATAGCAGGATCACTTCTGCCTATATGGAACAGGCACTGTCTTCCCAAAGATGTATCAATTTCCGCATTATTATCATTTTCTTTGGAAGTTTCCCTTTTCGTTTGGCTGCCAAATGTACTGATCATGACTTTCTTTGGGACACCATTCAACCTTACTATGGCCTACGGAGCAGCTTATATATTTATGATTGCTTTATGCATAATGGTATATCACGCACTTACCACTATTCTTTCTTCCCGTTGACCGCTCCTATCACAGGTAATATTATTTGCTCTATAAAATCTACCCTGTCGAAGATCCTCGGTTTGAAAGTTCCTGTAATTCCTACAGATACATCATTATCTTTATTTAAATATATGATATTTCCGCTGTCACCGATGGCTGCATAAACTTCTCTGTTATCGTAGGGCTTGTACCACAAATAACCGTAATTCATAAAAGCAAACTTCTCATCCAGTTTTATGTGCGGTGCAAGCATATCTTTAATATACTCTTCAGATACTATTCGTTTACCCATATACATGCCGCCATTCAGTACCATATTACCGATAACAGCCATATCTCTTGCCGACATACACAATCCCCAGCCTGAGGTTGCAGTTCCTTGTGGATCAACGTACCACTCATATTTTCTGGGAGCCTTATTCATAAAGTAGTCAAACTGATCTTCTTTTGAACTGTCTCCGTGGGCTATACGCTCCGGTAATCCCAGTGGTATAAAAAGATTCCGGTTAGCGAAATCAATACACTTTTCTCCCGAAGACCGCTCGATTATCCCTCCCAGTATCTGGATTCCCAAAGTAGCATATCTGAACTCACCCGTGATCCCCTTCCTGCCTCCCAGATTATCAAGTATCGCCAATGTCCAGTCCTCTGAAGTACAGACTCTTTTCCACGGTTCGGACTTCCCTTTATACGGAGCCGTCATGGTTAAAAGATGTCTTATCGTAACATCATAGATAGTCTTCTCACCGCGCTTCACTTTGTAGTCAGGATAATAATCCATTACCTTCTGATCAACACTCTTTATGGCACCTTTATCCAAAGCTATACCGGAAAGTAATGCAATAACTCCCTTGGTAACGGAATTCACATTCACAGCATCTTCAGTTTTAAATCCATGCCAGCAATCATCAAGGACAGTTTCACCGTTTTTGATGGCATAGATCTGACATATATTACTTTCATTTCCGGTACTGTCAGAAATATAGTTATGCAATTGTTCTTTATTCACTATAAAAGCCTCCTCAAAGATACAAATCTGAATTAATTCGGACGTCCTAAGAAGAGGCTAAATGAATTAAAAATCTTTTTCAAGATAAATCTTAAAAATCTTTTGAAACGATTATTTTCAGAATGATTTTGTTCAAAAATGTTTTAGTTCGATCAATCACATATATAAAAATCAAGTAAGACGTATTCATCATCTTTGCAGATCAATCTGCAGGTAGACCATAAATAACCGCTTCTTTCATAAGAGCCGTCCGCGTTGATCTTATAGTAAGCGTCAGCCTCATTTATAACTTTTACTAATTCTTCCGTCAGATCATCACTTATTCGAAAATCGTTACATACCCACTTGATATCGGCGGTTCGCTCATCTTCCTTTATCAGAAAGATATTGTCCTCTTCCCCTATAACTTTATGATCGATCATGCACTGCTTCAGATTTGCTGTATCATCCAAAGTCATTTCAACCTTGCTTGAAGCAAAATAGAATCCGATCATATCCTCGTTATGTTCGATTCCTTCCTTATCAGCTTCAATCGTTTTAATTTTCGAAAAAATACTTCCCATACGGACCCTCACTTTATCAGATCATACATAAAACTTTTATCGCCAAGAGTTCTGGTATTAATATGTTTTTACCAGACTTGTCCTATCCGGATATCCCGGATAAAACAGAACCATTCCCACCTCCGCTTCTCTATAATCATAATATGCGAATACTTCCGCAAACTCTCTCATCTCTGTTTCCGTCAATCTCACTTTACTAAGCATTATAGGCCCCCTTGTAAATCATTTACAGAAGAAAACAAAGACTCGTCTCTTTTCTTAATGAATCCGGAAAACTAACAAAGGATTCCCTGCGAGACTCCCTGAAATGGCTGTCCGCAGAATTATCATTATTCCGACAAATCCTAAATCCTTACTGATCACGAAGCTAATTTCGATTAAGAAGCCTGCAATAAAACCATATGTGCATATGTTCCATTCTCGTTCATAAGTGAAGCGTGATCACCCTGTTCTATGATCTTTCCGTCAGAAACAACAAGTATCTGATCAGCATCTCTTATTGTCTTAAGCCTGTGTGCGATAACAAGAAGAGTCTTATCCTTACACAACTCCGAAATAGCCTCCTGAATAGCCCTTTCGTTATCCGCATCCACACTCGCTGTCGCTTCATCAAGTATTACTATCGGAGAATCCTTAAGGATACATCTGGCAATAGAGATCCTCTGCTTTTCTCCGCCTGACAAAGAAGCGCCGCCCTCTCCGATAATAGTATCAAAACCTTCGGGTAGCTTCATGATAAAATCATAACATCTGGCCTTTTTCGCAGCTTCTTCCACTTCCTCTCTCGTAGCATCCGGACGCCCTATTGCTATATTGTTATATACAGTATCCTGGAACAGATAGACTCTCTGAAATACCATGCTTATCTGATCCATAAGATCACCGAGAGACACATCTCTTATATCCGCTCCCCTTACAAGTATCCTTCCGTTCTTGATATCCCAAAATCTTGCAAGAAGCGATGCAATGGTTGACTTTCCGCCGCCGGAAGGTCCGACCAGTGCCGTCATCTGTCCTTTGTTTACAGAAAATGAAACATTTTTTAGTACGTCTTTTTCGGTATATCCGAAGCTTACATTATCGTACTCGATCTCAGGAACCGAGCTTTCATCCGAACTTAAATCAGATAAGGACTTTCTCCCTTCATCTTTTAATTCCTCAGCCGCAAAAACTTCTTCTATCCTGTCAAGGCCGGCGTCTGTTACGGTAAGTCTCGCCATCTGCCCGTAATAACTCTTGATAGATACAAACAGATCAAAGAGAAACAATGCCATTCCAACCATATAAATATCTGAAATCTGCCCTGCATTATAAAGGTATGCACACGCTGCAAGCACCAAAGCTGTACCTACTCCGAAGGTAAGATACTGTGCTCTTGACCATGGACTGTATGCCTTTTCAAAATCTATACTCTTTTTACAGCTCTGTTGAAATTCGTCCGTGAGTTTCTTTGACTTTTCTCCAAGAAGATTATAAGACTTGATTATACCTATTCCTTCGGCGAAATCCAGCACTTCCTCTGTAAGTGTCTCACTTGCTTCCTGCTTGATAGAAGAATGTTCGAGTGTGCTCTTTAACATGAGATTACCGATGATAATAAATACTGCTACGATCAACAGTGATAACAGACCAAGTCTGATATCCATCACAAACATCATCAATATCATCAACCCCTGTGAGATCAAGAAGGTAACCAGTTCTGATAACACTCCCATACAGTTTTCTTCAATAAAAACCATGTCAGTAGAAAGAACCGAACTGATCTTACCGATATTACCCTCTGTAAAATAGCCCATCGGAAGTTTTCTCAAATGGTCCCCCAGCTTTAATCGTAAATCGGCGAAAACCATATAACCTGCTGCAGACTGAAGAACATTTGATGCATGTTCAAATATCGCCTGAAGTAATACACCTGCAAGTGCTGCAATTCCAAGGTAAATGCATTTTGTTTTATCCATCTGTCCCTGCATAAACATACTTATACAGATAAAGCAGAGGATCAGCGGTACCTTCATCATTATACCTTTCAGGAACGCGGTTATATATGAGGCGCGGATCCTTCCTTTATACTTTCCGGTGACCCTCATAAGTCTGTGCATTATCTTTATCATTTTCTTAAGCCTCCCTTACCTTCCATGCGCTTGCCGAAACAGAAGCATCCCATAACTTCTTATATTCAGGGCATGTATCTATCAGATTTTCATGAGAATCCTGTGCAATGCACTGTCCATCTTTTATCACGCAGATCTTATCAGCATTCTTAATGGTGGAAAGTCTGTGTGCGATGACTAGTACAGTCTTATCCTTAATGATCTCGTCAAGAGCCGCATTCATTTTTTCTTCATTTTCCGGATCCATGAAAGCAGTTGCTTCATCGAGCACGATTATAGGAGCATTCTTCAATATAGCTCTTGCAAGAGATATCCTCTGACGTTCTCCGCCGGATAACTGCTTTCCGCCATCACCCGCCTGAGTTTCAATTCCATCCGGGAATCTTTCCAGGAACTCATTGCATTGAGCTCTCTTTGCTGCATCAAGGACCTCTTCTTTTGAAGCATTCGGCTTACCGATCAGTATGTTTTCATATAAGGAGGTATTAAAAAGAAATTGTTCCTGCGAAACAAATGCAACCTGATCATTCAGCGATTCAAGTGACATATCTGTTATATCCTGACCACCTATCGAAATAACACCGGAATCAAGATCGTAGTAATGTACAAGAAGTTTTGCAAGCGTTGATTTTCCGCTTCCGGATTCACCTACAAGTGCAGTAGTAGTCCCCTGTTTCAACGAAAGACTCACACCATGAAGGACCTCCTTATCCTCATAACCGAAGTGCACATCATTGAATTCAACATCAAGATTTTTTCCTGCGAAACCTGAAGTCCCTTCCTTGAGAGGCGGATGATCCATAAGCTTCTCGAGCTCAGTGATCTTAAAATTAAGTTCCGGAAATTTGCCGGCAAAATTCAGTGCCTTCAAAACAGAAGGTCCAACCGCAAATGACATACAGAATAACAGCACAAGTCTGTCCAGGGTTACCGTTCCTCCGAGTACCATCATAGAACCGAATGGAAGCATCAAAAGCACCAGGCACGGAAGAACACTTGCATATATCGCCATCCAGGGCCAGCATACTTTATACCAGTCAATGGTAAAATCACGATACGCTCTTACTCTGTCTCCGAATTTCTTATAAGATTCTCCATCTTTATTGAAGACCTTAACCACTTCCATGCCGTTAACATATTCGATGATCGTATTATTCATCGCAGCAGCTGATTCATAATAAACATTCATAAGTTCCATGCCGGACTTCATCATCATTCCCATCGCAAACAATCCGATAACAATCGGAACAAGCGATAACAGGCCCAGTCTCCAGTCAAATATAAACATGAGAATAATGATTATGATCGGAACAGCTATATTGGCTATTCCCTCCGGAATGGCATGAGCAAGGAGCAGTTCGATCTGATCAATATCATCTGTAAAGACTTTTTTGATGCGTCCAATACCCAGCTCGTTGATATTTCCGAGTGGCTGCTTCTCAAGTTTGGACTGCAAAGATATTCTGAGATTCTTAAGAGTGTTATAGGCGCTGTAATGAGAAAACTCCAATCCCTGAACATATGTAACAGCGTAGATGATCTCCAATAAAGCAATCAATCCGACTCTTGCCATGATAAAAGACGGACCGATATGCTCTCCTTTTGTTAATGGCGAGATGATCTGATAAAGCAGAAAATAAGGTGTCACACTTGCGATGATACCAATGGACATCATTATAGCAGCCCATACGGTATACTTTTTGTACTCTCCGATATAAGGAGATACTTTCTTAAACATTTTATTACCTCCGTGTTGATTTTTGGTTAGTTTTCACTAACCTACGTGTTATATTTAAGCCGTCATATGACGGCTTATAAACGATCAATTAATTGAAAATGCTTTTGTCCAGTCAAAGAATCTGCATATGACTTTACAGTGCTCCTCTATTTCTTTCCATGTCATCTTATGAACAAACGGTTCATATATCGCATTCCAGAATGATGTGCATAGGACATGCATCTCCACTTTAGAGATTTCGATCCCGGCAAGTCCTCTTTTTCTTGCTTCCAGGTAGTACTCCATATAAGCATCTGTCATACGAAGTGCAAATTCATTTCCGTAATTCTCATATACGGTTCCGGCAGACTTCTCAAGTAAAAGCACAAAATCGCCGCGAATCTTCCAGAGAGTCCTGAACAGATCTAACAGAGCCTCTTCGTTCATGATCCAAGTATTACGAACTTCCGCATCCGTTAAACCGGAAAAATCCATATCCGTCCTGACAGCCACAAAACTGTCAAGGATATCGGCACAGTCCTTAACAACTGCTCCGAATAGTTCTTCCTTGCCCTTATAACGTTTATAGACTGCTCCGGTCGTCACGCCGGCATTATCGCATATAGTTTTGAGATCAGCTTTTAAAAAACCGTGATCCATAAACTCTTTACGTGCGCTTTGGAGTAATCTCGGATCTATACTTGTATCACGTACAGACATATCTTTTTCACGCCCTCGCTATTGATAATTTATTTATCGATAATTATATTATCAGTGTGATATTACATTGTCAAGATTTTTCTGAATAAAAAAACAAAACCGTTCATTGATATGATCAACAAACGGTCTTGTTTTTATCAGGAGAACAAAAAATTGGGCAATTACTTTTTTACATGGAAAGCATTCATTCCCGGATATACAGCACTGTCGCCAAGCTGTTCTTCAATTCTGAGAAGCTGATTGTACTTAGCCACTCTCTCTGAACGACTGGGAGCACCTGTCTTGATCTGGCATGTATTAAGAGCTACCGCAAGATCGGCGATAGTTGTATCTGCAGTTTCGCCTGAACGATGAGATGAGATTGCAGTATATCCTGCATTATGAGCCATCTTGATAGCTTCAAGTGTCTCTGATACAGAACCGATCTGATTAAGCTTGATAAGTATTGAATTGCCTGCACCAAGAGATATGCCCTTGCTCAAACGCTCTGTATTGGTAACAAAGAGGTCATCTCCAACAAGCTGAACTTTATTACCGATCTGTGCGGTCATCTTCTGCCAGCCTTCCCAGTCTTCTTCATCAAGTCCGTCCTCGATGGAGATGATGGGATACTTATCAACCAGGCTCTCCCAGTGAGCGATAAGTTCATCTGAAGTAAATTCCCTTCCGGACTTAGGCTGCTTATAGAATCCTTTTCCCTTCTCACTCTTCCACTCAGAAGCCGCAGCATCCATAGCGATCATAAAATCCTTACCGGGTTCAAATCCGGCCGCCTTGATAGCCTCAAGGATCTTCTCGATAGCTTCCTCATCGCTCTTGAGCTGATTGGGAGCAAATCCTCCCTCATCACCTACCGCTGTCACATCTCCCATATCTTTAATAAGCTTCTTAAGGTTATGGAATACCTCTGCACACCAGCGAAGAGCTTCCTTGAAGGAAGGTGCACCAACAGGCATGATCATAAACTCCTGTGTATCAACAGCGCTGTCGGCATGAGCTCCACCGTTAAGTATGTTCATCATCGGAACGGGAAGTCTGTTGCCGGATACTCCGCCAAGGAATCTGTAAAGAGGAATATCAAGAGACTTGGCCGCTGCTCTTGCTGTTGCGATGGACACAGCAAGTATAGCATTAGCTCCAAGTTTTGATTTATCCTTAGTTCCGTCAGCTTTGATCATAGCAGCATCAACTGCATATGTATCAGATGCATCGAGACCGATTATAGCATCAGCGATAACTGTATTTATATTTTCAACTGCTTTGGTAACGCCCTTTCCGAGATATCTGGATTTATCTCCATCTCTGAGCTCTAGTGCTTCAAACTCTCCGGTAGATGCTCCGCTCGGTGCAGTTCCCAAAGCTACTGTACCGTCAGCAAGCGTAATCTCAGCTTCTACAGTAGGATTCCCTCTGGAATCAAGTATTTCTCTGCCTACAACTTTTTCGATCTCAAGATAACTCATTCTGTTCAAGCTCCTTTTCTCCTAAAATTCGAATTCCCCTTTTCATATCCGCTCATAGGTACAGACATGATAAAGAGGAACTCGGATGATTTATTCAACAGTTAGCATTCGCT
This sequence comes from Lachnospiraceae bacterium XPB1003, assembly GCA_900102065.1. Taxonomy (GTDB): domain Bacteria; phylum Bacillota; class Clostridia; order Lachnospirales; family Lachnospiraceae; genus NK4A136. Next base: position 320,695 of record FMVK01000003.1, on the reverse strand, counting down.
AACCACCGTTATAGTAATGCAACCGCTTAATTTTGTCAAGTATGATTTTAAATTTATATCATCATACTATCTGCCAGTTTTCAGCCTGCTTTCTTATATTTACAAATCCGGCGTACTTGCCTCCGAGACTAACCAGCTCCTCATGTCTTCCCTTCTCTGCAATATATCCGTCATCCACGACAAGTATCTGATCAGCAGCCTCGATAGTAGCCAGTCTGTGTGCGATGATGATAACCGTCTTGCCCTTGGAAAGCTCTGTCAGTGCACCCTGGATAAGATGCTCATTCTCAGGATCGATACTTGCTGTGGATTCGTCCAGAATGATTATAGGAGAATCCTTAAGGATAGCTCTTGCTATGGAGACACGCTGCTTCTGACCGCCTGATAGAGTTCCTCCGCCTTCTCCAATAACAGTATCATAACCGTTAGGCAGCTCCATGATAAAATCATGGCAGCGTGCTTTCTTGGCCGCTTCTATCATCTCTTCTTCCGTAACATTCTCGCGACCGAAGCAGATATTTGCGCGGATCGTATCATTAAAGAGATAGACATTCTGGAATACCATTGAAATATTTGATAACAGACTGTCCAGACTGTATTGCTTTACATCTACTCCGCCAAGAGTGATCTCCCCTTTTGAAACATCATAAAATCGTGCTATCAGATTGCAGATAGTTGTCTTACCGCTTCCCGAAGGGCCTACTATCGCTGTAGTAGATCCTTGAGGAATGTCAAAAGTAACATCTTTCAGCACTTTTCTGTTTTCGGTCTTCTTAGCGTCCGAATACGAAAATTCCACATTCCTGAAAGCGATATCGTAACTCTTCGGTTTGATATCTTCTCCTTTGGCATCTAACAGGTGATCATCAGAGAACATCTCCATCTTATCGAAAGCATTATTGATAACAGATAATACATGAGCACTGTCTGCTATGGGTTCAACGGAATTAAAAATGGACATAGTGAAAAATGCAACGATAAGTACCATGTACAATTCCAGTTTCCCGGCCAGTCCGGCATACATTACAGAAATAAGCATCCATACGCTTGCAGCTTTTAATGCAAAAATATGCAGACAGTTATATGGAATAAATCCACATTCGATCTTCAGTGCTATCTTCTTTGCACTTGCACAGGCTTCCGTAAAATCTCTAACAGATGCACCTTCCATTCCGAAAGACTTGACTACAGGCAAACCTCTTGTATATTCCAGCGCTGCTCTTGTGAGTTTTTCATTTTCCGCGTTAAGTACTTTTGTATTATCTTTACTGTGCTTCGAGATCATCAGTAAGAAAATGAATGAAACCAGTACTCCGGCCAATGCGATAAGCGCACATTCCGGTATAACGACCAATAGGAAGATAAATATACAAAGAAAATTCAGATACCCTCCTATAAAACCGTCCAGCATACGGATCCCCATATTCTCCAATGTTGCAAGACCTGTAGTGATGGCATTGAGTATTGCTCCTGTATCATTAGTCTGAAAATAACCAAGAGATACTCGCTTTAAAGCTTCACCAATCTTCATACGGTCTCTGGCCACCAGTTCGTAACCTATCTTTTCATGGCAGCGAGCCTTGAGATAATCGAATAAAAATCTTCCCAACACCATTAACGTGATCGCAAGAAAACTTTTCCATGCAAGTGAAGGCGCTATACCATTACCTTTTCTTATAGCTTCTATCATCCATCCGATCACATATCCTGCATAACCCACCGGAGCCGCAATAGCCCACGATGATAAGAACGAAAACAGGAATCCCAAATACAAACTTCCTTTAAAATCTCCACACCAGTCTATGATCCTTTTAACTGTTTTGAACATATTTTATGCCTCCTTTACACCGCAGTACTTCCGGCAGCCCAGTTCTTAGCCCCAACATGCGCCTGCCACATTCTCTGATATATCGGTGATCTTTCCATCAATTCTTCCTGTGTTCCTTGAGCTTCAATCCTGCCGCCATTCAATACAACTATCTGATCGGCTTTCTTTATCGTTGAAAGACGATGTGCGATCACAAGCAGTGTCTTTCCTTTTGTCAGATTGGCAATGGATTCCTGAAGTTTTGTCTCGTTCTCAGGATCGGTAAACGCCGTCGCTTCATCGAGTATGACGATGGGTGCATTCTTGAGCATCATTCTTGCAATGGCGATCCTTTGACGTTCACCGCCGGACAGGCGCTTACCTGCTTCACCTGCAGAAGTGTTATAACCATCAGGAAGTTTTCTTATGAATTCATCACAGCATGCTGCCTTTGCTGCAGCTATCACTTCCTCATCCGTAGCCTTCGGGTTACCCAGTCTGATATTTTCCATGATGGATCTGGCAAAGAGGAAATTATCCTGAGTAACAAAGCTGACTATATCCGCTAACGTACCTACCTTCAGATCCTTAATATCGACATCGCCGATCTTAATTCTACCGTCGGTCACATCCCAGAATCTTGCTATCAGTTTTGCAACAGTTGATTTACCGCCTCCACTGGGACCTACAAGTGCTGTAAAGCTGCCTTCCTTCATCTTCAGATCTATTCCGTGAAGTACTTCTCCGTCTTCTTCGTCATAAGAGAAGTGAACATCCTTAAGCTCGATCGAATAATGATCCGGTTTTCTTTCAGACTCCGGTTCCGGCAGGTTCTTTATGTTTAAGAGCTTCTGAATCTCCAAAACCGTATATTGCATTTGTCTTAAGCCATTGGAGAACACTTCTATCTTCGCCATACTGATGACCATAGACATTGCAAGCATGACAGAAAGCGCCATCTCTGATATCGTCATGCTTCCCTTTCCTACCAGCATGATGCTTACAGGGATAACACCAAGTAATGTAGCCGGTAAAAATGCAAAGGCTAACTTCATGGTTACCCAGGTGGATTCCATCCATTCTATTACAAAGTCTCTGTAATCACGGATTGAGCCTGCGAATTTTTCGTAGCTTACGCCGGATCTTCCGAAAGCCTTGATAACTTCGATACCTTCCACGTATTCAACGATCACGCTACTCATATGTGCATTTGCTTCCTGATACTTATCCATATTCTTACCACTGAGCTTGAATGTAAGTATCATAAATATAAGTCCAATGGGGAAAGCTAAAAGTGCAGCAAGTGCAACACGGATATCAACCACAGCAAGCGCTGCAAAGCAAACTATGGGAAGGAGGATGTGCCCCGCTCCTTCCGGTACCACATGCGCCAAAGGCGGTTCTATGTCTTCGATCTTATCAACTATAACGCCTTTGATCTCACCAATTGAATGAGCATATACTTCACCAAGCGGAGCTTTAAGGAAAGTATCAGCCACCTTGAGACGCAGTCCTTCCAGGACGTTAAATGCAACAAAGTGTGAGATTCCCGTCGATATACCAAAGCAAACAACTTTCACCAGATAAGATATAAGGGCGGTCATACTCCAGTACAACACGTAATCCTTATCCAGGTTGCCTGCGATATATCGATCAAGGATACGATATACGCAATAATAAGGTAAGATCCCCGACAGCAGACTTATCATTGAAAAGATCACCGATGATACAAGTCTGCCTCCGCTGCCCTTTGCATAGGACAGAAGTGTTCCAAACCACTTTTTTTCTTCTTTTGACATTTCTTCCTTCATTTTTTCTTCCTTTCTTAAATTAAATGATCATGATTACATGATCTTAATTACATGATGTTTATTTCGCTTAATCTATTTTCGTTAACACCTAAGCTCTTTTGTTAGCTAACCCCTAAAACGGACTCACCGCCTGATCCCCTAAGGGAACCAGACGGTGATGAATGATTATAATATGAATTTAATTTGATCAGCCGGTTATTAAGTTTGGATGAGAACTAAACCCCAAGTAATTGCTTCCAGCCGGGTAAAAAGAATTTTTCAAGCGTTTCCAGTGCTGCAGTTGCTTCTTTACACGAATAATTGTGGATCACAGGCTCAAATAAAGCAGTAATATATGCCGTAAGCAACAGATGTATCTGCCTCGGCGGTATCTCCGGTACTTTGTAGCCCGATTCCCGCAGCTCCTTAAAATATGCAAGAAGCTTTTTCTGTGAAATCTCGGTCATATCATGCAGGAAGTTTTCGTATTTGCTTCCCTTGGACTTTGCGATAAGCAGATGATAATCTTCCATATTCGGATATATCAGCTCTCTCATCATATCGATATTCGAATCCTGCCATACCAGCTTGCTGCCCTTTTTAACAGGTTCCTCATATCTCATCACATGAGCTCGCGCCCATTTATTCAGATTCTCCACGGCAGGAGATACCAGTTGGTCAAAGAGATCTGCTTTATCCTTACAATGCCTGTAGATTCCCGCAGCGGTCATCTGGCACCTGTCACCGATACTTCGCATCGATGCTTTTTCATAGCCCATCTCAAGAAATTCTTCTCTTGCAGCCGCCATGATCTTGAAATGACTAAATGTCTTATCTCTAGGCAATTTAACCTCCTGTACGAATCTATTTGATATATGACGTTATAGTTAACACTTTATGCTAACAGCGTTCGCTAACAAATATAAACTAACACTTTCGGTTAGACATGTCAAACACAATTTAAAAATTATTGGGATAATTAAGACAGTCAGGTCTTACTACACAGAAAAAAGGGCCGGATAATACCGGCCCCTAACACACCTGTCACGAGATCACAATTTCCACTTTTCCGCAGCTTCTCTGCCAAGGACAAATCGTCTGTATATCCCATCCTTCTCTACAAGCTCCTCGTGGCGTCCTCTGTCAACAATAGTTCCATTGTCCACAACAAGGATCTGATCTGCATTTCTTACTGTTTTTAATCTGTGAGCGATCATGATTATAGTTTTATTCTCAGTAAGCTTTGCAATAGCTTTCTGAAGTCTGTCTTCATTTTCCGGATCCACATTTGCGGTCGCTTCATCCAGGATTATCACAGGAGAGTCTTTAAGGATTGCTCTGGCGATACTTATCCTTTGCTTTTCTCCACCGGATAAAGATGCCCCGCCTTCACCTATCACAGTATCATAGCCGTCAGGAAGTGATTCTATAAAATCATCGCAGACAGCTTCTTTTGCAGCCCTAACCACATCTTCATGTGTTGCACCCGGCGATCCGAATTTGATATTATTTTCTATTGTATCCGCAAAGAGATACACATTCTGGAATACCATACTGATCTGGCCCATAAGCGCCTCAAGCGTATATTCTTTAATATTCTTTCCTCCCATCAGCACTTCACCGCTGTCGGCATCCCAAAATCTTGCAAGGAGATTACAGATCGTAGTTTTTCCCGAGCCGCTTGCTCCAACTATCGCAGTAGTCGTCTTCTCCGGTATCTTGAGATTGATATCGTGAAGAACTTCTTTATTCTCATATGAAAAGCTTACATTCTTAAACTCGATATCGTGATTTCCTGAAGTATACGTAACGCCATTTTCATCCATCTTCTTTATTGTTTCCGGCTTGTCTGCTTTTTCCATTGAAGATGTCATGAGACGGAGTGTTGCCATGGCAGTACCGGCGCCACCTATATTTGCAAATACCATAAAGGACATGATTATCATCATGAGGGCATACGTAAGGGATAATGACCCGTTAATATAGAAGAGCACACTCTCAAGAATGATCGCAAATGTTCCAAGCTGAATAACTGCTCTCTGAGCTACCGTATAAGGAACGAAAAATCCCTCCATCTTCTGATTACTGCTTCTGTTGTATTCAAGTGCAGCCTCTAAAGTCTTATCACCTCTTCCGGTAAGATTGAATGACTTTACCACACTCATTCCATGGAGCCACTCAAGTACGGCCGAAACAAGCTTTGCTTCCGAATCCTGTCTGAGAGGAGAGACTTCTCTTGATTTCTTCTCCATCATGGAAGATACATACAGATAAATAACATCTACAAGGAGGACAACTATACCGAATCTGTAATCAAATGCGAATACAGCTATTAGTACAACAGTCGAAGTGATAAGTCCTTCCATCATCCTTATCATGACCATGGGCGCAAGAGTTTCTATGTTATCAATAACAGTTGTCATAGTGCCTATCAACTCACCCAGACTGTTTTCATTAAAGTATCCCATAGGGATCAGTTTTATGTGATCGGCAATTTTTATCCTTTTATTTGCAGCCATGTAATAACCGGCATGAGTCTGTTCCATTTGAGAGAAGCCTTTGCCGAAGCAGGCTACGAGAACGCCCGCAAGAACGATCAGAAATGACTGCCAGGATGGTTCCTTACCGCTCACACCACCAATAACAGAATTAAGAATAAGGTAGATACCACCCATCTCTATCATTTTACCGATTCCAACTATAAATCCCCAGAAAACCGATCTGCGAACGTTTCCTATCTCTTCTCCCGCAAATCTGAATAAATAACTGAATGCTCCTATCATGCTGCGTCACCTCTCTTTACTCCTATATGTGCTTCCCACATACTCTTATACAAAGGACTGTCTGCAAGAAGTTCTTCATGTCTGCCACAGGCCTCAATATTTCCGTCATTAACAAGAACGATCCTGTCGGAATCCGTTATGGTGGAAAGCCTGTGAGCTATAACTATAAGTGTTTTTCCTTTAACAAGTTTCCCGACAGCATCCTGAATGACTGCCTCATTTTCAGGATCGATATAAGCGGTAGCTTCATCAAGGATCACGATCGGCGCATTCTTAAGCATCGCTCTGGCTATAGCAATACGCTGTCTTTCGCCTCCGGATAAATGTGCTCCTCCGCCGCCAACTCTTGTGTTGTATCCGTTTTCAAGCTTCCTTATGAACTCATCACAGCCGCTTGCTATTGCGCATGCGGTCACTTCATCATCAGAAGCTCCCGGCTTTCCCATCCTGATATTTTCCATGACTGTATCATCAAACAGGAAATTCTCCTGAGAAACATACGAGATCCTGTCATATATATTCGAAAGAGGGATACTCTTCGTATCTTTATCTCCGAAATAAATACTTCCCGTGTCTGCATCCCAAAATCCCGCGATCAATTTTGCTATAGTTGACTTTCCGCTTCCCGAAGGTCCCACAAGCGCCACTTTGCTGCCTGCCGGTATCGTGAGTGATACTCCTTTAAGTACAGCGTCCTGTCCTTCGGTATAAGCAAATCCAACATCTTTTAATTCAATATCTTCATTACCCTCTATCATTTCATTTCCGTTATGATCCTGCTCTTTTCCGTTCAGGATACTGTTTACATTTTCAACAACTGTTCCAAGCTTGGCCAGAGTATCCACGAAATCCATTACCGCAAGAACGGGACCCATAAGACAAAGTGAAAGAATAATGGTTGTTACAAATCCTTCAAATGATAAAGTTCCGTTACTGTAAAATAGCCATCCGAAGGGCAGCACAGAAAGCAGCGTTGTGGGTGCGATGATCATTGCATATATATTTCCCTTGCACTCCTTCATCCAGTTGTAGAAAAATGACGCATTTGCAATACATCTCTCTTTTAAGGTTGCATAGGATTCATTGCCCTGGTTGTAAGCTTTGATAACCTCAATACCTCCGGTATATTCGATAAGCGAATCATTCATAGCACTGGTTATCTCTACAGATCTTGCATAGTTTTTACCATAACCGATAAAGACAGTAATCATCAGTGTCATACCAACAGGAAAAGGTAACAGTGCAAGCAGAGCTAATCTCCAATCCACAAAAAACATAAAGATCCATACAACAAGAAAGCCTCCGATATTGGATGTCATCTCCGGAAATACATGTGCAAGTGTTGTTTCCATGCTTTCAACCTGGTCTATGATGATCTGCTTAAGTCTGCCGGTCTTCATCTCCATGATGGTTCCAAGCGGAAGTTTAGGAAGCTTGGCAAGCGCCTTCTGCCTTATCTCTTTTAATATTCTGAATGTTGCCTTATGGGAGATACCAAGGGCTCCGGTATAAAGAAAAGTATTTAACAGATAAGCCGCGACTCCGATCATGATATAAGTCAGATACGCTGATTGTACTCTTTCACCTCCGATCATCATGACAACGATCTTTGAGGCACATATAAACGGAACGATCCCTGCTAATACGCCAAGCAACGCCAATATGACAGAGTAAATGATCTGTTTGTGTCCGGATTCTCCCCATTCCCAAACCTGTGCTATAGGACTTTTTTGTTTCACTTCTGTTTCCTCCTTATAAAAATCTATATTCATAAGTTAGTTATGGCTAACCTATAGTCAAAAAAAATAGTTCGACAAATATGGTTCTCAAAAATAAGCTGACCATCCACGTCCGTGGAAACTTCTGAGTTCATCGATATATTGTGCAGCCTCTTTCTTTGTCATATCACGCTCAACACAATAAAACACCGCAGAATAAAACGATGTTGAAACAACACGGCAAAATCCTTCATTGATCCTGCCTGATCTAAGAGCACGACTCTTCATTTCCTTAAGATAGATCATGGTATATCTGACATCCATATCGATAAGTTTTTCAAGGAAATCATTATAGATGTTGCCCGGTGAACAGGAAACAAGAAGTTTATATGAGGGATAATCCGTATAGATCATATCTACAGCTCTTAAAAAACCTTTATCCCCTGCGCTGTCAAATTCTTCTTTCTGTTTACTTACACTCATGGAAAAAAAGCTTTCCAGGATCTCTTCCATGGCAGCCGGCAGTTTATATACCGGAGCGATCAGATAATTAAATAATCCTTCTTTGTCCTTAAAACGCGTATATATAGTACTGGTACTCACGCCGGCAGCACCGGCTATATTCCTAAGTGATGCATCGTTATATCCCTTTTCAAGGAATTCTTTTAACGAGCACTCTATGATCTTTTCATCATATCCTTCGATCCTGCTGGCCATTCATTAACTCCTCGCATTTGTAACAGCGTTTCTAAAACACTGTTTTATATTATTATTATTTTTAATTTATGTCAAGAAAAATAAAAAAAACAGCAGCTCTGAATCTTTCGACCCAAAGCCACTGTTATACCATCATACGTTTTGATATGCGCTTTTACTTCTTTCTGATGGGAATCCATAATTCGCAAAAGATCTCAGGTCTTGTACCATCATAATAAAGCTCATAGTCCGTCTCTTCGGAAGCTTCATATCCCATCTGCGGAAGAAATTCTTTATAGAATTTCACCCATGTCTTCGCGATGCAGTCTCCGTCTTCTCCCACACAATCAAACACCACATACGTTCCGGGATTGACGTTCCAGATGCGGAAGCCTTTCTTCTCCAGATCTGCCTGATCGAACTCATCGGTATCTTCATCTATGATGATACCGATACCATATTCGAATGTGTCTTTTCCCTCTTTGGTCGGACTGCAAAGACCATACAGATCTCTCTTTCCATCCTTCCTAAGCATCCAGATCGGAGCTAACATCTGTTTACTGTTGCACTCACCCCAGAAATCAGCCACATCGTGGTTCGCTTCATCATTAATGATCCCGTTACTGAATTCTCTTACCAGCGAAATAAACTTCTTTTCTTTTGTTTGAACAATACGATAATCCATACTCTTACCACCTTTCACAGATAATGTAATCGTAAGTGGATTAAAAAGCACAAGTTTGCCGGCATCATCTCTGGCAGTCTTAGGCGATACACCATGGAATCTTGTAAAAGCTTTAGTAAAGCTTTCCGGTGTTTCGTATCCATACTTCATCGCCAGATCAGTGATCTTAGCCTCGGTCTCTACGATCTCTTTTCCCGCTAACGACAAGCGGCGGTTACGAATATAGGTATTGGCCGTCAATCCCGTCACGAAACTGAAAGCTTTATGAAACTCGTAGCTCGACGTGTGCACCTGCTTCGCTACGTCCTCATAGTTGATCTCCTCGAGAAGATGCTCTTCAATGTACGTGATGGCCTTTTGTAATGCTTCGATCCATTCCATGCTTTTGTCCTCCTGCTTACATGTCCATTATGGGCCATCTCCAAAAAGATATCATTTCCTCGTTTGCGAAATTATGTCAGGTTCTTTCGTTTTTTCGTTTTTGTTTTATCTCATACATTCTGTCATCAGCGTCTGAGATTATCTTTTTAAATTCTTCTTCATTTTCATAATTGCCGAACGCAGTTCCCATACTCAGTTTTATTGCATATTCTTTATTCCTGTCAGCATTCCATTCCTTCTCGGCTTCTTCAAGCGCCAGCCTAAGATCGTCACTGATAGAATCGTTATCATAATCTGTCGATAACAGGATGAATTCATCTCCGCCATAACGGTATAAGGCAAACCTGTTAGAATGATTACACTTTCGACAGGTATTCTTTAATATCCCGGCAACCTGCTGCAATGCAATATCTCCCTCAAGATGACCGTACGCATCGTTGATATGCTTAAAGTCATCAACATCTATCATGGCTATCATCATCTTTCCGTGTTTAGCTCTTATAAGTGAATCAATATGATTTTCATATTCGCGCCTGTTATTGAGTCCTGTAAGAGCATCTTTCAAAACCTGCGTTTGTTGTAATCCCATATAAATAACCAAAACGGCAATGGTATATCCTGCCTGTGCTACGGTGCTTCCATATAGCAAAACCTGAACGTAGGAAAAGATCATACTTGGGAAACCGAATATTACCAATACCTTTGCGCATCGTCTTCCCTCAAGCGATTCACATTTTTTTTCGATGATAAACATTTTCACCGTATAAAACGCAAACATAGCATAGCAGACCACCGGAACTAAATAAGTTCCGGTTTGTCTTTGATATATATTTTCTTCATTAAGAATAAAAGTGAAGCCGGTAAATGGTGTAGTTAGAGAAACTATTCCCATGATTAAAGCGATCACATATACGATACGTTCTGCGATAACAAATCTCTTTCCGAATTTAAAGAACAGTCTGGTCTTGGCATCTGTATATCCGCCCCAGAGTATCGCCAAAAATACGGGAAGCGTAACATAAATTGTATTAACGATCCAGAGAATCATTCTGGCTCCACCACCCGGTTTTCCCCTGAAAACTATGGCGATCATATCGGTAATACAATATAAGATTATTGACCATACAAGTCCTTTATACCATGGGCTTTCCGCCCTTCCCCGTTTTTCTTTTGAATAGAGGAAGAGAATTATGCCATTTATGAGAATACATATCGAATTTATCTCAAGATAATATATTAAAACAAGCGGCATACTCTGATCCTTTCTATAATATATAATAATCTCATTTGTTAATCTTCCCCGAAAAAAAGATTGTTTTTTCCTTCACTTAAGCGAAATTGTACTGCATAAAGTTACCGTTATGCTTGAAACCATATGATTCATAAAGCTTAACCCCCATATCAGAGGCCGTTATATATATCGTTCCGCATCCATGATCTTTAGCTTCTTTCACTACCCTGTCCAAAAGTTCCGTTGCAATACCTTTTCTTCTGTAATCAGGATCGGTATACATGCTTGATAAGATCCCCAGCTTTCCGGTTGTACATGTAAAATAGGGTGGTTTTTCGGCAAATGACATTCCGCTTGTTCCCACTATTTTGTCACCATCAAACGCAAGCCAGGAAACATATGTACCTGCCGCCAGGTTTCTCGTATAAAAATCCTTCAGAGCTTTATCAAGATTTATATTTTCAGGCACAGTCTTTCCCTCTGATGTATACTCATCCGTCAGTTGCGCTATTCTGAGTTTAATAACACGATCTATTTCTTTCTCTGTCAGTTTTTTATAGATTATCTCCATTTTCTTTCCCCTTTATGTACTTGATCTCCCCTGTTTCTGTCAGCCATCAATTACTACTCTTGACAGATTTCTTCTTTTTGTTTTTCCTTCATCAGTTCTTGCATATAATCTGTTGAACTGCCGAATATGCGCTTCCAAAGTATTAAGCGCATCTGCCTCACGCTTCGGCTCACGATCGCATATTGTTATAAGCATATATATCGGTGCATAAAAGTGTAATGTCATGATATCAACGTTATCTGTCTGTAATCCCCCGGAAGAAACAACCAATCCCAAAAGCATCCCCTGATAGGAAAGCGGATCGTCCACATACTGTTTCATATATGCATCCGCAAGTTTACTGTCATGAAACTGCTCTATAGTTAGCATCTTTCGAAGCCTTCTTGTGTAGTCGTCGTGCAAAAAATACAGAAACATATTCTTTCCAAGCGTGATCAGCTGTTCTTCCGAAGTATGTCTGTATATTTCAGCATCTCTAACCGCATCCGCTCCGTTTATTCGTAATGTTCCCGCTTCCTCTAAGAAACGCAGGTTCATCTCTTCAATGATCGCATCAAATATAGCCTGTTTATTTTTAAAATGCTTATATAGAGACGGCGCCTTGATCCCTACCCTCTCGGCGATATCGGCAACAAAAACATTTGCATAACCTTTTTCGGAAAAAAGTGTCAATGCTTCATCCAGTATCCTGTGCCTTGTATCCATTTCATTTCCTCTTTTCATGCCGCCCGCAGCTGTTATTAAGAGAATATCTGCCAGCTAAATTGAATTAACCATATTTTATGGTAAAACAAAATAGCCTTCAAGAGTATTTACCCTTGAAGGCTATATCATTTTTGAGCATTTACTTCAGAACAAGTTCTTCGCCCGGCTCAACTATTATCTTTCCCGGTGCATCAAAGCGCTCTGCCACACTCATATCAAAGCCACTGTTATCTTTCACCGGTTCCATATGATACGGGATAGTATGTTTAGCGCCTATCAATTTTGCACATTCGCTTGCTTCATCAGCATCCATATTATAGACTCCGTCACAGCACAGGAATGCATAATCTATATTCTTATCTGCAAATCCGGCCATTGAAGGTGTTGTTGATGTATCTCCGGAAAAATATGCCTTTACTCCATCGGAAAATGTAAGGATATATCCGACACACTCGGAAACATTATGATTCTCATTATATCCTGCTTCTACAGTTTCAACAGATACGAAACCAAGATCATAATCCTGATATTCACCATTTTTTAGTGCATCCGACCATTTGATGATGTTACATCCTTCATTCTTTTCAGATATAAGTTCTTCTCTGGTATGATCATAGTGACCATGAGTCATGAGGATAAGATCTGCCGGAAGGTCATATCCATCACCCATAAACGGATCTATATAGATCACTTTTCCCTCTCCTGTAACGATCCTGACACTGCCGTGTCCCTGATACAGTAAAGTCGCTGCCAAGTCATCTTCCCCCTTTTCACCCGTATTCACGTTACCCTCATCTAACTCTGCCGTTCCGTAATCAGTTTTATCTACCGTCTCTGCATCTGACGGTTTCGAAGATATTTCATTTTCGCTATGGGCGCTCGTTTCTTTTTCCGCCGTCACAGCTGTCTGTTGAGCCTGTCCGCATCCGGTGCAAAAAAGAACACCCATCAAAGATACACAGGCTAATTCCTTCAATGTCATATTCATCAGTTCCCCCGACTCTTTTCTCTCATCTGTGTCATCATTTTGATCAATGAAAAGAGATAACCTTATCGTAATCGTAACCTCTATCGGGAGTATAAATTCTTTTAACTATATTGAAGAAAACAACGCCGTTCTTTCTCACCGGAATTGAAACGGACACTTTTTTATCCTCAGGCTTTATAATTTCACTTAAAGTCTGAGGCCATGAAGCACTTTTTATCATCGCTGTTTCACTCTCTGTGGGATATGCAGGTTCTCCCATATCATGCCAGAGTTTCAGTGGATTACATGTTACCTCATCCACCGTTTTTGTTATCAGCGTATATTCACTATCCTCAAGTCCGGAAAGCTGATACTCTGCATTTCTGTCATCCTTATCAATATTCCATATGATTCCTGCGTAGCCGCCTTTTCTTTTGACAACAACCGAGTCCTTATCTCTGTATACGCACTCGCCTCCAAATAATTTAAGCTGCTTGAAGAAATAGAACGTCCAGAACGTTGGCTTTGGTATGCAGCCTGCAGCTACCATTCCGAATCCACCATGGAACAGAGAATCAGGCACCCCCTGTTCCTCAAACACATCGCCGAAAGTCCAGTATGAATATGCCTCATTCACATCACCCAGTCTTGAAAGCTGCTCGGCCAGATAAGCCGCATTGATATTCGTATCATGAATTACCCCCTTTGGAGTATACGAAGTACTGAACTCCGTGAGATGGATTGGCAGTCCTTTGAACTCTTCAAAAGAATCTATGATGTCTCTGGTAGACTGAAGATTTTCAAAACGCATCTCCGGATCTTCCAACTTAGAGTAATCATAATGTCCGATACGCTCAGGGAATTCCACCGTATAATGATGCCTGGTGATCCTGTCCGGGCGAAGCCCCTCTTTACGACAGAACTTTAAAAAAGCCTCCGTCCATTCAGCATCCTTGACACCGCATATTGCAGGGCCACCCACCTTAAAGCGGCAGTCATATTTCTTTATCGCATTGAATGTTTCTTTGAAGAGTTTAAAATACTCATCCATATCTGCTTTGTACCAAAATCCGGGAAGATTTGGTTCGTTCCAGACTTCAACAGGCCACGTCACCACTTCCTCGCCATAGCGGTTCTTAAGATGATCAAGCAGAGCCACCACCATGTCCGTCCACTTCTTATAATCCTTGGGAGGAGTAGTATTTCCCTTCCAATAAAAAATAGTCTGGGTACCGCTTGCCAGCTGTCCCGGCATGAATCCCAATTCCAGATACGGCCTGATCCCCAGCCTAAGATAGCTGTCAAATATCCTGTCCAGATATGTATAATTATATTCAACCTTTGTCTCGCCATTCTCTTCATATTCATGGTAGATCGAAACATCATCTGAAAACAGACCGTGTCCGCGAATAAAAGAAAAACCTATCATCTTCTGGACAAATTCAAGTTCCTTCAGATATTCTTCAGTCAATGCAAGTCCGAGACGTCCTGTGCCCACGCAGTAGTCAACGTGATTATTGAACTTTACACGGTTGTTTTGATCGATCGTTATCATACTTTCCTCTTTCCTTACTTATGAATTTCACTATAATGAACCGTATTTTTGCATATTTCGATCACCGGATCGATTTAGAATGAATGTACTTTAGAGTTTAGATATCATATTAGCCATCTGCAAAAAGTTATCGGCTTTCATGATAGCGATCCCCTGGCTTTCATCACCAAGAACAACCAATCGATCTCCGGAGGATATCTTAAATAGTTTTCTTGCCTTTGCCGGAATAACTATCTGACCTTTATCACCCACTGTAACCATTCCGAAAATGTGTTTCCCCTTTGGCGGAACACCAATCCCCATATTTTCTTCAGACTCGTAATTTGCCAGATCATCAAGAGATACGCCAAAGATTTCCGCAAGTTGTTTGCATTTATCAAGATCGGGAATACTTTCACCCGCTTCCCATTTTGCTACAGATTGTCTTGTAACTCCCAGTTTATCCGCTATGTCTTCCTGCGTCATCTGCTGAAGTTTTCGCAGCTGAACCAGATTATCCTTAAACATTTACTTCTCCTTTTTCTTTGATATTCCCAGCACCAGCCATCTGTAAACCGGGATTCTTGAAATCACGGCATATAAACCGTATCCGAATACAAATCCGGCCAGAAGACTTAAAAGATAACTAAACGGTGCCGGTAAAAGTCCCGGCTTAGCCACAAATAATGCAACAGAAGATATCCCAAGATAATGAAATACATATAATCCCAGACTATGTGATGACATCCATTTTGTAATATCATTTGAACGATCAAAAAACCTCGCCATCCCGGATATCATAGCAAGTGATCCCACATAGGCATCAAGCACATATAACAAACCTCTGTTAATCGGCTTATCAGCATAATTGTCACCGAAATATAGAAATGTAAATGATACGCATAATGCTATTGCTGCGATGATCAGAGGAACAGCCGTCTTCTTTAATCTCTCTGTCACCTCATCATTTGAGAAAACAAAGTATCCGAGTATAAAGAATACAAAATAGAATCCAATCCTGTAAACACAAACGATAGGTGTATTAAGGATCTGTGCAGCTCCCCATATTGGAAATATGAACAGTGCCATAAGCCAAAGCGGCGTTCTCGATCCAAGCCTTAAAAGCGTCCCTCTTTCGATCTTTCTGATCAATACCAGCAGCACACAGTATACCCACAAAAGATGCATATACCACAGTACTCCGCTGCCGGATGCGATCATAATGAGAAAAGCGACAGGCTTAGGCACGCCGGCTGCTTCAAGGCTTTCAAATGCACCTCCCATCGACAGAGTCACATATCCCTGGATAAATTGAAATGCAAACAGACCAAGGGTTGAAGGAACCAGCAGTCTTACGGTTCTGTTCTTTAAGAATGATCTGTTGGAATACCTGTCAAGATAAAGTCTTGAACTGATGCCGGAAACAACGAAAAGCACCGGCATAAACCATGGATAGACCAGATACTGAAATATATCATAATACTGAACAGGCAGATCCGTGATCTTTCCCAGACCTCCCAGCACGCCCTCCGCATTATACATATATAACACATGGTAGATCACTACGATCACAACCGTGATCCAGCGAACGTTGTCTAAATAGTGTTTTCTCATACGAATCCCACCTTTGCAATAAATTTTAACATGCTTTATGACAACAATCTATCATTTTCATTATCAGCAGTCCACCAATTATTTTTAACATTTTTGCGATTTCATGTTAAAAGCAGTTGCATTTCAAAAAAAAGAGCGACTCATACCGCCGCTCTTTTTAGTCAGGTTATGCTGACTGCCTGCGCTGTTTCATCAGTTCCTCATAATGAGTAGCCATCTCACCCTCGCTGATAACCGTGATCCTGCCATTATCATATTCGGACATTACCCAATCATATAACTTTCCGATGATCTCATCTTTTTTGGAAAGCTTTTCTTCTCCGTGACGCTCTCTGTATTCATTCACCCAGAAAGCTATCCCTGCTAAGCCCGATGAATTATTGATCGATACCTTCGGTGCTCTTGCAAGTATCGCTTCGGTATCAAAGATATTATATATCTCAGGATCCTTCATCATTCCGTCCGCATGGATACCCGCTCTCGTCAGATTAAAGCTGTCACCAACAAAAGGGGTCATAGGCGGGATCTCATATCCCGTATCATATCTGATATAGTCAGCCAGCTCTGTTATCACTCTTGTATTCATACCATTGAGGTGACCTCTTAAGGAAGCATATTCAAAAACCATTGCTTCCAAAGGAACATTGCCCGTCCTCTCTCCAATGCCAAGCAGTGAACAGTTAACTGCGCTGGCACCGTACATCCATGCAGTGGTGGCATTTACTACTCCTTTGTAAAAATCATTATGGCCGTGCCATTCCAGCATTTCCGAAGGTACACCCGCATAATGCTGCAAGCCGTAGATTATTCCCGACACACTTCTCGGAAGCGCAGCTCCCGGATAAGGTACACCGTATCCCATGGTATCGCAGGCACGTATCTTGATGGGAATATTGCATTCACGTGAAAGCTCCATAAGACTGCTTGCAAAAGGAACGACGAAACCGTAAAAATCCGCTCTGGTAATATCCTCAAAGTGACATCTGGGACGCAGTCCCGCTTCAATACAATCCTTTACGATGCCCAAATATTTATCCAGTGCCTGTTTTCTGGTAAGCCCCATTTTGTTGAATATATGATAATCTGAACAGCTGACGAGTATCCCGGTCTCTTTTACACCAATTGATCTTACCAATTCAAAATCTTTTTTATTTGCGCGTATCCATGTGGTGATCTCCGGAAAATCATATCCAAGCTCCATACATTTTTCCAAGGCTTTACGATCCTTTTCCGAATACGCAAAGAATTCCGTCTGACGTATCATTCCGTTGTGGCCGCCAAGCTTGTGAAGAAGCTTATAAATATGAACCATCTGCTCTGTTGTATAAGGAGTTCTGGACTGCTGTCCGTCACGAAATGTTGTATCTGTTATAAATATATCTTCAGGCATATTTTCCGGAACACGTCTGTAATTGAATGCTATCTTGGGAGTTTCCGTATACGGAAACATCTCTCTGAATAATTCGGGTTCAGTCGTATCCTGCAAGCGATAAATATACGGATCCTGCTCCAGCTTATAAGTTTTTTCGCTTAAAACTATATCTCTCATTTCTCTTCCTCCTTAAAACATTTTCTATTTGACCACACATGCCATAATTTGTAAAATGAATAAAATTAATAGTATTAATTCCAATTCGGAATAACAGTAAAAAGAGGGATACCAATGGATATTGAATCGATCAATACTTTTATGGTTCTTGCACATACCAAAAATTACACAAGAGCCGCTGATCAGCTGTTTGTTGCACAATCAACCATTACCAAGCGCATCAACGAACTTGAAAAAGAACTGGGCTTTCTTTTATTCAAAAGAACGAACAGGAGTGTAAGTCTGACTCCCGCAGGAGAACATTTCAGAATCTACGCCGAAAAAGTTATAGAACTCACGGATACTTCTTTAGCAGAAATCTCATCTGCGCAGAAATACGATCACTATATCCGCATAGGCTGCGCAGATTCAATATACGAAGGACACTTGGCCGCTCTGATCCTGAAGCACCGTTCCACTCATCCCAAGGATTATCTTAAAATATCCATCGGTCTCACCGAACATCTGCTTGATCAAATACAGAAAGATATGTTTGATGTGGTTTTTACTTATCTTCCGTTGCATAAAAATTCTCTCCAATGCAAACCTTACAAGAAAGATACTCTTGTTCTTGTAACAGATATAAAAAATGTAAAATATAAAAAAGGTATTACCGTAGAACAGCTTCTCGAAGAAAAATATCTGATGTGTAATTTTGCCCTTCAGGATGTAGGTCAATATATCAGAAAACTTTTTCCCAAATATCATCAATTTGAATTGGAGATAGATGACTGTATGAAGATAGTTCCTTATCTGCTCAACCAGGATAATTATACTTTTCTTCCCAAAGATATGGCCGATACTTATATCAAAGAAAAAAAACTAAGACGGGTTCCCCTTATCGGTTTCACCCCGCCTGTTATAAATACATATATTATTTACAAGAAACAACTTGATGATATCTGCTCAAAGATATTCAAAATTTAGATTCTGTCATTTAAACATAATGCCACAAAGTAATTATTATATATTGCTTCCCAGCCATATCCGGCTTACAAGATCGATCAAAAATAAAACTGATGCACAGTATAAACAGATCCTGTGAGCCTTTGAAGCGCGTGTTTTTTTCTGAAATGTAATGATAGCCGGATGTACAACACAGATCGCAAGCCAGATCAGAAAACCAAACATTAATCCCGGAACCAGTGCTATCCTTCCGTCAAAATTCATAAAATATCCTGTATAATCCCACAACGGAGAGCCTACAAAAACATCTATGATATAGCTTGCGATCAATTCTGCAATAACAGCGATCACCGTTCCCAAAGCAAAAACTGCAATCGGCTTCTTCACTTTCAGAATCTTAAACAGTCCCAGTATGATAAAAAATCCGATCCCGTATATCGGTAGCCATGGTCCGAAAAGAAATCCTCTGTTAATAAAGCCTCTCCTATGATAGATCATGCAACACCATATGGATTCGTATACCCACCCAAAGAAACAATATATAAGAAAATACTCCATATAATCACAGACCGTATTAAAGTACTTCCATTCGGTAATAGCTTTTATTACTTTCATACCTTCGATCCCTCCGGGACGCTCTATCTGATATGTTTCGATTTTACAGGAATTTCCGAACTAACACAATTTTTTCACAAACTCTCTATTGACACTTATTGTTCCCAATGATTATAATTCTGTTTGTTTTTATACTGTTTATTTTTATACAGTTTGAAAGGATACGGTTATGACAACACCCGAAGCACTGGATGTATTACTCTTCTTCATAATGGGGAAGAAAATGAAAAAGCTTTATACAGCTTTCTCCAACAAGATACGAAAAACATATGATCTTAAGCAGATAGATCTTGAGATCATCTTTTATCTCTATCGTCACCCGGAGGCTTCTCTCGGTGAGATCAGCCGCAAAATGTATCTGAATAAAGGTCAGCTGTCTCAGGGGATATCATCCCTCAAGGATAAAGGCTATATCCGAACAGAAAAAGATGATAACGATCAGCGTTATACCTACTACAGGTTAACGAAGAAATCCAAAAATCTGGTCAGCGAGATCAATAAGATCGCTGACTATGCAAGCAATGTTCTCTTGGATGGACTTAGTAAAGAACAAATAGATGTTTATTGTTCAGTGATAAAAATGATCGGATCAAATATTAATAAGCTCGAAAAGGAGTGCAAATGAAAACAAAAAAATTAAGAAGTATTCTCGGAATCGGCATTGCAGCTACCATGCTGCTTTCAAGCGCCTGCGGCAGTAAAAAAGATAACTCTGCGGAAACAGAAGAAGAACAGATCTTAAAGGTCCATACCGAATCTCCTCAGACCATGACCCTTTCGGTAGAATCCCGATATATCGGTACGATCGAAGCCGGCAATACAGTCACGGTACTCCCCCGTGTCAGTGCCGAGGTACTGAGTGCTGAATTGGAAGTCGGCGATCATGTTTCCGAAGGTGATCTGCTCTTCACACTTGACGATACCGCAGCACAGATCACACTCCAACAGGCTCAGGCTGCAATGAATGCGGCAAACGCAGGTCTGTCGGCCGCACAGTGCACCTACAGTGCACAGGAATCCGCTTACGCGATCCAGGAAGCCACCTATACTATCAACAATTCATCTGCCGATGTTGCAATGCTCACTGCAGCTGATAATGCAAACAAGATGATCACCACCGAATATCAGCTTCAGGTCGCAGTAGATAAAGCAGAGGCTCAGTTAACTCAGGCCAAGCTTGCTGCCGGAACTGCTATGGAAAACTATCATACTGCAGAAGAACTTCTTAATCGTGCTGTTGACAAAGACTATCCCAAGGACAACATTGACCAGCTTGAATTATCTCTTTTCTCGGCAAGAAACTCTTCCGAAAGTTCGGCTGAATCCTGCGCTGTAGCTGAAGCCGCTTATGATCTGGCACTTCGTCAGCAGCAAGATTACCTGAATTATACAAAAGCATTAACATCCGCTTCTATTCAGTCACAGATCATTGCTACGGAAGAACAGCGAACCATCTATGCCGAACAGCTAGCCGCAGCCCAGGATACATTACAGGCCTCCGGTGCTCAGGTAGAAGCCAGCCGTGCTTCAGTCGGTCAGGCAAGCGCCACCTTAGCCAATGCTCAGCTTGCGTTAACCTATTACAGTGTCACAAGCCCGGTTTCGGGAACTATCATTTCCAAGAATATCTCCGAACATAATATGGCTGCTCCTACTCAGGCAGCTTATGTTATCGAAACAGAAGACGACAGCAAGGCAGTCTTCTATGTTGCCGAACGAACAATGCGTGAGATGACAGTCGGAAATCCTGTAACAGCCGAGCAGAACGGTGAAACATATACAGGAAGCATTGTATCCGTATCTTCCGTTGTAGACTCTTCACAGGGTCTGTACAAAGTAGAGGCTCTTCTTCAGGGCAATGCATCCTTATCCAGCGGATCCTCTGTTTCTCTTACTACGATCTCCAGACAGTCCAGAGATACGCTGACAGTCCCTTCCGAATGTATCTATTATGAAGGTGAAAATCCTTATCTCTACGTTCTTGACGGCAATGAAGCTCATATCCGTTACGTAAAAACAGGCCTTGAAGAAGACGGCCGTATCGAGATAAGCGAAGGCATAGTTGCCGATGACGCTGTCATCACCACCTGGAGCTCAGGACTCAAGGACGGAACAATTGTAGCCCCTGAATGATACTTGCTTAAACCGCGGGGCGAATTCCCGCTCAGATTACCGATGCACCGATAATGGTGTTCGGAGAACTCAAGAGGTTTTCTTTTATGCACAGAATTACAAAGGCCGCTATTAACAGGCCGGTCACAGTTATAGTTACATTGCTCGCATTGATCGTCTTCGGTATAGTTTCGATCCGCGGCATGTCCCTTAAGCTCATGCCTGATATCAATATACCTATGATGGTTGTCATGACTACCTATCCCGGTGCTTCTCCGGAAGAAGTTGACGAGAATGTCACCGAGAAGATAAGAGAGAGCTGCTCCACTATCTCAGGTCTGAAGAAGACTATTATGCAATCCTACGAGAACTATGGTGTGATCATCTTCCAGTTTAACTACGGTACGGATCTTGATGAAGCCCATGAAGATATACGTTCAAAGATCGATCTGGTTGAGGATGAACTGCCGGAAAAAGCCGGCAAACCCGTCATCATGGAAATGGACTTCGATGCTTTTGATGATATGCAGCTGGCAGTTACGACCGATGTCGAAGATTCCGATCTGTTAAATATCATTGAAGATAAACTCGAGCCTCAGCTTCGCCACGCAAATGCACTGGCTGACGTATCCATCACCGGTGGTGATGAAAAATATATTGCCGTCAGGATCATTCCGGAATATGCACAGCAATACGGTGTATCACAATCCGCACTTGTATCTGCAATAACCGGAGTTAACTTTTCCATGCCTGCCGGTAATGTGGAATACGGCAATCAGATGCTTAATATGGAGAGTGCGACTCACTATAACACTCTTGAAAAGATCCGTGAGATCCCTATCCAGACTTCACGCGGAAAAGTAATTCACCTTGGTGATATCGCAGATGTACAGTTCGGAATATCCAACCAGACAGAGATCTCACGTCACAACGGTAACAGTGCGATCACTCTGGGATTAAAGAGGAAGCAGTCATCCAACTCAGTTGCACTATCCACACAGGTTAAGAAGATACTTAAAGATTTCAACGAGGAAAATCCCAACATCCACATTGAGACTGTCTATGACAGTGCGGATGAGATCGTAGAAACACTTTTATCCGTAGCAAAAACGCTCCTTGTCGGTATCGCGATTGCCATGGCAGTTATCTTCGTATTTTTCGGCGACCTCAAGGGTTCACTTATCGTCGGTATCACAATGCCGATCTCACTGCTCTTTGCTTTGGTATGCATGTACTTTGCAGGTATTTCCCTTAATGTCGTATCCTTAAACGGTCTCGTTCTTTCAATAGGAATGATCACCGATAACGCCGTCGTGGTCATTGAGATGTGCTTTAAACGTCAGGAGAACGGAGAAGACTTTAAGACTGCAGCCTACACCGGTGCAAAAACCGTTATGGGTTCTGTCATCGGCTCCACCATCACAACTGTTGTTGTTTACCTTCCGTTGGTAGTACTCAACGGACTTTCAGGACAGATGTTCAAACAGATGGGGCTTACCATCGTATTCGTATTACTTGCATCCCTGATCTCCGCTATAACCTTTGTGCCCTTCTTCTTCGCACTCTATAAGCCTACGGAACGTCAGAACAATCCTGTCACAAAATTGATCGATAGGATAGCAGAATGGTACGGACGCCTTCTCAACCGAGTGCTTAACTACAAGAAACTTGCAACCCTTATAGCAGTCGTTGTATTCGGACTTTCCATCTATATAGCTACAGGTATGCCGACAGAGCTTATCGCACAGGCCGACGAAGGTATCATCAACATCGATGTCACATTCCGTCCGAATACAAAACTTGAAAATATGGATGAGACGGTTCGTGAACTGGAGCAATTTATTACCGACAGCGGATATACCGACGAAAGCAGCGTCTCAATCAAGGAGTCCTCTGCTTCGGCTACTTTGACCGCCTATAAAAAAGATGATCTTAAAATGGCTACAAGTGAGATCGTGGATGAATGGAATGAATCTCTTAACAGCTTCTCGGATAATTGCGAGATAAAAGTCAGCGAAGGTTCAACCACAATGTCCGCCTCTATCTCCACCGGCGCATCCAAATCCTACAATATCGCTGCCGATGATATGGATTCACTGGCAGAAGCCTGCAACCGCATCAAAGCAGTTCTGGAAGATACTGCAGGTATCCTTAACGTCACTTCAACGCTTGACGGAACCGGAACCAGGATTATGGTTGATGTTGATCCTGAAAAGGCACAGGCTAATGGTTTCACCGCTCTTCAGGTATCTCAGATGGTCTATATGAACTTAAACGGCTCGGATGCCGGAGAAGTAACTCTTGGAGGTAAGACCTACGATATCAAGGTTGAAAATCCCAAAGATTACTACAGAAGCCTTGCAGATGTTGAATCCATGACATTAACCAATACCAGAGGTCAGACAGTTCCGATCACCGAGATAGCCGATATACGTCTTGAAATGGGCTCAATGACCATCGTTCGTACCGACGGTCGATTTTCCGCAACAGTAGAAGCAATTATGACGGCTGATACACAGGATGCGATCCTTGATGAATTGGAGCCTAAGATGGAAGAACTTGATCTCGGTGAAGGTGTTAACTACATCACAAGTATGGGTGACGAGATCCGTGATGAAGAGTTCGGTGCTATAGGACAGGCCATTGCCATAGCACTTTACCTTGTATTCATGGTCATGGCTATACAGTTTGAATCCATACCGAGCTCTCTCCTCATAATGCTCTGCATCCCTTTTGCTACCATCGGATCGGTGCTCATGCTCTTCGTAATGAATGTAAAGCTATCCATGACTGCATTGCTCGGTGTGCTGATGCTTGCAGGTATCGTTGTAAATAACGGTATCATTTATATCGACACGACAGATCAGATCCGTGCAGAGGGCGTGGATATTCGTAACGCACTGATACTTGCGGGAAAAGACCGTTTGCGTCCTATCCTCATCACTACTCTCACTACAGAACTTGCCATGCTCCCTGTTGCCTTCAAGTTAGCAAAGAACTCTGAAAGTATGCAGGGTATGGCGGTAGTTATTGTAGGAGGTCTGTTAGCTTCAACAATACTTACACTATTGTTGATCCCTACCTTCTATCTCATATTTGAGAAGCTTAGAAGGAATCACAGGAGATTAACAAAGGCAGCTGCAACTGAATAATAAAAAAAGCGGTATTGATCATATGATCTGTACCGCTTTTTATTACTCTTTACTATTTTCTCATTCTTTCGATTATCCCCTCTATGATCTCAGGATCAGGATATCCATGTCCTTCTTTTCCGGATGAACCATAAAGCATTGCATCAGCAAAATTATCCGCCATACACTCTTCCGGATCTATAACATATCCTGTATTGGTCCCGAAGACCGTATCAAAATCCGAAGCCTGTTCCCTGGCGAAATATGTATCCGTACCATCGATCGGTATAAGTATAACTGCTGTATCAAAACCTAAAGATCCGTCTTGGGGATAGTCCTCTGTAACGACCCATGCAGCAAAGCAGTCCCTTTCCTGTCCATCTATCATAAAGGTCGCATATGCGTCATGATGTTCCACATCCGGATTGCTGTAAACCCTATCCTTCACACAGGGCGGGATCTCAAAATCCGAATCATTAATCGTGAAATGAATAAGAGAATACATGTCAGCTCTAAACTCCGGATCATGCCTTGTAAGGCAGTGAAAAAGTTCATGCCACAACAAGTGATCGAAATATTCATCTACCCCCGGTACTGCACACATCATAACATAAAAAGAATTAAGATAAATCTCATTGGAGTGTGTATATCCGCTGGCCGATATCCCTTCTTTATTCATGTCTGTCTTTATATATACGATCTCGTCAAGTTCGGGAAGAACAAACCCGTTCTTCCTGAGATTTCTTGCCATTTTTGCAATATGTCTGTCTATCAGATATTTTTCTATAATATTAAAGTCCTTTATCTCATCAGTAGTTTCTCCCAGCAATTCTTCAAGTGTCGAGCCTCCTTTCTTCATACGATAATCGATATCATTCTGTGTGAAATTCTCATAATAATCCGTATGAGCAAGAAGCAGTTCCCTTCCCTCATTTGCGGATGCAAATCTGTGAGGTATCTTACCCGAATCGATCTTAGTCCTGCATATATCAACGGCAATGACCGTTAACAATACAAGCCCGATAGTGATCAATACCTTTTTTACAATATTTCCTTTTTTATTTTTCACATTTTTTCTCCCTAACTGTTATGAGCAAACTCTGCGTAATACTATCATCAGCAAATCTCACATGCTTTAACGTAATGATCATCCCTTAACGATCATCAGGGAAAAGTAACCTTTCATGATGATTTTTGATAAAAAAGAATCCAATGAGATCAAAGACACTTGCCAAGATATTCAGAATATTAACCAAAGGAAATATACCTCTGTCGATCAAAGAAGCATCATCAAGACTTGCCGCAAAGCCAAGCAGGCAAAGAATATCAATCCCCAATAAACACATGGATATGATCACGATCACCAGTGATATGATCAAAGTGACCATCCCTCTCGTAAAAGAATTAACGGCTGTGATCAAACTTGTAATGAAACCAACAAAAAACAAAAATATCAGTCCGGCCCACCATTCTGATATGGAATCATAATTTGTCACAGTGAAATATACTTTATATCCAAGGGCAGCAAGCGCGATGAATAATCCGATGATCTTCCATATGCTAAAGATTGCAGGAACATTTTTATCCATCATCTCACTCCTCTGATCCACCCTCAAAATATACATCCAGAACTTCGCCTGCTATTGGTGCGGCAACAGCTCCGCCGGACCCTCCCTTTTCGATTATCACTGTTATCACTATCTCCGGATCCTCAGCCGGAGCATATCCCGTAAACCAGGCATGGCTTAAAGTGCTGCTGTCGGAAATCTCCGCAGAACCCGTTTTTCCGGAAACAGTATAAGATCTGTTATTCAGGTCATCACCGGTACCTGATACAACAACCTCTCTCATGAGTTCGTGCATCACATCAGCTTCGTTTTTATCCAGTACATTTCCGAGGCTTGTTGTCTTATAATCTGCGATGATCTGACCATTTGCATTCTCTACCCGTTCCGTAAGGTAAGGACATAACATCTCTCCGTCATTCGCCACAGCCTGGGTTATCATATTGAGATGCAGAGGGCTCATCATAGTTCTGGACTGACCGATGGAAATCTGAAGCATATCCTTATCCTTCATATCCACATCCCAATAGATCCTGCTTATCGAAGATTCGAATTCCACGGGAAGCTTCTCATTAAACTTCATATCGGCAAGCATTTGTGCAAATTTTTTCCGGTTTAATTCTGTTCCGATATTTGCAAAAGAGCTGTTGCAGGACTTGGCAAATGAAGTGCTCAGGTCCACATCTCCGTGTACACTGCCATGGAAACAGCTTACAGATTCGTCTCCGAATGTGAATTTACCCGAACATGAAAAAGTATAATTTCTCCAATCCTTGGGATATTCTCTTATAAATTCTGCTGCTGTCAGTATCTTAAATGTGGATCCCGGGGGATATAAGCCCTGCGATGCACGGTTTAACAACGGACTGTTATCCTCATCTTTCGAGATTTCATCCCATTTCGATTCAATTTCATTAGGATCAAAACACGGCGTAGATGCCATAGCAAGAATCTTTCCGGTCTTAGCTTCGGTAACTATGATGGCACCGGTCTTATCCCCCAGGCCTTTAAACGCTGCTTCCTGAAGCTTCGGATTCAGTGTTGTATAAACATTATTTCCGGGATTCTTCTTATCATTCATCGCATTATCGAGCTGCTCGGAGATACTGATACCTGTACTCATCAGATAAGGCTGCATATCTCTTTCAATACCCATGACCCCCTTCTGGCAAAAGCCGACAGGATGAGCGAATACTTCACCGTACGGATATTCTCTTATCTCATTTCCTTCATCATCTTCAACCGATTTAGCAAGAACGCTTCCGTCAGCAGCATAGATCGTTCCCCTGCTGATCCTGGTCTTGATGATATCCATACGGTCATGATTGTAAGAATTGGTATAAACAACACTTCTGTCTTTAGACTGAAACATGAAGACATTAACTATCATAGCCGCAAATATAACGGCAAACATGATAATTGTTATCAATGCCGCAGACCATCCCGGATAGTTACTATTTTTGATCTTTTTCTTTTTTTCCCAATCTTTTTTCATGAGCATTAATTGTTTTTATGATTGCTTAACTTAAAACTTCTTATCGCTGTCATCGAACTCATCGGCATAATCTTCATCCACCGGTTCAGACATGCCTTTATCCTGTCGTTGATGATAATACAGCTCATAATCTTCGTATTCAGGATCTTCTTCTATTTCGCCATCTGTAAATTCGTCATCCTCATACTCGTTGTCATCATCGTACTCGCTGTCATCATCTTCATCGTATTCATCATCTTCGTACTCGTCATCGTCTTCGTACTCGTCATCGTCTTCGTACTCATCTTCATCATCGTAGTCCGTATCAGCCTCTTCTTCGGGATCACGATCTTCATCAGAGAATTCTTCATCATCTTCTTCGTCGATGAACTCTTCGTCGCTCACTTCTTCGTCATACTCGACATCATCAGCATCTCCGGCATATGATGTATCTTCTTCATATTCCGACGCTTCTCTGTAAGCGCCTTCATCCCCGGCTTCAGCATGAGATTCTTCATTCGTTGCTGCACCCGCTCCTGTTCTTCGTTTGCTTTCTCGAGGCTCTTTATTCTTTTTCCCGGGTTTCTCTTTCTTTTCAGGCTTTTCTTTATTATCAGTTTTTTCTTTCTTCTCGGGCTTTTCTTTTTTAACTTCCTCGTTCTTTACAGGGCTTGTACCCTCATAGATCTCATCCATTCTGATAAGGCTTATTCCCTGCAATACAGCGAATAACAACAACGTCGCCATAGCAGAGCTTCCACCATTACTTACGAGCGGAAGTGTCACACCGGTCAGCGGGATAAACATCGTACCACCACCTATCGTAAGAACAGTCTGGATACCGTAGCAGACTGCCATACCCATTCCTGCTATCCTGAAAAAACTGTCCTGCACTCTTCCGACCATGAGAAGCATTGTTATCAGGAGGTTCAGGCAAACAAGGATAAGAATAATACCGAATATCAATCCCGATTCTTCGGAAATAGCCGAAAAGATAAAATCATCTTCCACATCCGGGATCGTCGCCGGCTTACCGCGACCGATACCCATTCCAAACCAGTTACCTGTACCTATTGCAAACAAAGACTGTGTCAGCTGGTAACCGGTATTGTCTATGTCCGTCCATGGATCCATCCAGACATTGAATCTCACACGAACATGTGAAAACAGGTTATAAGCAGCAACTGCCGCTCCTGCGCCTGCTCCCGTTCCTATGAGTACATATCTTATCTTGCCGCTTGCCATATAGATCATTGCGATCAGCATCACAGAATAAATAAGAGCCATTCCCAGATCCCTGGAAATGGTAAGGATCAGTATCAAAGCTGATGCACAGGCCGTGGCAATGACTATCTTAATGAACCCTGCCGATTTATAAAGTATGCCTGCGATAAAGAAGGCGAACAGTATCTTGATGATCTCGGAAGGCTGAAAAGTCAGACCGCATATCTTCATTGAAAGCTTGGCACCGTTAGTGATACTTCCATGAATATATACGACCAACAGTGCTGCGACACCTGCCACTCCGCATATCCAGCCGGTCTTCCGGATAAGCTTTATCCTGTGTATAAGCCAGGGGATAAACATAGATACAGCAAGCCCCGCCGCAATGATGATATACTGACGCAGCGCATGTCTGTAATTGAGTCGCATCAATACTACGAATCCGATACAGAGCATGAATTCCATATCGGCTAAGAGCAGACGATTCATCTCAGGATAGAAATGATACATCAGTCTCGCAAAAGCAAAGAGCCCCGCTGCTTCGGCAATACCGAGGAGTATCACATTACGCATGGCAACATCGTCGCCTGCATATGAATTTGCCAGTGCCAGATCTGTCACGCCGCTCAAAAACAACAGTATAGTGATGAATTCAAGCACATGAAAAATACCGTTACGTCCATCCTCATCCTTACGGCCGAGAGAGATGTATGCAAGAATGCAGTAGATCCCTGCCAGTACGATATTGATATATTTTCCTATTTCGATAAAAAATAAAGTCATATAAAATCCTACATTGCACCTCTGAAAAGATGTCCGTTAGTATACTGCTTAAGGCATCCCGGTGCATCCCCCCTCGCGCCGTCCTCATAATATTTCAGTATCCTGCGTGTATCCTCCTCACTTTCAACAGTGAATTCAAGTCTGAATACCTTTGCTATCCCTGCTTCTTTCACATCATCCAATACTGTATGTAAAGATGTTGGAACACAATTATAGATAACGTTATAGCAATACTCATGGACAGGGATCACAGGAAAACTGTGTCCTTTTTCATCCGATATAAAGGTTCTGTTCTCATTCCTGTTACAGCCGCCCTTTGCAGTAAGTATCACACAACCAGCGGAATACATTACCGGTATGTGACCATATGCTATAAGTTCGGCATTCTCCGGTTCCGACTTCTCTTCGATATTACGGATATTTGATTCCACATCAATGGTATAATACGCCGCTTCCGTTAACAGTTCTCTTATGGAATAAGAATTAAAAGAATACATATGAAGATCCGTATGTATCTTCTCCTTTTCAAAGAACTCACTTGCCAGTGCCAATGCATCATAGCTGTCTGCATATACGCCGTCCGGGCAATATTCCTCCACAGCTTTATTTAATTTCTTTCTTATCCTTCCGAGATCCTTTTGTCTGACGATACCCGGAAGCCTTAAATATAAGCTTTTCCCGGATTGCCTTATATCTTCTGCAAGATTACCGTTATCGGTTAGCAGATCAAGCGGAACTATCACTGCTCCGATAAATCCTGAATTTATCACTTCCGAGAGCTGTCCTGCATCACTGACTCCGGCATAATAAACAGGCTCCAATGCCGCTTTTCTTTTTCCTCTTTTTGATGAAGTCCCAATCAGTGATAATCCGTCACCGATATCTTTTGTGATCTTTCTTGTATTTGTCTTCCCAAAAGATTCGCTCTCTGCCAGCTCTTCAAAGGCATTTCTTCTTATCTTCTTGAGTGCTCTCATAGGAACAAAACTTTCTCCGTCATTATCAATAAGAAGTTCCGTTATCTCATAATCAGTTGCCCCGGTCATGCAGATCTTCTCTCTTATCACATCATCCTGAGTAGGCTTCGAAGATGCGGCATCAACAACGTCACCTTTTTTGGTGATCGTGCATGTTCCCGCATTTAATTCAAATGTTAGCGCCTCTCCTTTTTTTACGATGATCTTGGCGGATACGGGAGTCTTTAATCTGCCTGACAAGAACTTCTCACGCACAGCGCTTTTTAACTCATCGGGTACTTTTACATATGCCGGTGAATCAACAGATATCATGTCCTTTCCGTTATGTTTGAAATAATATCCTTCCTGAACCTCGCTCCTGATATAGAGATTCTTTAATGCATATTCATCGTCCTTCGACAGAATAAACCTGCCGGTCCTTATGTAATCGTCGATCACATGTCTGTAGACACTTGTAACACCGGCACTGTAAGCGGCATCTTTCATACGACCTTCTATCTTGAAGGAATCCACCCCTGCATCAATAAGCTCAGGAATGGCTTTTACGGAACACATATCCTTCATACTGATGATGTATCCCTCGTCACCGCCATCACATCTGTAGAACTGTCGGCAAGGTCCTGCGCATCTTCCTCTGTTCCCGCTCCTTCCGCCTGCCAGGGAACTCATAAGGCATCTTCCGGAATAACCATAGCACATTGCACCATGGATAAAGCACTCTGCCTGCAGCCCTTCGGCTTTAATCGCCTTCACTTCTGCAAGCGACAGCTCTCTGCCCGGTACTACTCTCGTTACACCGTATTTTTTTAGCATCCTTGCACCTGCAGATGAAAGGATCGCCATCTGTGTGCTGGCATGTCTCTCCATGTCGGGATATCTCTCGGAAAAAAGAGAAAGCACGCCGAGATCCTGGATGATACATCCGTCAAGGCCTGCTTCGTAAAGTCTGTCTGTTATATCAAGAAGCTCCTTAAGCTCCGAATTTCGCATGAGGATATTTGATGTAAGATAGATCTTTTTCCCGAAAAGATGCGCATAACGAATGATCTCTATGATCTCTTCCGTGTCCAGATTCTTCGCATATGCGCGTGCCGAAAAAGCGGATGCCCCAAGATAAACCGCATCCGCGCCCGCATTAAGAGCACCGACAGCCGTCTCATAATCTCCCGCCGGGGATAACAGCTCCGGTAAAAAAAGCAGCCCCTCACGGTAGCTGCTTTTGTGATCTGATTGTTTTTTATCTTTTATTTCCGACGCCACGTACCTTTAACTCCGTTTGCAGCTCTACAACTTTCTTCTCACTTTCGCGAAGATCCTTAAGCGCCTGATCCAGTTTTTTCTTCATTTCGTCGGCTATCATAGCCTTGTTTACGCTGTCATGCTTTATATCATCAAGTTCGTTGTTCTTGATCTTGATCTCTTCCTCCAGCTCATCTACTCTGGTCTGAGCCTTGAAATAGTCATCTGCTATATTGATCTCAAGCAATCTGTGCTGTATATCGGGAGTCGCTCTTTTGAAAGAAGTTACCGCCTTATACTCATCGATCTTGTCATTGATATAAGCCGCTACCTTCTGCATATATTCTTCGCTTTCGTAGCCACTCATAGTCATGACCTTATCTGCGATCAAGACCTTGATAACTTTTTTCTCCGACATGACAAGACTCCCTATCTGATTAAATCCGTCTCATAAAAATATTACGTAAACCAATATCAATTATAATCAGAGTCAGCCTTGAAATCAAGTCCAAAGTGAAGATAGGCTTTTTCCGTTGCCACTCTTCCCCTTGGAGTACGGTTAATATATCCGTTCTGTAACAGATAGGGTTCGCAAACGTCCTCTATTGTCCCCGCATCCTCTCCGAGTGCCGCAGCCAGAGTATCAAGACCTGCGGGACCGCCCGAAAAATTATTGATCAGTGTAAGCAGCAGGTTCCTGTCCAACTGATCGAGTCCGTCTCTGTCCACCTTCATAAGATCAAGAGCATATTCCGCCGCGTCCTTTGTTATCACACCGTCAAACTTAATCTGCGCAAAATCCCTTACACGCTTAAGCATCCTGTTGGCTAGTCTCGGCGTACCTCTGGATCTTCTGGCCATTTCCTCTGCTCCGGCATCATCGATCTCTACATCAAGGATCTTAGCCGAATTCCTGATAATGGTCTTAAGCTCCTCTACCGTATAGAATTCCAGATGCTCTATCAGACCAAATCGGTCACGTAAGGGTGCTGACAGAAGTCCGGTTCTTGTTGTAGCTGCGATAAGTGTAAATCTCGGCAGATCAAGTCTTACCGATCTGGTAGACTCTCCGTTCTTGCCGATTATGATATCGATCTCAAAATCCTCCATTGCAGGGTAAAGAACTTCCTCTACTGTCCTGGGAAGTCTGTGTATCTCATCGATAAAGAGTACATCTCCCTCCTGAAGGTTATTGAGTATGGCGGCAAGCTCTCCCGGCTTTTCAATAGCAGGGCCGCTGGTCACCTTCATATGTACACCCATCTCGTTGGCAATGATACCTGCCAAAGTGGTCTTTCCCAATCCCGGCGGACCGTAAAATAACGCATGATCCAGTGGTTCTTTTCTTTCTTTTGCTGCCTGTATATAGACAGCCAGATTATCTTTTATCTTCTGCTGCCCTATATAATTCTGTAAAGTCTGTGGCCGTAAAGTGGGTTCTGTTTTTTCATCTTCCTCTGTAAAGGAAGTCTCGATCATTCTCTTCATTATGCTTACTTAAGGAGTCTTCAACTCTCTTAATGCTGCCTTGAGTAACGCATCGGATGATGCGTCTTCTCCTGCCTTCTGTAATGCCTTCGATACGACTCTGAGCGCTTCCTTCCTGCCATAGCCGAGGGCTGTAAGAGCTTCGCACGCATCTTCTGCCGCCTTGCTGTTCATTGCATCTCCGGAAGCGGTTTCCACACTCACACCGGGGACTGTAACGATATCTCCAAGCTCAATCTTATTCTTAAGATCCACGATGATACGTTCCGCAGTCTTAGTTGATACACCCTTAGCTTTTGCAAGCGCCTTGGTATCTCCGGTAGCAATAGCAATCCTCACACTGTCCGGATTAAGTACTGATAAGATGGCCATCGCCGCCTTCGGTCCCACATTGCTTACTTTGATAAGCTGTTTGAACATATCAAGTGCATCTTCATTTGGGAATCCGTACAGTGATATGGCATCCTGTGTCACGGATGTATAAGTATAGATCACTGTCTCATCGCCTGTCGAAGGAAGGTAGTCAAGCATCCCGTCGGGATAGGCGATATTATATCCTATACCGCCTGTCTCCAGGATGATACTTCCCTGCTTTTTCTTTGCAAGAGTACCTTTAAAATAAGCGTACATTATTACTTCTCGCTGTTGATGTAATTGATCAGTCCTTCGGACTTGATGATCTTCTGCATGAATTCAGGGAAAGGCTGTCCCTTGAATTCTTCACCGGTTGTCTTATCTGTTATCACACCGCTGTCAAAATCAACCACAACCTCATCTCCTGCCTTAATAGCCTTTGAAGCCTCGGGGCATTCAAGAATAGGAAGTCCGATATTGATGGCATTTCTGTAAAAGATCCTGGCAAAAGTCTCTGCGATAACACAGCTTACACCTGCTGCCTTGATAGCAATGGGTGCGTGCTCTCTTGAAGAACCGCATCCGAAATTCTTGTCAGCCACTATGATATCGCCCTTCTTTACCTTCTTAACAAATTCCGCATCTATATCCTCCATGCAGTGCTCCGCCAGCTCTGCAGGGTCTGATGAATTAAGGTAACGTGCAGGTATAATAACGTCAGTATCAACGTTGTCTCCGAATTTAAATACTCTTCCTTCTGCTTTCATCTTTCTCTCCTTTACCTTAAATATCCTCAGGTGATGCGATCTTTCCTGCTATAGCTGAAGCAGCCGCAACAGCGGGACTTGCAAGGTATATCTCACTCTTTACATGTCCCATACGTCCGACAAAGTTTCTGTTGGTTGTGGAAACGCAACGCTCGCCCTCTGCAAGAATACCCATATATCCGCCAAGGCACGGACCGCATGTAGGCGTACTCACTACCGCACCGGCCTCGATAAAGATCTTGAGAAGACCTTCCTCCATAGCCTGCATGTATATCTTCTGTGTAGCAGGTATCACGATACAACGCATGCCCTTTGCAATATGTCTTCCTTTGAGGATCTCTGCAGCCGTTCTCATATCAGCGATCCTTCCATTCGTGCATGAACCGATTACTACCTGATCGATAGCGATATCGCCGCAGTCATCGATAGTATGAGTATTCTCGGGAAGATGAGGGAATGATACGGTGGGCTTAAGCTTATCAAGCTCGATCACGTATTCCTCGTCATAAACAGCATCTTCATCCGCTTCAAAAGCTGTCCACTCACGCTTTGTATGTTCCTTGAGGTATTCCTTCGTGATATCATCGACAGGGAAGATACCGTTCTTTCCGCCTGCTTCGATAGCCATGTTGGCGATGGTAAAACGATCATCCATTGAAAGATACTGTATTCCGTCGCCTGTGAATTCCATAGATTTATAAAGCGCACCGTCAACACCGATCATTCCGATGATATGAAGGATGATGTCCTTACCGGAAATCCACTTTGCAGGCTTTCCCGTGAGTACAAAACGGATAGCCGCAGGTACCTTGAACCATGCTTCACCGGTAGCCATTCCTGCTGCCATATCAGTCGATCCAACACCTGTTGAAAATGCTCCGAGAGCACCATATGTGCATGTGTGTGAATCAGCACCGATGATCACATCTCCGGGAACCGTAAGTCCTTTTTCCGGAAGAAGTGCATGTTCGATTCCCATCTCACCTACTTCAAAATAATTTGTTATATCATTCTTTCTTGCAAATTCGCGAACGCATTTGCAGTGTTCTGCCGACTTGATATCCTTATTCGGCACAAAATGGTCGGGAACAAGAGCGATCTTATCCTTATCGAATACAGATGTCTTGTTGAACTTCCCCATCTCTTTTATCGCTACCGGGCTGGTAATATCATTACCCAGTACGAGATCTAACTTACTCATGATAAGCTGGCCTGCTTCTACCTTCTCAAGCCCTGCTCCGTGAGCAAGTATCTTCTGTGTCATTGTCATTCCCATTATTGATCCGCCTCCTTCTTCGCGGGTAAATTACTGTTTGTCAGATCCGTTTGTAGGATCATTTCCGGGCTGACCGAACTGATTCGGCTGTCCGAAGGAAGTCTGTCCCTGATTCATTCCGAACTGACCGGGCTGTCCGGGCTGACCGAAGCCTGTCTGCTGCCCCTGGTTCATTCCGAACTGGCCGGGCTGTGCGGGCTGGCCGAAGCCTGTCTGCTG